>CAIPKV010000053.1 GCA_903865745.1 uncultured Verrucomicrobia subdivision 3 bacterium | reverse complement strand
CTCTGCCCGCTGGTCTCCGCCTCCCGCAGGATGCGGATGATTTGCTCCGTCGTATGATGTGTCTTCTTCATGATGGTTTTCTTTTCGTTACCCGAAAACCATCCCATCCTCAATGGCCTAGTTCAGAGGGGCCCAATCAATCTCTTCCGCTTCGGCGCGCGCCCCGTCACCAATGCCGTCACCCTCGTCCTGATGGACAATGCGGCGTTCGGCCAATTCCATCAGGTGCGCGGCCAGCCATGGGATCGCGCGCTGCACACCCAGTTATTGAACAAACTGGCCGACGACGGCTGCGCGCTCGTCGCGATGGATTCATTTTTCCGCGCCACCAATAATCTAGAAACCGACACCGCACTCGCCGCCACGATGCAGCGCCAGCACAACCTCGTCTTGATGGCGGAACAAGCCTCGGTCACGCATCCCGGCCTTGCCGGAGCGCAGCCGACGTTGCCCGCGGAAATATTTCTGCACGCGGCGAAAACCAATTGGGGCGTCGCGTGGCTGAATCCCGACCTTGATGGTGTCGTACGCCGGCACTGGCCTTTCCCGTCGCCCGGGCCGTATCCGAGTATGCCGCAGACGGCCGCGCGGTTGGTAGGTGCGAAACTGGGTGATGGGCCGACCGAACGGTGGCTGCGCTATTACGGTCAGGACGGCGGCTGGACGCGGATGAGTTATCAGTACGCGCTCGCACAGCCAAAAAATTATTTCCATGACCAGATTGTCTTCATTGGCACCGGACCCGAAACATTGTTGCCGAATGGCGACCCGGATAAATTCTCCACCCCGTATACGCGCTGGACCGGCGAGGCTTCGGGCGGCGTAGAAATCCTGCTCGCCGAATTTCTAAATTTACTAAATGGCGATTCACTGCAACGTCCGCCCGCGTGGCTGGAATTTGCCCTCCTTGCCGTCACAGGAACTATTCTCGGCGGCAGTTTATGGCGGTTGCGCCTGCGGTTTTTATTTCCCATCGCCGCTGGAATCTTTCTCATCGTGGCGTTGGCGGGCGTCTGTTTAAGCTACTATCACAACGTCTGGTTTCCGTGGTTCATTGTCGCCGGTGGCCAGTTGCCGTGCGCGCTGGCGTGGGCGCTGATGATTCAATTCCGACCCGCGCCCGCTCCGGTTCCAATGTGGTCGGAACCTTTGCCCGCCACGCCCGGTTACGAATTGTTTCATCCGCCGTTTGCCGAAGGCGCTTACGGTAAAGTCTGGCTCGCGAAAACTAAATCCGGCCAGTGGCGGGCGCTAAAAGTCGTCTATCTCGCCAAGTTTGAAAACAATCCCGATCCGTATGAACGCGAGTATGCTGGCATCCAGAAATATCAGCCGGTTTCCGACCGCCATCCCGGGCTGTTGCGCGTGGAATTCTTGAGCGAGAAAAAGGCGGATTATTTTTATTACGTCATGGAATTGGCTGATCCGGTCACGCAAGATTGGGAAAAGCAGCCAGCCACTTACAAACCGCGCGATCTCGTCAGCGAACGCGCGCAGTTGCGGGGTCGCCGGCTGCCCGTAAAAGATTGTGTGCGCCTTGGCCTCACCTTGTGCGAAGCGCTGGAGTTTTTGCATCAACAAGGCTTGACGCATCGCGACATCAAACCGCAGAACATTATTTTTGTGAACGGCCAACCGAAGCTGGCGGATTTGGGGCTCATAACTGGCATCCGACCACTCGGCCACGAAGGTACGCTCGTCGGCACCCCCGGCTTCATGCCGCCGTCACCCGAGCGGCCGGGCACCGTGGCGGCGGATATTTACGCGCTCGGCATGGTGTTGTATGTGTTGTGCACCGGTCGCGCGGCGGCACTGTTTCCCGAGGTGGCCACCACGCTCGTCAGCGCTGAAGAACCCCCGGAATTTCTACCGCTGAACTCGGTCATCCTAAAAGCCTGCGCGCCGCTACCGGGCGAACGCTTCGCTTCCGCCGCCGCCATGCGCGCTGCGTTGGCGGAACTTTAAGCGGCTTTAAGACAACGCTGGTAACAGCGAAATAAAATCACTCTGATTCAGTCGCTCTTGAAGCCGGCCTTCTTCAGTTGTTGCGTTTCTCTTCAGTAAGTGAAGTTGCGCGCAGGGTTCGGCGTAAAAATACAAAAAAACCGGCGCGGACTTCGTTGTCCGCGCCGGTCTTCGTATAGAACTGGATAGTTATTTTTGCGGCGCAACCTTCGCCGTGTCATCGGCAATTTCCACGCAGATGACGGAGGCGATTTTATCCGGCGCTTCGGCAGGCAAATCGAGCGTCACACCGGCATCAGTCTGAGTGAAGGTCAGGTCCTTGTGGTCAGCCAGGAGATAGGCCTTGGTGACTTTGCTCTGGAGGCCGGGTAATTCAAATTTGCCGGTCGTCGGCCAGTTGAAAATCATCGGATAGATTTTTCCCGGCTTGGTGGTGCAGCGCCAATCGTTGCCCGAGGATACGGTGGTGTCATGGCCATAGCCGTCCTTGGCCTTGACGGCTGCGCCCAGTTCGCTGCCGAACGGCGTAGCGGTGGTGCCATAGATGGCTTCGCCATTGACCTTCATCCACGCGCCCACTTCGGCGAGCCGTTCAATGCTCGGCGCGGGAATCAACCCCTCGCTCGTCGGCCCCACGTTGAGCAGATAATTACCGCCCTTGCTGGCGATGTCACAAAGATTGTGGATGAGGGTCGCGGTGGATTTCCAATTGTTGTCGTCGCGTTTGAAGCCCCAGGTATTATTGAGCGTCATGCAGGTTTCCCAGTCGCGACCCGGAAAACCTTTCGCGGGAATCTTTTGTTCCGGCGTCTCCGTGTCGCCCTTGAAACCGCCACCGAGCCGGTTGTTCATGATGATGTCGGGGCGCAACTGCTGCACAGCATCATAAAGTTTTTTGGCGCGCGCATAGTTCATGTCGTGCGGCGTGTCCCACCAGAGCACGGCGGGAAACTCGCCATAGTTGGAGAGGATTTCCTTAACCTGCGGCACGGCAATTTTGTCGATGTAATCGTCCATGTCATGCTTCTGCGCCGGATCCCACTTGCCGCCGGCAGCCGCCCCGCCGTTGTTCCAGTCCTGCGCCTGCGAATAATAGAAGCCCAGCTTGATACCATATTTCCGGCACGCGGCGGCCAGGTCTTTCAGCGGGTCTTTGCCATAAGGCGTCGCCTGCACGATGTTCCACGGACTGGCTTGCGTTTCGAACATCGCAAATCCGTCATGATGTTTCGAGGTTATGACAATGTATTTCATGCCGGCGTCGCTGGCGGTCTTGACCCACGCATCGGCGTCGAACTTAACCGGGTTGAACTGTTTGGCGAACGCCTGATATTCCGCCATGGGAATCTTGCCGCGGTTCATGATCCACTCGCCGATGCCGGGCACGGGCTTGTCATGATAAAAACCAGCGGGCACAGAATACACGCCCCAGTGGATGAACATGCCGAACTTGGCCTCGCGCCACCACGCCATGCGGGCGTCGCGCTGTTCTTTGGTTTCGACCTTGTCGGTCCGGTTGGTTTGTGCGGTGGCAGCGGGCGCAATTGCGGCCAGTGCCAAAGCGGCGGTGAGGAGGAGCGATTTTGTTTTCATATGTTTAGTGTCAGTTAAAACTAATTAAACTTGTTCCGGTTCAAAAATCGTAGGCGGTGTCTATCGGCAGACGGCCAAACGCGGAGAAAGTTTCAGATAAATATAGAAAAACCTTCTTGAAAACAAGTCTGGTCGAAGGTCGTGAAAATATTTCTTCACCGGAAGGTTTGTGGCCAACGCAATTTAAATCTCGGTCTGCGTTTGGGAAGTTACCTACGTCGGCGCGCCAGATAGCCATTTCAGTAAAAAATCAGTCCACTGGAGGTGCCTATGGAATGTCCGCCTGAATTTAATATTCTGGCTGGCCGCAAACGGAATAAATATATTTCTAAAATGAAACTATCCCGTCGATTTGTATTCCCACTCTTGCTTGCCACCACGTGGTTGGCAGTGACTGCTTCGGCCCAAACGCCGGGAACCAACGACAGCAATCCGCCGCTGTTTCTAACGACCCCGGACTACCCCGTGCCTTACGGACCGCCCAAGCCCGAGAAGGTGGTGGCGGCGCTGGACCGTATTTATTTATACGTCAATAGCTGCACGCCCACCCGGTTGATGGATAAGAATACCAAGGCCGTCATCACTGACCTGAGCCAGGCCGGTACGAACGCCGTATTCGAACCCGGAGCGTTCCGGCTGGTCAGCTACGAATGGGGCATCGTCTATGGCGCCATGTTGTCGGCCAGCCGCGTCACCGGCGATCCCAAATACGCCGCGTATGCCACCGACCGGATTAATTTTCTGGCCGACCTGTATCCCCGCTACCAGAAAATGTGGGTGGACGGCTTTCAAGCCGCCAACCCCTACCGGCGTGTGTTCCATCCGCAGGTGCTGGACGATTGCGGTTCCATGTGCGCCGGTCTCATCAAGGTTTCCCGGCTGGTGGACAACCCATCGCTGCGCCCGATGATCGATGGCTTTGCCACCTTTATTGCGAACCAGGAATATCGCCTGGCCGATGGCACGCTGGCCCGCAACCGGCCGCACCCCAATTCCCTCTGGCTCGACGATATGTACATGAGCATCCCGGCGCTTGCGCAGATGGGCGCCTTGACTGGTGACCAAAAGTATTTTGACGATGCCACCCGCCAGGTGCGGCAGTTTTCGAGCCGGATGTTTGTGAAGGAAGCTGGCTTGTACCGCCACGGCTGGGTCGAGGGCATGGCCGATCATCCCGCCTTTTTTTGGGGACGCGCCAATGGCTGGGCGGTTCTGGCCCTGTGCGAACTGCTTGATGTGTTGCCCGCCTCCGATCCGAATCGGGCCGAGGTGCTGGAAATTTTCCGTGCCCACATGCGGGGCATCGTGCGCTACCAGAATGGCAGTGGCTTCTGGCACCAGTTGCTGGACCGCAACGATTCCTATCCCGAAACCTCGGCTACGGCCATGTTCACTTACGGTCTGGCGCATGGTATCAATCAAGGCTGGCTGGATCCGGCCGCGTATGGCCCGGCGGCGATTCAAGGTTGGAATGCCTTGAGCACCAAGATTACGGCTCAGGGACAAGTCGAAGGCACCTGCGTTGGCACCGGTATGGGTTTTGACCCGGCGTTTTATTATCATCGGCCAACCAGTCCGCTGGCCGCGCATGGCTATGGCCCGACGATTCTGGCAGGTTCGGAAATTCTCAACCTGCTAAAGAACTTCCAAGTCGTCATCAACGAATCGTCCGTGATGGTTTATCGTCCGGGCGTGGATTGGAAAAGCCTCAAGAAATAGCACCCGCCTTCAGCGGCTCACCGGGGTCAAGGTCACCGGACCAAGCAGACCGCAGTCGGTAAGCGGCCAGTTGGCGGCGTTGAACGGCTTGTAGTTGATGTCCACAATGTTGATATCGTGGAAAGTTTTCCACGGCACCCCGCGCCGGTCGAGGTCGCGGATGCGATTGGCGCAGACGCTGGTGACCTCCACTTCCAGCGTGTTGCCCGTGGGTTTCAAGTTATCCACCACCACGCGAAACGGCGGCGTGATGAGTGTGCCGTAATCCTCACCATTGACGCGCACCCGCGCACTCTGGTGCACGTCGCCCAAATCGAGGAAATAACTTTTGCCCGTCGCGTCCGGTGCCGTAAAGGTGGTCTCATATTTGGCGGTGCCGGCAAAGGCCTGACAGTTGGTATCGGGGAAGGTTGTCCACGAGGCGAGCTTGGCGGTTTGGAAATCGGCCGGCAGCGTTGGCCCGCCTTCAATGAATTCAACATTCCATTGACTGCCGATTTCAACCGGCTGGCCGTTGGTTTGAAAATAATTCCAGCGAGCCAGCAAATGGTCTTCTACAAGTCCATTTTCAAAAGCGCGGAGAATTACCGATTCACCGGCGGCGAGTTGCAAATGAACTTCAGTTTGATTGGTGGCGCTCTGCCGAGTCGCCGCTACGCCGGTTGCGCCGGTCATAGGATTGAGAAGGACAAACGATTTGCCGGGACGGTTAAGCGCAACCCAGCCGTCAAAATTGGTTCCGGTGCGGTTGGCGATGAAGTAATTCCAGCCGCCATCGAACGAACGACGGACAAACGAAAGGTTTGAGTCCACCATTGTCTCGCGTGAAACTTTCGCTGAAGACAACGCAATTCCCAGTTCCCCAATCAGAGCTTTTCCATTCCCAAGTTTGTCTATCGAAATATCGGCGCCGTCCACATCAACCGGTGTTTGAACTAACATTTGCTTGAATTCGTTCCTTTGCTTTTCCAGATTGTTTTCACCTGAAGTATCCGTTGGTAATTGCTGCGCAAAAATGACCGTGGCGCCATTCTCCGCCAGCGCGAGCAGTTGTTTGAAAGTTTCCAACGAGATGTATTTGCATTCCGGCACGACGATGACTTTGTAGTTACCACCGGGCATTTGGATTTTACCATCCACGACTTTTGCTGTCTTCAACTGTGCGTCAGAAACGTAGTCAAAGGCATAACCTTTATCCCATAGCTCCTTGGCCGTCCGGCCGATGGGCTGGTCGGTGAACCAGTCGCGTGCGCTGACGGTGAATTGCGGCAGCAGTTTGTCGCCGGGCTGCATCCAGTAATCCGCAATCGGCCAGTAGAGCAGGATGTCGTTGTCCGGCTGGCCGGATTGTAAAATAGATTGCACCCGGGCCGCGTAGGCGTTCAAGGCATCCGCGTCATGCCAGATGGAATTGCGCGGGTTCATTTCCGTGGATGCATAAAAGTGCCAGCCGGGCCAGCCCGCCTCATCCGGGGAGTAGCAGCAGCCATGATAAAACATATGGTTGATGCCGGAGAGAAACATGTCGTCGAAAAGATATTTCACGTCGGCCAATTGTTCGGTGAAATGTTCCGCCAACCAGGTGCCGGTCTCGGAACTGACGAGCGGTTTGCCGGTGACATGGGCGGCGGATGACGCGAATTTAGAAATGAGCTTGTTCCGGTCGGTGTGGAACATCTCCGTTTCGGGAATGTCGGACGTGGCGTAGAGATCCAATAAATTGCCCGGCGAACCGTGGGCCTGATAACGCGTGATGAAGCCTTCATCGTGCGCCCATTTGGTCCAGGCGGGCATGGATTCTTCCGCCATGATTTCGGAGACCGTCTGGCGATAGTCGCACTTCACACGCGCGGCGTGGTCATCGTCATTCGTGCCGAAGAGCGCGGGCAGCTCGGCTTGTAGCCGGTAACCGCGTCGCTTTTCAAACTCGGCAAAAAAGTTCGGCGACCAGTCAGACCGGTATTCGTAAGAATCAACAAACTGGGCGCGCGGTTTGGGGCCGTGGTAATTGGCAAAGGCGGTGGTGAACGGTTTTAGAAAATCATCCATCGCGGGCGGATAAATCAGGTTGAGCATCCAGCCTTCGCCACCGGGCGCAGGCCGTTTGACCTTCTGGCCGGAAGGCTTTTGCGCGATGGCATAGACCTTCCAAGTGCCGCTCGGCGGCGAGAAGGCCACCTCACCATTGGTCGAAATGGCATCCGTGAGTTCGATGGCTTTGCCATCCGGACCAAAGGCCACGAGCGCCTGGATGGTCGTGCGTTTAAACTTCTGTTTCAACTGCTCGCCCGCGGCCAGAGTGTAAGTCTTCACGATGACGCTGGCGTTCGCATCTTCATCCGTGACCTGCGGCCCGCCGAAACACCAGCCGGTGCCAGTGGTCATGTCCACGCCCATGCCAAGCCGGTGCGCCTCGCTGACCGCCCAGCCCATCATGTCCATCCATTCGGGCGAAAGATAATTGAGATATTTGTCTTCAAAACCCTTGGCGCCATAAATCGGGATGATATGGATACCGCCCAGCCCGGCGTCGTGATAACGCTGCAATTCCTTGGTCAGATTCGTTTTGTCCACGGCGCTGCCCATCCACCAATTGAACGCCCACGGCTTGGTTTGCGCGGTGATGGGCGGCCACGCCAGCGGATCATCAGTGGGCGCGGCTATGCCGGAAGTCAGGCCGATGGCGAACAGGCAGAGCAGGGGAAGTAAGGTCTTCGTTCTGCCCAAAGCCGCTTCCAAAATATTATTACAATGGTTCATGGGTAAATAAAATCAGTGAATCCAGATTGCCTCATCGCGCTGTGGATGCGCTGCCGTGCCTTGAAAACCGGTCAGCCGCAGGTTGTGCGTGTCTTCGGCTTCAACGGCGTTGCTAAAATAGTCCGGTAGATTTTTTCCCCAGGTCACGGTGCAGTTGTCCAAGGTTATGTCATCCGCAAATCTTAAGTTGAACCCTGCCGTGGCATGCGGCTCGATGGGCGACAGCACCTTGGTCGGCCGGTTGTCATAGACGCCGCCGGGATATTTGGTGGGGCGCACAAACTTGATGGCGATATTTTTGAAACGTACCCCTGCGATGCGGCTCGTCGCGCTGCCATTGACGCGGATGCTGTTCTCGGCCTCGCCGGAAACATTCTCGACGAGGACATCCTGCAAGGTACCCAGCGTGGTGGCGGCGTTGCGCGGAATGGCCGTGAACGAAATCGCCTCGCCATGGCCCCACCACGGATTACTGAAGTAGCGCGACGTAAATTTAATATCGCGGAAAATCACATTGGAAATGCTGCCTTCGTCGCGCAACTGGATGCACAGGCCGCGACTGCCGGAAAGTATCCGGCAATGTTCGAACACAATATCGCGGATGCGCCCGACCGTCTCCGTGCCAATCTTTAGGCCGGCATCCTGGGTGCGCAGAACGCAATCGTAGACGCGGATATCCGCGCAGTCGCCGAAGTCATTCGTCTGCCGGGTGGACTTGATGACAATGGCGTCGTCGCCGCCGGTGATGTGGCAGTTGCGGATTTCCACATGGCGGCAATGGTCAGGGTCAATGCCATCGTCGTTCGGCACATCGAGGCGATTATTAACCGTCACATTATCCACGAGGACATGGTCGCACCCGAGCATATGCAAACCCCAGTACGGCGCGTCACCAAAGGTCACGTCGCGAACAATGAGATTCGTACAACCAGTCAGCACGAACATTTTGGGTCGCCAGTCTTGGAACAACCACCATTCATTCGTCGCATCGTAGCCGGTCATGAACGACAGCGACCGACCCGCAATGCTGCCGCTGCCAGAGATGGTCAGGTTCGCCGCATTGCTGGCCATGATGACGCCGTCACCAACGTAGTCGCCTTGGTTCGTGCTGATGAGTAGTTTGCCGTCGAGGTGGAAATCAATGCCATCCTTCAAGACCAGCGTGGCCACGAGAAACGTTTTGCCGCGTGGAACCAAAACCTTGCCACCACCCGCCGCTGCGGCCGCATCAATGGTGTGCTGAATCGCCGCCGTGTCCAACGTCGCGCCGTCACCTTGCGCCCCGAAATCGAGCACGTTGAAAGTCTTGGCCGCCACCGGCAGTGTCAGCAATGACAGGGCACCGAGCAACGCGCCGGTTAGGAACAGCTTGGTGTTCATTGCAATTTATTTCACCACCACGTCCCAGACCTTCGCGCGCCGGGACTGGCCCGCCGGACCAGTCACATTCAGCACGACCACATAATGTCCGGCGTCCTTATAAGTGTGGCTGGGGTTTTGTTCCGTGGAAGTTTCACCATCGCCGAAATCCCAGTGCCACGAGTTAATGTTGCCCGTGGACAAATCCTTGAACGCCACCAGCCGGCGGTCCATGTCCACGACCTGAAACGACCACTGCGCTTCAATCGGTTTGACGAATTGCGGCTCCAGCGGCATCAGCTTGAAGGCGCACAATTGGTCGGCCTGACCATACATGGTGTGGTGACGCGAAAGATTCCAGAAGCCGTTGTTCGTGTCACCCGAATGTACATCGTCATAGTCAATGATGGCCCACGACAGGCCGATGAGTTTGTTTTCCTTTAGCACTGATTCCACCGCGCGTTGCGGGCCTTCCGCACCGGCGTAATCGAAGGGCGTAATCCAGAATTCCAAGACATAATGGCCGGGCTGACCGGGGCGAAAATCATATTTCTGCGCGGCGTTGGCGTAGGGCAGGGCCTTGAGCCATTGCGCCGGACCCCAGACCATGCACCAATCCTTACCCTCGGCCGGCGTGAAGATGTGGTAGTTCTGCGCCTGCGTGCCTTGCAAGGTGAGATACGTTTCCCACTTGCCGATGACCGCGCTCGCGGGGAGATATTTTTCAATCAGCGGACCACCGGATAAATCGCCATCCACCACCAGCTCGAACGTGTCATTGTGGAGGCCGGGTTCGGAGAAATCCCAGTAGTCATCATCGGCTTCGTAGAGGAAGTAGAGGCGGTTCAAACCCTTCACCCAGCCCACGCGGACGTGCACCTGGGGCGTCGAGGCGTCGGATAATTTGTGCCGGCCAAAATCTTCTACGAGTTGGTCCGAACCGATGACGTAACTTTCGGGCACAATGTTCCAATCATTGGTATCGCCATCAATGCACGGGATTTTATCGGCCGGAAACTGGAATACCTTGAACACCTCATTAGTGCGATCCAGGGCGCCGGCCGTTTGGGTATGCCAAAGGAGGGCACCCAGCCAGGTCAGCGCAGCAATGCGGTAGAAGAATCGGTTCACCCAAGGATTCCCCCATGAATGCGGGTTCAAGTCAATGCCGGAGTTAAAATCCGGGGTCGCCAATAATGGTTATAGTCGGCGATCGGGTTGACAATACACGCCTCTGATCAGCCTGATATAGCCTGATATATTTTTTATGACATAGAAATGCATTTTAAATAAAATTATTAACCATTGCTGATAGTGTTCAGAAAGTTTAATCGATTAAATTTAAAGTTTTTATTGTTTAGGGCTCTGGAGTGACAGTTTCGGTTTCACCGCTTGTGTTAAAGCGTGAAATTTAGTTTTGCTTGCTCACAATCAACTTTAAGATACTTTTAATTTTTTTATATTCCCCTGTTAATTCTTTCCAACTTTATGTATAAAATTATTTTTAGTAGACTGAGTTTGGTGACCATTTTGCTTTTGTCCCTCGCACCATTATTTGCACTAGCTGATAATTCCCCTACGGATATCAAGCCAGCCGCTGTGTTGTCGGTCATGCAACGGGTCGGCGACTGGCAGTTGGCAAACCCGGCGACGAACCGCTTGACCGGCTGGGTTCAGGCCGTTGGCGATGCAGGCATGATGGCTCTGGCCGGCATCTCCGGCGACGCGAAATACCGCAACGCCATGTTCGCCAAGGGTGAGACGAATAGCTGGGAGTTGCCGGTATTCGGCGGCAGAAAGTATCATGCCGATGATCAGTGCATCGGCCAAACTTGGACGGAGCTTTATTTCCTTTATTGCGAAAACCGCATGATTGCTCCAATGCGCGAGCGTTTCGATTGGATTCTGGCTCATCCATCAGCAACGCCGAGTCTTGATTTCTTACAACGCGGGCATGGCCAGGAACTCTGGTCTTGGTGTGATGCTTTATTCATGGGACCGCCGACGTGGTTGCGGCTTTATGCCGCGACGGGTGACGTGTGCTACCGGGATTTTGCGGTGACAAACTTCTGGCGCACGACGGATTATCTGTACGACCAGAATCAGCATCTGTATTTCCGAGATAGCTCGTTCTTCAAGAAGACTGAGGCAAACGGGCAGAAGATTTTCTGGAGCCGAGGCAACGGTTGGGTGCTGGCCGGCATCGTTCGTGCGCTGCAATACCTGCCGATGAATGATCCCAGCCGTCCGCGATTCGAGCAATTGTTTAAGGACATGGCAAACAAGGTCGTGTCGCTCCAGCAGCCAGACGGGCTGTGGCGCGCGAGCCTGCTTGACCCGTTGGATTATGAAACGCCGGAGGCCAGTGGCTCGGCATTGTTCACCTACGGCCTGGCGTGGGGCGTGAACCAGGGGCTGCTCGACCGCGCGAAGTTTGAACCCGCCGTCCACAAGGCATGGCCGGCCCTAGTCGGGTGCGTGAATGCCGACGGCCGGCTTACTCATGTCCAGCCAGCGGGCGACCGGCCGGTGGTTTTTTCGGCGGATGCTACGTCCCCCTATGGCGGTGGCGTCTTCCTACTCGCGGGCAGCGAGGTGTATCGGATGGCGGTATTGGAAAAAGGGATTAGTATTTCAGTTGGAGATTCGGATGTTTTTTCAAAGGCCAAAATTGCTGTGAAAATTACAAATCCATCTTCAATTCATCGGGAGTCCGAAACAGTAGAAGTTGATCCAAGAAAAATTGTGATGGAATTCTTATCCATGCGTGATTCGGAGCTTGTTATGGTTTATTTTCAACATTTTGGATTGGCTGTGGTAGATGGTCTTTCTTCCCGTGTTCTAGATTCGCAGGTCTATGCTTCAGGAACGAATCCAACGCCGGACAAATTGCTTTTCCAAGTTGACCTCGCGCCCGGCGAGACACGGACATTTTATGTTTTGGACGCGAGACTTTTGCCCGCCGTGCCGCCGCCCATCGTGAAGACGTTCGCGCGCTTTGTGCCGGAACGCTATGACGATTTCGCGTGGGAAAGCGACCGCATCGCGCACCGCGCCTACGGCCTCGCGCTCATACCGGCGGAACACACCATCAGCAGCGGCCCGGATGTCTGGATCAAAAAAGATCACCGCCTCATCGTGGACACGATGTATGCCACGAAACATTATCACGAGGACAACGGCGCGTTCATGGACGATTACCGCGTGGGCAACAGCCGGGGCGACGGCGGCCTCGGCATCTGGGACGGGACGAAGCTGCACGTCTCCAGCAATTATCACAACTGGAAGCTCATCACCACCGGCCCGGTGCGCTCGGAATTTGAGCTGACCTACGACGCGTGGGACGCCGGCAACGGCCGGATGGTTTCTGAGACGAAACGTTATAGCATTGATGCTGATTCCTATTTCACCAAGGCACAAAGCACGTTTGCGAGCGATGATAAGTCGCCGCTCACCGTCGCCGTCGGTTTGGCCGAGCGCGCCTGCCCGACCAACCGCGAGCAGTCCATCACGCACAATCAGGACGCTGGCTGGCTGGCCTACTGGCAGCCAGAAGATAAACCGAAAGGCGTCATCGGCGACGCCATCATCCTGGCCAAAGGCACCGTGCAGGAATTTACGAACGACAATCCGAATCTGCCCGATGCCAAACTCCACGCCAACGTCCCGCAGCCGACGCATGAAGGCTATCCGCCCATCCGCAACCTGCTTGCAATCACTAAGGCCGAGGTCGGCCAGCCGCTGACGTATTATTTTGGCGCGTGCTGGGATCGCAGTGGCGACTTCACGAACGCAGAGCAGTGGGAAGCTTATGTCAAACGCTTTGCCGAGCGCCGCGATCAGCCGTTGCAGGTGACGGTTGGGAATTAAACAACCTGCGAGCCGGTCAGGACTGGATTTCGTAGTTCAAAAACGACAGGCAGTATATCGCCGCTGTCTCCACGCGCAGCGTGAGTCGTCCGAGTGTGACTGGCTTTGCCCCTGCCGCTTCGATGGCCTGCAGTTCTGCCAAGGTGAAATCGCCTTCCGGCCCAATCCATACAGCAGCGCTGTGCGGCAGCCGCCCGTGCTGCTTTCGAAATCCCAAAAGCCATTCACGCGGATGCCGGCGTTCCGTTTGCAGTGAGCCGATGAGGGATAGTTCAATTTTCTCCCCATGCGCCAGAAACTCCGCGATGGTTTGCGGTGCCTCGACCTTCGGCAGCCACCGTGCACCGCATTGCTTGATGGCCTCAATGGCGACGGTCTGCCACTTTTCGCGCTTGGCTTCTGCGCCGTCGCCGTCAAGCTGCGTCACCACGCGCTCGGTGAGCAGCGGCACGATGCGGTGCGCACCCAGTTCGACGGCCTTCTGGATAATTCCCTCGATAAGCTTGCCCTTTGGAACCGCAACTAGCAGCGTGAATAGGCAAGGAGGGGCGGGCGTGAATTTTTTTTCCTTTACCGCCAGCACGAGGGAGTTTTTCGCGGTGCTTTGGACGTCACAAACAAATTCCGTGCCCGCGCCGTCAAGGACAGTCACGCGTTCGCCGCGCTGGATGCGGAGAACATGCAAGGCGTGATGCGCCTCGCGCCCGTCCAGCCGTAGTAAATTGTCACGGCAGCCTGAGGGCGGAAGGTAAAACCGATGCATGGTTTAATTAAAGAACTTCTTAGCCTTCTCAAAGAAGCCTTGTGAAAGTGGCATTTCCTTACCGTCGCAGAGCGCAGCGAATTCCTGAAGCTTGTTCTTCTGTTCGGAGTTCAGATGTGTTGGTACTTCGACTTGGACGCGGACGTGTAAATCGCCCTGACCATTGCTCTGAAGACTTTTTACCCCACGACCCTTGAGCCTTAGCAAAGTGCCGGGCTGTGTGCCAGCGGGGATTTTCACCGTCGCTTTGCCTTGCAGCGTCGGCACCTCAATCTCCGCCCCGAGTGTTGCTTGAATGAAGCTCACTGGCACTTCGCACAACAAATCATCGCCTTCGCGCTGAAAAATCTCATGCGGCTTGACCTGTAGGAAAACGTAGAGGTCGCCCGCTAGGCCGCCGCGCTCGCCAGCCTCGCCGTTGCCAGAAGAGCGCAGGCGATTGTTCGACTCGACACCGGCTGGAATGCGCAATTTAATTTTTGTAGTGCGCTCGTGCTTCCCGCTGCCATCACATGTCCGGCAGGGCCTTTCTAAAATCCGACCCGCGCCTTTGCAGTGTGGGCAGGTTTGCGCAATGCTGAAAATCCCGCGTGAGGTGAGTACCTGACCGCGACCGGCGCAGGTGGCGCAGGTGCGCGTCTTCGAGCCGGGCTCCGCGCCGGCACCTTGGCAGCGTTCACATTGGTCGGGCTTGGTGACGGAAATCTCCTTCTCGCAACCGAGAGCCGCCTCTTCAAGTGTAATTTGCAAGTCATAACGCAAATCATCACCGCGTTGCGGGCCATTGGGATCCTGGCCACCACCGAAAAGGTTTTCAAAGATACTGCCGCCCGCCGCGCCGCCGAAGACATCGCGGAAAATATCAAACGGATCGTGGAAGCCGCCGCCAGCACCGCCGCCACGGGCGCGCGCACGAGGATCGAAGGCATCGTGGCCGTATTGGTCGTAGGCGGCGCGCTTCTGCGGATCGCTTAAAATCTCGTAGGCGTGGCCGAGCTCCTTGAAATTCTCCTCCGCCTGTTTGTCACCCGGGTTTTTGTCTGGGTGATATTTCACCGCCAACTTGCGGTAAGCTTTCTTGATTTCCTCGTCGTTGGCGTTGCGCGGAACGCCGAGGGTTTCGTAGTAGTCACGTTTGGCCATGGAGAATTGACGAATGCAGGGTTACGATTTACGCAGTGCCACCAATCAGGCTGCCACCGCCGGCGATTTGGCGACGATTACCGTCGCCGGACGCAGCAGGCGATCCTTGAACTTGTAGCCCTTGCGCAATTGCTGAAGCACCTTGCCTTCAGGAATCTCGGTGGATTCCTGTTCAGAAACCGCCTCGTGAAAATTCGGGTCGAAAGGCTGGCCGCTGGCGTCAATTTCTTCCAACCCGGTTTCGACTAGAACATTTTTTAATTGTTGCTGGATCATCTGGACGCCTGATTGCAATCCCGCGAGTTTGTCGCCCTGTGCGTTCTGGGCGGCGGCGAGCGCCATCTCGAAGTTGTCGAGGACCGGCAAAACTTTTTGGAGCATGGCAAAGCTGGCGTATTGGGCGGCCTCAATCTTTTCACGCGCAGCGCGCTTTTTAAAGTTATCAAAGTCCGCAGTCGTGCGCAGCAAGCGCTCCCAATTTTCATCGGCCTTCGCGGCGCGCGTCTTAAGTTCTTCAATTTGTTCCGGCGTTAGCGGCGGCAATGGGGCTGACCCAGCGTCGTTGGTTTCAGGTTGTGATGAATTGGCTTCGGTCTTACTCATAGGCTTATTACGTCCAAACATTTAGACACACACCATAGCAGAGGTCTGGCAGACGGGCAACGGGCAACGTGATTTGAAATGTTCAACCTGTCGTTAAGGCTGGGATTTCCAAATAGTGGCTAGGACAAATACTGTCCTACCCTGGAAATATATTTATTTTAGTTACTTGGCGGTTGTCTCCCGCGCGCTAGATTAACCTTCGCGATGAGTCGTAATAACCGCATTTTGCATGTAGACGCCGACAGCTTCTTTGCCAGTTGCGAAGTGGCGATGAACCCTAAATTGCAGGGGCGGCCGGTGTGGGTCGGCGGCGGGCGGCGGGGCGATGGCATTGTGATTGCCGCCAACCGGTTGGCCAAGAAATTCGGCGTCAAGACTGGCATGGCGTGCTTTGAGGCCAAGCGCTTATGCTATAACGGCGTGTTATGCCGGCCGCAATATGACGAGTACCGTCGGCTCTCGCAGAGGATGTTTCGGATTCTGGAACAATACTCACCTACGCTGGTGCCGATTTCCATTGATGAAGGTTTCTTGGATTTCACGACCATGGATGACGTGGTCTGGCGTCACACTGCGCCAGCCGACTATATCAAAGCCATTGGCGAACGTATCCATAAAGAAACCGGTCTGCCGGTTTCTGGTGGACTCGCCAATTCATCGCGGCTGGCAAAATTAGCGACCGATGCCGCCAAGCCGGGCTTCTGTGAAATCCCCGTCGGACAAGAGAAAGAGTTTTTGAAAGATCGCCCCGTCCGCGAGCTTTCGGGTATCGCTAAAAATCGCGAGAATGCGCTAGCCGCTTTTGGTGCCCGAACCTTTGGTGACGTGGCGGAATTGCCGTCCATGTTGCTAAAACAGCGCTTCGGGATTTGGGGCCAGCAGCTCTGGCTTTTTGCCAATGGTCAATGGAATGAACCGCTGCTGCTCGAAGTCAAGGATCGCGCCAGCATTTCGAGTAATACCACGCTGCCATACGATGAGCCGGATTACGAGGCCGCGTTGACTTTTGCCCTGAGCGAGACCACGCGGCTGGTCGGCCAGCTGCGCCGCGAGCAGTTACAGGCGCGTGAAATGAGCCTGACCATCCGGTTCAAAGATTTTACCGAAGTCGGCGGCAGCCACCGCTTTCAACATCCCCAATTTCAGAATTCCGTCATCAATGCCGCGCTGGAAGGAATATTTCGCGAGGTGATGGCCGGAGCCGTCAAACCCGTGCGCCAAATCCGCATCAGTTTTTGGAACCTCTCGCGTTTGGACACCCAGCCGACGCTTTGGGGCACGACGCATGCCGAACGTTGGGGTGCTTTGGACGAGGCGGCCAACAAGTTAAACGCCAAATTCTCTCGTCCCGAAAATCCAGCCTTAATGACTGGCGCGCAACTGGCCCTGCGCCAGTTGGACGGTACGCACAAAAATCCGAAGGCAAAATGTCCGTTTGTGCCGCAGCGCGAAATGGTGAAAAACCTTTGGGGTACGGATGCTGACCCGCTGGCCCACAAAGGCGATTGACGTAGAGGCCGGATGCGTGCTGGGCTGGACTTCCAAGCGCTATCAAATCTCACTGATTTTCGTCCACAAAGGTTCCAAGTCCGGATCTTCCAAGGCCATCAGTTGGATGTCTTTTTTGTCAGTCAGATCCATCACCTGCTGTAGCCACTGCATCGCTTCTTTCAAATTTCCTAGCTGACACGAATAGCAGGCGAGGTTGTAGCGGATGGTTGGTTCAGAAAACTTGTCAACAATAGGGATCAAGACGCTATACGCTTCCTTGGTTCGCTTCAATTCGTGGAGGCTGTAGGCGTAATTGATGAAGCCCAAGGAATTATCCGGCAGCAGCTCACACAACGTCCGGGCAACTTCCACCGCGGCCGCCCACTGTTTCGCCGCGGCAAATATCTGATAGCGTACTTCCAGAACGAAAGGATGCCCCCGAAGTCGCGGCGCAATTTGCTCTAATTCCTCATTCGCTTCCCGCCAATTCCCCAATCCCAGCCAGCCTTCAGCCGCTTCGAGGTGCTTATTGTCGGGATGGGGCAGGGGCTTTAGCACAGGTGCTATTGTAAAAACTTCGAGTTCAATACGAGTTGCTTGACCGCTGTTGAATAACCGGGCTATCCGCCAGCTTTATTCTTTTTCCAGCAAAAACACCTTGGCTGATTTGCGGTGCAAAGCCGACTCCACCTGCAACAGCGCGGGGTAGTCTGCTGGATTGATGATGGCGGGCGTGGTGGTGAGCTGTTCGGTAATCACACATTGATCCGCTGTTGCGGTTGACGTGATTTTGGCGGTGCCACCGGGCGTGGTCAGTTCCCTCGTGGCGGGAGCAATCACAATCTTCTGATAGTCCGCCGGCAGATTGATTTCCGCACGGATGGTGTCCTGGGTGCCTTCGGAAAGATACAGCGGCAGCACGCGATGATCTTCGCCCACCGGGAACAGCGAGGCGGTGAAGGGCAGGTCGAAGTACAAATAATTTCCGTCAACAACGGCGTAATTATCCACGTCCACCGTGTACGATTCGAGGCCGGGATAAGTGTCGAATTTCGTCGTGAGGTCGCCGACGGGCCGGGCGCCTTGGGCTACCTGCGAAACGGTTTCCTGGAAATAACGGCGGCGCTCTTCCGGCGGCAATTCGGAGAAGTAATGATTCTTCGTGCCATAACCGTCCCCGTAATAATACCGCGTCACACCCACGCGCGTCTGGCCGCGGTCAGTCACGGACAAGGTATAAAACGTCTTCGTGGCATTGCCGCAATCCTTGGCGGCGTGAATCTCCGTATAGTCTCTGCTGGCGAGCACCAGGCCCAATCGGCCGTCATGCGCGGTGGCACCCAACTCCGAGTATTGGTCCGTGTCATTCAGGTAATACGTCTGGCCAGCCACAACGACCCGCACCAGCGGATACTGGAATTCTTGCGGCAGCGGAAAGGTTTTGACGACGCCCGCGATGCCGGTGAGCGGCGGCAAGTCTGACGCCAGCACGAACTCCGGTTTGAAGCCGGCGGCCTTTAGCAGCGCATGAAACAAAATCGCGCGATCAGCCAGATGGCCGTAGCCGTCGGCCAGCGTGGTGTCCGCATCAGAAAGTTCGCTTAACGGCAGTTCGGTGAATGAAGGTCCGGCCAGCCGGATGGATTTGGCCACGAAGTCGCGTATCGCCTTGAGGGCGTCCAACTGGTTCGCTGCCTTGGCCGTCAGTTGTCGGCCTAGCACCGCCGCCTGCGTGTGTTGTTTTGCCCGGTCGAGCAGCGCCTGATTAAGTTTGCGATAATAATCTTTGGCGTCCCCGATGAAATAACCGACCCCGGCGCCGTACGTCCAATCCGGCGGCAACAGGTTTTCGGCGGGCAGCGCCGGCACATTGTCCACCTGCCACCGGTAAACATGTTTGCCAGCGGCCACCGCGTCATCGGCGTTGAGGCTGTTGGTGGGACCACTGATCAAGCGTTGCACTTTAACTTTGTTTGGCGCGGTCAAAGTAAAGGATTTATGCGCGAGTTCATCGGGCAATTGGAACGATTCAAAGCCCGCCAGGAACGGCTGGCTGGCCTTGTTGCTGATTTCAAATTCCACCTGAATCACGGAACCGATGGTCACGTCCGGCAGGTTGGCCACGAGGATTTTCCCGCCGGTATAACGTTTGGCGGAGCCGTTCCAGCCGGCATCCATCACGTTCATTTCACCCGCAGAAATTTCCTCGCGCTGACCGGCCGGCGAGATGGTGACGGCGTGGATCAGCTTGGCGTCCTGACACGCCGGATTGTATTCGATCTTCAGCTCCGCCTCCCGTTTCTTGCCGTTGTAACTCAAAATTCGTTTCGCGTATTCCACCCGGTAAACCGCCGTGTGCGCAGCACTCACGGTCAGCGACTTGGTGGCCTCCAAAATCAGCGCATCCGAATTGACCACCGGGTTGCCTACCGCCGCCGTGGTGTCAGCCGCCGCGACCGCAGGCGGATTCGCCAGTGCCAGGATGGGCGATTTGCGACTGTCATATTGCATTTCCTTCAGCGTTTGCTTGAGCTGCAAATATTGTGCAGGCGAAAATTCCAAGGTCTTCAACTTCAATTCCCGCGCACACACCAGCGTCTGGTTCGTGCAGGTAAAAGTCTTTTGCAGGCTTAAACATTCATTTGCCACCGGCGGACATTCCGGCAGCGAAACCGCGCCACCAAAGCCGTCGCTTAACTTAAGCTCGACTTCCTCCTGCAAGCCACACGTCGCGCTGATTTGCAAAGGATACTTCCGTTTCTCCAGACCAGTGTCGCGCAGGATGAAATTAACCACGCCAAAGCCACTGCCAATCCAGGGGACGGTTACGATGGCTTTGCCTTGGCCATCCGCCGTCAGGCCCTCGGCGGAAAATTCGAGCGCGGCATGTACCGGCTCCGACTTGTCCAATAGGTTTTCCGGCGTCAGCTTGAGCGAAATCAGCTTGGCGCCCGGCACGGACAGCTTGAGCCGGTTTTCGAAGAAGCGCTGGATATCGTCCGGCTTCATTTTCACGAAAGCGTTGCGGTAGGCATCGTCATTGACGCCCGCGAACCACAATTCCGAATTCGCCAGCAAGCGACCGTCCGCGCCGAGTTCACCCGTGGTTTTAATCTGCATCAAATGTCTATCCGCCGACTGCACAGGGCTGACCAGAAGCTGTTCGCCTTCCGGGCGGCAGACCAGATAGCTGCGGTTGCAATCATGCGCCGGTAGCAGGTCGCGCGTGTTTTCATCCGTCGGATCCATCAGGGTATAATTGCCCGGGGACGATTCGACACAGGCAATGGCGTGATTGAAATCCGGGCTCGGCACTTCCGGGTCCAGCTTGCCGCCGACATTGATCAACACCGGATAAGCGTTCAAGCCCGCCGCGCGCAGCATCGCCACCAGCAGCGCCGCCTTGTCGCGGCAAACCCCATAGTTCTTTTCGAACGTCAGCTTCACGTCATGCGGCTCAAAGCCCGGACGATCCTTTTCCGGCGTCAAACCCATGTAACGGATGTTGCCGGAGACGTAGTAAAAGATGGCGTGGATTTTATCCAAATCGTTCGTGATGCCGAGCGTGAGCTTGGCAACTTCATTCTTAAGCTCGGGCGAGGTGGCCTCCAGATGGGCTTTGCTCAGGTTCCAATACCATTGCGAGACCGCCGGCCAGTCGGGCAGGGTGCTGACCAGCAGCCGTTGCAGCACATTTTCGTAGGGCGGCATGGACGGTTCATCGAACATGCGCGGCACGTTGTTCACCTCCCAATGATGCGTCACCCCGCCCGTCGCGTTCGTCTCCGCCGCGTACGTCACCGTGCCGGGAATGCCATCCCGCAACTGGATACATTTCAGCGGGCGCTCCGCCGGCGCATGCACCTCGTAAGAAATGTGGCGGGTGTAACCGCTGCCTTCAAACAGGTTCAGCTCCGAGTATTGATCCTGAATATACGCGCGCACGGTGGTGGTGCGGATGATGGAATGAATGACCTCGCCAATCTCGACCTTGGGCAAATTGACCTGCAACAGCTTGTTGTTCGGGTCATAGATGTTCATGTCCATCTGGCTGTCATCAATGGTCTCCTTGGAATTGGCCGCCACATCCACCGGCGTCACGGTGCCATCCGGTTTGATCACCTCCAGCTTGACCACATCCACCGTCGAATAGGGGAACGTGAAGCCGAGGGTCAGCGTCCGGTTATCGCGCCGGCCTTTTTCGGTGAGCACTTTGAGAAAAGTTTCGTCCTGTGCCTCCGCGGTGCCATCCGGTTGATATTGGCGCACCATGCGTTGTTCGACCGTGGCCGAGTCCGAGTCCGGATATTGATCCGTCGTAATGTCCGCGGCGGCGGCCAGAATCTTGGCCGGGTCCTCAAACGCCCAGAGCGGGCCGGAATAATCATTGGTAGCGGCAACGGCCGGCCGAGCGGTGGCCAGCAGGGCGGCGAGCAAAAGTAACGAGCGCAGATTCAATTTCAGCATATGCAAAGGGGTCAAAATCATGCCTGACGCCCTCAAGTGAGCCAGAAAAATCGTTAGGATTCGGTCAATGGGGTACGCCGTACTGGGAACCACGAAATCCGTCGAATCCGCGAGCGGGAGGGGCTGGGGCCGGAACTGTTTTAATAAGGAATGTAGGAAGGCAGGAAACCGGTGGTTGCGCCTCCCTTGCCGTTCAAGTCCTTTGCCCGAGTGAACACCCAAGCAGCCAGCCCGGGGTACGGCTGGCCGTAGGCCAGGTGAGGGTTTGGGTTTTGGAGCGGTCAGACCGACGTTGGTGCGGTTGATATAGCCGGAGTTTGGCATAACTAGCTTCGCTTGGGTGGGTTATCGGAGGTTTCAGGGCTTGTGGACGGTGAATTGGCGGTCGACCGCCAGTCATTGGCTGGCGACGGCGAACAACTGGCTGACGACGGAGAACGGCTGGCTGACGACGGCGAACGGCTGGCTGACGACGGCGAATAGCTGGTTGACGACGGCGAATAGCTGGTTGACGACGGCGAATAGCTGGTTGACGACGGCGAATGGCTGGCTAGCGACGGCGAATGGCTGGCTGACGACGGCGAATGACTGGCTGACGACGGCGAATGACTGGCTGACGACGGCGAATGACTGGCTGACGACGGCGAATGACTGGCTGACGACGGCGAATGACTGGCTGACGGTAGCCGATGGCTGGCTGACGCCAAGCAATGACCGGCGGTCGGCGCTTGGGAGGTCAGTGACGGGGGCGACGGTTGGGTTGATGGTGATGCCTATCACAGTGTTCTGCTTGGGCGCAGCCTTGGTGATAGCGACCGACGCCGGGGTGCTGGCGTATAGAAGTTTGCGGGTTGGGCCAGACGTTGGGGATAAAAAAAGAAGCCCGGACACTACTCCGGGCTTCTTCGCAAAAACAACAACACAAGTAAACTACTACATCTACCACGTCCCACTGGCTTTACTATACCCGAACCAGATAATTCCGCCTGTCACCAGTTGTGGGTACACGGAGTTTTTAGGCTGCATGGGCTGAAAAACCTGCTAATGATGTGCCATGACACGGTTTTGGAGGTTTATCCTGCTGGCGCTGCTGGTGACGTGCCCGGGCCTAGCCTATGATTTGGCCGATACGAACCAGATGCCGCACCCCATCCATACCCTGATGGAATCGGCGGGTTACGTCGTGGTTCAAACCAATGTGCCACCAGCCGCGCCCAATGTGCTGAAACAGTTGCCTCCCATCGAGCCGAGCAAGCTGCGGCCGTTGGAATTGCCTAAGCCAAAGAAATCCGGTTGGAGTTTCTGGAAGAATTCTACCATCAAATATGCCGGCAAGGGGCCGGAGCCGTTGAATGTCTTCGCGCCCACGAGCTACTCGCTCTACACGGCGCTGTCGCAGTTCGAATACGACGTCACGTATTCCTTCGATTTTTAGGCGGCGGGCAGCGGGCCTGGCATTATTTTTTTGCTACAACCGGTTAAAATGTCATATCATTTAAATGCACCCGAGTCGCGACGTCTTTGCCCGCAGGTAAAGATGGTGGCAACTGGTTAATCCGTTTTTAAATATATTTGAATCATGAAATCCGCCTACGAACTCGCGATGGAGCGTCTGAATAAGACTGCACCAGCCACCAAACTCACCGCCAAACAGAAAGCGGAGCTGGCGGAACTCGATTCCCGCTACGCTGCCAAAATTGCCGAACGGGAAATCGCGCTCAATGGGGAGATTGCCCGGATCGCCGGGGATTATGATAAGCAGGAAGCGCTGCGGGAACAGCTTGTCAACGAGCGTCGGAAGCTTCAGTCGGAACTGGAAGACAAAAAGGAGCGGGTGCGGAAAGCGGCCTGAAGCACCGTCCGCTGGCGCCGTCGGGCGCAAACCATTCTTGCCAATTCGCCCGCTGTTTTGTTCAATCTGGCGTGCTCAATCAGCAGACTCTCAATCGTCCCGCCAGTTTTTCCGGCATCGGCCTGCATAGCGGTAACCGCGTCAATATGACGATTCTCCCGGCACCCGCCAATAGCGGCGTGCGTTTCCGTCGCGTGGATCTCGACGGCAAGCCGGAGATCGAGGCGCGCGTGGAAAACGTTTCGGAAACGAACCGCTCGACCACGCTCGCCAAGGGTAATGTCAAAGTCCACACGGTTGAGCACGTCCTCGCGGCGCTCGCCGGCTATGGCATTGATAACGCCATCGTGGAACTGGACGCCAACGAGCCGCCCATCGCGGATGGCAGCTCACGCGAGTTCTGCAAAATCATTCTGGCCGCCGGCATCGTGCCGCTCGCGGAGAAGAAGGAGTTCTATACGCCGACGGAGCCAATCGAAGTGCGTCACGGTGAAACGACGATGACGCTGTTTCCCGACGAGCATTTCAAGGTCACCTGTACGAGCGCGGACAAGCAGGGGCGGTTCACGCAGTTTTATTCTACGGAAGTAACCCCGAAGACGTGGGAGAAGGAACTGGCGCACGCGCGGACGTTTTGCTTTTACGAGGAGATTGAATTTCTGTTTAAAAACGGCCTCATCAAGGGCGGCTCGCTGGAGAATGCCATTGTCATTCGCGATGACGCGGTGCTGACGACGGAGCCGCTGCGCTATCCCGAGGAGTTTGTGCGGCACAAGATGCTGGATATCGTGGGCGACCTGTCGTTGCTCGGCAAATCCATCCGCGGCCACGTCATCGCGGTGCGCCCCGGCCACGCGGGCAACGTCGAACTGGTGAAGAAGATAGTTGAGCAGATCAACAAGCCTATTCGCGCCGCGCAGACGTTTTCGCCGCCTCCACCAAAGGATGCGCCCGCCCCATTGCCGTCCGCTGAGGGCGCGATGGACATTGAGGCGATCATGAAGATGCTGCCGCATCGCCCGCCATTTTTGCTGGTGGACCGGATTTTGAAGATTGAAGGCAACCTCATCGTCGGCGTGAAGAATGTAACGATGGGCGAGGATTATTTTCGGGGTCATTTCCCGAATCATCCCATCATGCCGGGTGTGTTGCAGCTTGAGGCGATGGCGCAGGTCGCGGGAATCCTGCTGCTCATGCGCATCGAGGCGGCGAATCAATTGGCGTATTTCATGGCGGCGGAAGAAGTGAAGTGGCGCAAGCCGGTGTTGCCCGGTGACGTGCTGGTCATCGAAGTTGAGCTGACGAAGATTCGCGGCAAGATTGGCAAGGCCAAGGGCGTCTGCAAGGTGGATGGCGACATCGTGAGCGAAGCCAACGTGACGTTCATGCTCCGCGATGCGTGACCCATTTGCGATTTCAAAAGGGACGCTTAAATCGTCAATCGTAAATCGGCAAGACATACCATGATACATCCCACGGCTGTTATTCATCCCAAGGCAAGCGTTGCTTCGAGTTGCGACATCGGACCTTACTGCCTCATCGGCGAACACGTCACCCTTGGCGAGAATTGTAAGCTGCATTCGCACGTCGTCGTGGATGGCCACACCGTGCTCGGTGCGCGCAATGAAATCTTTCCATTCGCCACCATTGGGAAGAAAACCCAGGACTTGAAATACGCCGGCGGCATTACGCACCTGCGCATCGGCGATGACAATGTTTTCCGCGAAGGCGTCACCATCCATTCGGCGACGAAGGATGGCGACACCACCGTCGTCGGCTCGCACAACTTGCTGCTCACTTACGTCCACATCGCGCACGATTGTCAGCTGGGCAATCACATCATCATGTCCGGTTTCGTCGGCTTGGCTGGCCATGTTGTGGTGGAAGATCATGCGACGCTCGGCGGTTACACGGCGGTGCACCAGTTTTGCCGCATTGGCACGCGCTGCATGACGGGTGGCTGTTCGCGTATCCCACAGGACGTGGCGCCCTACACGATTGTTGAAGGCAATCCTGCCGTGGCGCGCGCCATCAATAAGATTAATCTGGAGCGAGCTGGCTTTTCAGATGAAGCGCAAACTGCCCTGCGCAACGCCTATAAAATCATCTTTCGCGAAGAGTTATCCACCGCCA
Organism: uncultured Verrucomicrobia subdivision 3 bacterium; assembly: GCA_903865745.1. GTDB lineage: Bacteria > Verrucomicrobiota > Verrucomicrobiia > Limisphaerales > UBA11358 > UBA11358. The sequence goes on along the minus strand of CAIPKV010000053.1, from coordinate 40,834 downwards.
ATGCCTTGGCCAAGGTTGAAGCGGAACTGCCGCCGCTGCCGGAAGTGAAGCACCTCGTCCAATTCATCCGCGCCAGCGAACGCGGCATCTGCAAGTAATTCAAATAATCAGCGCAGGTTCCACTCGTTCAGCAACGTCTTGGGAATCTCGGCCAGAAAGCGTGACGGCGATTGATAACTGTCCACGCCGGAAGCGCCAAAACCGCCGCGCATCAGCGGATAGCAAAGGTATAGCTCGTTTTTCGCGCGCGTGATGCTGACATAGAACAACCGGCGCTCCTCCTCTTCGCCATCATTGGATTCCGTCGAGCGGCCGGAGGGAAACAGCCCGTCGCAGAGCATGATGACGAACACGACTTCGAACTCCAGACCCTTCGCCTGATGGATGGTCGAGAGCTTGATTTTCTCGCTATCATCCGCGGGATCGTCCTCGGCTTCGACATTGGTGAGCAAGGCGAGTTGCGTGAGAAACTCCTCCACGCTGCCGAATTGATACGCGAACTCCGCTAGCTGCTGAATCTCGTCCAACCGCCGCTCGTAGTTATCGTAAGTCTCCTTGAGATAATCGTCGTAGCCCGCGTCCATGACGAGGCGCAGCATCTTGGCAGCGTTGCGGCGCGTGCTGTCGGCTTCAAGTTGCGAGATGGTCGCGACAAATTGCGCCCAAGGCACGGCGGCTTTCTTCGGCACGGCGCGGGTGCAGGCTTGGAGCGCAGTTGCTAACTGTTGGTTGCTGGTTGCTGGTTGCTCGGCAGTGGTCGCGGTCATGGCTGGGTTTTTATCCAGCATCCGGTCACTCGTATCCGGCATCGCGCGATTCGTCGTAAAACTGTAAAATAGTTTTTCCGCCCCTTTGCCGCCGATGCCCGGAATCAACTGCACCAGCCGCTTGAAGGAAACCTCATCTTTCGGGTTGGCGACGAATTTCAGATACGCCGTCGCGTCCTTAATGTGCGCCTGTTCGAAGAAGCGTAGACCGCTGGTGATCGAGAACGGAATCTGTTGCCGCGTTAATTCCAACTGCAATTCCAGCGCGTGAAAATGCGAGCGATACAGCACCGCGATATTGTTCAAGCTCACGCCTTCCTCGCGCAGTTCCAGCGCGCGCTGGGCGATGAAGGCCGCCTGCTGGCCCGCGTCGTGGCATTGCACGAGTGCGGGTTTCACGCTGGACTTGCGCGCGGGCGTGAGCTCCTTGGCAAACTGATTCACGTTCGCAGCGATGGCGGCGTTGGCGACGTTCAGGATTTCGGGGGTGCTACGGTAATTCGTTTCGATCTTGAAAACCTTCGCACCGGGATAACGCTTCGGGAAGTCGAGGATGTTTGCGAAGTTCGCGCCGCGCCATGCGTAGATGCTCTGCGCATCGTCGCCCACGACCATGACGTTCTTATGGCGCGCGGCGAGCATATCAATCAGGTCGCCCTGCAGCTTATTCGTGTCTTGATACTCGTCCACGAGAATGAATTGAAAGCGCCGCTGATAATGTTCGCGGATGTCCGCGTGTTCCTGCATCAGCTTCAGCCAGAGCGCAAGCAGATCGTCGAAGTCCATGCCGTTGGTTGCGCGTTTGCGGGCGTGGTAGCGCTTCTGCTGGTCAGCAATCTCGGCGGCGAATTGGGCGAAATAGCTAAAGCGCCCATCCACCAGTTCTTCCACCGTCTGATGCGTGTTGGCCGCGAGCGAAAAGATTTCGTTCAGTACATCCGGCTTGGGAAAGTGTTTATCCTTCTTGTCAAACTTCGCATCCGCCATGCCTGTCTTGATCAAATCCTTGGCGTCATCACGGTCGAGAATAGTGAAATCTTTTTGATAACCGAGCGTGTCCGCGTGCAAGCGCAAGATGCGCGCGCCTATGCTGTGGAACGTGCCGCCCCACAGCGCGCGCAATTCGTGCCCCAGCAAATCCGTGACGCGCCGCATCATTTCGCCGGCGGCTTTGTTGGTGAAGGTGAGCAGTAGAATCCGATCTGCCGGAATACCTTGCTCGATGAGATAGGCAACGCGATACGTCAGCGTGCGGGTCTTGCCGGAGCCGGCGCCCGCGATGACGAGGGCTGGACCGGGCAGGGCAGTGACGGCGGCGAGCTGCTGTTCGTTGAGTTCGCGCGGATAGTCGATGTTGAGCCGGATCTCCGGCGCAAACGGTTTCAAGACGTATTCGTGCGACATGGCGATGAATTATGATGAATTATATTTGGAAGCCGCCGCTTCAACTACAAGTATTCTTCCCAACGCCTCGGGTCGCGACGCAAGTCCATCACCGCAATGATCAAGATTTCATCGCTCCGGATTTGATAGAACAGGCCGTAAGGAAACCGGTGCGTGCGACAACGGCGCGTCCGTTTTGACAGCGGTGACCAGGCCAGAGGAAATGATTTGATGAGGTTGGCGGTGGTCTCCACTTCCGCCAGAAAATCTGCACCCAGACCAGCCTGTGCCGACTCATAATATTCCATCGCTGCCTTGAGTTCCGCTTCCGCAGTCGCAGTGAACCGCACCCTCACTTCGGCAGTCCCTTTTTCAAATCAGAAAATACTTCCGTGGCGTCCCGCGCCGTCAGTTTGCCGGCGTCGAAGGCGTCAATGCGCTGTTCGGCTTCCGCCGCCCACGCAACTTCCCGCGCTTGTTGTTCCGGCTTGGCAAAAGAACCCCAGAGCAAGTCCAGCAGCCGGGCGCGCTCCGTGGCGGGCAGACTGAGAATTTCCTCTTGAATGGCGGTGACGCTCATGTTGAAAAACTACAACTGATTTCACCCAAGGCAAACAGAAATCGCGCGCCGCCTTTGACGGATTACTTGGCCGCGCTGGTCATTCCGCACAAACCAAGCCCACCGTTGTATAAGGCAAGCCAGCAGTCAGGAATCAACCTTTCCCAGTCTTTTCCTCAATTCTTGCTTTCCTTATTGATGAGTTTCGAGAATAACTTGCGCCATGCAAAACCTGACTGTGCTCGCCTTCCTCGACGATGTTTACGAAGACCTCGAACTCTGGTATCCCAAACTACGCCTGGAGGAGGCGGGCTACGCGCTGAAATGCGCCGCGCCCGAGCTCAAGACCTACGCCGGCAAGCATGGCTATCCCGCCACGTCGGATTTACTGCTCAAGGATGCGCGCAGCCAGGACTTCTGCGGGCTGCTTGTGCCCGGCGGTTTCATGCCCGACAAATTGCGGCGCGATGCGAAGGTCCTCTCCCTCACGCGCGAATTCTTCGAGCAGGGCAAGCTCGTCGCCTTCATCTGTCATGGCGGGTGGATTCCGATTTCCGCCAAAATCCTCAAGGGCAAGCGCGTAACCGGTTCGCTCGGTATCAAGGACGACCTGGAAAACGCCGGCGGCATCTGGGTGAACGAGCCGGTCGTCGTGGATGGTAATCTCATCTCCAGCCGCACGCCGAAGGACTGCGCGCCGTTTGGTCTGGCAATGGTGAAGTTTCTGGACGCGCAGGTGAAATGATCGTTCGCTTTCCTTATTGAAATTTCCGCCGTTGTTCTTAAACTTTCCGCCATGGAAAATTTGCAATCTTCCCAGCTCGCGCAATATATCCCGGTCCTGTTTCTCCTCGCGGCCGGCATCGGCTTCGCGGGCGGAACGCTGCTGCTCTCCGTGCTGCTCGGCAAATATGCCAAGTCAAACAAGGCCAAGGATGGCGCTTACGAATGCGGCGTGAACCCCATTAGCGAGGCGGGCGGGCGCTTCTCCGTCAAATTTTATCTCGTCGCGATGTTGTTCATCCTGTTCGATATCGAATTGGTGTTCATGTACCCGTGGGCGGTGGTTTATCGCGATATGCTGGCCGAACATGCCACGCGCAATTTGATTCTTGGCTCGATGCTTTCCTTCATGGCCATTCTCTTCGCGGGCTACATCTATGCCGTGAAGAAAAAAGCGTTCGACTGGCGGGAATGAACCGCAGGCCGGTTGCCTCCGGGGTTGCTTAAAGGAAAGGCGAGAACAGGCGCGCAAACGCATCGCGCAGCTTTTCCAACATCGACCGCGCGTCCACTTCCGTCAGGTCAACCTCATGCGCGTCGGCCAGTTTTTTCGCAATCAACCGTTCCATCGCCTGCGCGAACGCGCGATTATAGCACTCCACATTGAGCTCGAAGTTCAGCCGCAGACTGCGCGCGTCCCAGTTCGCTGAACCGAGCAGCACCCAATGGCCGTCCACCGTCATCAGCTTGGAATGGTCGAACGGCGGCGGCGTGAGCCAGATATGGCAGCCGCGCTGGAGCACCTGCCACCAGAGCGCGCGCGACGCCCAATGCATATACGGCAAATTGCTCTTGGCCGGTAAAATAATATCCACGCGCACCCCGCGCAGCGCCGCGAGATTGAGCGCCGCGATGAGCGCATGGTCCGGCAGGAAATAGGGCGTAACAATTTTTACTGACGTTTGCGCCTCCGCCAGCGCGGCGAGCAGCGTCCAGCGCGCGTTCTCGAAATCCGCATCCGGTCCGTCCGGAATCACACGCGCAATGACCTCGCCCGCCGTTTGCAATCCGGCTTTAACGAAGCGCGTCTCCGAAGTGGGAAACCAGTTTTCGCCATCGAGGATTTCCCCCGTCGTAAACATCCAATCATTTACGAACGCCTCTTGCAGCGCCATCACGACCGGCCCCGTCACGCGGAAATGCAGATCTTGCACCGGACTTTTCGGCGCATCCTGCAGCACATTGCCATGGCGGATATTCATGCCGCCCGTGAAGGCCAGCGTGCCGTCCACGATGAGCGCCTTGCGATGATTCCGCAAATTGATCGTGGCCACGCGCCACGGCGTGAGGATGGAAGCGGGCAGAAATTTGGCAAAAGGCACTTTCGCTTGGCGCAAAACAAACGTGATGGGCGGCCACGAATAACGCGTGCCAGCACCATCCACCAAGACGCGCACCGCCACGCCACGTTCATGCGCGCGGGCCAGCGCGGCCACGAACTGTCGCCCGGACTTATCGTTATCAAAGATATAAGAGACGAGCGCGACGGATTTCTCGGCGGCATCAATCGCGGCGAGCATCGCCGGAAAGGCCGCGTCGCCGTTCACCAGCGGTTCGAGGCCGTTACCGGTGGTCAGCAGCTGGCCGGTGACGCGGCCGACGACGTGCGCGAGATGTTTCAAATGTTCCGCGCCGTCATGCTCCGGTTCACCGAGATTTTCCGGCACCTCACGGGTAAACGATTTGTGGACCGCTAGCTTGATGGCGCGGCGCCGAATCCGGTTCACGCCGAACACCAGATACAGTCCGGCCCCGAGTGCGGGCAGCAGCCAGATGATGCCCAGCCAGAGGGTGGCGGCGCGGGAATCGCGTTTGTTCAGCAGCGCATGCACGGACGCGAGCACGGCGGCAATAAAATCAAAGCCCGCCGCGAGATGCGGCCAGAAGCGCGCGAGTTCATCCAACCAATTCATGACCGCGTGAATGTAGGTTCTCAATCGCCCGAAAGCAATGACAGCGGTTCAACTCAGGCTGGGAGAAAAATGGCATTGTTACGATTTTATAATGCGATAATGCCGTCCTAGCTTGCTTGTCTCCGAGGCGAACAGCGCCATTCCACCCGCCCGCCACTTTCAGGTGTTCAAATAGTGACAGTTGGCCGTTTTTTAAGGCTAAAACCTTCATCAAGTAACTTTTCCACCTAAAATTGAGCATCTATGAAATGACTTCTCGACGTCGAGAAGTCATTCCTCGACATCGAATAGTCATTGTTAGACGTCGACGGGTCACACGCCGCCGTCGAGAATTCAGGCTTCTACCTCGAACATTCACAGCTCGAAGTCGCCCTGTCATTTCCTGACCTCCACCGCTGAGTTTTCGACGTCGCAAAGCCGCTGTCTGGCGTCTGGAGGTCATTCCCCGAGGTTTAGTAATGACTGCTCGACCTCGTCAGGTCCCTGATGGTCGTTATTCTGTTTTTGCTGGAGACCGTGGCCGTCGGCAAAGACTACTTTTGGCGTTGACTCTGTACCTGACGTTGCGAGCATTTGACCTTCCAATTCTCCCATGAATAATAAGCACGATAAAATCCTGTTCTGGGGCTGCTTCATTGCCCTCATCACCACCAGCTACGCCTTCATCAGCCGCATGATCCTGTGCGGCGGCCAGTTCAAGGCCGACTTCGGCCTGGACAACGTCGTAGTTGGCGAACTCCAGGGCGCGGGCATCTGGTCGTTCGGCGTGAGCATCATCCTGTTTAGCCTGTTCATCGATCGCATCGGCTACAAGGTCGCGATGATTTATTCCTTCGTCAGCTATCTTGCCTATACCGGCATGGCGATTGCCGCTTACAGTTGCATTCACGGTGTGACGGGCGACGCGCTGGTGGCCGGGCAGAAGCACGGATACCAATTGCTCTACTGGGGCAGCATCATCCTCGGCCTCGGCAACGGCACGGTGGAGGCGTATGCCAATCCCATCGTGTCCACGATGTTCAACACGGACAAAGTGAAATGGCTGAACCGCCTGCACGCGGGCTGGCCGGCGGGGTTGGTGATGGGCGGCCTCTGTACCATCGCCTTGGCGAACAATGCGGATTGGCGCATCAACCTCGGCTTGATTCTGATTCCGGCCTTCACGTTCTTCATCATTCTCATCAGCAAACAATTTCCGAAGAGCGAACGCGAGCAGGCTGGCATCAGCTACCTCGCCATGCTCAAGGAACTCGGGGCGTTCGGCGCGCTCGTGGGCTTCGGTCTGGTGTTCGCGCAACTCGGGCAAGTGTTCGGCTGGTCGCAGAATGTCAGTTGGATTTTGACGGGCGTGGTGGTGCTGACGTTCGCGGTCATCACGAAATCCTTTGGGCGGTTCATCCTCGCCTTTCTCATCATCATCATGATGCCGCAAGCCACGACGGAATTGGGCACGAATGGCTGGATCACCGCGCTCATGGAAGACCCGATGAAGGCCGCCGGCTATAATTCCGCGTGGGTGCTCGTCTATACCTCGGCCATCATGCTGGTGTTGCGCTTCTGCGCCGGACCGCTCGCGCATAAGTTCTCGCCCGTCGGCCTGCTCGCGACGTGTTCAGCCTTGGCCGGCTTGGGCATCCTTGCGCTCTCACACACGGCGCACGCCGGCACCGGCACCATTTTCGCGGCGGCGACATTGTTTGGCGTGGGCATCACCTTCTTCTGGCCGACGATTCTCGGTCTGACTTCCGAGCAATGTCCGCGCGGCGGCGCCCTGACCTTGAACGCGATGGGCGGTATCGGGATGCTGGCGGTGGGTATATTGGGCGCGCCGTTCCTCGGTTACATGCAGGAATCATCCACCACGCAGCAATTGCAGGTGACGAATCCCGCGCTCTATCAAACGGTGACGATGCAACAGAACTATCTGCTGGGTGCGTATCAGGCCATTGACCCCACGAAGAGCGCCCTGGTGACGGATGCGAAGTCGCAAGCCGATCTGCAAGCGGCAACGACCGCCGGCAAGTTTAGTGCGTTGGGCAAGATGGCAATGTTCCCGCTGTTCACCTTCGTGTGTTATCTCGCGTTGATCGGCTACTTCAAATCGCGTGGCGGGTATAAGGCGGTGCAGCTCGCGGCGAAGTCGGAGTAGTAACTGACAACTAAACTTTAAACGAGGGGCGGCGCTGGGCGTGAACCCAGTTGCCGCCATTCGTCTTTCTCGTTAAGGAAGACCAGCCAGTCGGCGTTGCGTTTCAACACGTCGAGGATTTCGGTTTCGTCCAGAATCATGCACGCGGTCGAGAGCGCGTCGGATTCGGCGGCGGAAGTCGTGAACGTCCACGCGCGGTTGCGCCGGGAACTCGCCAGGCCCGTGCGCGGATCGAAGATGTGTGCGCCCTTGACCGCGAGGCCGGAGCCGCTCAAGGAGCCGTTCGCCAGCCGATGCCGGCGCGGGGAATTGTTATCACCCAAACCGCAATCCCAACCCGCCGTGCCCGCCGAGGCGTCGCCCGCGAGAATGCTGCTACCACCCGCGACCAGCAAAAACGCGGGACAACTCCATTCGCGCAATATCCCGGCCATGCGGTCGAGCGTAAAGCCTTTGCCAATCGCGCCGAGATCGAACTCGAGTCGCCCGCTGTCGCACCGGATGGAAAACTCCTTCTCCACAAGCGCCCACAGCGGCTTGGTCGGCTGATGCTTGAGCGCGGCGGCCGTCACCGAGAACGCGCCGCGCGTGGCAAACTCCATCCGCTGGGCCAGCCGCAGACACGCGAAGACAGGCTCGCTGAGGCGTAGCTTCTCGCCGGGAACCATTTGCGCAATCTGGCTGATCTCGCTGTTCGCGCGGAAGCGGCTGAGGCGCTGCTCAAGCTCGTCGGTTAACGCAAACGCGGCCTGCGCGGTCTGCCCGGCGTAGGTTTTGTCCTCGCCCGCGATGCGCACCTGAAACTGCGTGGCCATCGCGTTGTGATTAAAGACATGGATGCCGGACTCGCTCATGGGCTGAGATGGGTTTCGGGCGGCGACCACAAGATCAGCAGCACATTCGGTCGCGCGCCGTAGTAATCTGGTCGGAAGTTCTTCAGGCGTTGCGCAAGTTCGCCGGAAACATCCGTCGTGGTGATGTAGAAATCCGCCGCGCCTGCCGTCTGCGTTGGCTGCCAATAGGCGACGCTGGAAAACTTCCGCAGATACCACGGCAACGGCCACGCATCCGCCGCGACGACGGCGATGCGGGGATTGGCGAGATGGTTTTGCCGCGCCAGCTCGTTCAATCGCACCGGCAAGCCCAGTAAATCTTCCGAGGTGTGGGCGTAGGCGTAGGGATTGCGCTCATCCGCCGGCTGCTCGAAGACGCGCTGCCTAGTGTCGTGCGCGATGAGCAAGCCAAGTACCCCGGTGCCAAGCAAGAGGGCTGCGCGCACGGAAGGTTTGGTGCTGGCGAACCAAAGCCGTTCGCTGGCGAAGCCGGCCAGCAAGGCGATGGGCAGCCACAAGTTCAGCGCGAGCCACGGAGTTTTATAGGGAATGGCGGAGTAGATCACGCCAATCAATATCGCGTAGGTCGCCAGGGTCAGGCGGGCGAAGGAATAAGTCGTGCGATAGAATCCCAGTAGCGCGAGAATGCAGATGGCCGCGCCGGAACCGCCGCCGTTCAGGAGGAATATATAATAGGCGAAGGGCTTCTCGTGGCCCTCGCCACCCGCGCGGGCGGCGAGGTGAGGGATGGCGCGGAACAAGTCGGCGAGCGCGGACCAGTTTTGCCCGCCCCAAGTGAACAGCAAGATTCCCCCGACTAAAAACGCGATGGCGCCGGTGAGCCAGACACTAATAACTGGTATTTTCTTCGCTGCGTGCAATCGCCAGCCAATAACCGCCGCCAGTCCGAGCGCGAAGAAATGGAGTCCGGCAGTTTCCTTACATGCGAGCATCACTGCCGCGCACAACCCAGCGAGTGCCGCGAACAAAAGCGAACTTCTTAAGACGGCCCGTCCACCGGACACAATTAAACCCAGCGTCGCGCCGACAAATAACGTTTCATGGATGAAATAGCGGCTGTAATAAACGGAAATGGGAGCGAAGGCGAACAGCAGCGCCGCGACAAGACATGGAATGAAGCCGAACAGTTCGACCGCCGCGCCAAACAGTAGCATGGTCGCGCTGCCGATGAGGACGGGAACGAGGCGCAGTTGGGCTTCAGTCAGGTCGGATAGATTCTTCGAGCCTTCGAGTCGGACCAGCGGCAGCGTGAGTTCGACGAGGGCCGGGCCGTGGCGATCTTTTGGGTCGTAATGATAGGCGTCACCCGTGAGCAGCTTGCCGGTGATGAAGGCGTTGACGGATTCATCCGTGTGCATCGGCCGGACGCCGAGTTGCGGCAGACGAATGGCAAGCGCCAGCAGGGCGATGAGAACGAAGGCAGAATAATGAATGACGAAGGACGAATGAAAAAACCGATTCACCGACGGTGCCGGCTTTGTTTCTGCCTTCTGCATTCTGCCTGCTTCATTTTCTTACGCGGCCGGCTTGCCCCAAACTTCCACCTCGATGTAGTGGTTCATCTTATTCGTCGTATTGCCGTTGCTGTAGAGGCGGACGTAACGGCCCTTGACACCTTTAGCATCCATCAGCTTGCCGAAGTAAGTTTCAACATACGGCCGGTCCTTGCCGTTGGTAGAATTGTCATAGATGGTCGTCACCCCCGTGGCGAACGTCGGGTCGTCGGAAACCTGCACCACCACGTCGCGGTAAACGCGGGCTTGCGAATGATAATGCCAGACCACGATGGCGGAGATGTCCGCCTCCTTCGTCAGGTCAATCTGCACCCACTGTTTGCCCTGGCCGAGTTCGACCCACGAGCCTTCGTCGCCTGCCTTGTCGCCGTCGGTCACGAGGTCGAGCGTGCCCACCACCGGGTCGCTGTCGCTGGCGGTGACCTTGTTGCTGATGGCGAGATTCACCGTGCCGGCGGGCACCATAAACTCGGGCCACTTCTTAGTCTCGGGTTCCAGATTGGGAATGGTGAACGGCACGGGGGTGCCGACAAAGAGCGGGTCGGGCAGCTTGGTGACGAGCGGGATTTTGTCCTGAGCGAACGCGACGCTGGCGGAGAGCAAGACGAGACTGACAGCGTGGGTGAGGAATTTGTTCATAGTTTAATCAATGGCTCAAGCCTTGACTTCTTCGGCTGAAATCGCCAGCGTTTTTTGTGCGTCAATGGCGTCGTTCGCCTTGTGGATGACGTATTCGCTGGCAAAGGCTTCGTCGGCGGGGCAGTTCAACTTGGCCGTGCCCCGGATGGCGTTGAAGAAGTTCTCCAAGTGCGGCTGGTGAATCTTTTTACTGAAGCTGACTGGAATATCATATTGCAGCAGCGGCGCGGTCTCACGCACGTCCACTTTTTCCGCGTCGCTGGGGGCGGCGGTGGCGCTCGCGCTCAAATAATTTTTTTCAACCAACGCATCCCAGACTTGCGCGCGATCTTCACGGTAAAGTTTTGTAATGCTGGGATTCTCCGACATCTTGATGGTGCCTTCGTCACCCATGAACATCTCAAAATAGCCGCCGCCCGCGCTCGTCGTAGTCTGCACCTGATAAAACGCGCGCGCCACGCCGTCGGGCAACGGGTATTCGTAAATCACCATGGCGTTATCATACCACTCGTGGTTCTTGTAGTAATCAATGCCACCGCTGGCCAGCACGGCACGCGGCGTCATGCCGAACCACCAGTTGAAGATGTCAATTTGATGCGCGCCCAAATCGGAAAGCGGGCCGCCGCCAAGGCCTTTGAACCAGCGCCAGTTGCGGAACTGGTGCATATCCTTGAAACCGTACTTTGCCAGTACGTCGGGCTTGATGTCAGAATGTTTCGGCCAGCCGAGGTCATCGGTTTTGGCGCGGTTCCATTGAGCGTGCGCCGCCGTCAGCCGGCCGCAAATCTTCGCGTCGCGCACGAGCTTGTTTAGCGCAAACATATAGCGCGGATTGCTCCGGCGCTGGTGGCCGATCTGCAAAAGCTTGCCCGTCTCCCGCATGGTCTGCACCATCGAGCGCGCGCCTTCGATGGTGTTGCTCATCATCTTCTCGCAATAGACGTGGAGGCCGGCCTTCAAGCAGGCGTTGGTGATGGGCGCATGCCAGAAATCGGGTGTTGCCACGATGACCGCCTGCAAATCTTTTTCGTTCGCCAGCAAGTCCTCGTAGTTTTCGTAGCCGTTCACGTCGAAGCCGTTGTCCTTGAGGCGGCGAACGTTGCTCTTCAAATTGTAAGGCCAGATGTCCACGACGGCGGCGATGCGGATACCATCGATGACTTGCAAGGAATCCAGCAGCACCTGTCCCTCGGCGCCACAGCCGATCAAGGCCATGTTGATTTTGTTGAGCGACGAAGCCTTGTTCGCGGCGGACTTCGAGCCGGAGTCCGGGCTGCACGAGGATAAGAGAATCCCTGCACCGGCGGCTGCCGTGGTGCCGATGAATTCGCGGCGGGTGAGGGGGGTGGTTACCATTTTTTGAGGAGCGCGAGCTTGTTGTGTTTCGCCAGCGCCAGCGCGAACGCCACGAGCGCGATGTGGATGCCGAGCCAGGAAACGCCGTCGTCCTGATGGATTAAAATCAGTCCGACCGTGAGCGCCATGTAAATCAAACCTTGCACAAACAGCGAGACGCGCGTGCCGAGGCCGATCAAAAGCATAACGCCCGTCGCGATGAGCGCCGGCCCGAGCAGATGGTCAAACAAGTTCAATGCGAACGGGGGCAGCAGCGCCTCGTTGCAGAACTTGCCCTTCAGCGCGGTCGGGACGCCGGAATAATTTGCGAGCGAATAAAACTTCACCTTCACGTCCACCATCGCGCCGCTCGCGTCCGGTTGGCCGGTGGCGTCCAACAGCGGCTTCTGGACGCTCTTGTACGCGCCGAATTTCTCGATGCCCGTCAGAATGGCGCGGATGGCCAGCCAGCCGCGCAGTACTAGGAAGGCTAGGGTGAGGTCGCAGTTGCCGCAGCACGGGCTTTGTTTGGATTTGTCTTCGTTCGTGTCGCTCATGATTCAATGTTGTTCAGGCAGACGTAAGTTTGCGTCAAAAGGTTGCCATTTTTTTTTTTTTTTGCAATACCCGAGTAGGAATATCTCAGTTCAGTCGGACGCAATTATCTTTTCGGCGCGCTTGACCTAACGGCGCATCTTGGCAAGATGACCGGACACACTCATTTACTTATGCCACGACCCGTCACTCTCTTTACCGGCCAATGGGCCGACCTTTCCCTCGCCGAACTCCTGCCGCTCGTCAAAAAAATGGGCTACGACGGCGTGGAACTCGCCTGCTGGGGCGACCACTTCGAAGTGGATCGCGCGCTGGCCGAACCCGATTACGTAAAAAAGAAGTGGGCGCTGCTCGCCAAGCATGGCCTCAAATGTTTTGCCATCTCCGCGCACCTCGTGGGCCAGGCCGTGTGCGATCTGATTGACGAACGGCATCAGGCCATCCTGCCCGCCGATGTCTGGGGCGATGGCAAACCGGAAGGTGTCCGCCAGCGCGCCGCCGAAAAAATGAAGGCCACCGCCCGCGCCGCGCGCAAATTCTTCAACGCCCAGCCCGGTGCGAAGAAAGGTGAAGCCGCCGTCGTGAATGGCTTTACCGGCTCCTCCATCTGGCATTCGATTTATGGTTTCCCGCCGACCAGCCAGGATTATTGGAACAAAGGTTATGCCGATTTCGCCAAACGCTGGCTGCCCATCCTCGACGTGTTCGAAAAAGAGAACGTCAACTTCGCGCTCGAAGTGCATCCCACTGAGATTGCCTTCGACATTGCCACCGCGCATCGCGCTTTGGCGGCGGTGAACCGGCATCCGCGCTTCGGTTTCAACTACGATCCCTCGCATCTCGGCTATCAGGGCGTGAACTACGTCAAATTCATCCGCGAATTTTCCGACCGCATCTTCCATGCGCACATGAAAGACGTCTGGTGGGGTCATGGCAACGGCACGGTCGGCGTTTTCGGCGGGCACACCGACTTCACGGACGCGCGGCGCTTCTGGGATTTCCGTTCCCTTGGCCACGGCGATATAGAATTTGAGGACATCATTGTCGCGCTAAACGACGCCGGCTATCGCGGCCCGCTCTCCGTGGAATGGGAGGATGGCCGGATGGATCGCGTTCACGGTGCGACCGAGAGTTGCGCCTTCGTGCGCAAGCTGGACTTCGCGCCGAACGCCGCCGCCTTCGATGCGGCCTTCTCCAAGAAGAAATAAAATCGGTTCGCCGTCGCCATAGGCGTACCATCTTTTGTAAAAAGCGGGCTCGCCGTCGGGAAAAGCGACCCCGCCTTTGAAAAAAGCTGACCCGCTTTTGCCGCCGGCGACCCCGCCGTAGCCCACTCTCGACCCGCCTTCGGGAAAGGCTGACTCGCTTTTCAAAAAAGCTGACCTGCTTTGTCCAAAGGCGACGCCGCCTTTGGCGTAGGCGGACCCGCTTTCGGGAAAGGATGACCAGCTTATTGGAAAAGCTGACCCGCCTTTACGATAAGCTGACCCGCTTTTTCAAAAGGCGGACCCGCTTTTTGAAAAAGCGACTCCAGTGTAGGCTCCGGCTGAACGACTTATGGAAAAAACGCCTTTTTTGAACCAAATCGCACTCCAACTGTCTCTTTTTGACCACAGCCTTCTGCGCCTGTCCGACGCCAACGGCCTGCCGACGTTATAGTCGGCTACGCTAATTTTAAAAACTCCGCCTCGTCCAGAATCTTTACGCCGAGTTCTTGCGCCTTGGTGAGTTTGGACCCGGCGTCGGCGCCGGCCAGCACGTAATCCGTTTTCTTGCTCACGCTGCCCGTCACCTTGCCGCCAAGCGCTTCAATCTTCGCCGTGGCTTCTTCCCGCGTCAGCATGGGCAAGGTGCCAGTCAGCACAAACGTCTTGCCGGCGAAGATGCCTTTCGCGGTCGCGGCAATGGCGGCCTTCTCGCTAGTAGGCGTGATCCCCAGCTCGCGGATGCGCGCGAGCACCTTCTTGCCAGCCGTTGAGGCAAAGAAATCCAGCACGCTTGCCGCCGCTACCGGACCCACTTCCACTAGCTTCGCCTTCAAGCCGCCCGCTTCCAGACGCGCTTCGATTGCCGCAATCTCCGCTTTCAAAACTTCATCACGCTGCTGGCGCGACGCCTTGTTGGCTTCATCCTTGGGCGGATTCTTACGCGAGCGCGGACTGATTTCCGCGCGTTCACTTTCCTTCGCACCGAGGTCGCGGATGTCACGCAGTACTTCGGATTGGGCGAGCGCCTCCAACGATTCGTGCGTGGCGGCAAGCTGCTTGGCCGTGGCTTCACCGACGTCGGCCATCGCCAGCGCGTGAATCCAACGTGAGAGCGGGGCGGTCTTGGCGCGCTGGAGCGCTTCGAGAATCTTCGTGGCGTTCTTTTCGCCGAACGTGCGCGGCTCGTCGTCCGTGCCAAGGTTCAACTTGCCGAGCACTTCCAGTTTCAAATCGAACAAATCCAGCGGCTCCTTGACGAGGCCGCGTTCGACGAGCTTCTCCGCGACAATGCCACCGAGCGATTCGAGGTCGAGCGCCTTGCGCTGCGCAAAATATTCTACGCGCCGCGTAAGCTGTGCCGGACAGCCTGCGATGTTCTGGCAGCGCCACGCGACTTCATCGGTCTCGCCACCCGACATTTTCTCTTTCGCAATCGCGCCGCCGCACGCGGGACATTTGCCGCCGACGTGCTGGCACAAATCAAATTCCTTCGCGCCGGCGGGACGCTTGGTTTTCACCACCTCAAAAATCTCCGGGATGACCATGCCCGCCTTGCGCACGACCACGGTGTCACCGATGCGGATGTCTTTGCGCCGGATTTCGTCTTCGTTGTGCAGCGTCGCGCGCGCCACGGTGGAGCCTTGCACGAAGACCGGTTCCAGTTCCGCCACGGGCGTGAGCACGCCGGTGCGCCCGACTTGCACGGTGATGGCTTTGAGCACGGTCTCGGCCGGCGTAATCCACGGCACGGGCTTGTGTACGATGGCGTAGCCCGGCGCGCGGCTGCGGCCGGGGATGCGCGGCCAGTCGGCGAGTGTGTTCACCTTGAGCACTATTCCGTCAATCTCGTAAGGCAATTGGCTGCGCAAATCTTCATCCTCGTCGTAATGTGCGACGATTTTATCGCGATAAACTTTTAACACTTCTTCGATGCCGTCGCAGACCCACCAGAGTTTTTGCGTGGGCAAACCGAACTTGGCGAGGGCCTCGAGCATTTCCGAATGCGTCTTGAACGCGATGCCGTCCACGGCGCCGACGGCATAGAACACCGCACGAATGGGACGCTGCGCGACGAGTTTGGGATCAAGCTGCTTGAGGGTGCCAGCGGTGGCGTTGCGGGCATTGGGAAAAGGTTTTTCACCCTCGGCAGCGAATCTGGCGTTGAGCGCATCAAAATCTTTGATGGAAATGTAAGCCTCGCCGCGCACTTCGAGCAGGGCCGGGGGATGCTGAAGATTTAATTCCAAGGGAATGCCGCGCACGGTTTTAAGATTGGTCGTGATGTCGTCGCCTTCTGTGCCGTCGCCGCGCGTGACGCCGAGCGCCAGCTTGCCGTGCTCGTAGCGGAGACTGAGGGACACGCCATCCACTTTGGGCTCGATGATGTATTGGATTTTATCGCGGCCGAGATGTTTGCGGATGGTGGTGTCGAAGGCGCGCAGCTCGGCCAAGGTGTTTTCATCCTGGGCGCGATTGCGTTTGTCGCGGTCTGGCATCTCATCTTTCGTGGGCGAATCGCTGGCTTGTACTTTGTCGAGCGAAAGCATCGGCACGAGATGTTTGACGCGGGCAAACTTCTCGCTAGGTGCACCGCCGACGCGTTGCGTGGGGGATTCGGGCGTGATGAGGTCGGGAAAGTTTTTCTCCAGCGTCTGCAATTCCTGAAAGAGCAGATCGTATTCGCGGTCGGTGATGAGTTGCCGGCCCGCGACGTAATAGGCATGGTCGTGGCGGCGAATCTCGGCGGACAGTTCGGCGTGGCGTTGTTTAGCGGCGGCGTGCGTCACGGGGAAAGATTTAACGCAAAGCCGCCGAGAAGCAAAGCCGCCAGCCAAAGAAAATTTAAAATGGCGAAACGGTTTGGAGGAGCGAGGGCGTCAGCGAGACGGCGCGCGGTTTGAATTGATTATTGCCGCAAAAAAAGGCATTAAAACGCGCGCATGAAACATAATTCTTATTTTGAAGGCAAAGTCCAGAGCCTCGCCATCGGCACCACCGACGGTCCGGCCACCGTGGGCGTCATTGAACCCGGCAACTACAGCTTCGGCACCGATTGCGTGGAACACATGCACATCGTGGCCGGCACACTGAAGGCCAAACTGCCCGGCGGCGACTGGGCGAGCTACGGTCCGGGCAAATTCTTCATTGTCCCCAAGGGCGTGAAGTTCGAGGTGGAAGCCGCCGGCGACGTCGCCTATCTCTGCTACTACAAACGCTGAAGCTAAAAACAATTAAAAGAAACTGCCGGATGAAAATAATTTCGTCCGGCAGTTTTTTATTTGGTTGCCTTGAGCAATGCTGCGATCAAACCGTCGGTAGTGTGCTCCTTAGCTTCAAGCGTTGGCTTGAGACCGAGCGCGGTAATGGCCTTAGTCGTTTCCGGGCCAATGGATGCAAGCTTTAGCTGCGGAAATTGTTTCAGCAGCTTCGGCAAATCGAACCGCGCGTGAAAATGTTCTACCGTTGAAGTGCTCGTGAAGGTCACCCAGTCCGCGCCTTCTGCAAGCAGGCGTGTGCCGGCACCGGTGCGGTCTTCGGTCTCGGCTACGGTTTTGTAAATGGCGATGTCATCGACGATGGCGCCCATTTCCTGGAGCGCGTCCGGCAAATCTTTATTCGCGACCTCGGCGCGCAGCAGGCACATCTTTACGTTTTCGATGTTCTGGTATTTCATGAACGCCTCGGCGATTTTCTTGGCGGTGAACTCTTCCGGCTGCACGTCCACCTGCAAATGCAGCTCCCGCAATTTCGCGGCTGTGGCCGGACCGACCGCCGCGATGCGTGCGCCACCGATCTCGCGCAAGTCCTGAAAGCGTTTGAAGAACATGTCGAAGAACGCCGTCACGCCGTTCGCGCTGGTGAAAATGAACCAGTCGTAGGAATTTAATTCCAACAAGCAGTCAATGATGGCGTCGCGCTCGGTCGGATGCGTGAGTTTGATGGTGGGTACTTCCAAAACATCCGCGCCAAGTTTCGCGAGCCGGTGCGCAAACGAGCTGGCCTGTTCCGAGCGCCGCGTGACTACGATGCGCTGGCCAAAGAGCGGCTTGGATTCGAACCAGTTAAGTTTTCCGCGCAGCTTCACCACGTCGCCAACAATAATGATGGCTGGCGGCGAAAGTTCTTCCTTCTCTGCCAGCTTCGCAATCGTCGCCAACGTGCCAGCGACGGATTTCTGTCGGCCAGTGGTGCCGCGATGGACGACGGCAACGGGCGTCTCGCCGGCCATGCCGTGGGCGATAAGCGACTTTGTCCAGTCGGCAAGATTATCCATGCCCATCAATACAACCTTGGTGCCGGGGATCTTGGCAATCTGCTCGTAGCGTAGTGCGGTGGACGCATCCGCTGAATCGCTGTGACCAGTGAAGACCGTGAAGCTGGAGCAATGTTCGCGGTGTGTGAGCGGAATGCCCGCGTAATTCGCCGCCGCCACGATGGATGAAACGCCGGGCACAACCTCGAACGGAATTTTTTCTGCGGCCAGTTTTTCCGCTTCTTCACCACCACGACCAAAGATGAAAGGGTCGCCACCCTTGAGGCGCACGACGATTTTACCCTCGTGGGCACGGGCGAGCATGAGTTCAGTGAGTTGTTCCTGCGAAAGGCCGCCGTCGCGTTTGTGGTTGCCGCGCGTAATAATTTCGGCAGATGCGGGCGCGAGTCGGAGTAGTTCAGGATTTACCAGCACGTCGCTAACGACCACTTCAGCGAGCCGGAGCAATTCCGCACCGCGCAACGTCAGCAGGCCGGCATCGCCAGGTCCTGCGCCTACTAAATAAACTGTGCCTTTGGATTTCACGCCGACAATTTATCTGAATGCGCGCGGCGGGCAATGAAAGAGCGGTTTGAAAAAACCTTGTATTCGTGAGCTCGAGTAAACATTTCAAAGAGTCAAGAATGGTGGGGGTCGAAGTGAATTTTTTAGCACACTGAAAAAAAGTTTAAAAAAGTATTGCAATGAAACTTACATTTGATATTTTCACCACTCCTCGCCGCCCGTAAGGATGGTAGGACAGCATTGTTTGTGAACCGATAACTGATTCCCAGCAGGGACAGGATTGATGGCTCGCTGACTTCAAAAAGTTGCTGAAAAAAACTTTAGTTATTATGCCCGTTAAAACATTTAGACCACTGACGCCGTCCACGCGATATATAACAATCGCGGACTTCAGTGACATTACCAAGACGAAGCCGGAGAAGTCGCTTGTGGAAATCCGCAAGAAGACGGGCGGACGTAACCATTATGGGCGCGTCACTGCACGCGGCATCGGTGGTGGTCACAAACAGAAAATCCGCATCGTGGATTTCAAGCGCAATAAGCACGGCGTGGAAGCGACAGTAGCGGCGATTGAGTATGATCCGTTGCGTTCTGCCCGCCTCGCGCTCCTGGAATACAAGGACGGCGAGAAGCGTTATATTATTGCGCCGGTTGGCGTGACGGTTGGTCGCATCATCTCCAGCGGCCCGACGGCGCCGCCGGAAGTTGGCAATTCTCTGCCGCTCAAGGCGATTCCGGTCAGTACGGCAATTCACAATTTGGAGCTTCAGCCCGGTCGTGGCGGTCAGATGGTTCGTTCGGCGGGCGGCGCAGCGACCTTGATGTCGCGCGACCAAGGCTACGCACAGATTCGTTTGCCTTCAGGCGAAATCCGCAAAATCAACGAAGAGTGCTACGCGACCATCGGTCAGGTTGGTAACACCGAGCACGAAAATATTATTCTCGGCAAGGCGGGGCGCACTCGTCATCGCGGTCATCGCGGCATCACGCGCGGTATGGCGCGTAACCCGGTTGACCATCCAAACGGTGGCGGTCAGGGTAAATCAAAGGGTGGTGGTGGCTGGCAGCAATTGATGTCGCCGTGGGGCAAGGTTGCCAAGGGTGGCAAGACCCGTGCGAAATACAAAACTTCCAATCGCCTCATCATTGTTCAGCGCAATGGTTTGCCGATGAAAAACAAATAATTTATGGGACGTTCGATTAAAAAAGGCCCGTTTGTAGAAGGTCATCTTTTGGAAAAAATCCAAAAGGCTAAGGCGGCTAATCAGAAGACGCCAATCAAGACCTGGTCACGTCGCTCGACGATTACGCCGGAATTTGTCGGTCTGACGTTCACGGTTCACAACGGCAAGGTTTTTAACCCGGTTTTCATTACAGAAAACATGGTTGGTCACAAGCTCGGAGAATTCTCCCTGACCCGCACGTTCAAGAAGCACGGCGCCCACACCGCAAAGGCGGAAGCCAAATAGTTTTTATGGAAGTTTTCGCCATCACCAAAAATATCCCGATGTCCGCGCAAAAGATGCGCGAAGTCGTGCGGCAGATACAGGGTCTGCGTGCATTGGAGGCCGAGCAGATTCTGGCCGTCGTGCCGCGCAAGGGCGCGCGCTTTGTCGCCAAGACGCTGCATTCGGCCATCGCCAATGCGGAAAACAACAACAAACTCCGTCCCGAAAGTTTGCGCATCAAGGAAGCGGTTGCGGGTACGGCGACGACCATCAAACGTTTTCAACCGAAGGCACGCGGTTCGGCTGGTCCGATCTTGAAACGCCGTTGCCATATCAAAATCACTTTGTCCGACGAATAATATATGGGCCAAAAGACCAATCCAATCGGCTTACGTGTCGCAGTCAACAAAGACTGGCGCTCCAAGTGGTATGCCGACAAGAAAGAATTCAGTAAGCTGTTAACCGAAGACCGTTTAATTCGCGACCTGCTGAAGAAGAAGCTCGAAGGTGCCTCGGTACCGAAGATTTTAATTGAACGTGCGACCAATCGTTGCCGAGTGACAATTTTGACCGCCCGTCCCGGTGTCGTTATCGGCCGCAAAGGTTCGGAAATTGACAAGCTAAAGGAAGAGCTGAGCAAGAAGACTGGTAAGGAAGTTTACGTAGACATCGTCGAAGTAAAGCAGCCCGAACTTGATGCGCAGTTGTGCGCTGAAAACATCGCGTTGCAACTTGAACGCCGCGTATCTTTTCGCCGCGCGATGAAGAAGGCTTTGCAGACTGCGAAAGATTTCGGTGCTGAGGGCATCAAGATTCGCGCCGGTGGCCGACTCGGTGGCGCTGAACTGGCTCGCGTAGAAATGTATCACTGGGGCCGGGTGCCGCTGCACACGCTCCGTGCAAATATTGACTATGGTTTCGCGGAAGCGAAGACGGTTTATGGCAAGCTCGGCATCAAGTGCTGGATTTGCAAGGGTGAGAATAAGCCGCAGAAGAAAGAAGTTAAACCGGCCGCGCCGGTGGTGGGATAATATTTTAGAAGAATTTTTGTTATGGCAATGCAACCGGCAAAAGTAAAGTTTCGCAAGATGCACCGTGGTAGTCGCACGGGGCTGGCGCTGACGGGTAATACCGTAGCGTTCGGCGAATTTGGTTTGATGGCGCTCGAACGTTGCTGGATGGACGGCAAGCAGCTGGAAGCCTGCCGCGTAGCGATTACTCGCCACATGAAGCGTAAAGGCAAGATGTGGATTCGGGTGTTCCCGCAGAAGTCTTACACGAAGAAGCCCCTAGAAACCCGAATGGGTAAGGGCAAAGCACCGCTTGAAGGCTGGGTGGCGGTCATCCGTCCTGCGAATGTTTTGTTTGAAGTCGATGGCATTACGGAAGCCGAAGCTCGTGAATCCATGCGCTTGGCTGCGACAAAATTGCCCATCAAAACCAAGTTTATTTCGCGCCATCACCACGCAAGCTGAGAGTTTATGAAGTTTTCCGATTCCAAAATCAAAGATGCCACGCTGGTGGAGTTGGCGGCACTCGGCCGCGATCTCCGTCACGAAATCTTCAACTTGCGCCTGCAACAGGCGAGTGCGCAGTTGGAAAAACCCGCACGCCTGCGCACGCTGCGCAAGGACATTGCACGCGTCGAAACCCGTATGTCGGCATTGCGGAACCAGGCGTCGAAACCGGCGGCGAAATAATTTTGTATGGCTGAATCAACGAATATTATGGCGTCAACCGGCAAACGCAAGCAGCGTGTCGGGGAGGTTGTCTCGAACAAGATGACTAAGACGATTGTGGTGCGAGTGGAACGCCGTTTTCCACACCCCAAATTTAAGAAAATCGTTACCTCTTACAAGAAGTTTTACGCGCACGATGAAAAGGCGCAGGCGAAGCCGGGCGACACCGTTCGCATTGAGGAATCCCGCCCGCTGTCAAAGTTGAAGCGCTGGACGCTTGTGGAAGTTGTGGAGCGCGGCGAGGCTTTAACCGCAGTCGCAGCCTGATTATAATTTTATGTTGCAAGTTCGATCCAGTTTAGATGTGGCAGATAACACCGGTGCCAAAGTGGCTTGGAACATTGGTGTGCTCGGTCGCAATCAGACGTATGCCGGCATTGGTGACGTCATCAAGGTCCATATCAAAGAAGCGGCACCCGATGGCTCGGTGAAAAAAGGCGAAGTTCACGACGCCGTGGTTGTTCGCACGCGCCATATTATTGCACGCGCCGATGGTTCGGTGCTGCGTTTCGACAGCAATGCCTGTGTCATCATTGACAAAGAACTGAATCCTAAAGGGACTCGTATTTTTGGTCCAGTCGCCCGCGAACTTCGGGAAAAGAAGTTTATGAAGATTATTTCACTTGCTCCGGAGGTTATTTGAAGGTTATGTCAAAATTTCACGTCAAAAAAGGCGATCAGGTAACTGTTATCGCCGGCAAAGAAAAAGGTAAGAGCGGCAAGATTATTCATGTGCTGACCGAGAAGCAGCGGGTGATAGTCGAAGGTTTACAGATGGTTAAGAAGCACGTCAAGAAGAGCCAGCAGAACCCCAACGGAGCGATTCTGGATCGCGAAGGATCGATTCACATCTCGAATGTGAAAAAAGCTGAGGCGGTCGCCGCGTAAATAATTTTCACGGCCATATCCGTGAGTTTAAAATGAAATCTCGACTTTACAAAAAATATAACGAAGAAGTGGTGCCGGCCCTCAAGGCTAAGCACAATTTTGCGAACATTCACCAGATTCCGAAGTTCGTGAAGATTGTCGTCAACATGGGTATCAATGCCTCGCTTGAAAAAGGCGCCTTGGAAGATGCTTCGAAAGATTTAACGCAGTTAACCGGTCGCAAGCCGATTATCAGCCGGTCAAAAAAAGACGTTGCTAATTTCAAGCTCCGAAAAAACCAGGCCATTGGCTGCCGCGTAACGCTTCGCGGTGATGCGATGTATGAATTTTACGACCGTCTTGTCGCCACGGCTTTGCCTCGTATTCGTGATTTCCGTGGTTTGTCGCCGCGCAAGTTTGATGGTCGGGGCAACTACACGTTTGGTGTGCCGGATCAGACCATTTTCCCGGAAATTGAACTGGAAAAAATCAAGCGCCAGCAGGGTATGGACATCACTATTGTGACCACCGCTGGAAAAAATGAATTAGCCCACGATTTGTTGAAGTTGATGGGTTTTCCGTTC
Organism: uncultured Verrucomicrobia subdivision 3 bacterium; assembly: GCA_903865745.1. Classification (GTDB taxonomy): domain Bacteria; phylum Verrucomicrobiota; class Verrucomicrobiia; order Limisphaerales; family UBA11358; genus UBA11358. Next base: position 17,760 of record CAIPKV010000053.1, on the reverse strand, counting down.
GCAGAAAAATAATTTGTTATGGCCAAGAAATCCTGGATTGAGCGGAATAACCGCAAAAAAGAAACGGTGAAGAAGTATGCTCCGATTCGCGCAGAACTAAAGGCCAAGCGCGACTACGCCGGTTTGGCGAAACTACCGCGTGATGCCAGCCCGACGCGTGTGGTTAACCGCTGTGCGTTCAGTGGCCGCCGTCGCGGTTATTGGCGCAAGTTCGGGGTGTCGCGTTTGACGTTCCGTGAGGCGGCGTTGAATGGCTTGATTCCTGGGGTCACAAAGGCCAGTTGGTAAAAAATTTATCCGTTCTGGCTGTCGGTTTAGCAATTGTGCTGGAGCCGAAACGCAGAACGAAATTTAAAAGTAAATATGAGCGATCCGATTTCTGACATGTTGACACGCATCCGTAACGCCGGTGCGGCGCAATTACCTGTGGTTAAATTGCCGCATTCGCGTATCAAGGAAAGTGTGGCTAAGCTGCTCAAGCAGCAGGGCTACGTAGCCGATGTTTCGGTTGAAGGCGATGTCAAGAAGACTATCTCTATCGGCCTGAAGTTTAACGGCAAGAAGAGTGTCATTGAAGGACTCAAGCGTGTCAGTAAGCCCGGTTTGCGTCGTTATGTTGGCGCGACGGAAATACCCCGTGTGCGCGGCGGTCTTGGGGTGGCGATCGTTTCAACCTCGGAAGGTCTGTTGACCGACCAGCAAGCGCGCAAGAAAAACCTCGGCGGAGAACTTCTCTGCTACATCTGGTAATTTTTTATGTCTCGTATTGGAAAACAGCCGATTGCCATTCCCGCCAAGGTCAAGGTGGATGTAAAAGGTCAAAAAGTTTCTGTCGAAGGGCCGAAAGGCAAACTGGCATGGGAATTACCCCAGCGCACCAGCCTGAAGGTTGAAGGTGACAAGATTGTCGTAAGCCGTGCTGGAGAAGACGCTCAGGCGAAGGCGCTGCATGGCTTGAGCCGCGCGCTTGTCAACAACATGATTAAGGGTGTTGCTGAAGGCTTCGTTAAGAAGCTTGAAATTCAGGGCGTAGGTTTCAAAGCTGCCGTAACAGGCAAGGTGGTGAACCTGTCCCTAGGTTATTCGCATCCAATTAATTACAATATTCCCGATCAAATCAAGGTCACGGTCGAGGAAAATACCAAGCTTACGATTGAAGGCCCGGACAAGATGATAGTTGGCAAAGTTGCCTCTGAAATCCGCGCCTATTATCCGCCGGAACCCTACAAGGGCAAGGGTGTACGTTACGCTGGCGAACATGTCGTACGTAAGGAAGGCAAAACTGTCCAATAACAATTTTAGTTCACGGCCAAAACCGTGGACCCACTGAGATGAGAACCGAAAAAAAATTAAAGTTGAAGCAATTGCGTCATTGGCGCATACGCAAACGGGTCAGCGGCACGTACGAACGCCCGCGCATGAGTGTTCGCTTCACGAACGAAAATATTCACGTTCAGTTTATCGATGATGTTACTGGCAAGACGCTGGCGGCGACCTCGACGGTAGGTAAAGGCGAGGCAAAAGTCTGTTCCGCCAATGTGGATGGCGCCAAAAAAGTCGGTGCCATTGCGGCCAAGGCGGCAATTGACAAAGGTATTTCAGCAGTGGTGTTTGATCGTGGTGGTACGCGCTATCACGGCAAGATCAAAGCATTGGCTGATGCCGCACGCGAAGCCGGATTAAAATTTTAAACCTGAATTGGAGAATCATTGTGGCTGAAAACGAAATCATTCCAGAAGTTCCTGCCGCCGCTCCTGAAGCGACGAAACCGCAGTCTGAATCGCGCGGCGGGCGCGGAGGATTTGGCGGGCGTGGTGGCCAAGGTGGCCGTGGCGGTGGCGGTGGCCGTGGCCGTCGTTCAGATGTTGGCGAAAACGCCTTTGCCAAGGGTGGCGAAGAGATGGTTGAGAAAGTGGTTTTCATTAACCGCTCCTCAAAAGTTGTAAAAGGTGGACGCCGCTTTAAGTTCAGTGCCTTGGTTGTTGTCGGCGACAAAAAGGGAAAGGTCGGCATGGCGCTTGGCAAAGCGGCCGAAGTTGCTGACGCGATCAAGCGTGGCGGCGAACTAGCCCGCAATAAGATGCAGTCGGTCTCGTTAAATGATGTAACGATTCCGCATGAGGTTTATTCCTGCTACGGCGGTGCCAAAATTTTACTGCGTCCAGCTTCCCCCGGAACTGGCATTATTGCTGGTAAAACAGTTCGGTCCGTTTTGGAATCTGCCGGCATTAAGGACATTTTAACGAAATCACTCGGTTCAAAAAATGCTGCAAACGTGGTCAAAGCCACGTTAAACGGTTTGTTAAGCCTTCGTACTCGCGAACAGATTTATACTTCGCGCGGCTTAGAAATCAAAAAAGTAGCCGTACCGAAGGCTCCTCAAGCGTCGGCTGTCTGATATTTTTTTTATGCGTTTGCACAATCTCAAACCTCGTCCCGGCGCGAAACATCGCACCAAGCGGCTCGGCCAGGGTGAATCTAGCGGCCATGGCAAAACGGCCGGTCGTGGTGGCAAAGGTCAAACCGCGCGTTCCGGCAGCTCAATTCGCATCGGTTTCGAAGGCGGTCAGATGCCACTAATTCGTCGCATTCCTAAGCGTGGTTTCAATAACGCGCGCTTTACTACGGAGTATAGTCCGGTGAATGTAGGCGACTTGAACCAGTTCGAAGATGGTGCTCGAGTTGATGAAACGGCTTTGCGTTCAGTCGGCTTAGCTAACGGCCCAGTGCTTGGCGTTAAGATTCTTGGGACGGGTGAACTCACTAAAAAATTGGCTGTGATTGTAAGTGCTATTAGTGCATCGGCGAAAACAAAGATCGAGGCCAAGGGTGGTTCGGTTGAAATTATTGCCAAAAAATCTCCGACTCCGGCCAAGAAATAACCGGGCAGAAGAATGTTCCGCTCCATCGCCAGCACCCTCAGCAATTGTTTCAAGATTCCGGAACTGAAATCCCGAATTTGGTTTACGCTTGGACTGCTGGCGGTTTGTCGTCTCTTGGCGGTAATTCGGATTCCTGGTTTGAATGGTGAAGCGCTCTCGCATTTTTTCTCAACCAAGGGAGGTGATGGTGGGCTGTTGGGGATGTATAACACGTTCGCTGGGGGGGCCTTTGAACACTGTGCCATTGGCTCGTTGGGCATCATGCCTTACATCAGCGCGACCATTATTATTCAGCTGCTGACGGCGGTTGTTCCTCAGTTAAGCAAACTAGCGCGCGAAGAGGGTGGCCGCACACAAATTATAAAATATGGTCGTTATCTTACCGTGCTGCTCTGCCTAGGTCAGGGGATTTATTTTGCGACCAGTTGGCTGCATCCTGAACGTCAGTTTCCAGGTCTAGGTGACCGTTTGGTGCTGATTGACAATACTTTTGCCTATTACTTGGTGGCTGTGACTATTATGACGGCGGGCACGATGCTCTTGATGTGGCTTGGCGAGCAAATCACCGAACGTGGTATTGGTAACGGCGTATCGCTAGTTATTACCATCGGTATTCTGGCACGGTTGCCCCGGGCGGTTCGGGCCGCAATTGATATGTTTTTTCCGGCAGGAGGTATGGAAGCCAATTACCATATTTTCGGTACTGGTTTATTACTCGTAATTCTTCTTGTAATCGTTGTAGGTGGTGTCATTGCCATTACGCAAGCGCAGCGGAAAATTCCAGTGCAATATGCCCAGCGTGCGGTTGGTCGTAAGATGTATGCCGGAGGAACGTCCTTCATGCCATTGCGTGTAAATTATGCGGGCGTCATGCCCATTATTTTTGCGCAGTCCATACTGATGTTCCCGCAGCCAGTATGTTCGTGGTTTGCCAATACTTTTAGCAAGACGCCGTTCATCGCCGATTCATTCCGTAGCTTGGCGCAAACGCTGAATTATGGATCTTGGTTATATTTGGTAATTTATTCGGGCATGATTTTGTTCTTCTCGTATTTCTGGGTGGCGACGCAGTTCAACGAAATCCAGATTGCCGATGATTTGAAGAAGAATGGCGGATATATTCCTGGGGTGCGTCCGGGGCAGGGGACTAGCGACTATTTACATCATGCCATGAGCCGAATCACATTGGCTGGAGCAATTTTCCTGACGGTAATAGCTACGATTCCAATCATTCTTGGACGAAAGCTGGCGATTCCTCCGGATGTGGCGCAGTTTTTTGGAGGTACCAGCATTTTGATTGCGGTCGGCGTTTTGCTCGACACCATGCGGCAGGTTGAATCGCACTTGATGATGCGTCATTACGACGGGTTCCTCAAAAAAGGCAAGATCCGTGGGCGTTTCTAAAGTGTTGTGGCGGGTATAAAGCTTAAGTCAGAGGACGATTTAAAGTTGATGCGTCCGGCGGGCTGGGTGGCCGGAAAAGTTTTGGATGAAATAGCTGCGTTCATCAAGCCGGGTTTGACGACGCGGCAAATTGATAATTTTGCGGCAGAGCGAATAAAGAGTTACGACGGCAAAAGCGCGTTTCTCGGGTATCGGAAGTTTCCGTGCCATACCTGTCTGTCTGTGAACGACGAGGTCGTTCACGGCATCGCGTCCGAGCGTGAATTAAAATTTGGTGACATCGTCAGCATCGATGTCGGCGTACTACATAAAGGTTTTATCGGTGACACGGCGCGGACGGTGGCGGTTGGAGGCTGTGGCGTCGCAGCGCAAAGGTTGCTCGACGTGACGGAACAGTCGCTCTACCTGGGTATCGCCCAGGCGCGACCGGGTAACCGTGTATTGGATATTTCGCTGGCGGTTCAGCGGTATGTCGAGCAAAACGGTTTTAGCGTGGTTCGTGAATTTGTCGGCCACGGGGTCGGCCGTACGATGCATGAGGAACCGCAGGTGCCAAATTTTGATGAGGGCAAAAAGTCTTCGCCGAAGTTGAAGCCGGGTATGACAATTGCAATTGAGCCGATGGTGAATATTGGCTGTGCTGACGTAAAAATACTGAAAGACGGCTGGACAGTGGTTACGCAAGATGGTTCACTATCCGCCCATTTTGAGCATAGCATTTTAGTAACGGACGGTGAGCCGGAGATTTTGACATGGGCAAAGATGCCTTCTGCGTTGACGCCCGTGTGATAGTGGCTTTGCCGAACGGCACGTTTTGCGCAGAGTTGCATAATGGTCACCGCTTGACAGCGTTTGCGAGCCGGCGGGATGAGGAGAATTTTACCGGCTTGAAAGTCGGTGACATGGTGAAATTACAGTTGACGCCTTACGACTTGAGCGTGGGGCAGATAATAGTTGAAACAAAAATAATTTAAGCATGAAAGTCAGAGCGTCGGTCAAAAAATTGTGTGAGCACTGCAAAATCGTGAAGCGTCGTGGCGTTATCCGCGTCATCTGCACGAACAAACGCCACAAGCAACGTCAAGGTTAATTAAAAATTTATGGCACGTATCATTGGTGTAGAAATTCCGCCCGGCAAGCGCATTGACATTGCGCTTCGTTATATTTATGGCATCGGACCGGTCAATGCGAAAGCAGTGCTTGAGCGCGCTAACATTGACCCTTCCATTCGTGCAAAGGATTTAACCGAGGCCCAGCTGTCCCAGATTGTTCACGCGATCCAAGAAGGCAAGTATGTCATCGAAGGTGATTTGCGCCGTGAACTCGGCATGAACCTCAAGCGTCTGCAGGGTATCAAGTGCTACCGGGGTATCCGCCACATGCGCAGTTTGCCCGTGCGTGGCCAGCGCACGCAGACCAACGCCCGCACACGCAAAGGTCCGCGCAAGACGGTCGGTGTGCAACGTAATCCTACAGCCAAAGCTGGTATTCACTAATAACTAAATCTCGATATGTCCGAAGAAAAGAAAAAACCAGCCGCGCCAAAGAAGGAAAAAGAAGTGAAGCCTGTTGCCGCTGCCGACGCCACCGCGCCGGAAGCGAAACCGGTTAAGAAAAAAGCCACGCCCGTTGCCGAAGCCTCCGCTGCGCCAGCCGAACCAGCAGTGATAGCCGTTCCGACGGCCGCTGACTTGCTTGGTGAGGATCCAAACGCGAAGAAAGTAGTTAAGGCTAAGCATGCGAAGAACATTGTTTCCGGAATTGCTAACATTTTGGCCACTTTCAATAACACCCAGGTTACCATTACCGACATGCAGGGCAATCTCATCGGTTGGTCTGCTGCTGGCCGTGTCGGCTTTAAGGGTTCGCGCAAAAGTTCGGCCTATGCCGCGCAGATGGTTGCGCAAGACGCCGCCCGTCAGGCGATGGCACACGGCATGAAGGAAGTGGAAATTCGCGTTAAGGGTCCCGGCTCCGGTCGTGAATCCGCAATTCGCGCGCTTCAGGCTATCGGGTTGGAAATTTCTACCATCAAAGACGTGACGCCGGTTCCGCACAATGGTTGCCGTCCCCGCAAGAAACGCCGCGTGTAAAAAATCTTCAACCACAAATTGTAAATCGTAAATTTTTATGGCTCGTTATACAGGTCCCCGTGTTCGCATTAGCCGCCGTTTCGGTATTCCGATTTTCGGCCCGACGAAATATCTTGAACGCCGCAACTATGGTCCGGGCGTCCATGGCCCAAAGTCGCGCCGCAAAACCACCGAATACGGCGAAGGGCTTAATGAAAAGCAGAAGCTCCGTTATTACTACGGACTGATGGAGAAGCAATTTCGCGGTGTCTATGAAAAGGCGAAAAACCGCCGTGGTATCACCGGCGAGACGATGTTGCAGATTTTGGAAACCCGGTTGGACAACGTTGTGTTCCACCTCGGTTTTGGCAACACCCGCGCTGCAGCCCGCCAGATGGTCAATCATGGCCATATCACCGTCAACGGTCGCAAGGCGGCCATTGCATCCTTCGCCCTTAAGGTAAATGATGTGATTTTGGTCAAGAACCACAACGTTTCCCGGCAACTCGCGACGAAGAATTTGGAAGTATCCGCCAGTCGGGCAGTACCGGATTGGTTATCTTTAGACAAAGAAGGCTTCAAAGGTACCGTCATGCGCATTCCAACCCGCGACGAGATTCAGCCGATTGCCAACGAGCAGGCTGTAGTAGAATTTTATTCCCGCTAACCATTAACAATTAAGACAATTACACGGGCGGTTCCGGTAGGGAATAAAATTACCTGGAACTGCCAGATTAAAATTGTCAAAAGGAAAATATGCCAGTTCGTTTAGGACGTTTTGAAATGCCGAAGCGGTTGCAGAAGGACGAAGCTTCTGCCACCGAAACCTACGCCAAGTTTGTTGCCGACCCGTTTGAAACCGGTTATGGCCATACGGTAGGTAACTCGCTTCGTCGTGTGTTGTTGTCCTCACTTGAAGGTGCGGCCATCACTTCCGTAAAGGTGGACGGTGCCCAGCACGAATTTGCCGTGATCGAAGGCGTCGCCGAAGACGTGACGGATATTGTCTTGAACCTGAAGAAGGTCAAATTCAAAGCCCACACCCGCGATGAGCAGACGCTCTTGCTCTCGGTCAACAAGGAGGGCAACGTCACCGCCGCCGACATCCAGACCAACCAGAATATTGAACTCGTCAATCCGACGCAGCACATCTGCACGCTGGACAAGAAGAAAAAGTTTGAAATGGAGTTGACGGTCAAGGTTGGCCGTGGCTTCTGCCCGAGCGACGAAAACAAAAAACCCGGCCAAGCCATCGGCATCGTGGCGATTGACTCGATTTTCTCTCCGGTGACCCGCGTGCGTTATGCGGTTGAGGCTGCGCGCGTTGGTAACCGCACGGATTATGACCGTCTGGTTCTTGAAATTTGGACGGACGGACGTATCACTCCCGATGATGCGCTGACCCAAGCCTCCGCGATTCTGGCGCATCATCTGGACGTGTTCGTTGGCTACGACAAGAACGCGGTGGAATTTGAAGAAGCGGCCGACAAGCAGGATGACGAGAAGTCCAAGCTCAAGAAATTGTTGAACATGAGTGTCAATGAGATCGAGCTGAGCGTCCGCGCCGCGAACTGCCTGAACAATGCGAACATAACCACCGTTGGTCAGCTCGCTCTGAAGACTGAGCAGGAGATGCTCAAGTATCGCAACTTCGGCAAGAAGTCGCTCAACGAAATCAAAGACAAGCTGGTTTCCCTCAACCTCTCGCTCGGCATGAATTTTGAGCCGGGCCTTGTCGAGGCGCCGAAGGAAGAAGCCGCTAAAACGGAATAAGGATTTGCCATGAGACATTTGAAGCGCACGGCCAAATTGGGCCGCACCTCGGAACATCGCAACGCGATGCTCGCCAACCTCGTTTGCAGCTTAATTGAACACAAGCGCGTAACGACGTCCTTGGCCAAGGCCAAGGCAGCCCGTTCGGTTGCTGAAAAGATGGTTACGCTGGGGAAGAAGGGCACTATTGCCCATCGCCGACTCGCCGTCGCCCGCCTGCACCAGGAAAAAGCCGCCAAGACGCTGTTCACGGAAATCGCCCCGGCGTTCAAAGATCGCCGCAGTGGTTACACCCGCATCATCAAGCTCGGCCAGCGCAACGGTGATGCCTCGCAAAGCGCAATCTTGGAATGGGTGGACACGATCGCTCCGACGCCGGCTCCGGCTGAAGCCGCTTCCGCCGCCGAGGTTAAGCCCGAAGCGAATAAGTAATTTCGATTGAAAACACAAAGCCCGCTCGTAAGAGCGGGCTTTTTTTATTTTATCGACGCGAACGCGCGGCTGGAATTAAATCGACGGTATGGAACCCTTAAGCTTTTGCGACTAACTGCCGCAACACATAGGGCAAAATGCCACCGTGCTGGTAGTAATCAATTTCGATCGGCGTATCAATCCGGCAGCGGACGGCTACATTTTCCACGGTTCCGTCTTTGCGAGTAATCTTCAGCGTTAGGTCCTGCTGCGGCTTGATGTTCGCGTCCAGGCCGACAATGTCGTAAATTTCAGTGCCGTCAAGCTTCAGACTCTGTGCGGTGGTGCCTTCCTTGAATTGCAGTGGGAGCACGCCCATACCAACGAGATTACTACGATGAATACGTTCGAAGCTCTGCGCCACTACGGCCTTGACGCCGAGGAGATTCGTACCTTTAGCCGCCCAGTCGCGCGACGAACCGGTGCCGTATTCTTGGCCGGCAATGATTATGAGTGGGACTTTGTCCGCCTGATATTTCATCGAGGCGTCGTAAATGCTGACTTGTTCCCCGGACGGCTGCAATTTCGTCACGCCACCTTCCACGCCAGATACCATGAGGTTCTTGATGCGGACATTGGCGAACGTGCCGCGAGTCATCACGCGATCGTTGCCGCGGCGTGAGCCGTAACTATTAAAGTCTTCCGGGGTAACGCCGTTTTCGCTCAAGTATTTTCCTGCTGGCGTCGTCTTCTTGAACGAGCCGGCGGGCGAGATGTGATCGGTCGTCACGCTGTCGCCAAAAATACCGAGCGCGCAGGCGCCGTTGATAGGCTTAATGCTGCCCGGGGTGAGGGAGAAATTCTCAAAAAACGGCGGCTCCTGTATGTAGGTTGACTTGCGATCCCACTCATAAACATTGCCGGTGCTTGAAGAGATGTCGTTCCACTTCGGATTCTGAGCGGCAAAATCCTTATATAGTCGGCGGAATACATCGGGTTGCAATGCCGCCTGCATGAGGTCGCGCACTTCTTTAAGGCTCGGCCAGATGTCGCGCAGATGAACCGGCTTGCCATCTTTGCCGGTACCGAGCGCGTCATTGGCGAGGTCAATGTCCACGCGGCCTGCGAGCGCGAAGGCGACGACGAGCGGCGGCGACATGAGGAAGTTCGCCTTGATGTTCTGGTGCACGCGCGCTTCGAAGTTGCGGTTGCCCGAAAGAACTGCGGCGGCAACGAGATTATTTTTTACAATAGCTTCCTCAATTGGTGCCGCGAGCGGACCGGAATTACCGATGCAAGTGGTGCAACCATATCCGACGAGGTTGAAACCGAGTTTATCGAGATAGGGCTGGAGGCCGGTCTTATCCAAATAATCGGTGACCACGCGTGATCCCGGTGCGAGCGATGCCTTAACTGAGGTATTCACGGTCAGACCCTTTTCCACCGCTTTCTTCGCGAGCAAACCCGCGGCGAGCATGACGCTAGGATTGCTGGTGTTCGTGCAACTCGTGATGGCCGCAATCAAAACCGAGCCATGGCCAATGGTGGATTTGCCCCCGGTCAGAACCACGTCCGCCTTCGTCTTGCCGAGTTCTTCGGCCTTCATGCCAAACCCATTTTCGGTGACCGGTTTGGAGAAGGCGGTGGTGAATTCGTTTTTCAGCTTCGGCAACTCAATACGATCCTGCGGCCGTTTTGGGCCGGCGACACTGGGCAATACCGAGCCGAGGTCGAGTTCAATTTCCTGCGAATAGACAACGTCACCTTTGTTCGGAATACCCCACAAGCCTTGCGCCTTGTAATAATTTTCGTAGGTCTTGACGGCTTCCTCACTCCGACCGGTGGCGCGGAGATAATTGGTACATTCAGCGTCAATCGGGAAGAAACCCATTGTGGCACCGTATTCGGGAGCCATGTTGGCAATGGTCGCGCGATCCACGAGCGGTAACGCCGCCGCGCCGGGGCCGAAGAATTCCACGAATTTGCCGACGACCTTGGCCTTGCGAAGAATTTGCGTGACGGTGAGTGCCACATCCGTGGCGGTGACGCCTTCCCGGATGGCACCGGTTAGGTGAACGCCGACAACATCCGGCGTGAGGAAATAAACCGGCTGGCCGAGCATGCCCGCTTCCGCTTCGATGCCGCCGACGCCCCAGCCAACAATGCCGAGGCCGTTAATCATCGTGGTATGCGAGTCCGTGCCGACGAGCGTATCGGGATAATAAACTTCTCCGGCATTCAAAACGCCCTTGGCGAGATATTCCAAGTTCACCTGATGAACAATACCGATGCCCGGTGGCACGACCTTGAAGGTGTCAAACGCTTGCATGCCCCATTTTAGAAATTGGTAGCGCTCGCGGTTGCGGGTGAATTCCAAATCCAGATTCTTCGCCATCGAATCCGCACCGCCGGCGAAATCCACCTGCACCGAGTGGTCCACCACCAAATCCACGGGCACGAGCGGCTCGATGATCTTGGGGTTCTTGCCGAGCTTATTCACGGCACTGCGCATCGCGGCTAGGTCGACAAGCAGCGGTACCCCGGTAAAATCCTGCAACACGATCCGCGCGACGACGAACGGAATTTCCGCTGTGCGCGTTTCCGTGGCTTTCCAATTGGCCAGTTCCTTGACATTGGCTTCATGAACTTTTTTGCCGTCGCAATTACGCAGGACGGATTCCAAGACGATGCGAATGGAGACTGGCAGTTTGGAGATGGGGCCGACGCCGGCTTTTTCCAATGCGGGCAGCGAGTAAAATTTACCCGCCTGCCCGTTGCCGAGTTCAAAAGATTGCCAGGTTCCGAAAAGATTATGTGAGGTGCTCATTTAATTCCTTAAAAACAACCGGATAAAAATGAACATTGAGCGCTTCGCTGTCAAGCGAAGCGCGGAGCAATCTGCAGGGAATCAGTTGGCGACCGTCGGGGCGTGGAGCAGCTCGGTGATGCGTTTTTCGAGCCGGTTCAGGTCGAGCGGCTTGGTGAAGAAGTCTTCGGCGTTCATGGCGGCCGAGCGTTTGGTGACGTCGCTGGACAGTGCGCTCATGAAGATAATCGGGATTTTCTTGGTGACCGGCTGGCGCTTCAAGATTTCGCAAACGGACAGGCCGTCGAGATCCGGCAGCAGGATATCAAGCAGGATCAAGTCGGGCTTGAACTCGCGCGCCTGGCTCAGGGCATGGACGCCGTCGGCCGCTACCAGAAATTCGCAGCCCAAGTTGGCGAGGCGGAACTTCACCAGCTCGATGAAATCACCTTCGTCATCCACAATCAATATGCGCGGCACCATGCTCGCAAAATAACTTACTCTGCGCCAAACACAAAGACGGCCGGGTTAAATCCAAGTTACGAAATGAAGACACAAGCAAGTGACGAGTTGCTTAAGGGAGGCCAACTTAAGTCGTTGGAGCCGCTCTCCATAATGTCCGCGTTGTATTCTGGATATGACATCGCGTATGCTGCGACCTGTGATTCAACCCGTTCATGAGATTGCGGCGGAGGTCATCCGCCAGACCGGCAAGGACAAGCCGGCGGATGCCGCCTTGCGCGAAGTTCTTAAATCGCTGCGCGACCTCGCGCCATACGACGCCACGGAAGTCGCCAAAACCGTTTTCATTTATTATCGCTGGCACGTTTGGCTGCGCGAGGAGCGCGGCGTCGAAGCCAAGATGCGGCTGGCGCTGCGTCTGAACCAGCGGTTTCAAAGCGATGAATCAAGTATGCCATTTTCGGAGCTGCGCGCCAAAGCGGTGCCCGCCTGGGCGGCAGAGGTCATGGCGGTTGGCGACGAATGGCTTTGTTCCTTGCAGCGCGAACCCAAACTCTGGCTGCGCGCCAAGCGTGAGACGGTTGGCCAACTGGCAGAAAAGTTATTGGGCGCAGAGGTCAGTCCGCGATTGCCGGAAGCTTTGCTGTATCGCGGCGAAGAAGATTTGTTCAAGACGCCCGAGTTTCACGCGGGCGAATTTGAGATCCAAGACATCGCGTCGCAGATGGTGGGGCAGTTATGCAATCCGCAGCCGGGCGAGACTTGGTGGGACACGTGTGCGGGCGAAGGTGGCAAGACGTTGCATTTGTCCGACCTGATGCAAAATAAAGGCATGCTGTGGGCGAGTGATCGCGCGGAATGGCGTTTGGCTAAACTCAAGCGTCGGGCCGGTCGGGCGAAAGTTTTCAATTATCGTTCCGCCGCCTGGGATGGCGGTAAGAAGTTGCCGACGAAAACAAAATTCGACGGCGTACTTGTGGATGCGCCGTGCAGCGGTATCGGCACGTGGCAGCGCAATCCACAGGCGCGCTGGACGACAACGACGAACGATGTCAGTGAGTTATCCGCCATTCAAAAGAACTTGCTCGCGAATGTCGCGCTGAGTGTGAAGCCTGGTGGCAAACTGATTTTCTCCGTCTGCACCTTGACGCGCGCCGAGTCAACGGAAGTAGTGGAAGCCTTCAACGCCAGCCATCCGGATTTCGAGCCGCTGATTTTTCCGGACATAAAGCTGAACGAACGCACCGTCGCTGGCGCGTCGTCGTTGACCCTCTGGCCGCAGGATTTGGAAGGCAACGGGATGTTCATTGCCGGCTGGCGGCGGAAGAAAGTCTAACGGAAACCGCTGGCGTGGCAGATAAACCAAAAAAGCTGGAAAATAATGTTGCCATGGTAGACGCGTTTGATATATTCCGCGCTCCGTTTCTCCAAAACAGAAGAACGGTTTTTTTACCGCGAATTTAACGCAAATGCCGACAATTAATCAACTGGTCCGCAAGGGCCGCACAAAAGTAAAGTATAAGTCCAAGTCACCTGCCTTGGAAAACTCCCCCTTCCGCCGTGGTGTGTGCATCCAAGTGATGACCCGCACGCCGAAGAAGCCGAACTCCGCGATGCGCAAAGTAGCCAAGGTTCGTTTGACCAATGGCTACGAAATCATCGCCTACATTCCGGACGAGGGCCACAATTTGCAGGAACATAGCATCGTGCTCGTGCGCGGTGGCCGTGTGAAAGATTTGCCCGGTGTGCGTTATCACATCGTGCGCGGAACGTTGGACGCCGCCGGGGTTGAAAAACGCCGCGTGAGCCGTTCCAAATACGGCGTCAAGAAACCGAAGGCCGCGAAAGCCGCGCCGGCCAAGTAACATTTTACCTGATTTATTATGTCTCGCAGACGTCAAGCAACCAAACGGCCCCTGGCCAAGGACGGCAAATACAACAACACGCTGGTCAGCCGCCTCGTGAACACCGTCATGTTCTCCGGCAAAAAAGGCACGGCGCAACGCATCGTTTACGGCGCGTTCGACACCATCTCCGCCAAGAACCCGGACACCAGCCCGATCGAAATCTTGCAGCGCGCGGTGGATAACGCCAAGCCCCGCATCGAAACCAAGGCCCGCCGCGTCGGCGGGGCCACGTATCAGGTGCCGCTGGAAATTCCGGCCGAACGCCAGAATGCGCTCGCCCTCCGCTGGATCGTTGACTTCGCGGACGCCAAGAAAGGCGTGCCGATGAAGGCTGCGCTCGCCACGGAAATCCTCGAAGCCTTCGCCGGCCAGGGGAACGCCATCCGCAAGCGGGACGAAGTTCATAAGATGGCGCAGGCTAATAAAGCCTTCGCGCATTTCCGTTTCTAGTAAGTGTTTTCAACACGCCCCGACGGAAATCGCCGGGGCGTTTTTTGTTCCCAGACCAGTTTGTGATATAATCAAAGTTTTGAAACCAATAGTAATATGAGCGCTGAAGTTAAATCCCCCAATTCGCCCGATCGCGAATACACTCTCGAACGTACCCGCAACATCGGCATCGCCGCCCACATCGACGCGGGCAAAACCACCACGACCGAGCGTATTCTGTTTTATACCGGACTCATCCACAAGATTGGTGACGTCGATGACGGCAACACCGTGACCGACTGGATGGAGCAGGAGAAGGAACGTGGTATCACGATTACGTCCGCCGCCGTTACCTGCTTCTGGACGCAGAAATGCGCCAAGGCCGGCGAAGACAAGGTTTACAAGGCGTTCAACAACATTCCGCACCGCATCAACATCATTGATACGCCCGGTCACGTGGATTTCACCGCCGAAGTCGAACGCTCCATGCGTGTGCTCGACGGCGCGGTCGCCGTGTTCTGCGGCGTCGCCGGCGTGCAGCCCCAGTCCGAAACCGTCTGGCGCCAAGCAACCAAGTACAACGTCCCCCGCATCGCATTCGTCAACAAGATGGACCGCATGGGCGCGAACTTTGAAAACGCCCTCAACGACATGCGCACCAAGCTTAAAGCGTATGCGTTCCCCGTCTTCCTGCCGCTGGGCCAGGGCCCGGTCGAGTCCGAAGGCAAGCCCGTCGTCGGCGGTTTCGAGGGCGTCATTGACGTCGTCAACCAGAAGACGATTTATTGGGGTCCGGGCGAAGCGAACGAAGGTCTCAATTACGAGATCCGTGAAATCGCGCCGGAAGACAAAGAGCGCGCTGAAGCCGCCCTCGCGGAATTGATTGATGCCGTCTCCAACAAGGACGACTCCATTGCCGAACTCGTTTTGGAAGAGAAGCCCATCACGCCCGTCGTGCTCAAGGCCGCCATCCGCCGCCTGACCTGCAAGATTGAACTCGTGCCCGTGCTCTGCGGTT
This sequence comes from uncultured Verrucomicrobia subdivision 3 bacterium, assembly GCA_903865745.1. Classification (GTDB taxonomy): domain Bacteria; phylum Verrucomicrobiota; class Verrucomicrobiia; order Limisphaerales; family UBA11358; genus UBA11358. The sequence continues at coordinate 2,596 of CAIPKV010000053.1, read as the reverse complement.
CCGCGTTCAAGAAGAAAGCCGTCCAAGTCCTCGTGGACGCCGTCATCGATTATCTGCCCAGCCCGATTGACATTCCGGGTGCGGAAGGTCATGAGCTTGGCACGGACGTCGTGGTCAAAGTGCCGACGAACGATCACGAGAAATTCTGCTCGCTCGCGTTCAAACTCTGGACCGATCCCTACGCGGGCAAGCTGGTGTTCTTCCGCGTTTACTCCGGCCACCTCAAGAAAGGTGACACCATCTACAATCCCCGCACGCGCAAACGCGAACGCGTTTCCCGCCTCATGGTGATTCAAGGCAGCGAGCGCAAGGACATCAACGAAGTTTACGCCGGCGACATCGCCGCGCTCGTCGGTCTGCGCAACATCACCACCGGTGACACGCTGTGCAATGAAGAATTCGACGTGACGCTCGAACCGCCGACCTTCCCCGAGCCCGTCATCAGCATGGCCGTCGAGCCCAAGACCAAGGCCGACCGCGACAAGTTGTCCGAGGGCTTGCAGCGCCTCGCCGAAGAAGATCCGACCTTCCGCTGCTTCACCAACGAAGAGACCGGCCAGCTCATCATCGCCGGCATGGGCGAGTTGCACTTGGAAATCATCGTGGACCGCCTCAAACGCGAGTTCAAGGTCGAGGCCAACACCGGTGCGCCGCAGATTGCGTATCGCGAGACCATCACGAAGGATGCGGAAGGCGAAGGCAAATTCATCCGCCAATCCGGTGGTAAAGGTCAATACGGCCACGCCTGCATCAAGGTTTATCCGAATGAAAAGGGCAAGGGCGTCGAAGTCGTGGACGAAATCGTCGGCGGCGCGATCCCCAAGGAATTCATTCCCAAGGTCATTGACGGCATCGAAGAAGCCATCAAAGGCGGCGTTTATGCCGGCTACCAGGTCATTGATATCAAGGTCGAGGTCGTGGACGGCAGCTTCCATGAAGTTGATTCGAACGAACTCGCGTTCCGCATGGCCGGCATCTTCGCGTTGAAAGACGCCTTCAAGAAGGCCGGTCCGATCCTGCTCGAACCGTTGATGAAGGTGGAATGTACCACGCCGGACGAATATCAGGGCGACCTCCTGGGCGACATCAACCGCCGTCGCGGCACGATTGTGAGCATCGAAGCGAAGAACGGTCAGACCGTCCTCAACGCGCAGGTGCCGCTGGCCGAAATGTTCGGTTACGCCACCGCCATCCGCTCGCTGTCCAAAGGCCGCGCCTCCTACTCCATGGAGCCGTTGACCTTCGCGCAGGTGCCGAATAGCGTATTGACCACGATTCTGGATGCCGCCGCCAAGAAGCCGGCCGCGCGCACCTAGTCTTAAAACTGAAACTTACCAAGTCCGGGAACGTCACGTTCCCGGACTTTTTGTTTTTGATGAACTAGCGGAAGCAATTGAACACAAAAAAACGGCCGCCTGAAATCAGGCGGCCGTTCGTTTGAAAGAGACTCGCTTACGCTTCCTGTTTGCTCTTGCGGAGGATGCGCACCGTGCTGATGCCGAAAGGCAGGAGCAGCAGGGCACCGGCGACGATGGTCGACGGCTCGGGAACGGAGGTGATATTGTGCGGATTGGGCGTCGGGTTGCAATCCGGCGTGGGGTTGCAGCTCGTATTCGGCGTGCCGCCCGTCTGGCAGTCATTCACCGTGTAGCAGGAGTAATCCGGCGTGCTGTTGTTGCCACAATCCAGCGAGGCGTGGGAGGTTACAGCGGTCAACAAGCTGCCCGCCACGAGGGCCAGGGCAAAATTGGTTTTGAGATTCTTCATAGGTTTTATGTAAAACTAACGATGTCATCATAGCTTAGCGGCGATGGTAAACTATGCCGCCTTGGGACTACTTTGTTCATTTTTGGGACACTTTTAAATCGGGGGTAAATTGGAGGAAAACCTCTGAATTCCCCGACTCGGTCAATAAACCGCCCAGCCGCCAAGCGCGCCAAGGCCTGAACGAGGGAAGCCGAATCGGCCCGATTGGGGCTATTTTAGTCGCGACGGTTGAGACAAACGTCGCTTCGATTGTCGCAAACGGCCTCTCAAGTGTGGCATTCGGCCCTTCGAGTGAGGCAAACGGCCCTTCGAGTGTCGCATTCGTCTCTTCGAGTGTCGCATTCGGCCTCTCGAGTGAGGCATTCGGCCTCTCGAGTGAGGCATTTGTCTCTTCGGTTGTCGCAAACGGCCCTTCGAGTGTGACATTCGGCCCTTCGGATGCGACAAACGTCTCTTCGGTTGTCGCATTCGTCGCTTCGTTTGGGGCATGACACGAGGCTTAAATGGCATCGGAGCGGGCAAAAACGTCAAAAAGCACGACTTTTGACCCTTTCCAGAGGGCAGATGAGCAAAAAGAGACAGTTGAAGCCGGAAATTTAACGCCAAGGTGCTAAGATGCCAAGACGCGGGATGAGGTGTGCAAGAAACCAATTTGGTGCGACGGCGGAAACGGCTACCGGGACGGGCGCGCTCCCCAGCAATGTCCCAATTGGTGGCCGTGGCGCCATGGTGGCTGTCTGCAAAGACCCAATGGCAGTTTGGGGTGGACGAACGGAACATTGGTAGGGACATTGCGCTGCGATGTCCCCGCTGGCGCTTTCCCGTTTTT
>CAIPKV010000052.1 GCA_903865745.1 uncultured Verrucomicrobia subdivision 3 bacterium | reverse complement strand
TGGACTCGGGACGGCTTATTGGAGCACCGGAAACGGGGTTTTGTAGAAGGGATTTTGGAAATCCTTCAGTGGATTTACGAAATCCTTCTCAGTATTTTGGAAATCCCGCCTAGGATTTGCGAAATCCTACACAGTATTGCCGCATTCCCGTCTAGTTCTACGGCATTCCCGTTCAGTATTTCCCAAATCCCGACTAGTTCTTCGCTATTCCTACTCAGTTCCACGGCATTCCCGATTAGTTCTCCGGCATTCCTAGTCAGTTCTACGCTAATCCCGTTAAGTCCCAGCGCAGTCCTACACAGTTCTGCGGTATTCCTAGCTGGGATTGCTCCATTCCCAGTCAGGATTACGCCATTCCGGTGACGGTTTCAGAGGGTTAGGTTCAATCAAATCCATATCCACCCGGTATTTTGAATCAAGGCTACCGGCGTAACCGGGTTCCTCAACGGTAAACAAACCCCAAACTTCCCCTAAAATATATTTTTATTTATTTTTTTTAGCGCAATAATCGGCTTATTTACAAAATAATCCGGTTATAAGCCAATGAAAGCACTGATTATTTCTCCGACTCACCCTATTTTGTAAGCCAATGACAAGATATGTCTATTGACGCATTTTGCTTAAGGCCTAGGCTGTGAGCTTGAATAAAAGATTAACACTCGACCTGAACAGTGCTCTTATTTGCGATGACTTGCCGGTGCGCCTAGCCGCAACCGGTCGGGCCGGGCAGAAGACGGGCAGGATCGCGGGTCCGTAACCAAGGGAAATAAAATGAGTAAAGCAAAAATAAACATTAAAAAGAAAGGGGATCTCCAGTTGAGAACCTACTCGGCCAATCACATTGTCCAAATGAAGGATAATGCCAGCTACGTCACACCCGACCCGACCACGCTGGATTATCAAGTCGTACATGACGAATATTCCACGGCACTGGATGATTCGCTGGCCGCCGGTAAAATCCACATGGCAAAAATCGCCATCAAAGACGCCAAGCGCGTGCTGCTTGAAGGCAGCATGACCGACCGCTGCGCTTACGTAAACCTCAAGACGAAAGACAAGGCTAAGCAATTGAGTTCCGGCTTGGATGTGACGGGTGTCCGCACCAAGGCCACCCTGCTGCCTGCCGTGCAAAACCTCTGCGTAAACCCCGGCGACAACGCGGGTTCGCTAAACTACCATTGGATGCCGCTGGCGGGTGCGCGCACCATCCAGTTGGAAACCTCACCTGACCCGATGACGCCGACCGGTTGGACGCGTCAGAAGTCCGTGACGAAATCCAAATCCACAGTCCCCGGCCTGCTGAGCGGCAGCCGTGTGTGGGGCCGGGCCCGGGGCGTGAACAGCGCCGGCGAAGGTGCCTGGAGCGACCCCGTATCCATCATTGCCCCGTAAGGTGGGAGGAACCGAGCGAGTCAAGCCGGCGATTAGATTCGGAAAAACAAAAAGCCGGAACGGTGATACCGTTCCGGCTTTCTTAATATTAATTGGAGCTTACTTGCCGAGCAGTTCCTTGAGCTTCGGTTCGATGGCGGCGTCCCAGATGCGGTAACCGGCTTCGCCGGGATGCAGCGCGTCCTTCATCATGCCGGGAGCGATGGCACCGTCGGCTTCGATCAATTGAGAGCCGATGTCGAAGTAAAAGATGTTTTGACCATCCGCCAGCTTGGCGAGGGCCTGATTGATTTCCAAGAGGCGGCCGCGCTGGGCGTTAAAGGCTTTGCCACGCGGAAAGATGCCGAACAGCAAGACTTTGGTGTCCGGCTGGCGCGTGCGTATCTGGTTCACAATGGCCGTGACACCTTCCAAAATATCTTTGTCACTGTAAGTATCCGTGCCGTCCTTGTTCTTGTTGGAGTTATTGGTGCCAATCATGACGATGGCAACCTTGGCTTTGATGCCGTCGAGCTGACCTTGCTCAAACCGCCAGAGCACATGCTCCGTGCGGTCGCCACTCACACCGAAGTTGATGATCTTGTATTTGCTGCCGAGCTCGTGCCAGACGTTATGGCCGCCCTCTTCCCAGCCTTGCGTGATGGAATCGCCGATGAACTCGATATCATAATCGCCGGGGGCATCCTTGGCGCGTTGGAGTACGAGGGCCTGACGCTTGACGGCCCAGTCCGTGCGCGGCACGGGGATAAGCGCTTGATTAACGTGCGCGGGTGCGGCGACGGCGAGGGTCGTAACCGGCGCATTGGTCTGAGCAAAGGTGCTAGCCGTGATGACGGCGGCAAGCGCACCGGTGAGCAGGAGGTTCTTAAGGTTCATAGCGACAAGATTACCCGGGTTATGACTGACGAGTCATTAGGTATAGTCTGGGCAACGGATTTACTTGCCAACGCCCAGTTCCTTGAGCTTCGTTTCGATGGCGGCGTCCCAGATGCGGTAACCCGCTTCGCCGGGATGCAGGGCGTCCTTCATCATCGAAGTGGAGATGGGGCCATCGGCTTCAATCAATTGGGAACCGATGTCGAGATAGAAGATGTTCTGGCCATCGTCCAGCTTGGCGAGGGCTTGATTGATTTCCAAGAGGCGGCCGCGCTGGGCGTTAAAGGCTTTGCCGCGCGGAAAGATGCCGAACAGGAGGATCTTGGTATCGGGCTGGCGCGTGCGAATCTGGTTCACGATGGCGGTGACGCCTTCGAGGATGTCGGTTTCTGTGTATTGATCCGTGCCGTCCTTGTTCTTGTTGGAGTTATTGGTGCCAATCATGACGATGGCGACCTTGGCCTTGATGCCATCGAGCTGGCCCTGCTCAAAGCGCCAGAGGACGTGTTCGGTGCGATCACCGCCGACGCCCATATTGATGATCTTGTATTTGGCGCCGACTTCCTGCCAGACATTCGAGCCGCGGGTTTCCCAACCTTGCGTGATGGAATCGCCGATGAATTCGAGGTCGTAGTTGCCGGGATTATCCTTGGCGCGCTGGATGACCAGGTCGGTGCGAGCACCGGTATGCTTCACGGGGATGAGCGCCTTATTGACGTGAGCTGCGGCAGCCACGGTATTGGTGCCGGGCGCGGGCGCAGTGGTCTGCGCCAGAGCGTTGAGTTGGATGACCGCCGCGAGCGCGGCGACGAGGAGGAGGTTGTTGGTTCTCATGATATTAATGCGATAGTGATTGTAATGGACGATGAACGGCGGCAGTTGGTTTCAAGCGGATAGGCAGCGGACCAGATTATTTCTTAACACTACCGAGAGGCAGGACGCTATGGCCGTATAATTCATTGAGCACTTGCGCCAGGCCGGTATAGATGGCGGCGAACCCGCAGAAGAGACCTTCAAAGCCGGTGTAATGTTTGAACGCAATGCTGGTGCCTGGCGCTTCCCCGACGGCGAGTAGGAAGAAGAGAATGGTCAGCGAGCCGAACACGACTTGCAGGGCGCGATTGAGCTTGAAGGTGCCGAGAAACATGACGGCGGTGAACAGGCCCCACATGGCGAGGTACGCGGCCATGGCGGTTTCATCGGCGGGCTTGAGGGCGGGAATGATTTTGGGCAGGACGATGAGCGCGACGAGCGAGAGCCAGAAGAAGCCGTAGGAGATAAACGCGGTGGTGGCGAAGGTATTGCCCTTCTTCCACTCAAAGATGCCGGCAATGATTTGTGCCAGACCGCCATAACAGATGCCCATGGCGAGAATCATGGTGTTGAGCTCGTAAAAGCCGGCGTTGTGGAGGTTCAAGAGGACGGTAGTCAGGCCAAAGCCCAGCAGGCCGAGCGGCGCGGGATTGGCCGTGGTGTCGGAGAGACGGAGGGAGCCGGATTCGTTCATAGACATAGTTTGGTTGCGTTGATTAAGGGCTGGTTCGGGCGAAGACTGCCCTGCCCTAACGTCTGGGTCAAGCGCAACGGCGAGAAAAATAACCTTAATGAACGGGCGTGATCCTGACCTCGACCTGCATCTGACGGTCGCGCGTGCCCCGGTAGTTGCCACTGATGGGCGGCACATCGCCGTAGTCACGGCCATTGCCAATCTTGATGTAGGTTTCGCCGACCTGACAGTTATGGGTCGGGTCGAGGCCGCGCCAGCCGTGACCGGGCACGAAGACTTCCATCCACGCATGCGTAGCACTCGCGGCTTCGGTGGCCAGATAACCACTGACGTAACGTGCGGGAATCTTGAGGGCGCGACACAGCCCAATCATGAGGTGCGCGAAATCCTGACACACGCCGCGCCGGTCAGTGAGCAGCTCGGTCATATGGGTGTGGACGTGGGTGGAGAAGGATTCGTATTTCAGGAAGCCATTGACGAAGCGCATGAGGGCGAGCGCGCATTGCCACGCATCCTCAATGCCAACGGTCGCATCCAGTGCGAGCTTCCAGGCAGTGGGCGATTGCTCGATGAACCGGCTATCGAGCAGATAGTCGAAGCAGCGTTCGATGTTCGGTGCGCCTTGCATGAGCTCGAAGGGACACAGGGGCGCATCCGGTAAAGGCGCGGGCCAATGCGTGCTGACGCGGGAGCTGGCCTCGATCAACAAGTGGCTATGCGGCTCGCTGATCTCGAAGTGCTGAATCCAGTTGGAATAAAAATCTTTGGAATGGGTCAGCCGCACCGCGGGTATGACCTTGAGCAGGTAAGATTCGACGGTCTGCTCGGGAATCGGCATGGGCTGCAGGCGCACATCGTTGAAACTATCGCGCACGGGCGTGGCATAGTTATAACGGGTGCGATGTAATACTTCCCATTTCATGGTTTGATAAGTCCTTTAATCCAGCGTCCTTTATTCCAGCGGCTCCACGTCCACGGAAACTTTTACCTCGTGCGCGCCGCCACCGGTCAAGATGCCAGCGACAGGACTCACATCACCGTAATCGCGGCCGTAAGCGACGATGATATGTTCCTCAGCGGGTTGCACGTTGTTCGTGGGATCAAAGTCCACCCAGCCAGTGCCGGGACAAAATGCGCTTAACCACGCATGACTCGCATCGACCCCGACGAGGCGCGGCTTGCCTTCGGGCGGGCGCGTGCGCAAGTAGCCGCTAACATAGCGCGCCGGCAAGCCCAGCGAGCGCAAACACGCAATGCCGAGATGCGCGAAGTCCTGGCACACGCCCCGGCGCTTCTCCCAGACCTCCTCCAGCGGCGTGGCGACATTGGTCGCGCGCGGGTCGAACTTAAAATCCTCAAAGATGCGCCGCGTCAGATCGCGCGCCCCAGCCAGCAGCGGTGTGTCGGCGGCAAAACTTTCGCGCGCATACTCCGCCAGCTCCAGCGACGCGCGAATGTGCGGCGAATCGAAGACGAATTGGTAAGGCTCGATAACCTCGGGCGAGACTGGATCGCGGAACATCCCAGCGACGGTTTCCCAAGGAGCGGTGGATTCGTTCGCGCTTGAAGTCTTAGGCGACACAGTTACGCAGCTGCTGGTGATGATCTCCAGCTTGGAATGAATTTCCTGGATGGCAAAGAAGCAGAGCTGATTACCAAAGTAATCCGTGCGCGTCTTGCGCAAGGCTGGCTCCGGGAAGATTTGGAGCGAGAAGCGGTCGCACGTTTGCGCGCCGCTCACGCGCGGTTCAAGCCGCGCCACATGATGCGAGACGGATACCGGGGCCGCATAATCGTAGAGCGTGCGATGCGTAATGTGATAGTTCATCGCATCCCCTCCCGACCCGTGCGCGAGATGGCTGAATGCGCGAAGTAGCTCGCGGCGATGGCGTCGGATAACTGTGGCAGAGCGCTCAAGGTATCGCGAATCGTCGCGGCCAGCTCGGACTCGCGCCAGTTGTTTGAGGCGCTGGCCAGTTCCCGCGCGTCGGAGCGTTCCAAGCGCGCCAGGCTGTTAGCGAGGATAGTCTTCCCCGGGCTGGCGGTGTCGCCGCGCTCCTTGGGCAGCTTATCAAAATGTTTCACGAGCTGTTTGATCTGGAACAAGATTGAGCGGGGATTCTTGTCGTCAAGCAATACCAAGTCGAACACCGCCGGCACGGTCGGTAATAGATTATAGCGCGAGCGGAACGTGATACTGCAATCGACGACTTCCAGCACCGCCTCGAGCAGGCTGGGGTTTTCTGCATCAGGCGAATGCAGGGTCGCATCCAGCAAAGTGCCGAGATAGAGGGCGCGTTCAATGCGCAAGCCCATGTCGAGAAAGCGCCACGCTTGGGCGCGGGTCATGTTCTCGCGGGCAAGCCCGTGGAACGCCGCAAGACCCAACAGCGTTTGGTTCAATATCCCGACGGCGTCTCCTGCGAGCATGACCTGCTTCGGACGCGGGGTCGCCAGCCGGTCGTCAATCTGGCTCAACACGCGCCACATGTCGTTCGAAGTGCGATCGCGCACGAGCATTGCGAGGCGTTGCAGATGCGCCGCTGTCTGGCGTAAGCCGCCTTCGCGTTCCGGATTAAAGATGGCTGCGAGCAGTTCCGCCTCGAACACTTCAGCGTTGGACCACAATTCCGGCTTCTTGGAAATACCGGGCAACTGGCCCTGCATCTCGAGCGTCTGCAACAACGGCGACAGCAGCGGCAGCGCGCCGCCGGTGCGTTCCGGATTGAACCGGAGCAGCGCACTCCGCAACAAGCGTGAGGTGGCGTCCGCACGTTCAGAATAGCGGCCAAGCCAGAAGAAGTTATCCGCGAGGCGCGACGGAAGATTATTTCCAGTACGACGCAGCTCGACATTTTGACCAGAGCCGTGGAGCAATGTGAGTTCCTCAACGGGCGTGGCGGAAGGAATCCATGTATCCTTACTGCTGCCGCCCGTTTGCATGGAAATAAATTTCCCGCCGCTATCGGGCGAGACACGCGCGAGACCGCCGGGCATGACGCAATACCCGCCCTTGCCATCGGCCACGAGGAAGGCGCGGAGGCTGACGGGCTGCGGCGTGAGCGTATCTTTCTGCCACACCGGTGCCGTGGAATGGCCCACGCGCTCTTGGGCGACAAACAGGTCGGGATCAAACTCAATACGCTTGCGTAATTCGTCGCGCTCGGCGTCGGCGATATTCAAGTGTGTGCGGAAGGCGGGCTTCACGACGAGGCGGTCCAGGTTTTTGAGGACGTGTTCGCGCGCCGCCTTCTGGCCGCACCACCAGGTCGCGACCGAGGGCAGTTTTAATTCTTCACCAAGCAAATGGCGGCACAGCCCGGGCAGAAACGACATGAACGCCGGGCTTTGGACCAAGCCGCTGCCGAGCGCATTCGCCATGACGACATTGCCCGCACGCACGGCTTCGACCAATCCCGGCACGCCAAGGATGGAGTCGTTGCGCAGTTCGAGCGGATCGCAGAAATCATCATCCACGCGGCGCAAGATCACATCCACCCTTTCCAAGCCGCTCAAAGTCTTTAAGAAAACATGATTATCGCGCACGGTTAAGTCCTGCCCTTCGACCAGCATGTAACCGAGATAACGCGCGAGATACGCCTGCTCAAAATAGGTCTCGTTGTGCGGACCAGGCGTCAGCATGACAATGCGGGCGCGCTCGGCTTGGCGTGGCGACAGACGGGCGAGCGAGTTCTTGACCGCGAGAAAGAAACCCGCGAGGCGATGGACATGATTATCGCGGAATGGTTCCGGCAGAATACGGGATGTAACTAATCGATTGGCGAGCGCGTAGCCAGCACCGGTAGGAATCTGCGTACGATCGGATACGACCCACCAACGGCCATCGGGCGAGCGCGAAAGATCGGCCGCGTAAAAATGCAGACAGGTATCCCCCGGCACATGAATGCCGTGACACGGCCTCAGAAAATCAGGTTGGCCAAAAACCAGCGCTGGCGACAACCAACGCGAGCGGATTAATTCTTGGGCGCCGTAACAATCGGCGAGAATCTGATTTAGCAACGTCGCGCGCTGTATTAAACCGGTTTCGAGGGCGTGCCATTCTTCCGGGGCGATGACGAAGGGTACCGGGTCGAGCTGCCACGGGCGCTCCATGCCGCGTGGGTCGCCATAGACGTTGTAGGTGATGCCGTGCTCGTGGACGAAGCGCTGGCAGGCGTCCGTGCGCCGCGACAATTCCGTCGGCCCGAACGACTCGAGCTCGCCCATCAGCATGGCGTAGTGGGGTAAAACCTTATTGTCCGCCGCGAGCAGTTCATCAAACGCGTCGGCTGCCCGTTGGTACCCGGACAAGAGACTTTCCAGCTTCGCTTTCTTTGCGAACCCGGTATCGCCCGTCGCAGATTGAGATTGCGATTGTGTCATCGGCGGCTGATTACGGCGGCCCTTAATGTCGCCTGCGTCAGACATTACGCAAATCTAGCGTAAACGGAAAGTCACTGTTCAGATTTTCTATAGGTGGCTTGAACTTCCCTTGCAGATGCCCATGCCGGAAGAACCGCGCCAGCCGTCGCGACTCCGCTTCGTAGGAATTCACGGGGAATGTGTCATAGCTGCGCCCGCCCGGGTGCGCCACATTATAAGTGCAACCACCGAGCGAACGCTGGTTCCAAGTGTCATACAAATCAAAGCGCAACGGCGCGTGTGATTTAATGGTGGGTTGCAAGCAAACCGGGGGCTGCCACGCGCGATAGCGCACGCCTGCTACGCCTTCGCCGTTGGTGCCCGTGGGATGCAGCGGCACGCGATGGCCATTGCAAGTAATGGCGAAACGGTCACCCGCGAGGCCGCGCGCCTTGATTTGCAAACGCTCAACCGAGCTATCCACGTAGCGCACCGTGCCGCCACCACCTGGTTCCTCGCCGAGAACGTGCCACGGTTCTAGCGCAGTGCGGAGCTCAATATGCAAGTCGCGCTGCTCCAAGTCGCCAATGCGCGGGAAACGGAATTCGAAATGCGGCGCGAACCACTCCGACCGGAATGGATAACCCGCATCGTGCAAATCATGAATGACATCCTTGAAATCAGTCTCGCAGAAATGCGGCAGCATCCAGCGGTCATGAATATCCGTACCCCAGCGCACCAGGTCATTCTTGTAAGGCTCATTCCAAAACTTTGCCACGAGTCCACGCAACAACAGATGTTGCGCTAGGCTCATTTGCGCGTGCGGCGGCATTTCGAAGGCGCGCATTTCAACCAGACCGAGACGACCAGTACTGCTCTCGGGTGCATACAGTTTATCAATTGAAAATTCGGCACGATGCGTATTGCCGCTGGAATCAATCAACAGATTGCGGAACAGCCGGTCCACCAGCCACGGGGGCGTCTGACCAAACTGGTTAATCTGCTTATCCATTTCGCGGAACGCCACGTCGAGCTCGTACAGCGAATCATTCCGCGCCTCATCAATCCGGGGTGCCTGCGAAGTCGGCCCGATGAAGAGACCACTAAACAGCCAGCTGAGCGACGGATGATTCTGCCAATAGGTTAACAGCGAACGTAGTAAATCCGGCCGGCGCAACACGGGCGAATCCGTCGGCGTCTCACCACCAATAATAATGTGGTTGCCGCCGCCCGTTCCAGTGTGGCGGCCATCCACCATGAATTTTTCCGTGCCCAGCCGCGTCTGCCGCGCTTCTTCGTAGAGAACCGTCGTGCGCTCCACGAGTTCTTCCCAAGTCTTGCTCGGATGCATGTTGACCTCAATCACGCCGGGGTCTGGCGTGACGGCGAGCTTGTTCAGACGCGGATCGCGTGGCGGGGTCTCGCCTTCAATGACGACGGGCAAACCCGTTTCGGCGGCGGTCGTTTCAATGCCGGCAATGAGGTCTAAATAATCTTCCGTGCGCTCCACTGGCGGCATGAAAACGTGCAACCGTCCGTCGCGCGGTTCAACGCACAGCGCAGTACGAATAATCCACGGCGCGCTTTCGCCCTGCACCGGACGACGATTCGGATCTTCTTCTGGCAACGGTTTCTCTTCTGGCTTACCAAGCTTTTGCGGGCGCTGACCTGGTCCGTAGCCAGCTGCCGTTGGGGCGCCGCCGCCGCGCATGAACCGCTGGCCGCTTAGTTCCGGGCGCAAACGATACGGAAATTCTTTGGGCAACTCCGGCAAGTCCGGCTCTGACGGGTCCTGCTGTCGCAGCCACGGATATTGTTTTTCCGAAACCCACGGCACGGAATCCAACGGCAGACGCAGGCCCATCGCGGAGTCACCGGGAATCAGCCACAGCGTATCGTCATCGCGCAAGAACCAAGCACCAGACATCCAGCCTTGCTGATTACCATACCACGCGCGCTTGAGCGGCAGCGTGTAGCCGACGACCGAGCCGAGCCCCTGTTGGAATATCCGCGCGATACGGTCGCGTTCCAGTTTGTCTTTGAGATTAGACTTCTCGGGCGTGACGTTCACCGGAAAACGCCGTTCCTTCCATGTATAATAAAACGCGTCTTCGTACGCGGGAATCAGATGTTCCGGCTTCACACCAATGGTTCTAGCAAGATGTTCCGCCAATACCTTAGCTTCCTTCGCGCCATGCCCGTAATTCTTTGATTCATCCGCGATCAGCGAATCATCTTTCCAGACGGGCACACCGTCTTTGCGCCAATAAGCAGCGAGTGCATAGCGCGGGAGCGGTTCACCCGGATACCATTTACCTTGCCCATAATGCAGCAAAGCGCCCGGCGCAAATTTCCCGCGCAGCCGCCGGATAAGTTCGCCAGACAAGATTCTTTTCTTATGCGATACTGCCGTGAAATTCCATTCCGGCCCGTCAGGATCGTCCACGGAAACAAAGGTCGGCTCGCCACCCATCGTCAGGCGCACATCGCCTTTTTTCAAATCCACATCAATCGCATGGCCGAGCTGCTCGATATCCGCCCATTGCTCCTCAGTGTAGGGCTTGGTAACGCGCGGTGACTCGTGAACGCGGGTCACCGTCATGTCGAATTCAAATTCCGTTTCGCATTCGTCAACGCCCCCCGAGATGGGTGCAGCACTGGACGGATCCGGCGTGCAAGCCAGCGGAATATGACCCTCGCCCGCGAGCAATCCGGAGGTCGGGTCGAGACCAATCCAGCCGGCGCCCGGCAGATAAACTTCCGTCCACGCGTGCAAATCGGTGAAATCTTTTTCCGCACCGCTCGGCCCATCAAGCGATTTAACATCCGGCTTGAGCTGGATTAAATAGCCGCTGACAAATCGCGCTGCCAAACCAAAATGCCGCAGCAATTGCACGAGTAGCCACGCGGAGTCGCGACACGATCCACTTACCTTCGTTAATGTCTCTTCCGGCGTTTGCACGCCCGGCTCCATGCGAATCGTATATTTGATGTCTTTCCACAACCGCTGGTTGATGGCGACAATGAAATCATTCGTCGGCTGCTTCTCGCTGTCGGGCAATTCCAGCCGCTGCTGTTTGGTGCGCCGTTTAACCTCGCCAATCAAATCCCGCCGCAGCTCCGTCAGATAGCGCGTGAAATTCGGCGTAAGCCAGCACTTGCGCTGGAAGGGTGCTAGCTCATGGTCCAGCGCCGGATCATAAGCGAATGGAAACTTCTGCGCGCTCGGTTCGAGGAAAAAATCAAACGGATTCAGCACCGCCATCTCCGCCACCAAATCCACCTCCACCAGAAATTCGCGCGTCGGCTCCGGAAACACCAGTCGCGCCGCATAGTTGGACTGCGGATCCTGCTGCCAGTTAATGAAATGTTTCTCGGGCTTGATTTTGAGCGAGTAACTCAAAATCCGTGTGCGCGAATGCGGCGCGGGCCGGAGCCGCACGACTTGCGGACCAAGCGTGACGAGCCGGTCATATTTATAATGCGTCTTGTGGTGGAGCGCGACGTGGATGGACATTCGAATTTACGATTGACGAATTGCGATTGACGATTGGGACTGCTGCTGCTGTTCTTCCTGTTGGACCATGTGGACTTCGTCCGGATTTTCGAACGGTTGAAAGATATACGCGCGAAACAATTCGCCGCCAATGTTGTTGAGCTTTAACTGCGCCTCGTCGAGATAGCGATGCAGGCCGACCTCAAAGATTTCCTCAATGGTGCTAAATTGAAGCTCCGCCAGGAAACGACCGGTCAGCTTTTCTGCGTCGTTGGTGAAGCGGCCTTCGCTCACACCCGAAATACGGCGCAGCGCCTGATTCAATTCATTAACGCAATAACGCACGGAACGCGGGAAGACGTCGCTCAACAACAGAAATTCCGCCACCTGCTTCGGATGCACATCCGCACCGTGAATGGTTTTATACGCATCCCACGCGCTGCATGACCGCAGCACGGCGGACCATTCCAGCGCTTCATCCGGGCTGATGCGCTCAGGCGCACCGCGTTCCGGCAAACTCTGATAGCGCACATCAAGGATGCGCGTGGTCTTGTCAGCACGTTCGAGCAACTGGCCGACCCGCACAAACCACCAGCCTTCGTTGCGAATGAGCGTGGCGTCGATAATGCCAATGATGTGCAACGAGCTGGACTTAATCTCCTGGAAAAATTCACCCGCGCTGCGTCGCCAGACTTCCCGCGCATACGGCGAGCGCACAAATAAATAAAGCCGGTTCAGCTCCTCCCACAATTCCAACGTAATCTGGTCGCGCACCATGCGCGCATTTTCCCGCGCCTGACAGATGGATTGCAGGAGCGAGTTCGGATTCTCCATCTCGAAGACCAAGAATTCCGTCACCGCTTTGCCGGTGGCCTGCGGATGCGCTTTGAAGAACGCCTCCTCATCGCCGGTGGCTTGCACGATGGGCAGCCAGTAAGCGGTCAGGCGTTTCTCGTCGACGTTGCGAATATCCAGCAGGAGCTGCAGGTTCACGTCCACGATACGCGCGATGTTTTCGGAGCGCTCGATGTAACGGGCCATCCAATAGAGTGAGTTAGCGACGCGGGATAACATGGCAATTATAAATTATGATTGATGAATGATGAAACAATCATGTGCGCGGGGAAAAATTCATCATTCATAATTCTTCCTTCAACATTTCTTTTACTCATCACCATAAAGCACCCAGGTGTCCTTGCTCCCGCCACCTTGTGATGAGTTCACCACCAGGGAGCCCTTACGCAGCGCCACCCGCGTGAGTCCGCCGGGAATAATGCTGGTGCGCTCGCCGCTCAGTACGAACGGCCGCAAGTCCACGTGGCGACCCTCAAAGCTGCCGTCGCAGCACGTCGGATGTTGCGACAGGTTAATCATCGGTTGTGCGATATAGTTGCGCGGTTCGGCGATAATCAATTTGCGAAATTTCTCTATCTCCTCCTTCGTCGCCTTTGGCCCCATCAACATCCCATAGCCGCCGGACTCGTTGGCCGCTTTTACGACGAGCTTCTCGAGGTTTTCCAAAATGTATTTCTTGTCCGCTTCCTCGCTCGCGAGGTAGGTCGGCACATTCGGCAGTATCGGCTCCTGATCGAGGTAATACTTAATCATCCGCGGCACGAAATAATAAACCACCTTGTCATCCGCAATGCCCGTGCCGATGGAGTTCGCCAGCGAAACATTCCCCGCGCGATACGCATTAATCAGCCCGGGCACCCCGAGCATGGAATCTTTGCGGAACACCGTTGGATCTATGAAATCGTCGTCAATGCGCCGGTAAATCACATGAACCGGCTGCGGCCCCTTCGTCGTCCGCATGAACACGCGGGAATCCCGCACAAACAAATCACGACCTTCCACAATCTCAATACCCATCTGCCGCGCCAGATAGGTATGCTCGAAATACGCGCTGTTATATGCGCCCGGCGTGAGCAGCACCACCGTGGGATCAGCGACGCCCGCCGGCGCGATGTACTTCATCGATTTTAAAAGCTCCTGCGCATAATGTTCCACGGGCCGCACCCCGATACCCTCGAACATCCCCGGAAAGGCGCGCTTCATTGCGCGGCGATTCTCCAGCACATAGCTCACGCCCGAGGGACAGCGCCCGTTATCTTCCAGCACCAGATAATTTCCATCCTTATCGCGAATCAGGTCCGTGCCGCAAATGTGGATATAAATATCCTTCGGCACATTAAAGTTCACGAACTCGCGCCGGAAATGGCGCGCAGACAAAATATAAAATTCCGGAATGACGCCATCTTTCAGGATTCGCTGCTCATGATAAATATCATGCAGAAAGAGATTCAGCGCCGTGATGCGCTGGGTCAGGCCGCGCTCCAGAAATTCCCATTCCTTCGCCGGAATGATGCGCGGCAGCAAATCAAAGGGAAATATCTTCTCCGCACCCGCCGCGTCGCCGTACACATTGAAGGTGACGCCCTGCCGCAGGAACGCATTATCAATCGCCTCGCGCTTGGCTTGAAACTCGGGTTCCGTCAGTTCTCCAAATAACTGGTGGAACTTCTGGTAATGCGGGCGCACCCCCGTCTGCGCATCCGCCATTTCGTCGAAACCATTATTGACCTGATATTTCGTCAGCATAAACCGTCAGTTGATTTTTTTACTGCGTGAACATTTACCGCCAGCCATTGGGAACAACTAAATTCCTCCGGCCATCTGTATAAAATAAGCCAGCGCAGCTTTCAACCCTGATTTTCAAGGCTGCCAGCCGTTCGGCCAATCTATTTTTAACCAATAAACTCGCTATCAGATTGGTCATACCCCGTTCTATAAGCAGGCCGCTTGCCGAACGACCCTAAATTTGTGAATATTTTCACAAACGCTTGCCGCGCGCCCTGCCCTAGCGTAATTTTCGGACGTGAAAAAGGCTGGCCGACCCGTTATTCCGCGCAAGACGATATACCGTCTCTCCATCTACCTGCGCTGCCTGGCCCGCCTGCGCGAGAACGATATCGGCACCGTTTCCAGCGAGGCCCTCGCCAAAGCCGCCGGCGTCAAACCCACCCAGCTCCGCAAAGATTTAGCTTACTTCGGCACCTTCGGCACGCGCGGCCTGGGTTACGACGTCAAAGAATTGTCCGTAAAAATTTCCGACGAATTAGGCACGACCAGCCTGCAACCGGTTATTCTTGTCGGTGTGGGTAATCTTGGTCTCGCGCTCGTATCCTATCGCGGCTTCGAGAAGGAAGGCTTTGAAATCGTGGCCGCCTTTGATGCCGAGCCGAACCGCAAACGCGACAAACAAATCAAGCAGCCCATCCTCGGCATGGACGCGCTGCCTGGCTTCATCCGCGAACACGCCGTCAAAATGGCCATCCTTTCCGTACCGGCCGCCGCCGCTCAAGCCGTGGCCAACCAACTCATCGAGAGCGGCGTGACCGGCATCCTGAATTTCTCGCCCATCGTGCTCGCGGTGCCGGAGGATGTGATGGTCAACAACGTCAACCTCGCCATCGAATTAGAAAACCTCAGTTACTTCATCCACGGCTGAGGCGGCAGCGCTAAGGGAACAGCTGCAAATTGTTATTGTTGCCAGGAATTATATTAATTGCGCCCACTTCATCCTTACAAGATACCCAGGAACGAATTGCCGTGCTTCGTGACGTTCTTGCAGCCATCAACTGACTCTTTTTGAGCAATTACGGCGCGCGGGCGTTGTTTTCCCGCATATTTGTCGTAATTATGGCCATTTCCCCCTCTGGCGCCCGTAAGATTGGCCCCGTTGGCGGCGCCAACGGAGGAGTTGGCGGCATGGTTGGAGGGGCTGGCGGGAATCTTGGAGGAGTTGGTGGCGAGTTTGGAGGGGCTGGCGGCGTGAACGGAGGAGTTGACGCCACGAACGGAGGGGCTGGTAGGAATATTGGGGGAGTTCGCGGCGCAAACGAAGGGGCTAGCGAGAACCACGGAGGAGTTGGCGGCTCGACTGGAGGAGTTGATGGTGTGAACGGACCCGTTGACGGCGGCGCTGGTCTATTCCCCGATGAAGTGGAGCGAGATGCGGCGGGTGTGCGGGTGCGTCCGGTGTTCCCAGAGATAAATCCCCTGCCATGTCCCCAACGCCAGTTGTCCGCCATGCAGCGGGATGGAGAGGTTCACCGCGGTCAGCGCGGTCCGGATATGCGCGGCCATGTCGTCGTCCCCCTCGGCGGTGTGCACAAACAGCGGGTCGCCGTCTGGCACGAGTCGCTCAAAAAAAGCGTCGAGATCACGACGCACGTCGGGGTCGGCATTTTCTTGGATGAGCAACGAAGCGGAGGTGTGTCGCAAATGCAGGGTCACGAGGCCGTCGCGGAATTTGTGCTCACCAAGCCACTGCACGACTAAGCGGGTGAAATCGGTCAGCCCGCGCCCGCGCGTAGGGATGACGAGTTCGTGAAAGGCCTGGCGGAACATGATTTTAATCTTCCCCTCACCCCTGCCCTCTCCCCGTCCGACGGGGCGAGGGAGGCGGCTGATTTACTGGCTTACCGGCGCGCCTTTGTCGGTGAGCATCTGCTCGAGCTCGACGTTGCGCGGCTGGCCGGCGGCGAGCGCCTTCTGGTAATGCCAGCGCGCGAGGTCGGGCAGTGGCGGGTTCTGGCTCAAATAAATCACGGCTAGATTATTATGTGCTGGCGCGTAATTCGGGTTGAGCTCAATGGCGCGGCGCAGCGCGGCTTCGGCCGCCTTGCGCTGGCCCTGATGGCTTAGGGTGACGCCGAGATAATTCTGGATTTCGGGATTGTTCGGGTCGAGTTGCGCAGCGCGGCTCAGGGCGACCAGCGATTCGTCATATTTATCCTCGCGGAATTTAAGGTAACCCAGCGTGGACAAGTTGTAGGCGTCATTAGGACTCTGGGCAAGCGCCGCGGTGATGTGCTTGTCGGCGGCATCGAGCTTGCCCTGCTGCAATTCAATGGTGGCGAGGTTGGCGAGCGCAATGCCGTTATTCTGGTCGTGATCGAGAATTTTCAGATAGTCGGCCTCGGCGGCATCGAATTGTTGCGCGGCAAAATGCGCCTGCGCAGACGCCACGAGATCAGCGGTACCGGCGGGCATCTCGCTGAGGGCTTTCTTCTCGCCATCGGCACTGGGCGGCAGCGGCACAACGGCATTCATGACGGCCAATTCCTCGGGCGTGTAGGGCGCCGGCGTCGCCTCATCGGCCGCGAGCCGGGAACGGAGCACGGCCACTTCACTGTTCAGCGCAGCAAGCTGGGTGGAGCCGTCAGCCGGTTGGCTGTTGGTATTGGTACCCGCCAAGGCGGCCTGCAAACGATTTTGCAGCGCCATCTTTTCAAGTGAGGCGACTTCGACCTGTGATTTCAAAGCGGTGAACTCATTTTGAAGCCGGTCGTTATCCGCGCGCAAACTGGCGAGCGTGGCATCACTGGTCGCCGCCGGAACGGGAGTAGTATTAGCGGCGACACTGGCACCGGCGCCCGCCGCGGCCCCGCTGGCAAGGAGGGTTTTCAACTGCGCGGAAAGTTTCTCAGCGCGGTCATGTTCGCTGTTGTAATTCCGCACGGCGGCGGCGCGGTCGAGTTCGGCCATCGCGAGGGCATTGGTGTCCACATTGGTCACGGTGACATAATTGGTGACGATGACGGAGGTGGTGTTAGTCTGAAAAACTTCAGCGAGATTCGTGACCACGACCGAGGGCGTGTTGGTTACATAAACGGTCACGACGTTGGTGACGTATTGCGTGACAGGCGCAACGGGGTTGGTCGCGCTGCCGCCGGCGGCGTTGAGCAGATCAATCTGCTTCATGAGGTCACGGATTTTCTGCTGCGCCTTCTCGAGTTCGCGCGGATCGGCGGTAGTCGGTTGGGCGGCCTGCGCTTCGCGGAGCTTGTCCTGCCAGATGGCGTTCGCCGCCTGTGCGACCTGCAATTGGATGCGGAGATTATCGAGCTCGCTGGGCATTTCGGGAGCCACCGGCACCACTGCGACGGGCGCGTTGGTCACGGCCTGGGCGACTTGCTTCTTAGCGGTGGTGACCATGGCCGCGTGGCTTTGGAGGTCGGCGATCTGGTCAGCAATGTGACTGAGCCGGAAGCTGACGATGTTCGGATTCCATTCGGGATACTCTTTTTGAAAGGACTGCAACTGACGTTGCGCATCGCTGAACGCGGCGAGCGCCTCGCCCGGGTCGCCCATGGTGGCGAAGTTGTCCGCCTGCTGGATGAGCCCGTAGATGCCAATGTATTTATCATCCGCCTGAGACTGCGCCTGCGCGTTAAATCCGCAGACAGCAAACAGCACGGCGATGGCACAAAGAAATTTCATGGCGTCACAATGCCAGAGGCCGGCGGCTTTGGCAATCGCGTCGCGTGTAACGCAACTGTTACTTGCGGAAGCATTGACCGGCAGAACAAATATTGTTACTGTCCCGCCAGTTGCGTCATGAAATCCGCACTTAACCAGCATGTCTTGGTTTTGAACCGGCTTTGGCAGGCGGTCAACGTCTGCACCGCCCGCCGCGCGCTCACACTACTCTTCCAAGGCCAGGCGCAGGTGGTGATGAATAACCCCGACGGCTCGTTCCGCACTTTCAATTTTCAGGAGTGGCGCGATGTCTCCGCCGACGCGCCGCACGACGATTCCATCCACGCGATTTCTTTCCGCATCCGCGTGCCGAAAATAATCCTGCTCTTCATGTACGACCGCATGCCGAAGAAGGAAGTGAAGTTCACGCGGCATAATATTTTCGAACGCGACAAGGATACGTGCCAGTACTGTGGCAAGGTTTTCGACCGGAAAGATTTGAACCTCGACCACGTCATCCCGCGCGACCGCGGCGGCCCGACGACCTGGGAAAACATTGTCTGCTCGTGCATCGCGTGCAATACGCGCAAGTCGAACCGCACGCCGTTCGAGGCGGGCTTGAACCTGGTGCGCAAGCCCAAGCGCCCGAAGTGGCGGCCATTCGTGCAGATCAACTTCACGCTGCACAAGCATGACAGCTGGAAACATTTCGTGGATCTTGCCTACTGGAACGTGGAGCTGGGCGAAGACGTTGAGTAAGAGCTGTGGATTGACTTCGCGGTGCAGACGGTTAAAATTTGTGCTCTTGGCGTGCTCGTCTATCGGCTAGGACAACGGATTCTCAATTCGTGAAGACGGGTTCGATTCCCGTGCGCGCTACCATTTCAAAATCCTCTCTCGCTTCCGCTAAATCTTGGCAAAAGCCGCCGTATGGCGCCTGAAAAAATGTTGCGGTACTGAACATCCAAGAACAGCTAAAATGTTTGGCTAATTTCGACAATACTACCGAAGCAATCCTTAACGCTTTAAGTTTTTGCATTTAAGCTGTTCCAAGTATTTACAAAACAACCATGTTGGATTACTGCTTTATAAGTCGCCAAGATTCAACAGGGTCAAAGCCCGCCAACCAAACTAAAAGTTCAGAGCGCCGTTTGATTTAATTGGATATTTCGCGGCGTAATTGGAAAATGTCGCCATGCCATTTTATCGTGCTTGGGTCCTGTTCATTTTCCTTATGCTCGCCAGCGCCGCCGCTGCCTTCAGCGCGGAACCGTTGCCCCGCCAATCCTTAAACCTGAACCGGGATTGGAAATTCTCTTTGGGTGATTTCCCCGGCGCCGAAGCTCCCGCCTACGCCGATGCCGCGTGGGCGCCCATCGGTTTGCCGCACTCGTTCAGCGAGCCGTACTTCCTGTCCCCCGAGTTTTACACGGGCTACGGCTGGTATCGCAAGCACCTGACCATCCCGGCGGCCTGGGCCAAACAGCGCTTCTTCCTGGAATTCGATGGCGTGTTCCAAGTGGCGGAGGTCTTCGTGAACGGCCAGCGCTGCGGTGAACACCAAGGCGGTTACACAGGCTTCTCATTGGATATCACGGCGGCGGTTAAGCCGGGCGACAACGTGATTGCCGTGCGCGTGAACAACCAATGGAATCCGGAACTCGCGCCGCGCGCGGGCGAGCACGTGTTCTCCGGTGGCATCTACCGCGATGTCCGGTTGGTGGTGACCGCCCCGCTGCACGTGACCTGGTATGGCACGGCGGTCACGACGCCCAACTTGTCGGCGACGTTGGGCGTGGTGAATATTAAAACGGAAATCCAAAATCATTTTACCCGCCAGAAACTGGTTACCGTGGAATCGGATATCGTGGACGCCGCGAGCAAGGTCGTTGCCACGGTGAAGTCGGCGCAGACCATCGCGGCCGGGGCGACGGTGACGGTGGAACAAACCGCGCCCGCCATTGCGAACCCGCAGCTGTGGTCGCCGGAGTCGCCCACCTTGTACGCGGTGGCCACGAAGGTGTCCGTCGGCGGGCAATTGCTGGATACGTACCGCACGCCGTTCGGTTTCCGCTGGTTCCAGTGGACGGCGGATCAGGGGTTCTTCCTGAACGGGGCGCACTACTATTTTCACGGGGTGAACGCGCACCAGGATCATGCGGGCTGGGGCGATGCGGTGACGGATGCCGGGTTCGCGCGCGATATCCAGTTGATCAAGGAGGCGGGGTTCCAATTTATCCGCGGCTCGCATTACCCGCACGCGCCGGCCTTCGCGCAGGCGTGTGACGAGACGGGGCTGCTGTTCTGGTCGGAGAATTGTTTCTGGGGCACGGGCGCCTTTAAGAATCCGTGGGGGACGAGTGCGTATCCGCCCCAGCCGCAGTATCAAGCGGGCTTCGAGCAAAGTGTGCGGAACAGTTTGCGCGATGAGATTCGCATCTTCCGCAATCATCCCAGCATCATCGTCTGGAGTATGGACAACGAGGTATTCTTCACCGCCAAATCCACCTTGCCGGCCGTGCGGAAGTTTCTGAAAGAACTGGTCGCGCTGACGCATGAGCTGGACCCCTCGCGGCCGGCGGCCATCGGCGGCGCGCAACGCGGTGACATCGATAAGCTGGGCGATGTGGCGGGCTATAATGGCGACGGCGCGCGCTTGTTTCTGGATCCCGGCATTCCGAGTGTGGTCAGCGAGTACGGCTCGACGGTGGCCGACCGCCCGGGTAAATACGAGGCGGGCTTCGGTGACTTGCAGACGACGGAGTTTCCGTGGCGCAGCGGACAGGCGCTCTGGTGCGCGTTCGATCATGGGAGCATCGCCGGCCACTTCGGCTGCATGGGCATGGTGGATTATTTCCGGTTGCCAAAGCGGCAGTATTATTGGTACCGCAATGAGTATCGGCACATTCCCCCGCCCGCCTGGCCCGCCGCCGGTACGCCGGCCAAACTAAAACTTACGGCGGACAAGACGATGATTCACGGCACGGACGCGACGGATGACGCGCAAGTGGTGGTGACGGTGGCGGACGCGGCGGGCACGGCGATCAGCAACTGCGTGCCGGTGACGCTGTCGATCGAGTCGGGCCCGGGGGAATTTCCGACGGGGCCGAGCATCACCTTCGCGCCGGACTCGGACATTGCCATTCGCGATGGTCAGGCGGCGATTGAATTCCGGTCGTATTACGGTGGCGAGACGGTCATCCGCGCGCACGCGGACGGGCTGGCGGATGCAACCCTGACGCTGGTCACGGCGGGTACGCCGGAATTCGTTCCGGGGGTGACGCCTGCGGTTCCCGCGCGGAACTATGTGCGTTTTTCCACGAAGGGAGCGCATGCGGTGGAACAGACGTTCGGTAAGGATGCGCCGACGAGCGCGAGCAGTGCCGCGCCCGACCATGCGACGCGGTTCGCCAACGATGGCGATGCCACGACTTTCTGGGCGGCAACGAACGCCGCGACGGGCGCATGGTGGCAAATGGATTTGGAACGGTTGTGCACCATTAAGGCGGCGAAGCTGATTTTCCCCGTGGCCGGCAACTTCCAATACCAGATTTCCGTCTCCGATGACGGCCAGCAATGGCGCGTAGCCGCTGATGAGTCCGCGACGTCCGCCACGACCCAGTCGCGCACGGATACCTGCGCCGCCGGGAACAGCGGACGCTATGTGCGTATCAGCTTCACGGGCCAGCCGCCGAACACGCCCGCCGAACTTAGCGAGGTCCAAATCATCGGTAGTGTTAGGTCGCAGTAACGGGCTGACCGAAGGCGGGAGGATGGCAACGAAATGAAAACGGCGCGAAGGAGGTTCTTCGCGCCGTGGAAGTTTTTGTTAAAGGCTTAGTGTTTGTGCCGCTGCTTGACCTTGATCTGCGTGGTCGCATGCACGAGGGCCGCTTGCACAGTCGCGGTCTCTTCATCGCTGAGCTTCTGCGTCAGCCGCGCTTCGGCCTTCTTCTGCGCCGCTTCGGCGGCCGCTTCATCGATGTCGGACGCCTTGATGGCCATATCCGTCAGGACCGCGACGCGTTTGCCGGTGATCTGCACGAAGCCGTCGCCCACGGCCAGATAAATGTTCTCACCATTCTTGCGCGCGCAAATCTCGCCCGCCACGAGCTGGGTCATCACCGGCATGTGCTCGGGATAGATGCCCATCTCGCCGTCAATGCCGGTGAGGGTGACCATCTCCACGTCGTCGGCGAACACTTTCGCCTCCGGCGTGACGATCTCGAGTTTGAGTTGATAGGCCATTTACTCTTTAATCTCGTCGATGCCGCCCTTCATGTAGAAGTTCTGCTCGGGCACGTCGTCGTGCTTACCGTCGAGAATCTCCTTGAACGCGCGCACGGTCTCGGCCACGGGCACCTGTTTGCCTTCGCGACCGGTGAATACTTGCGCGACGGTGAAAGGCTGGCTGAGGAAACGCTGAATCTTGCGCGCGCGAAACACGGTGGTCTTGTCCTCGGGCGACAGTTCGTCCATGCCGAGAATCGCGATGATGTCCTGCAAATCCTTGTAGCGCTGCAAAACCTTTTGCACGCCACGCGCGACGTCGTAGTGTTCCTGACCGACGAATTCCGGCGCGAGGGCGCGGGAACTGGACGCCAGCGGATCGACGGCGGGGAAGATGCCAAGCTCGGCGATGGAACGTTCGAGCACGATGGTCGCATCCAAGTGCGCGAAGGTCGTGGCGGGCGCGGGGTCGGTCAAGTCGTCCGCCGGCACGTACACGGCCTGGAAGCTGGTGATGGAACCCTTCTTGGTCGAGGTGATGCGTTCCTGCAAGTCGCCCATTTCGGCAGCGAGCGTCGGCTGGTAACCGACCGCCGACGGCGTGCGGCCCAGCAGCGCGGACACTTCGGAACCGGCTTGCGAGAAGCGGAAAATGTTATCCACGAACAGGAGCACGTCCTGGTTCTTTTCGTCGCGGAAATATTCGGTCACGGCGAGCGCGGAGAGCGCCACGCGGAGACGCGCGCCCGGGGGCTCATTCATCTGGCCATAGACGAGACCGATCTTGGAACCGGGCGCGATGATGGGCAGACCAAATTCATTCTTCTTGGGATGACCGGACGCGTCTTTCTCCACCTTGATGACGCCGGCCTCGATCATTTCATTGTAAAGGTCGTTGCCCTCACGTGTGCGTTCACCGACACCCGCGAACATCGAGATACCGCCGTGCAGCTTCGCGATGTTGTTGATCAGTTCCATGATGACGACGGTCTTGCCGACGCCGGCACCACCGAAGGCGCCGACCTTGCCACCCTTGAGGAACGGGCAGATAAGGTCGATGACCTTGATGCCAGTCGTGAGAATCTGCGGGGACGTGGACTGGTCCACGAGCAACGGCGCGGCGCGATGAATGGGATTGTACTTGTCGGCCTTGACGGGGCCCTGTTCGTCCACGGCCTCACCGGTGACGTTGAACACGCGGCCCATGACGCCCTCGCCGCACGGCATAGAGATGGGCGCACCGGTGTCGGTGACTTCGTAACCGCGCTTGAGCCCTTCGGTGGTGCTCATGGCGACGGCGCGTACCCAGTTGTCGCCCAGGTGCTGCTGCACCTCGAGGGTCAACTTGGTTTTGCCGTGGCCCGGCAGGTCATACTCGAGGGTCAGCGCGTTGTAGATCGCGGGGAGCGCGCCGGTGAACTCGACGTCCACCACGGGGCCGATGATTTGAACGATTTTGCCTTTGCTCATGTGCTTAAAATAATGGTTCTAAATTTATTAACCCACCGCCATCTGCGCGGTGGTGATCTCCAACAGTTCCTTCGTGATATTCGCCTGGCGCAGCTTGTTGTATTCGAGCGTCAGGTCCTTGATGATCTGCTTGGCGTTGTCCGTGGCATTCTTCATCGCCACCATGCGCGCGCTCTGCTCGCTCGCCTTGGTCTCCAGCAGAATCTGGTGCATCTGGAAATTCAAACTGTGCGGCAGCAGCGCGCCGAGCACCGTCTCTTCGTCCGGCTCGAAATCGAATACGTCCGTCGTGCTGGCAGCGGGCAACTCCTGCGCCGGCGCGTTGACGCCGCTGGTCGCCGCGGAAATCTTGCCGATGGGCAGAAACGGAACCGTCGTGGGCAACTGCGTCAACGTATTAACGAAGCGCGGGAACAAAATATCCACGGCGTCCACTTCGCCCTTCAAAAACAACTGCTGCACGAACTTCGAGATGGCGCGCGCCTCGGCAAAGTCCGGCGTATCTTTGTAAGAAAACTCCGCCGCAAGATTGCGCTTGGTGCGCCCGACAAATTGAGCGGCCTTCTTGCCTGCCGTGATGAACACCGTCGTGTCTTTGTCCAGCTTCAGGGCTTCGCGGAAAATGTTGCTGTTCAAACCGCCGCACAAACCGCGATCCGTGCTAACGAGAACCACCGCGCGCTTCTTCACGGGTCGCGCCTGCAACAACGGATGATCGAAACCGACCGTGCGCGTTGCCGCTTCGGCCATGATTTCATTCAGCAACTGGGCATACGGCCGCCCGACGAGCGCCGCCGACTGCGCCTTGCGCATCTTGGCCGCGGCCACCATCTGCATCGCCTTGGTAATCTGGGCGGTGTTCTTGACCGACTTGATTCGCCGGCGTATGTCGCGCGTGCTGGGCATGAATTATCAGCGGTAGCTCTGCTTGAATTCCGTGACCGCCGCCTTCAGCTCCGCCGCAATGGCGTCGCTGATGGCCTTCTCTTTGAGAATCTTCTTGAGCAAGTCCGGCTTGCGTGTGTGGAAATACTCGGAAAGCTTCTGCTGAAAATCCTTCACCTTGGCCACCGGGACGTCGTCAAAGAAATTATTCTGCGCGGTCCACAGCACCACGACCTGCGCTTCTACAGAAACCGGGTCATACTGTTGCTGCTTGAAAATTTCGATGATACGCTTGCCGCGTTCGAGGAGCGCCTGCGTCTTGGCATCGAGGTCGGAACCAAATTGCGCGAACGCCGCGAGTTCGCGGAACTGCGCCAAGTCGCCTTTGATACGACCAGCCACCTGCTTCATGCCCTTGATCTGCGCGGCGGAACCGACGCGCGAAACGGACAGACCGACGGAGACGGCGGGGCGGACACCTTGATAGAACAAATCTGTTTCCAGATAAATCTGACCGTCCGTGATGGAAATCACGTTCGTCGGGATGTAAGCCGATACGTCACCGGCCTGCGTCTCAATGATCGGCAGCGCGGTGAGCGAACCGTTACCGTATTTTTCACCCACGCGCGCACTGCGTTCGAGCAAGCGGCTGTGGAGATAAAACACGTCACCGGGATAGGCTTCGCGGCCCGACGGACGCTTCAAGATGAGCGAGACCTGGCGATAGGCAACGGCGTGCTTGGAGAGATCATCATAAATGATGAGCGCATCCATGCCGTTATCCATGAACCATTCGCCAATCGCCGCGCCTGCGAACGGCGCGAGATATTGGTTGGACGCTGAATCAGACGCGGAAGCCACGACGATAATCGTATAAGGCATCGCCCCGGCTTCTTCGAGAATGCCGATGACGCGCGCGATGTTCGACTGCTTCTGACCGACCGCGACGTAAATGTTATAAATCGGGCGGGTCTCCGTATCGCCCGCGAGTTCAGCGGCCTTGTTGATGCGCGCCTGATTAATCATTGTATCCACGCCGATGGTGGTCTTGCCCGTACCACGGTCACCGATGATCAATTCGCGCTGACCGCGACCAATCGGCACCATCGCGTCAATCGCCATGATACCGGTCTGCACCGGTTGGCTCACGGGCCGGCGCTTGATGATGCCGGGCGCGATTTTTTCAACGGGATAGAAAGCGGACTGCTTGATCGGACCTTTGCCGTCCACCGGCTCGCCGAGGGTGTTGACCACGCGACCGAGCAGGCCTTTGCCGACCGGCACCTGGAGCAGCTTGCCCGTGGTGCGGACTTCGGTGCCTTCTTTGACCTTCGTGTAGTCGCCGAGAATGATGGCGCCCACTTCAGTCTCTTCGAGGTTCAACGCGAGGCCGACAATGCCGTTGCCGAAGTCGAGCATCTCGTTGAGCATCGTGTCGGTGAGGCCTTCGATTTTGGCCACGCCGTCGCCGATTTCGCGCACGGTGCCGACATTCTGTTTCGCCGTCGCGGTTTTGGCACCCGCGATCTGGGCTTCGATTTCCGATAACAAATTACTCATAATATCCGGTTAAAAACTTTGCTGCAATTTTTCCAAACGCATTTTCACACTGCCATCGTAAAGGTCGCTGCCGACCTGAATCCGCAAACCGCCGATGAGCGACGCGTTCTGCGCAAACGCGAGGTTCAGGCCGTCGCCGTAAATATCCTTCAGCCGCGCCGCAACCTGCTTCTGCAAATCGGCGGAGAGCGGCACCGCGCTTTCCACGCTGGCGGCGCGCTGATCCAAATCCAGCTTCACCAACCGGTGCAGCCGGGAAAGAATCTCCACGTAGCCACGCGGCTTCTTCTCCACGAGCAACGTGATCGTCTGCCGGACGCGCTGCCCGTCGAGCAACCCGTTGACACGGCAGGTGCGGAACAATTGCCAGGCTTCGCGTTGGGCCAGTTTGGATATTTTCATTTCGGTAGCGGTCGCCACTCAAGCGGTGCTCTTGGAGCGCCGCTGGAATTATTTCGCCAGTTGCTTCTCAGTTTCCACGGCCAGCCGCGACTGATCTTCCGGCGTGAGAATCTTGCCGGTCACCGTCGCCGTGGTCTGCACCACGAGGCGGCCGACTTCGCGCTTCAGCTCGGCGAGCATGCGCGCATAATCCTGCGCGGCAGCTTCGCGGGCCTTGATGATGATCTGCTCGGCGGCGGTGATGGCCTTCTGCGTCTCGGTTTCGCTGACGCGGATGGCGGCATTGCGGGCTTCGTCAATCAGCTTGGCCGCCTGTTCACCGGCCTCGGCCAGAATCCGTTTACGTTCGGCTTCGGTTTCGGCAAGTTGGACCTTAATCTTGTCGGCATTGGCCATGCCTTCGGCGATTTTTGCCTTGCGCGTTTCCAGCATGGTGAAAATCGGCTTATAAGCCGCTTTCCACAATACCAGCATCACGAAGGAAAAGCTGATCGTTTGCACGAGCAGCTCGCTCCAATGAATACCAAGAACCTCGATCATAACCGGTGGTTACTTGATGACGATCCAGGCGAGAATCGCCAACCCTTCAGCGAGCGCCATACCGATGAGCATCGTCGTGAAGACTTTGCCGAACGCGCCGGGGTTGCGGCCGATGGCCATGACACCGCCAGCGGCGGCGATGCCGATACCGATGGCCGCGCCACCGAAAGCCAGACCGATGTGAATATTACCAGTTAATTCTGCGAGCATATGTTTTTTCGTTTTAGTTTCAGTTTCTCGCAACCGTTCGCCGAAAGGTCTCCCGGTTGCAAATTGTTAAAATCAATGTCCGTGTTCTTCATCCGCGTGCGTGCACAGCGTACCGACAAACGCGACCACCAGCATCGTGAACACAAAGGCCTGCAACAAGCAGACGACCACTTCAAAAAAGTAGCCCGGGATCGACACCAGCACCGCAAACCACCACGGCTTCTGCGAGAGCGCCATCGTCAGCATGGTTTCACCGCCGAAAATATTGCCATAAAGACGCAGGGCGAGCGCCACCGGCCGGATGAACAGGATGGAAAATGATTCCATCACGCCGATGAAAATGAACAGCAACAGCAGCAGCGGATAAAGCCACTTGTTCGTTTCCACCTTCACGCCGAAAACATGCTTAACCAGACCGACCGGGCCGTTGAATTTCAGCGCCCAATAAAGTCCCATGATGAAAAAGATGCCCGCCATGGCGACGGTCAAATTGGCGTCCGTCGTGGGCGGACGGAAGAACGGCTTGGTGACATGCTCAATCGCAAACGGCAACGAACTGGTTTTGTCTGCATGCCCCATCCCGATGCTACCGACGCCCGGCAGCAAATCCGTCAGGTTGGAGATGACGATGAAAATAAAGAAGGACATCGCGAACGGGAACACCCATTTGACCACCTTCGGCTCGAGCACATTGCCCATCAGACTTTCCCAACCTTCGATGAGCGCTTCCATCAGATTCTGGCCACCGGAAGGAACCTCTTTCATCTTCCAGGTTGTGATCCGCACAATAAAGATGATCAGGGCCGCCACAATCCAAGTACAAAGCATGGAATTGGTGACCGGGACCGGCCCGATATGGAAAATCGTCGGCGCAATCTGGGTCACCAGCGGTTCAGCCATTTCCGGCACTGGCGCTGAACCCGTCGGGGCGACGGCAGTTTCTGCGGACGCTTTCATCACGAAAGCCGCCGCGAAAATGGCCAAAACGATACTAAATTTTCCGAAACAGTTCACAAATTTGAAACCTGACAACAAAAACTCCCCGCAGATGAAAACGGTCAAGTGTCAGAGCCGCGAAAGTTGCCCTATCGTGAAATATTTCACAAGCATATTTTGAATAAATTTGAGACTCAATTATATGGGACCCCACACTATTCGCGACCTGAAATCAGCCACCTTGACTGATTTGCTGCCGGCTTAAAGTGGCTTCATTATGGTCGGCAATGACGCCATAGCCTCGCACACTGACCTTGTCCCTTTAAGCAATTTGTTATTCCGAGACGGGGTTTGCGTTTATAGTTTTACGGTCTTTTTGACCATTTCACGTTCGCGCAACCAGCAAAAGATTACCGGGGTCACGATCAAGATGTGTACCAAGCTGCTCAGCATGCCGCCGATAACGGGTGTCGCCAGCGGCTTCATCACTTCCGCACCCGTCCGGGTGCTCCACAATATCGGCAGCAAGCCGGCAACAATCGTGGCCACGGTCATGACTTTTGGTCGCAGCCGTAATCGCGCGCCGTCTTTCACCGCGCGAATCAAATCGGCCCGGGAAAAATTCTCACCCCGTTCAATCATCTTCTTTTTTACCGCCTCATCAAGATAGACAACCATCACGACGCCCGTTTGTATGGCCGTGCCGAACAGCGCAATGTAGCCAACCCACACCGCCACGCTGAAATTGTAGCCCAGCCACCATTGCAGAAATACGCCGCCGGTCAGCGCGAACGGTACTGCGAGGATGACGTGCGCAGCTTCCTTAAAATTCCGGTAAACGAGGTAAAGCAGAATGAAGATTACGAACAAAGCAACCGGCACAATGACTTCCAGCGTCTTTTGCGCCCGAATCTGGTTTTCAAACTGGCCGCTCCATTCAATGGTCATGCCCAGCGGCATAGTGATTTCTTTGGCAATGCGCGTCTGGGTTTCGCGTACAAAACCGGCGAGGTCGCGACCCTCAACATTCGCCTGCACGAACACGCGGAGCCGCCCGTTTTCACTGGCGATTTCGCTCGGCCCGACTTCGCGCGTGATGGTGGCAACTTGACCGAGGGGAATGTATTTACCGTCGCCAACCGGCACTAACAGATCGCCGAGCTTTTCGATGTCATCCCGTTCGCCGCGCTCGATGCGCACTTGAATCGGGATACGCTCGCGCCCCTGGATGGCGGTGGCGATATTGACCCCGCCAATGCCGGCTTCGACCACGTCCAAAACATCCTCCGCACGCAGGCTATGATGCGACATCGCCACGCGGTCCACGGCAATATTGAGATAAGGTTTACCCAAGGTGCGCGACGCGGCGACACCCACGGCACCGGGCACGCTGCGGACCACGCGCTCAACCTCAAACGCTTTTTTTTGCAACTCATCCAGATTATCGCCCAATATCTTGATGCCGACCTGCGCGCGGATGCCGGTGCTGATCATTAAAATGCGGTTCTCAATCGGCTGCAAAAAACCCGGGATGGAGCCGGGCATTTTGGATAATTTATCCTCCAATTCAGCGATGAGCTTTTCCTTGGTCATACCGGGACGCCACTGCGCTTCCGGCTTGAGCATGATGGTCGTCTCAATCATTTCTACTGGCGCGGGATCGGTGGCCGTTTCCGAACGGCCCAGCTTGCCGCCCACGGAATCGACTTCCGGCGTCTGTTTGATGACCGTGTCCTGCCACGCCATGATGCGTTTCACCTCCGTCAATGATGTGCTCGGCAGCAGCACCGGCATGAAGAGCAGACTACCTTCGTTCAGCGTCGGCATGAATTCGCTGCCCATGCCGGGCGGCAGCTTGGCAGCGAGTTGCGGGTTGAGCTTTGAGAGTTGATTGAACAGCGGTTTTGGCACACCAAACGCCAGCGTCAGCGCGACCACCAAACAAATGCCAGCCAGGCCGAGGACGGTTTTGCGGAAGCGCAAGGCCAGATCCAAAATAGGATTGTAGATTGCCAGCAACACTTTCATGAGCGGATTGGAAGCTTCCGAATGAAACGGTCCGCGGATGAAGGTGGCGCACAACACCGGCACGAGCGTGATGGCAAGAATCGTCGAGCCGAGCATCGCAAACGTCTTTGTGAAGGCCAGTGGATGAAATAACTTCCCTTCCTGACCGCTCAACGCGAATACCGGCACGAAGGCAAGAATGATAATGACCATCGCGAAGAAAATCGGCCGACCCACTTGCTGCGCGGCTTCGAGGGTGACTTGTAAGGATTCGGCCGGGTTCAGCCGCCCGCCCTTTAATTTTTCCGCCCGTTCACAATGGCGAATGGCGTTTTCTGCCATCACTATGCCCGCATCCACCAGCACGCCGATAGCAATGGCGATGCCGGATAGTGACATGATGTTTGACGTGATGCCGAATTGATTCATCAAAATGAATGAGAACAAAATCGAAAGCGGCAGCGGCAGCGTGACGATGAGGATGCTCCTAAAATGAAAAAGAAAAACGATGATGACCAGCGTCACGAGCAGCGCCTCTTCGGCGAGCGCATGTTTAAGTGTGTCGAGCGTTCGCGTAATTAATTCACTACGGTCATAGAAGGATTTGATGCTCACGCCCGGCGGCAGGCTGGGCGAGATTTGCGCAATCTTGGCCTTCACGTCGCGGATGACTTGCATCGCGTTTTCGCCGGTGCGCATCACCACGATGCCTCCGACCGCTTCGTGGCCATCAATATCCAGAGCACCCCGCCGAAAGTCGCCGCCGATCTGCACATTTGCCACGTCCTTGAGATACACGGGCAGGCCGCGATTTTGTTGCAGCACAATGTTCTCCAAATCCCCTGCCGACTTCACGAGTCCAATCCCGCGCACGACAAATTCCATGCCGTTTTCTTCAATCACTTTGCCGCCCACGTTCAAATTGCTTTGCTTCACGGCGTCCATGACCGTTTGCAGCGTCACCTGGCGATCGCGCATTTTCAGTGACGAAACTTCAATCTGATATTGCCGCACAAAACCGCCCACCGTCGCCACCTCCGCCACTCCCTGAACGGAATTCAACTGGTAGCGCACAAACCAATCCTGGGTCGCGCGCAACTGGCCGAGGTCGTAACCGCCGTGCGGAGATTTTTTCGGATCAACGTCGAGGTAATATTGATAGACCCAGCCGAGACCGGTCGCATCCGGGCCCAGTTGCGGCGTGACCCCGGCAGGCAGCTGGCTGCCGAGATAATTCAAACGCTCCAGCACGCGCGAGCGCGCAAAGTAGTTATCAATCCGGTCGTCGAAAATAATCGTGACGAGCGAGAAACCGAACATGGAATTGGCCCGGACCGTTTTCACGCCCGCAAGCCCCTGCAAATTCACCGACAGCGGATAAGTGACCTGGTCTTCGACTTCCTGCGGGCTGCGTCCCGGCCAATCCGCAAAGACCACGACCTGGTTTTCGCTCAAGTCGGGTATCGCATCCACCGGCGTGCGATAGAGCGCCCGCCCGCCGAGACCGATGAGCAGCGCCACACCACAGATGACAAGGAAACGGTTGCGCAACGACCATTCAATGATGCGGTTGATCATAATTTATTGTCCGTTGGAGAGTTGCGCCTCGGCGTCGATCAGCAGGCCGCCATTGGTCACCACCTTATCACCGACCTCCAGTCCGGCGAGCACCTCGGCATAGTCATCGCCGATGCGACCGAGCTTGAGGGCTTTCGCACTGTAATACCCCGCGCTCTTTTCGACATAAACCAGCGGACCCGCACCGCGCGAGATGACGGCGCTGCGGGGCACGGCCAGTACTTCCGGGGTGGTGGCCACAATATGAGCTTCCGCGTGCAGATTGTTGAAATAAGCCTTGGCTTCAAAGCCGGGAACTTCGACGGGCGAATTAAGGATGTAGGCGCGGATTTTCGTGCTATCGCTCATGTCATCCAGCGAACGGTCGGCAAACGTCTCCGAGCCGTACTCTTTGATTTGCGCCGAATAAACTTTGTCCGGCACGGCGGGCAAGGTCACGTCTAACTGCTGTCCCGTCTTGATCCACGGTAGGTCCCGCTCGTATATGTCGAATACAAACCACGCCGCCGTCGCAGAATTTTTCTGAATGCGGCCGATGACATGGATGGTGTGCGTGATGACCCGGCGCTGGACTAGTTCCGTTTGCACATTAATGGCGCTCACGCTATCCGCATTCAGGGTCACCAGATTGGTATCGCCCCCTGCCCGCGCATCCCCTTCATAGACCGGCACGAGATTCATGCCGCAGATGGGGCACTTGCCCGGCTTATCCGACTTGATCCACGGGTGCATGGAACTTTGGTAATAGAGGATTTTGCGGCCAGTCACCGCCGCCGTCGCGGTTGCCGGTGAATGGCTTTTAGCCACCCACGCGACACCCACGCCGACGGCCACGACCAACAATCCAAGGAATACTAGTTTGGATTTCATGGTGAGGTTCCGGTTAATGACTGTTGCCTGGCGAACAACATCCCGGCAGCATCGCCGGCGCATTGGTTTCAGCAGTTGCCGGGGTAGTATTAGTGGTCTGACTGGTGGCATAGACCGGCACCAGATGCATGCCGCATTCCGGGCAATCACCGGGTTTATCCGCCCTGACCGAGGGATGCATCGGGCAGGTGTAATACAGGATTTTTTGGGTGGCCGCCGCGCCGTCCGCCGCCAATGCGCGCGAGGACGCAGACCACCTGGCACCACCAACGAATACCGCCGCTAAAATAACCGTCAGAATCATTTTTGTTTTCATAGCTATTTAATTTCAATTTGTAATTTTGGTTCCCGCCGACTGTGCGCGACGGAAAATTCAGGGAAAAGTCACGGGCACAAAACCGTGGAGCAAAGGAAATAGACCGTCATGCGCCGGCTCAAGGCACACCACGGGCTTTTAGCGGAGAAGAATCAGATGAGCCAGGCGCAGTGACGCACGAATATCGGCGCACTGACGGCCGCTGACGCAGGGGAAACGGTCGGGGAAATCTGGGTCAAGCCGGTATGAGCCAAAACCCGGATCAAGCTGGCTGATAAAACTGAAATAATTTGGGTCTGCGAACCTGCCGGTGCCGTGGCGGGCGACGGTTGCGGCAAGGTGGCATGCTGGCAGCAACTCATCCGGCCACCGCAGCCGCAATCATGTTTTGGCGCGCCGACGCCAGCGGCTGGCCCGGCCATCGCCATGGCCGGCCCCAAAACGAGGACCAGACTGCAAAGGATGGCCAGCACTACTTTCATATTCTGGTTAAGTATTCCCCAACCAATGAAACCCTGCCAACCGTAATTTGGCTTTTAATCGTCATTTCTTGGGGACCGCATCGGCGGTGCGAATCTTCACGATGAACTTATTCGGGTCTTTGTCGAAATCCTTTTTGCAATTCTGGCAGCACAGTTTTACTTCCTGACCCTGATAGATGAAAACATAGGGCTTGCCCATATCGCCATCGAGTTTCTCACCGGAGACCGGACAAGTCGTGAGCTTATCGGGCGTGGGCTTGGCGTCATCGGCGCGCAGCGCGAGGTTGGCGGTCAGTAAGAATCCAAAAATTAATGACAGTGGCTTCATATATTTGATTAGAATGATATTTAGTCCAAACCGTTCAAGACGCAACTGAAATTAATACATGACTGCGGTTTTTGATAATTTCCAAGCAAGTTGATGAACAACCGCGTTTCAATGCCCGGGCTTTGCGTCTTGGCGTTGAACTCCTTCTGACTGGATTCTGTTCAGGCGGTGACGACGACTTTGATGGTGGCGCTGGACTGGCCGTATTCCTGATCGTTGCGGACGAAGACGGTGTAATATTCCCGCGTCTCCGGCTTGCCGGGCACCAGCAACGGTCGGGCATCAATGAAGGGCAGATGCATAACGCGCGCGAGCCGTAGAGGCGCAAGGTCACCATCGCGCTGGCCGTAAATATCCACTGCTTCGGCATCCGCCTTGTTGGAGCTGATTTCCGCGCCGCCGCTGACCAAGGCCCGACCCCGGGCAATGGGTTGGGCGGTGCCCGCGATGGTGGCATTGGCCACGGCGCTGATGCCTTCCAAACCGAGCGTCTGGCCGATGGCGATGGTGTAGGTCTTAAGCGCCTTGATGCGCTGCGCCAGATAGCGGAACCGCGCCAAAATGCCCGGCGGCACGGCGGGCGGGAAGTCCTTCGAGAGAACCGGTACATTTTGGCTGGCGGCGGCAAGGCTGCCGCCGTCGCGTTCAAAATTCTTCTCGGCCGTCCAGCCCATGGCGGCTTGCTGCATGGTGCCGTTGAAATCCACGACCGCCCGGAACCGGGTGGCATCCAACGCCTGTTGGACAATGTCCTCATCCGTGGCCAGAATGCCCAAAGCCACGAGTTCACCCCCGATATTGTCGCGGAAGGTGATCATTTGGGACGCGAGACCGATGTCAGTGTGGTCAATATAATCTTGATAGGGCATAAATAATTTTTTCTTGTGGGTTTATACGGGTTCTGTGTGGTTGTGGATGGTTGATTGGTTGGTGTTCATAGGTAATCCATGAGAGACCACAGGTCTTCCATGAGGTCTCACGGATAGTCCATGAGCGCTCACAGGTGTCCCATGCGGTCCCATGGATGGTCCATGAGGCCTCACAGACCTTCCATGAGGTCCAACGGATGATCCATGAGGTCTCACGAGTGTTCCATGAGCGCTCACAGATACCCTGTGAGGTCTCACGGATGTTCTGTGGTCGCTCATGGGAGACTCGTTGACGATCATGGATGACCTGTGGTCAACCACGGAAGGTCTGTGAGTGCCCACGGATAATTGGCTGACGCCAAGCAATGACTGGCGGGCGGCACTGGTGAGTCCAGTGGCGGGGGCGAGCATCGGATGGGTGGCAATCAACATCACAGGGCGCAGCATGGGGGCCGCGCTGACGGTAAGCGAGAACTCTATGTCCACTTAAAGTGGAGTCGGCGCGCGTCACGCCCGTGGTGACTCTTGACGTTATTCTGGCATGGTAGGGACATGGCGCTGCGATGCCCCCGCTGGCGCCGTCCCCGCCGTAGCCA
The DNA here is from genome assembly GCA_903865745.1 of uncultured Verrucomicrobia subdivision 3 bacterium. Taxonomy (GTDB): domain Bacteria; phylum Verrucomicrobiota; class Verrucomicrobiia; order Limisphaerales; family UBA11358; genus UBA11358. The sequence continues at coordinate 92,471 of CAIPKV010000052.1, read as the reverse complement.
GCGGAACGGGAGGCTGTCCGGCAGAAGTCAGGAAAGCGCCGGACAGCGGACGGCGCAGCGCGCCTTCCCTACCAAATAAGAATTGCCCTAAGAGGTACACTCACGCCCGGCTGGTGAGGAGCCGGCATTGGCCCGGCAGGCAGCGGGCCGACTGTTCGCAGAAAAGCCGGCAGGGCGTGAGACCGGTATAGATAGAGATATTTTCCAGCGCAAAGCCGTCGGGAAAACGCTCCCCCGTTTCCCAGGCGCCCACCGTGGAATCGCCGAACCCGAGTTCGCTGGCCATTTGTCGCTGGGCGAGGTGGTGAGCCAGGCGCCAGTGTTTCAAGACGATGGGGAAATTTGTCCGCAGGCCGCAGGATGGTTTCAAGCGGCCACCCTAACCGCAACCGCCACCCTAAAGAAGTTTATTCAGGGACGGTGCGATGCGGGTGCGGGAATATTCCCGAAGCAGACGCACCAGACCGCGCAAGTCCCGCAGGTGCTTTTGTCGAGGTGGGCAGCGTCATTTAGCTTTCGCCGCCCAGTCGCGGCGTAAACTCTCCGGCGATTCACCGCGCGCCCGCAATTGCCGCAAGCTTAAGGCGTCATGCCGTTTGGCCAAACGCACGCCCGTTTCATCGAGCATTAATTCACAGTGGAAAAAGTCGGGAAGGGGAAAGCCCAGCGCCCGATATAACAGGATTTGCCGCGCGGTACTGACGAGCAAATCGGCCCCACGCACCACTTCGGTGATCTGCATCGCCGCGTCGTCCGCAACACAGGCGAGCTGATACGCGGGCACGCCGTCACCGCGCCACACCACGAAATCGCCAAAATGTTTGCCCGCCACCAAGCTTTGGCGGCCCAGATTGCCGTCGGTAAACGCGATGGTTTCGCCAGCCGGCACGCGGAAACGCCAGGCGAATTTATGATTGGCGATTTCCGATGGCCGATTTCCCCGGCAAGTCCCGGGGTAAACCGGCTCGCCATCGTCATTCGCATGGGGCGCGCGCGTGGCGGCCTGGATGTCTTTGCGCGAGCAAGTGCAGGGATAAATGAAATTGCCTTGACGCAGCTTTTCCAAAGCGTCCTGGTAAAATGAGCCGCGTTCACTTTGATGGTAGGGAGCGCATTTGCCGCCGGTGTCGGGACCTTCATCCCAGTGAAAGCCGAACCAGCGTAAGTCTTCGAGCATCGCGTCCACGAATTCCATTTTGTAGCGGGTGGAGTCCAGGTCTTCATTGCGCAATATGAGTTGGCCACCAGCCGCCCGGGCGCGCGCCTGAGCCACCCAGAATGTCCGCGCATGACCGAGATGCAAATATCCCGTCGGCGAAGGCGCCAGCCGACCGCGATAGTTGGCACTGGGAATGGCTGTTGGGGAACTCACGGCGGAAAATAAAACCACGTCGCAGCAGAAAACAAAGGATTCTTTTTTGGGTATCAACCGAATTTGGTATGGACTTTTGGGCGGGACGAATTTAATAATTACTTTATGAACCTAATTAAATGTGTGGCGCGTCCCCTGTTCACGTCAAAGTTTATCGTCCTTTGCTCGCTATTGGCCGCCACCGGGGCGGGGTTGGCGCAAACCAATCTGCCCGTCATTCAAATCCAGGCGGACAAGGTGACCGCCCCGATGCCGCCAACGTTTTACGGCCTGATGACTGAGGAGATTAATTATTCCTATGAAGGCGGTCTTTACGGGGAGTTGATCCGCAATCGCGCGTTTAAGGCGGATGCTATTCCCGAAATCATCAAGCCTGCCAATTATGATCCGGCGCAAGATTATCCAGCGAAATATCCGGCCGGGGTCGCGCCCAAATTCTGGAGCACGGTCGGCGGGGCGGTGATCTCGCTGGATACAAATAATCCGCTGAATGAAGCGCTGAACGTGAGCCTGAAGTTGGCGGCGGCGACCGCTTCAACCAACGCTCCCGCCGGCATCGTCAATGGCGGTTATTGGGGAATTCCGGTCCGACCACTGACGACTTATTCAGTTTCGTTTTTTGCCAAAGCCGCTCCCGGCTACGACGCGCCGCTCGCGGTGAGCTTGGAAAGCGCGGATGGCAAGACGGTTTTTGCCCACGCCGAAATCTCGGGCCTGACGAGCGACTGGAAAAAATTCACCACCACGCTTACAACGGAAAACGTGGCTGCGTCGAAGGAAAACATTTTCAAGCTCACGACCACGGCCCCGGGCACAATCTGGCTGCAACAAGTCTCGCTGTTTCCGCCCACCTATAAAAACCGTACGAATGGCGACCGCGCGGACCTCTCGCAAATCCTCGCCGATGCCGGCCCGAAGTTTTTGCGCTGCCCGGGTGGTAATTACGTCGAAGGCGATTATTTCAACCGCCGGTTTAATTGGAAGCGCATGATCGGCCCAACTGAACAGCGTCCGGGGCATCCGAGCTGCTGGGGTTATTGGTCCACCGACGGGTTCGGGTTGCCCGAATTCCTCGGCTGGTGTCAGGACTTGAACATGGAACCGGTGTTGGCGGTCTTTGCCGGTTACACCTTGCGCCATGATTATGTTCCCGCGGGTCCGAAGCTTGAACCCTATGTGCAAGAGGCCTTGGACGAGATTGAATACGTGACCGGCGACGCCTCAACCAAGTGGGGCGCGCAACGCATCCAGGACGGTTACCCGCAGCCCTTCAAACTGCGCTACGTGGAAATTGGCAACGAAGATTGGTTCGATAAGTCCGGCAGCTACGACGGACGGTTTGCGCAGTTTTACGACGCCATCAAGGCCAAATATCCCCAGCTCCAGCTCATCTCGACCGCCAACGTGAAAAGCCGGACAGCGGATTTGAACGACGAACATTACTATCGCTCAGAGGAGGAGATGGAATCGCAGGCGTTCATGTATGATACGCGTAATCGCGATAATAAGACGAAGATCTTCGTTGGGGAATGGGCCACGCGCGTGGGTTCGCCCACGCCCAATCTGGCCGGGGCGCTCGGTGACGCGGCCTGGATGTGCTGTCTGGAGCGCAATGCCGACATTGTCATGATGCATTGCTATGCACCGTTGTTCGTGAACGTCAGCGACCTCGGCGCGGGGCGTTCGATGCAGTGGAAATCCGACCTCATTGGCTACGACGCCTTGAACAGCTACGGTTCGCCATCGTATTACGCACAGAAAATGTTTAGCCAGCATCAGGGCGACGAGGTGCTCGCCATCGCCGCGCAAAACCTGCCGACTTACCAATGGCAACCGCCGGCAAAAAAACATAACGGCGTGGAGCAGCCCGCAACCACGAACGAAGTAAAATCGCTTTTTTATTCGGCCACGCGTGAGCGCAACACTGGGAAGATTATTGTCAAAATCGTCAACCGTGCCGACGCCCCGCAGTTGGTGAAGCTAGACATCAGCGGCGTGAGTAGCATCGGGGCCGAAGGTTCGGCCACTGTGCTCAAAGCGGCCAATCGGGACGCGACCAACTCGCTCGACGAGCCAAAGAAGGTTGTGCCTGAAACGGAAACGGTCAGCGGCCTCGGAACCAGCTTCACCCGCACGTATCCGCCCTGCTCCATCACCATTTTGGAATTGGACGCTAAATTGCTTTAAGGGCCGAAGACGGTCCTGACCAACGACAACCTTCGCCACTCAAAAATCCAAATCAGGATTTTGCTCCAGCCAATCGCTTAAGGTGGGCAATGGCTTGGACAGAATATTTTGCACCTTGGAAATATTGAGCGACGTGTCCAAGGCGCGGGGCGGACCGGGGAAATCCTTGGCTGAACCGGACTGTAACTTCGCCGTTACTTCTGGCCAGCGTTTGACTAGCAACTCGCCGATCTGCCAGCGCGATAATTTTTCCGCGCCGGCGATGTGATAGATTCCCGAGCAGTTTTTTTCCACCAACTCCCAGACCGCCCGCGCGGTTTCGCTGGCAGCAATCGGGCTGCGGAACTCGTCCGAGAACAGCGTCATCCCCTGCTCGGCTGCCGACAACGCGGAGCGCAACTGCTCGTTGAACCCCCGGTTACCCGCGCGTGATATACCGCCATTGAGCGACGTGCGGATGACCAAATGGCGAGGATTTTTCAGGACAACCCCTTCCGCCGCTAGTTTCGTCTCGCCGTAAAGGTGCAATGGATTGGCGGCATCCGTCTCGGTGTAATTACCTTTACGGCCGTCAAAAACCAGATCTGTGGAAAAGAATACAAACGGGATTTCTGCCGCCAGTTCTGCGAGCAATTGCGTGACTTCAACATTTACGCGCCGCGCAAGCGGAGGATTTTTTTGCGCGTCTGCCACCGTGGAAACGGCCGCGCAATGCAGGATCAGCTTTGGCTGGTCTTTCGCAAATTCCCGGCGGACCGAAGCGAAATCGAGCAGGTCAAAGTCCGCCCGGGTGAGCGCCCGCACACGCCAGCGGGGAGCAAACAGTGGAGCGGTCTGAACGAAATAACTACCTATTAATCCGTTAGCACCCGTGATCCAGAAGGACGGCTTAGTCGACAAACCGCTTGGTGAGGTTGCCATACGCATCAATCCGGCGGTCGCGCAGGAAAGGCCAGTGCGTGCGCGTGGTATCCACTTTGGCGAGATCAACGGGCACAATCAAAATTTCTTCCTCGTTTGAAGACGCTTTGGCAAGGATTTCGCCAGAAGTGCCAGCCACGAAGCTTTGACCCCAAAATTCAATGCCATCGCCGCCAACGCCCTTGATAACTTCGTGGCCAATCCGGTTGACGGAGGCGACGAAGCAGCCGTTGGCGACGGCGTGGCTGCGCTGGATGGTCTCCCAAGCGCCATGCTGGCGTTCGCCATATTCTTTCTTTTCGCTCGGATGCCAGCCAATGGCGGTGGGATAGAAAAGAATTTCTGCGCCCTGCATGGCTGTAAGCCGAGCTGCTTCGGGATACCACTGATCCCAGCAGATCAGTACGCCAATTTTGCCATAGCGGGTTTCCCAGGTCTTGAACCCCAAATCACCCGGCGTAAAATAGAACTTCTCGTAAAACAACGGGTCGTCAGGAATGTGCATCTTCCGGTAGATGCCGAGCAGCGAGCCATCCGCGTCAATGATGGCGGCGGTGTTGTGATAGACGCCGCTGGCGCGCTTCTCGAACAGCGAGGCGATGATGACCACCTTGAGTTTCTTGGCAAGCTTGCGGAAGGTGTCGGCACTGGGGCCGGGAATGGGTTCGGCCAGCTTGAAATTGGCGTGGTCTTCGCTCTGACAGAAATACTGCGAGCGAAACAGCTCCTGGGTGCAGATAATATTCGCGCCGGATTTGGCGGCGCGTTCGATGAGCGAAACGGTTTTCTTAAGGTTCGTTTCAACATTAACCGACACGTCAGTCTGAATCAGACCAAGATTGACTACGGATGAAGCGAGACGTTTCATGGAATTTACTTAATCTGTGACCGCGTGGTCTCGTCGAGAATGATGGTCTTGTCGAGCGCATCGGTAGGCGTAGCTTTTATCGGGTCCTGACCAAAAAGTTCGCGGATGAATTTACCAAGCGTCTCGTTGGTCGGACCGTATCCGCCGTGATACATGTAATATTCCAACTCAGTCAGCAACTGGTCGGCGGTAGCGTAGCGATGGTGTAAATCACGCGCGAGGCAATGGTGCAGGATATCGTTTAGCTTGTCATCAATCCTTGGGTCAAGAGAACGGAAATCGGGAACCGGCTGCTGCATGATGCGCTGGCGTGATTCCTCAGCGTTTGCGCCCTTAAATATATTGCGCCCGAGTAACAGGTGCGCCAACACGACGCCGGTGGAGAAAATGTCCGAACGTTTGTCGGTTACCTGAAAATCAGCCTGTTCAGGACTCATGTAATCCGGCTTGCCGGCGACGACTTCGCCTTCTTGGTCAGTCAGAAAACCCTTCGCTTTTGCGATACCAAAATCAGTCAGCTTCACGTCGCCCTCAAAAGCGATCATGATGTTCTTGAAACTGACGTCACGGTGGACAATCCCCATCGGCTTATTGTCCTTGTCGGTCTTGTTATGCGCGTAAGCCAACCCGCGCGCCACCCGGCTGGTGATGAACACTGCGAGTTCCTTCGGCAAAACCCGCTTCTTGTCCGTAATCTGGTGGGTGAACTGTTCCAGATTCACACCCCGAATCAGTTCCATTGCAATGAAGCATAGCCCATTCGCTTCGCCGAGCTGATAGGTTTGTACAATGTTCGTATGAATCAAATCCGCGACGAGCTTGGCCTCGCCCACAAAATTATCCATGAACATCTTTTGACTGCCGAAATTGGGGCGGATGACCTTGATGGCGACCCGCTTTACGAACGCGCGCGAGCCATGCTGTTCCGCCTCATAGACAATGCCCATGCCACCCTCGAAAATCTTCCGGGTGATTTCATAACGAAATTCGTTCTGGATAGTGAAAAGCGCCACGCGCGAATGGTCGGAAATTGTCTCGCGATGTCAAGTCCGGCGCATCTATCCCCTCAAAAAACTTTGTGTTTTTTCACTTTTTCGCTTGCACGGTAGGCGCATTGGATTTTAATTCGTATCAAGTCTCGTGACTTTTCGAACAACATAAACAAACAACAACAACACAACTAAAAGACAAATATGGCAAAAGCACTCTCCAAAGCTCAGATCGCCGCGCTCGTCGCGGAGAAAAACGGACTCTCCAAAAAACAGGCTGTCGAAATCCTCGACTCCATTGCCGCGCTCGCCTACAAGCACGCCAAAGACACGTTCACCTTGCCTGGCATCGGCAAGCTCGTATTGAAGAACCGCGCTGCCCGCATCGGCCGCAACCCCAAGACCGGCGAACAGATTCAGATCAAAGCCAAGCGCGTGGTGAAGTTCCGCGTGGCCAAGGCTGCGAAGGACGCGATCCTCGGCACCAAGTAATTTTAATCTCACGCATCAAGAGCGCCTCGGCAACGGGGCGCTCTTTTTTATTCCGCTATCAGCTCTATGTTGGCGTAGTCGCCGGACAATTTAGTAATCAGGCTGTCGCCGTCCGTTAACATCCCTACCGCTACAATTTTCGGCATGGCCTTGCCGGGGAATGCGCGTTTCCAATCGGCAGTAACGTCACGCTCCTCGGATACCCAACCGCCAGCACGAGCATTGCCCGACTCCACAATGAACATTTTCGCGCGACTGGTCATCGGATGATCTAGTAGAGAACCAGTTGGCTCAACATTGGCCCAGAAATAATTCAGCGTCCGCGGCGGACCAATGAACGTGTCGAAGGCCACAAATACCCGCGCCACATGGTCGAACTTAGCTAAATCACGTTCCGAACCATTGGTCGGCACGCCGTCAATTCGCCAGCGCCAGCGTAACAAAAGTTTCGTCGGCGGATTGAGGTTCAGTTTATGCGTTAAAGCAGAGCAGGAGTTGTCCGCCGCCGCATGGACATAAAAATTCGTCCCGTCGCGCATCGCTGAGTAAACAGTCGACTGCTTGTAAAGCGGCACATTCTTCCAATCGTTCGTAAGTCCACGGGAAAAGTCAGTTACGAACAGGATTTTTTCTGCCGCCGTTACTCGGCTAAGTGTTAATGCCAAAAACAGAATACCCAACAAATGTCCTCTCATGACGTGAAATCTTAGCATCCCCGCTGCGTCCTTAATGTGACAACGAAGCAAATTTTATTTACTTGAGTCTGGCTGGCTGGACTGCGATTTAACTGCGGCAGTTTTTTTATTCATGATTCGGTACTTAATTCATCGCCCAAAGTGGCTGGTAATTGCGGTCGGTATCCTGTTTATGCTGCTAGCCCGCAGCAGTTGGCTGACCACCTCAAGCCTCTGGCAAAAGGCCGAGGGAGCGCTAATTGACCGGCGGTACCTGTTGCGTGGATCAGAATTACCCGACCCGGATATCAAGCTAATCGGTCTCGGGACTAGTTCATTCCGGCTCGATACACTCGCGCCTGAGGAAATTTCCGCTTCGCCGGTGCTCCAACAGATGCAACAGCCGTGGCCGTGGGATCGCAGCGTGTATGCAGCGATTTTGGAAAAACTCATGAACGCCGGCGCAAAGGTGGTGCTGTTCGACTTTGTTTTCGCCAGCCAGACCGACGGGGACGATGTCTTCGCCGCCGCCTTGCGAAAATACCGGGATCGCGTGGTGATTGGCGAAATGTTGGCAGGCGAGGAAGGTTCCACTGGCCGAACCCAAAAACTTACGCCGCCAAATGGACGCCTGCTGCTGCCAGGCTCGGAATCCGTTGTCGGCCTGGTAAATATCTGGACCGACGGCGATGGCGTTGTCCGCCGCACTCGCTATCAAACTTCCGTGGAACGCGAATCGTTGGAGGCGTCCGGTTTTGATCCCCGCATCGTTGCCCTCCTGAATAAACAAATCCGTAGTGGAAAAATCCCCGACGACCTGACCCAGATCACGGCCCTGGCCGTCAAAAAATTCAATGGCAATACCGGCAAATTATTCTCCCCACTGCCGGGAGAAATGACCTATATCAACTTTCAAGGCCCAGCCGGCACCTATCGCCCTTGGCCGGTGGAAAATATGTTCGTGGATGCGCTGTGGCAAAAACCACCGTTTGAGGGTGGACTAGCCGTCTCGAACAAAATTGTCATCGTCGGCCCGCTAGCTGAAATATTCCACGACGTTCATGGCACGCCATTCGGTGAAATGCCCGGGCCGGAAATCCAAGCGCAAATGCTTTCCGCCCTGCGGCACGGCGATTGGCTGACGGAAACTTCGCCCAACGCTAATTTCTGGCTGGCGCTAGGTGCAATGCTATTGGCCGTCGCCATCTGCCTGGGCATCCCGCAGGCGTTGCTCAAAAGCCTGCTGCTGGCCAGTACCGCCGCCGCGTTTTTTGCCGCCTGCCAGTTTGCTTTTACTCACCAGCGCTTCGTTGTGGACATGATGCCGCCGCTGTTTTGTCTCATCACCACCGGCGCTTTCGGCATTGTTTTTGAATACACCCTCGAACAGTTCGAGCGCCGGCGCTATCGCAACGTCCTCGACCGCTACGTTTCTTCAAACGTCGCCAAAACCATCCTCGACGACCGCCGCTCATTTGTGGAGGCGTTGAAAGGCCGCAAACAGCCGGTGACAGTTTTGTTCTCCGACATCCGTGGGTTCACCACCATGACGGAGAGCACGGATGCCGATAAGCTCGTCGCGCAACTCAACGAGTATTTTGCGGACATGGTCGGCAGTGTTCTGAATAACGAAGGCACACTTCAAAAATTTATCGGCGACGCCATCATGGCTGTCTGGGGTGACACGCACAGCCATGGTATCAAGGCTGACGCTCGAGGGGCGGTGACGGCCGCGTTGCAAATGCGCGCAGCCCTCGTCAAACTGAATGACCAGTGGCAGACAAAAGACGATCGCCTCCGGCTCACCATTGGCATCGGCGTCAACCACGGCGAAGTCATTGTCGGCAATATTGGTCATCCGCAGCGCATGGAGTTCACCGTGCTCGGCGATGGCGTAAACCTAGCCGCCCGGCTGGAAAGCGCAACCAAGCAGTTTCACACGGACATCCTCATCGGCGAACAGGTGGAAAAATTGACCCGCGATGTCTTTATTTACCGCTCCGTAGATTTGCTAACCGTGAAAGGCAAGACGCAGCCCATCGAGGTATTTAGCATTCTGGGCGACCGGTCAGAGCCGCCGCCCGTCTGGTTGGAAATCTATCACGAGGCAATCCGGCTATATCGCACCCGCAAATTTTCTGCGGCAGCGGCAAAGTTCGAGACCGCTCGCCACCAGATTGGCGGAGAGGATTTTCTTTGCGGGATGTATTTATCCCGCTGTGCGGCCTATGAAATCAGTCCACCGCCGGAAAACTGGGATGGGTCTTTCACCCTTTCCGAAAAATGAATCGTTCGCCAACTTACCGCCCCCGGCTCGCTGACTGTAGCCGCTTATTAAAATTGGATTTGACGCAAAAGCGGTGTTAATCTATTGAATTAGGTTTACGAGAGGATGAGTTTAACCAAAAAAGTCATGAAAAAGATTATCACGCTTGGGTTGTGCCTCGGTTTTATTGCCAGCGCTTTTACCAGCCAAGCAATGGATTTGAAGCAATCCCGCGTCACCCAGGTGGTGAACGATGTCAAAATCATTTCCGCCGCTGACCAGCAGGCAAAACCCGCGACCGTGAATGACAATTTTTCCATGCCAGATATCCTCCGCACCGGAGCGGCTTCCCGGGCAGAACTGGTGGCGGCCGACAAGACCGTTACCCGCGTTGGGGCGGACACCATTTTTTCGTTCGATCCGGCCAGCCGTTCCATTGATCTGAAACAAGGCAGCCTGCTCTTCCACTCGCCCCACGGCCAAGGCGGCGGCTCCATTCACACCGGTTCCGCGACCGCTTCCGTGTTGGGCTCGACCTTGATTGTCACAGCCACGCCCAACGGTGGCTTCAAGGTGATTTCGCTGGAGGACGGGGTGGATATAAAGCTGCCCAACGGCCTGCATCAGCAGCTGCAACCCGGCCAGTTAACCTTCATTCTTCCCGGCAGCACCCAGCTCGCCCCCATCGTGGTGTTCCGGTTGGAAGACCTGATTCGCAATAGTCAATTGATTGAAGGCTTTAACCACCCGCTGCCCTCGCTGTCCTTGATCTTCAACGAAATTAATACCCAAAACAAATTAATCAAGTCAGGCCACCTGACCGATACCGGCCTGCTCGCTGGCAACAATGCCACCGTGGATCAGGTTGAAGTGATTGATCCCAACACGGTGCAAACGGCGGTCAACTCCAGTGCGGTGCAGAATGCGCTCAAGACCGACGCCACCATAAATCAGTCGTCCCTCTCTGATCCAAGCATCCCGATTCCGCCCGCGCGCATCTTTCTGAACCCCACATTTACGCTGGCGAACAATAGTTTTTACAACGGCCAGGTCTTCCAGGGATTTGCCGCCCAGAATCTCGCCTTCAATACTTCCGGAGCCAATCCTGACGGTTTAGAAGTGGACATGAGCGGTTATGCCAGCCAAACGGTGTTTGATTTTGTCGCCTCCCAGAACATCAATCTGGACGGCTCCGTGGCGTTCAACGGACTGTCCGCCGCGAACCAGCTTGAGCTCGTCGCTGGTAACCAGATTAATTTCACCCCGGGCATTACCCTGACCGCCAATGTCGGCGACTTCGAGCTCTATTCGCCCGCCGCGATGACTTTGAACAATGTCAGCCTCTTGAATTCCGTCGGCAATTTGGGGCTCACTTCGGGCGACACCATCAGCCTCATCAACTGCACCATTCAGACGGCCTACCTGATATTGTCGGCACCTAACGCGATCAATCTCACTTACAACTCCTCCGTGAATATCGGGGCGCCAGGCAACACCACCTTCGTCACGGACGCCGGCAGTGGATCTGTGAACCTCACTTCGACGACCGGCTCTTTGTCGGTGTCGGATACGTCGATTGAAGCGCATTACCTCACCTTGAATTCCGGTGATAGCATTTTGCTGAATGCCGACGGCCAGGTCCTGACTGCTACCGGAACGGGCGCAACGGCTAATTTCACCGCGCCCAATGTGGTGACGGTAGAAAATGCAAACCTATCCGACTACGGCACGGTTAACATGTCGGCCAACACCATCAATCTCCTCAACGTCGCCTTCGGTGCGGGCAGCAGTGTGAATTTGCAGAGTCTCTATGGCGTCCTCGCACCGAACCCGAACACCGACGCCGCCTCCGTGCCCGGCGATGTCAACTTCATCCAGAACGTGACCTACGGCGGAAAACCAGCGCAGAACGCGGTGAACGGCGGCGGCATCACCATCTCGGCGTTGCATTAGGCATTTGGCTTGGTTAATAGGGCTCTTCTTATCATGTCTCTCAAAATCATACGCTCGCTCGCTTGCTTGTTCCTGTTGTCTGGCAGCATTTTAACCCTGCGGGCACAGCCGGTGAACGTCCAGCAGTTTCAAAACACCCAGTTGGCGCAGCAGATGCAACAGCCCTTGTCCGCCTCGCTGGCCGAGACCAATGCGCCTGAACTTTACCCCGGCGAGAATCTCGACGTCGGCCCGCAGCGCATTCTCCGGCTCCATCCGCGTCCGAATTATTTCAACGTCTTCTTCGACAGCCAGGCGTTCTATTCTTCCGACGCCAACTATGCCGAGGGTGCTGCCGCCATCGCCAGCCCGGTCTATGTCAATACGATTCAAGCCGCCTTCACGCCGCCGGAATGGCAGCTCGGCCCCGGTAAATTCGCCGCCGTCATCGGCTATTCCAGCCAGTGGTATGACTACGGCAACGACCGGCTTACCTCCCTCGACTTCAATGCACAGACCGCCTTCGTCAGCGGCCGTTACAGCGTTGGCAAGTGGCAGTTCGGGCTTGGCGGAAACTACACGCGCCTGCTCGATCAGGAGACCGACCACCAGACTTACTCCGAGTGGCTCCCCGCCTTCACCATCCAGCGCTTTTTTCCCATCAGCCAGCAGCTCCTGTTCAGCGTTGGCAACCAGATTGATTACCATTTCACCACCGAGCCGGCCCCGCCCGGCACCTACACCGAAATCAACAACCGCTTCGACGAATCTGTCAGCCTGACCTTGACCTGGCAGATTACGCGGCAACTCTCGCTCCAGCCTTACTACCGCTTTCAGTTTTCCAATTACCGCTACAACACCCTGCAGAACTCCGACCGGAATGATTATCTGAACTCCTACGGCGTCACCCTGGCCTATGGCTTCAATGAACATTTCAGCGTGCGCGCCTTTTTCAACGCCAACGTCAAGAATTCAGATGATCGCTTCGTAGCCGAATATCACGAGTACAACGAAGGTGTCGGCGCGAATCTCAACTTCAGTTTCTGACCTAACCCAGCTTCCCCACGCGTCGCGGTCCCACGACCGCTGCGCGTTTTTAATTTTTATCAGTGTTCATCCGTGTCCATCCGTGGTTAAAATAAATCCATGAAACCTCGCGTTCGATTCGCTCCCTCCCCGACCGGCTACCTCCACATTGGCGGTGCGCGCACGGCCCTCTTCAACTGGCTTTACGCCCGGCACACCGGCGGCACGTTCGTCCTGCGCATCGAAGACACTGACGCCGCGCGCAATTCCCAGGAAGCCGTCGATGTCATCCTCAACGGCCTGCGCTGGCTCGGGCTCGATTGGGACGAAGGTCCGCTCACCGGCGACGCCACCGGACCCAGCAAAGGCCCGTGCGGCCCCTATTTCCAAAGCCAGCGCAAAGCCAATTATCAAGCGCGCATCGAGGCCCTGCTCTCCCGCGGCCTCGCCTACGAATCCGAAGGCGCCATCAAGTTCAAGATGCAGCGCGAACCCGTCACCATCCACGACCTCGTCGTCGGCGACGTCGTGCGCAAACTCACCGACCGTGAAGAGATCGATCCCGACTTCGTCATTCAGCGCTCCGATGGTCAGCCCGTGTTCCATCTTGTCAACGTCATTGACGATTTGGAGATGAACATCACCCACGTCATCCGCGGTGAAGATCATTTAAGCAACACCGCCAAGCATATTGCCCTGTTCAAGGCGTTTGGCGTGGCCCCGCCGCATTACGCCCACATCCCGCTCATCCTGAATGGCGACGGTTCCAAGATGAGCAAGCGCGATACCGGCGCGTCCCTCACCAGCTATCTCGACACCGGTTTCCTGCCCGAAGCCGTGATCAATTTTCTCTGCCTCCTCGGCTGGTCGCCCAAGGAAAATCGCGAGAAGCTCACCCTCGCCGAGACTATCGAGCGCTTTGATTTGCCGCAAATTTTACGGCACAACGCGCGGTTCGATTACGAGAAGCTCCTCTGGCTCCAGGGCGAATACGCCCGCGAACTGGCCGACGACCGCTTTTACGAACTCGCCGTTCACGCCTTCGCCAAAGCCGGGGTGGATACGAACCACTATCCGCTCGGCTACGTCAAAGCCGCACTGGACACGTGCAAAGGCAAGTTCAAGACCTTTAACGAACTCCCGGGGTACGCCGGCTTTTATTTCACCGACACGATTGCCTACGACACCGAAGCCGCTAAGAAAGATTTTGTGCCGGAAGCCAAGCCGCGCTTGGAAAAGCTGCGTGACGCCTTTGCCGCCGCCCCCGCGTTCAATGCCGAGAGCTTGGAAGTCGCACTCAAGGAAACCGCCAAAGCGCTCGGCGTGAAGGTGGGCGTGATGGTACATCCTTGCCGCCTCGCCGTGACCGGCAAGACCTCCGGCCCCAGCCTCTACCACCTGCTCCAAGTCCTCGGCAAAGAACGTGTCATGGCCAGAATTGAGAAGGCGCTGGCGGTATTCGCCTGAAAGAAATCATTTTACCACGCGCCCAGACCAGAGTAACTTGCCCACACAATGAGTACTGTCGCCGAAATTGAAGCTGCCATCCAAGCCTTGCCGCCCGCCGAGCGCGAACGTTTGGCCGACGACTTGCCTGCCATTCTTCCCGAATTGAATGGCGATGCCAAATGGCAGCGCATCATCGCGGATGAGCGCCCGCGCCCGACACTCACCGCCTTGGGCGATGAAATCGCCGCCCAATTGAAAGCCAATCCCGCCACCCTTCGCGAAGTGCGGGACAGCGACTTCAAATAACCCGAGTGAAATCTCTGGGCACGGAGAAGTTTTGGCAGGCTTATCACAAACTACCATCCGACATCAAAGAAGCCGCCCGGGCGACGCACCAGAAGTTTCTCCAAAATCCGGCCCATCCTTCATTGCAATTAGAACGGTTGCGTTCCGATTCGCGTTTCTGGTCGGTACGGGTGACGCGGGATTACCGGGCCGTCGCCCAAAGATTTGAAGGCGATGTCTGGGTATGGGCATGGATTGGCAGCCACAAGGAATTTGACCGCCAGTTCCCAGCTTGAAAATGAACAGATGATTTTGGAGAAATGGCATGAGTTTTTCAGACCTTAAAGTCAAACACATCGAGACGACGACTGACACACTGAGCGTCGAGTTGATGGATGGGCACGGGTTAACAATGCCGCTCGCGTATTATCCCACCCTGCTGCATGCGAGCGAGGCCGAGCGGACCAACTGCCAGCCCATCGGCGCGGGTTACGGCATCGAATGGCCGTTGCTGGATTATCATTTAAGCGTCGAAGGCTTGCTGCAAGGACTCCCCGAAGCCCCGGGTTTGCGTCGCGCAAAAGTGGCGGCTTAAATGTGGCTGGCCGTGATGACAAGACCTCCAATACCAGCCTTTCCAACTTGTTTGAAGTCCTTTGCAAAGACCACGTCAAGAGAGAATTTAGAAAGCACTGGCAGAATTTTAATGACGGCTCCTGTTTATAATAAATTGCAGTTGTGTCAAATTCTCTAACTTTAGGGATGCAAAACAGATTAACACTACTGGGTATTGTATGGACTCTGGCTATTTGCGTGCCAGCACACGCGGAAACAACGCCGGCCGAACCGACTGAAATCTATGCAATCAACTTTCCAATGGGTGGGGTTGCAGTGCAGCCGGACGGTAGGATTGTAGTGAGTTGCGGCATCAGTCTCTTTGCCTTAGATACAACTTCGGGAATGATCAACCTGATTCAAGACGGCGCATTTCGCTTTCACCCTGATGGTTCACTTGACCGAACTTTCCGTTGCAACATCGTTCCGGCCAACACTACTGCCCCCCAGTATGCACACATCACCTCCGCACCAGACGGACGGATGCTTCTTACCGGCGTATTCCAAGCCGTGGACGGAAAACCACGAAATGGTTATGCCATGATTCTGCCCAATGGCAAACTGGACGATTCATTCGAGCCGTGGCGCGGATATTCGAACCCGCCTGCCCGGTGTGGTCGTGTTGGGGTGCTCTATCCCGCCGCCCTGCTCACGAATGGTTGTGTGGCCGTGCCCTCATTTACAATAGCTTGCCGCTTTAACTATCTAACTACCTACCTTCTGGATTCCTCCGGGGCATATGTTCCCCGACCAGGCATAGACATAATCTCGAATGATTGGCCATACGCGCAAATGTCTCTGCTTTTTAGGGATAACGGCTTTGGCGCGCAACGTAGCATTGACTGGCATCGCAATACGCGCACAACTTGGACTTCGTGGCCGCAGAAAAATCGGAATGTTGGGTTCCCATTATGGGGTGAACCTCCATCGGCGGCTGACGTGGCACCGGAACTAGCCTCACTTTTCAAGGAAGCGCCAATTGAATTATGCCGCTACGCCACGCGTCTTCCTGACGGCGGCGCGATTCTGGCTGTGGAAGGAACCAACGGTAGCCACCTGATGCGCTTCGACTCCACTTGGCAACCTGACTTCAGCTTCAACAGCTCATTTGAGGGGAAGAAACATCATGGCTATTCCATTTCAGGGCCACCCAGCTTTCCCGTAACGAATCCAGTTGATGTAGTCGTTAGCAGTTATTCTACCATGGTTCTTCAACCAGACGGCAAGTTGCTTCTGGCTGGCGATTTCTCGAAGGTGAACGGCGAACCTTTCCACGGTCTCGCACGTCTTCTGTCGGACGGTTCGACTGATCCCGCCTTCCATTGTGTGACTGGCGGCGATACCCGGGTCATGGGCGTGGCACTGCAAGCGGACGGACGCATCCTAATTGTAGGATTTTTTTCTGAAGTGAACGGCGTCAAGTGTCCCTATTTCGCGCGGCTGAATCCAGACGGTTCCTTGGACACCGAGTTCCAGAAGCGCTTCACGACCCATGACGATTTGAAGGCGTGGCGGCGGGTACCGGTGCAAATGCTGTCCGCAACAACCAATCCAACTGTGAACACAGCAGTTACCACGACCATGGCACGGGCAACGTTGATTGCTTCAAAACCTCAAACCGTCCTCATTAACTCGCTCAACCTTAACGACGGTGTTGCCGTGATCCAGTTTCAAGGCAACCCGTTACAGACCTATATCCTACAAACCTGCGAGGCGCTCAATGCTTCGGCTTGGAGCAACAGCGTCACCAACCAGACCGATTCCGCTGGCACTGGAATCTTTCGTGATGAAGGTGCAAAAAGCTTCCCCATGCGTTTCTATCGCGTGGCCAGCCCACAGTAAGCTAAACAACCAAAATATATTTCATCGGCGGTTGCAACTATGGAAGAAATTCTACCGCTTTTTTCCAACCCTTTCCGTGCAGCTGCCCTTTGCCTCCATCCTAGTCGCGCTGGGTTCGTGCCAATTTATGAAATTCGGGTCTGTCCCGGGTCAAAAACCGCGTTTTCGGTCCAAGCCATCCATTGGCAACGGCTTAACCATATTTATCGTCCGCCAACTGTTGTTTTTTATACACGTACTGACGTCAGTTTGCGACAAACTGACGTCTGTCCGGAGCAAACTGACGTCTATGGCTGACAAACTGACGTCTGTGTGTGAGACAATGACGTCTGTGTGTGAGACAATGACGTCTGTTTCTGACAAACTGACGTCTATTCCTGACAAACTGACGCCTGTGCGCGAGACAATGACGTCATTGCTGACCACAAGGGAGTCATTTTGTGACGCCCGCAAGTCAGTTCAGGGAGCCGGGAAGGGTTAAGGTTTGACGACGGAGATGACCAGGGCGTCGGGCTTAAGATATTTCTGGGCGACGGCTTCGATCTGGTCCAGCGTCACGGCTTCGTACTTGGCATCGTCCAGTTCTGCGCGCTGCCAGCCCAGCCCGTACAGTTCGTCCAAGGCGGACGTCGAAGCGAGGTTGCCGAGGTCGGCCCGGGCGATTTTCTTCTGGCCGATAATCTTGGCCTTCGCCCGCTTCAATTCTTCCGCCGTCAACCCTTCCGTGCGGAGCAATTCGGCTTCCTTTAACAATTCGGCTTCCACCTGCCCCACCTTGGTTGGCTCGGTGCCGGTGTAAAATGCGAAGTAGCCTGGCACCAGCCCGGCGAAATTCTGCGCGCCCACATAGTATGCCAGCCCGAGCTGCTCGCGAATCCGCAAAAACAAACGCGAGCCGAGGTCGCTGCAACCCTCCTGCAACAGGTCGAGCGCATATTTGTCGTCGTCCCCCATCGTGGTGCCCGGAAAACCAACGACGAGCACCGCCTGCTTCTTGTCGCGCGTCTCTTCGACGCGGGCGGGAAGTTGAGCGCTAGGAGCTTGGGGTTGAATCGCAAGGGCTTTGCCTTCCGCCATCGGCCAACGCGCGAACGCCTGTTCAACGGCGGCTTTGACTTCGGCGGTTTTGACATCGCCGAAAATCGCGAGCACGCAATTGTTGGGCGCAGTGAGCCGGCGATGAAAGGCTTTTAGGTCGGCCACCGAAACTTTGCCGGCGGACTCCTCGGAGCCGAGCGAATCCAGACCGTATCCGCTCTCCCCAAACAGCGCGCGGCGCATGGCGAGGCTCGCGGTCTTGAGCAGTTCATCCTTGCGGGCGCGAATGCCGGCAATCTGAATCTCCTTCTCGCGCTCCAATTCGTCGGCGGGAAAAACGGGATTCAGAATCACATCAGCCAGCAGGTTCAAGCCGGTGGCAAAGTCTTCGCTCAACACTTCGGTGTTGATGCCGAAACTATTATTGCCGCCGTAGCTGTCAATGTGGCCGCCGACGGATTCAATCTCCGTCGCAATCTTTTCCGCATTCCGTGTGGCCGTGCCCTTGATGAGCATCTTGGCGAGCAGCATGGTGGTGCCGTTGTTCGCGGTGGTTTCCGCCAGAACGCCGCCCTTGAACACAGCGCGGAATTCCACGAACGGCAGACGATGATCTTCCTTCACGAGCAGCTTGAGGCCATTCGACAAAACAATTTTCTGGATGGCGTTGTCGGTGTTGGTCTCGACATTGGCCTTGGTCTTCGGCGTGGCACCTTCCGGCAGCAGCGCGTAAAGCGTGCGATTCTCCGCCGTCAGATAATGGCGCGAAACGCGCTGGATATCCGCGAGCGTGACGTTCTTGACGGCGGCGAGGTAGCGCTCGGAGAAATTGAGGTCATTCGCGGCGAGCCAGTTGCCACCGAGATTCTGCGCCTGACCTTCCATGGTCTTGCGCGCGGACAACGTGGCGGAGATGAATTGCTTGATGGCTTTGTGCAATTCATTGGAGGAAGCCGACAGCATCTTAATCTTCTCAATCTCGGCGAGAATGGCTTTCTGCGCGGCTTCAAATTGGTCGCCATCCACCACCGCGCTGATGCCAAACAGGCCCGGTAAGCCGGGGCTGTAAGTCCAGGCATCCACATGGTGAACGACGCCTTGCTTCTCGCGCACCTGTTGGAACAGGCGCGAACTGCGACCACTGCCAAGCAAAACAGCGAGGACATCGAGCGCTGGTACATCGGCATGGCGCAACTCAGGAATGTGCCAGGCAAAATGGACATGGCCGAGTTCCACGGGCGATTCCTCGATGATTTCGCGCGCCGCCGTCTGGCGCGGTTCCAAAGGCAGGACGCTGGGCGGCATGGCCTTGGATTTACTCTGGGCGTAGGCGGTTTTGATTTGCGCGACGACTTCGTCATGCTTCACATCGCCGGCGACGACGTAGAAGACATTGTTGGGGGCGTATTTCTCCGTGTAATAATTACGAATATCTTCGGGCTTCACCTCGTTGAAAATGTCCGGGTAACCGATGATGGTGAAGCGATAGGGGCTTTTGGTGTAAGCCGTTTCAAATAAACGGCGGCTCGCGCGGCGGCCCGGATCGTCATGGCACATGTCCATTTCGCGACGAATGACATCCATCTCCTTGGCGAGTTCATCGGGCGGCAGCGAGGCGTGCTGCATGATGTCGCACAGGATATCGATGGCCTTCACGGCGCCAGTGTTCGGCACATCAATGTGATAGACCGTGCGATCAAAGCTGGTGTAGGCGTTCATATAGCCGCCGGCCTCCTGCACTTCCTGATCAATGCGGCTGCCGGGCCGGGTGGTCGTGCCCTTGAAAAGCATGTGCTCGAGCACGTGCGAAAGTCCGGCGCCGAGCCAGCGACCTTCGTGAATGCTGCCCGCCATCGCCCACGCCTGCGCGGAAACGACGGGCGCGCTATGGTCTTCGCGGACAATGATGGTCAGGCCGCTCTCGAGCGTAGTGAGTTTGACGCCGGGCGGAATGGACGGGATGGGGGTGCTAGATTTTTCAGCCATGTACAGATGAGTAAAATAAACTGGAATTGCCACGGGGCAATTCAATTCACGTGCGGGCTGAAACCGAATTTAGACGGCGGAAGGCTTCGCATCCGGCTTGAGCTTGGCTGCCGGCCAGAAAGGTTTGCGAAAGGCATCGGTGAAATCATAGCCGCTCTGGAAGTCGTCGCGCGTATCTTTCTCCGTCTTGGCGAGCAGGCCGATCTCAACCATGTTGAAGACAATCTCGCCAAAGTCCTGACAATTGCGGATGCCCCACTCGTCGAACACGGTCGTCACCATCGGGCCGAACTGTTGCAGCGCATATTGGCGCAGGCCATCGAGCAATTCCTGGCCGGTAACGTGGCGGACCTTGCCCTGATTCTCGCGGCCGACCAGCTTCTGTGTGAAGTCGAGCCCCTCGCGCATGAACAGGTACGCGTCACGATGAAAACGTTCGTCCTTCGCGAGGATTTGCTCCAGCGCTTCGTCAAAATTGACTTCTTGCATAACTTAAGGTTGGACCGGCTGACTGCTCGTCGTGGCGGGATGGGCTTCACGGTAATACTTCACCGCCAACCCCGTCACCAGCAGCCCGATGACGAGGCAGAGAATCAATTGTTCCTGCTTCGTCAGCCAGCTCATGCGGTGAATATAAAGGCAAAGGACGGTTTCAGCAAGCCGGACGGGCTTTAACTCCTTGCCGATAGGCGAAAGCATTGGTTTAATTAGCTCCGAGCTTATGGCGGCTATCGGCAGATTCTCAAAAGGCGAAGAAATATTTTACGCCCGGGTCGTGGACGGCGAACTCTTCCGCCTGCGCGGTGATGTCTTCGGCGCGCCGTCCTTCGACCGCAAGCCCACGCCCCGCAAAGGCGTCAAGACCCTCGTGCCGGTCGTGCCGAGCAAGATCATCGCTGTCGGTATCAATTACCTGGACCACGCGCGCGAGATGAAACGCGAGCTGCCGAAGGAACCGCTCATCTGGTTCAAAGCCACGACGTCGCTGCTGGCCGACGGCGGCAAGATTGAAATCCCCTTTCGCGATCATCGCACCGACTTTGAGGCGGAACTCGCCATCGTCATCGGCCGCAAAATCCGCAACGTCACGCCCACGACCGCCGCGCGCTATATCTTTGGCTACACCGCCGCGCAGGACATCAGCGACCGGACGATTCAAAAAGCCGAATCGCAATGGGCGCGCTGTAAATCGTTCGACACGTTCACCCCGCTCGGCCCGTATGTTGAAACGATGCTGGACCCAAGCGAACTGAGCATTCAACAATTTCAGAATGGCCAGCTCCGGCAGAACTCCAATACGCGCGAACTGCTCTTCAAGCCGGCGGAAATCGTCAGCTTCGTTTCCACCAACATGACGTTGCTACCCGGCGACGTGATTCTCACCGGCACCCCAAGCGGCGTCGGCCCGATTCAATCCGGCGACACGCTCGAAGTCCGGATTCAAGGTCTCGCCTCCCTCATCAACACCGTCCGCTAGGCCGGGCCCGTTGGTAGCCCAACCGGCTTTTTTCCCGACACCACTATTTGGGTTCAGGCAGCGCAATTTTAACGCTAAAACCGACGGTTTTCGCGAAGATGGCACACGACCTTTTCACCAATTAGTAGGGCCATGGCGGCAATTGTGTACAACATATTGTGGTTTTCTCTTTACAGGAACCGAAACCTTTGGTTGGCTAGACGAAATAGATTATGTATCTAAAAAATCTCACAGTTTTAGGTTTCAAATCCTTTGCGGATAAGACGTCCCTGAACTTTCAGCCCGGCGTCACGGCCATTGTCGGGCCCAACGGCTGCGGCAAGTCCAACGTCTCGGACGCCATCCGCTGGGTGCTCGGTGAACAGTCCGCCAAAGCGCTGCGCGGTGGCGAAATGGCCGATGTCATCTTCAACGGCACGGACGGTCGCAAGCCGATGGGCATGGGCGAAGTGTCGCTCACGCTCGGCGGCGTTGGCGAAGAAAGCCTGAAGGCGGCGGGCGTCGAGGTTTCCTATGATGAAGTGACTTTGACCCGCCGGATTTATCGTGATGGTGGCAGTGAATATTTCCTGAACCGCACGCCGTGCCGCCTAAAAGACATTCAACAGCTCTTCATGGGCACCGGCATCGGCCGCACGAGCTACAGCATTTTGGCCCAGGGTCACATCACCCAGATTCTTTCCAGCAAGCCGGAAGATCGCCGGATGATTTTTGAAGAAGCCGCCGGCATCACGAAGTTCAAGTCGCAGAAAAGGGAATCCCTGCGCAAGCTGGAGTACACCGAGCAGAACCTGCTGCGCATCGCCGATACGATTAAGGAAGTGAAACGCCAGATTGGCTCCCTCCAGCGGCAGGCGGGCAAGGCGCGCCGTTACAAACAAATCTCGCAGGAACTGCAACATCTCGAAACGCAGCTCGCGCGGCATCAGTTTGATTTGCTGCAAGCCGAGATCACCGAACGTCAGACCACGGTGGAAAATCTGCGCAACGAAATTGAAACCGGCTCCAATGATATCCTCCGGTTTGAGAACGAAATCTCCAAACTGCGCGAACTGCTTTCCGAACTCGAACACGAAGTGGCGGCGCAACAGCAGCGTGGGCTGGAGCTGAAGTCCGGTATTGACCGCAACGAAAGCCGCATTCATTTCAACGAAGAACGCCTGCGCGAAATCGAAACTCAAAACGCCAAGGCGCTCGCCGAAATCTCGCAGGCCGAGGAACGCTGCCACGCCGCCTCCATTGAATTGATTTCCGTGACCGAACGCCTTGCCGTCGCGGAAGCCGCATTGGCGCAGCACAAAGAAGCGTTGCAGGCGAAACGCGAAGGTTTGTCGCAAATCGAAAACAATCTGCGCGAGCGTCAGGAACAATTGCGTCAGGCGCAGGCCACCGCGTTCGCCGCCGCGCAAGATTTGTCGCGCCTGCGCAACGAAATCACCGCGCTTGATTTGCAGAAGCAGGGCAACATCGTCCGGCTCGAAAAACTTTCCGCCGAGAAGATTCAACTGGAAGTCGAGCGCACCGGCCTCGAGACCCGCTTGCAGGAATTCACCGCCAGCGTCGAAGTTGAAAAGCTCAATGTCGCCACCACGCGCGGCTCCGTCGAACAGCGACAGAACCGGTTGCGCGAACTACAGGCCGAATTGCAGACCGCATCTTCCGAACAGGACAAGTATTTGCATCAGCAGTCTGACAAGCGTTCGCGCCTCACGGTGCTGGAACAGCTCGAAGGGTCGCATGAAGGCTTCGATGCCGGTGCGGTGGCCGCCTTGCGCCAGTCGCGTTCCGTCATCGGCTCGCTGGCGGACCGGATTCGCGTGCCAGATCAATTTGTCACCGCCGTGGAAAACGCCCTCGGCCACAATCTGCAACTCGTCCTCACCGAGCAGCCGTCGTCCGCGCAGGAAATTCTGGCGGAACTCAACACGAACAAGTCCGGTCGCGCCAGTGTGGCCGCGCTCGCCATCCATCAATATGAGGATGAGAAGCAGCTGTCATTTGTGGGCGAGATGGCGCCCGGCGAGAAGAGCGAGGCGGCACAGGCGGGCTTGCCGACCGGGCAGATTATCCATGCGATGAGCGTGATTCACGCCGAGCCTTCGGTGGAAGCGCTGTTGAAATCGCTGCTCGGCCGCACGTTCATCGCCGCCGACTTGGAGACCGCCACGGTGCAAATCCAGAATGGCCACGCCGGCTGCGACTTCGTTACGCTCGGCGGTGAACTCCTGAATCGCCACGGCATTTATACCGGCGGCTATCTTAATAAAGGCAGCAATGGCAAGGCCCCCTCCTCCATTCTCGGCCGTAAGAATCAAATTACCGAACTGCAAGCCGAACTTGCTGAACTACAAAAGCTGGTTGAAGACGCGAGTCGCAAGCGTGGTGAACTGTTGAGCGAACAGACCGAACTGCAAGCCTCCTTGCAAGCCGCGCAAACCGAACTGCGCGTGCAGGAAGTCGCCATCGCCACGCGCGAAGGCGAATTCAAGGCGCTGCAAAACTCCAATCGCCTCCTGCAACAAAAAATTGAGACGGTAATGTTCGAGGTGCAGAGTCTCGCCGCCCAGGAGCAGGAAGGTTTGCAAAAACGCGAGGCGCTCAGCGCCCGTTTAAACGAACTCGAAACCCGCGAACGCACCGGTCAGGAATCGGTCACCACTCTCACCGCTGATTTGGAAAACCTGCGCGTCCAGCGCGATGCGGCGAACACCGCCTTGACCGAGAGCAAAGTCGCTTTGGCCTCCGACGAACAATTGGCGTCGTCGTTCAAGCTCCAGCTCGTGGCGCTCGAACAACGCATCCGCGAGCTGGCCCAGATTGTGGAGCTGCGCAAGAACGAGTGTTCCTCGTTCATCGCCAAGCAGGAGCAGGCACAGACGGAAATTCAGGCGGCGCGCGGCGAGATTGAACGCCTCCAGCACGAGCGCGAACAAGTCAGCGCCCAGACCGCCGAACTCATCGGCCGGAAGAATGCGCAGGACGGCGAAATCGGTTTGCGCGAAGAAACGTTGCGCTCGCAACGCAGCCGGTTGACCGAAATTCAAAACCTGCGCAGCGGTGTTGAAGTCGAATTGGCGCAGAAAAATATGTCCGTGACAAACCTGCGCGAAAAGGTGCAGTCCAAATATCATCTGAACCTCGACGACATCCGCAGCGAATGCATCACCATCACCCACGCCGACGAAGGTCCCGCCAAGGTTGAGACGCTGACGCCCGAACAAATGGCCGAAGCCGGGGTGGCGACCGATTGGGCTTCCGTCGCGCAGTCGGTGGCCGACTTGCAACAGAAGCTTGATGAGATGGGCCCGGTCAATCTCGTCGCCATCGAGGAGTACGAGGAAACCGAGCAGCGCCACACCTTCCTCACCACGCAGCACGACGACCTCGTGCATGCCCGCATTCAATTGCTCGAAGTCATCAACCGCATCAACACGCAGACGCGCCAGATGTTCATCGAGACCTTTGAAAAAATCCGCGATAACTTCCGCGCAATGTTCGTGGACGTCTTCGGCGGCGGCAAAGCCGACCTGATTCTCTCGGACGAAAACGATGTGCTCGAATCCGGCATCGAGATTGTTGCGCGCCCGCCCGGCAAACAGTTGCAGAGCATCTCCCTGCTGTCCGGCGGTGAGCAAACGATGGTGGCCGTCTCGCTGCTGTTCTCCATCTATCAAGTGAAACCCAGCCCGTTCTGCGTGCTGGACGAGTTGGACGCGCCGCTCGACGAATCCAACGTCATCCGCTTCGTGAAGATTCTGCAACGGTTCCTCGCGCACTCGCAGTTTATCATCATCACGCACAACAAACGCACCATCGGCATGGCGGACATCCTCTACGGTGTGACCATGCAAGAGCACGGCGTGAGCAAGATCGTCAGCGTGAAGTTCCACAAGGCGGACGAAGCAGCGGCGCCCACACCGGCACTGGCGGCAAACTAGCAGTAAATCACCAAAGCAAACCGGCGGATGACTATCATCCGCCGGTTTTTTGATGGGCGCGAGTGGTGAGACAACGTTTCCGGCGGGTTAACCACCGAAGGGAACGAAGAAAATGAAGGTTGAGCTTCAATAATAGTTAATTCCTTAGTTAGCTTTGTTCCCTTCTGTTCAGAATCCGAGCGGATCAAACGGAAAACTACAGAAGGGAACAAAGGAAACGAAGTTTTGGCGAAATAATTAGAAATCCCTCGGTTACCGTCGTTGCCTTCTGTCCAGTTTTTCGCTGGTTATGGCCGGCAAACCATTTACCGGTATGAAAAAGCCATTTATTACCCCCAACAAGTCATTTACTAGGCGCGCCAAGCCATTTACACCCCACGCCAAGCCATTTACCGGAGGCAAACCGACGTTTACCACCCCCGCCAAGTCATTTACGAGGCATAAAAGGTCATTTACACTCCGCACCAAGTCATTTACCGGGCACAAAAAGCCATTTACGACCTCCACCAAGCCATTTACACCCCCCAATCGGCCATTTACCGTTTGGTGTATCAGCTATAGTTGACGCGGGCAGGCTCGTGTTCAGCGGAAATGGTAGCTAAAAAGCTACAGTTGGGGAGTCAGGGGAGCAAATCATCCACCGCAAACCACGCGAAATGCGCGAACCGGGACAAAACCGGACCACACTTAACAGAAGCGAGCAAAGGTAACGAAGGTTGGGACTGAAATAAGGGAATTCCTTGGTTCCCTTCGTTACCTTCTGTTGAGTCTTACTTCCGTCACCACGAATAGTGCACGGTGTAGGTGACGGTCTTCTCTTCGTCGGGCTTGACCGGGATGCGGAACTCGATGGTCTGGGAATCTTTCTTGGTGTACTCGTCGGACTTCGCCGTGATACTCCAATTGTTCCAGCGATAGAGATGCTCCACCACGCGAATCTCCACGGCATCGGTCTTCTTGCGGTTGCGCAGCTTGATTTCGAAGGATTCATCGATCCATTTCTCGGCGGTGTCCACGTGAAAGTCGGTCTGCTTGCGCTCGCCCACGAGGTCGAAGGCGTTGCCGGTGGTGATGCGGACGGTCTCGTTGCGCGGGGTGTGGTCAATGGTGTTCTCGCCGACGAATTGCAACTGGCCGTCGTCATCGCGGCGATAGAAACGGAGCTTGCCCGCCGGCAATGCGATGCCGAGCTGGTTGGTCTCGGCGTTCTTGAATTCGCGCTGGACGATGATCTTCTTGTTGTCGCTCTGGCCGTAGCCTTGCTCGTAGTTCAGTCCGTAGAATTGAAAACCTTCCGCGCCGTCATAGACGTAAATGGTGGGCGCGTACATCTTTTCGGCATGAACAAATTCGACCTGCTTGGTCTCGTGATCGTGCAGCGTGGTCGGCCGGGCGATGCTGTAGAGATGAAATTCGTCAAAGGCCTTCTCGGAGACGGCGGGGGCTTCCATGGCGGTGTCCATGACCATAGCGTGGGCGGCTTTCAACATCGGCCGACCACCGCCATAAGCTTGCGGCTGGATTTTGTTCACGTCACCGGCCATGAGCTTGATCTTGGCGTTCTCAAAGGTCTTGCCACTGTTGTTGTTCATCGTGATCCAGCCGACGAGGTCGCACAGGTCGCCCTTTTCTGGCGAGACAAGATTGTAACTGGCGCTCCAGTCGAAACCGGCGGTGACGTAACCGACCTCGGCGTCAAAGCTGCCAGCGCGGTCGGATTGGAGGAGCCAGTTGAACGCGGGTTTGAGGATGGTGTCACTGCCAAGGTCGGGAAAGAGGGGCTGACCCGGCAGGGAGAACTGGAGCTTGCCATTGACCTCGATGATGGGCTGATCGTTGCCGCCGCCGGGAACGAAGCCGCTACGGATAATTTTGCCGGGGATGAGTTCGGTGATTTGGGTGCTGTCCTTGGTGCGGACGTTTTGGAACTCAATCTCTTTGCCCTCGAAGAGCGAGAGGAGAAGTTCCTGCGAGACGGGGTCGTTGCGATAGTTCTGCTCGAGGATTTGCAACGAATGTTTGCCGGCAGGGTCGCGCAAAATGACGGAGTCAGGCTCCACTTGGGCGGTCGCGCCGGAGTAAACGACGGGGTTCGCGCCGGCCTTGAGGTCGAGCGACACGGTGTCGCGGACGACGGCGAAGTTCTGGTTGTAGATGGTGAGCGCGGGTTCGGCGCTAGCGGCGAGCGCGAGCGTGGACAAGGCAAAAAGGACGGGAATAGTTTTCATATAGACGTTGTTGGCATTAACACTACGACACACGCGCGGGAAAGTTGTTAGAAGAAACCCAAAACTTTCGCGCGGCGATGTCGTCTCGAAAGACAGGTTCAATGTTTTAGTTTAGCTGGCAAGCTAAATGCGAATCAAATTCGAGTTGCGTTGGTTTAGCGGCAGCAACATCCGATACCACGAGTTCTCGGGGTGGCATGTCAGTTCAAACGCGTTTAGGATTTGGTTAAGAAGTAATCCCAGTTTTACCGTGTGACTCATTCGCCACTGGAGATATTCATGAATTGAGCATTAGCCGAAGTCGCCTGCGGTTGTGTTAGTGCAGCATTTATTTTATCGCTCATTTATTTTAAAGCCATAGACTGCCACTTGAATCCAACACGATGAAGTTTACCTATCGCATTACCCTGTTGATTTTAGCGATTATTTTGGGTTACAAAGCCTGGGGCGTGCCCACGCCGCCTCCGAATCTCATCATCATTCTCACCGACGACCAGGGTTACCACGATGTCGGGTTCAACGGCTGCAAGGATATCCCAACGCCGAACTTGGATTCCATCGCCAGCAATGGTGGATTGGCTTGTGGTTTTAACTGTCGCAAATAGATCTTACGGTACGTTTCACCGATGATTTACAACAATCACAAGAGCAAAAGCCGACGGACTAAAGACAGACAATCAACCCTTTGAAAATACAAACGCAAGTTTAATGCACGTGAATATAAACATTTTCAAATTAAAGCTGCGTATCCTTCATCGGACCCAATGCGTGCGCAACCGCAAACTGATCACCTGTCTATTTTGCTCATTACTTTTCATGTCGCTGGGGGTTAGAGCCGCGAGCAAGCCGAACATTCTGTTCATCCTTGTCGATGATTTGGGCATTAAGGATGTAGGGGTGGAGGGTAGTCAGTTTTACGAGACACCGAATATCGATTCTTTCGCTCGCAGCGGGATGCGTTTCACGCAGGGATACGCTGCCTGTTCTGTGTGTAGTCCATCGCGCGCCAGCATTCTACTCGGCCAATATCCAACCCGCCACGGCATTACGGATTATCTTGGGGCAAAGACGGGCAAAGAATTTGCGAGCCAGCGTAAGACTAAATTACTGGTGCCAGATTATGTTAAAAATTTGCCGGCCGAGCAAACCACCTTGGCAGCTGCGCTCAAAAACGCCGGTTACAAAACTTTTTTTGCCGGCAAGTGGCATTTGGGCAGCAAGGGTGCCTGGCCGGAAGACCGGGGCTTCGACGTCAACATCGGCGGCTGGGAAGCAGGCGGACCAGAGGGTGGTTACTACGCGCCGTGGATTAATCCAAATCTTCCCAGCGGCCCCCGCGGGCAATCGCTGACCCAACGTCTCGCCGACGAAACCATTTCGTTCATTGAAAAAAATACCAACGGCCCATTTCTGGCCTATCTCGCGTTTTATGCGGTACATGGCCCGATTGAAACCACCAAGCCGCTCTGGGAAAAATATCGTGCGAAGGCATCCACTAAACCAGCGCCAAAAGAGCGTTTTAAAATTGACCGCACCCTGCCTGTCCGCTTGGTGCAAGATAATCCAATTTACGCCGGACTGATTGATGAAATGGATAATGCCGTTGGCCGCGTCCTTAAAAGAATTGATGAACTCGGCCTCACCACCAATACCATTATAGTTTTCACCAGCGATAATGGCGGCGTGGTTTCGGGCGATAGTTTTAGCTCTTCCCAACTACCTTATCGCGGCGGCAAGGGACGTCAATGGGAGGGTGGCATTCGCGTGCCAATTTACATCCGCGCACCCGGCGTCACGCTTCCGGAAAGCATTTGTGACACACCCGTCATTGGCATTGATTTTTTTCCAACCCTGCTGGAACTTGCCGGCGTGAACTCCCCGCCGAAGCACACCATTGATGGTATAAGCCTCGTGCCTCTGCTAAAAGGCGGCAGTGTCCCACCTCGTCCGCTTTTCTGGCATTACCCCCACTATGGCAATCAAGGTGGCGAACCTTCTTCCATCATACGTTCAGGCGACTGGAAGCTCATTCATTACTGGGAAGACGGCCGCAACGAACTTTACAATTTGGCCGCCGACATTGGCGAGCAGCACGATCTGGCTGTGATTGAAACTAAACGCACTAGTGACCTATGGTCGCAATTACAGGCCTGGCTGAAGTCCACCGACGCTAAATTTCCAGCTCCGAACCCCGATTACAAACCAACCTGGGCCGAACAGCAGCATAAAGCTGCATTGAAACAAAAAGAACACCTCGAAAAACAACACGCCGAATTTCTGAATCCAACCTGGCAACCGGACCCCACTTGGTGGAAAAGCCAGGGAACTATTGACTAGCTCAACAACAGTTCCTTTAACCCCACAAAGCCATTAGTTTTTGTTACAAAATAATTCAAAAGTTACCTGAACATGAAACCGCTATCTAATTTTTCTAAAAACCAATGGGCTCGCCGTGATTTCCTCAAGGTCTCCGCCGTAACCGCACTCGGACTGGCTTTCTCCCGGTTGCCAGCCATGGCGGGGCCGTTCACACGCGCGGATTTTGACCATTTAGTACCCGCCGACAAAAAACTTTCTCCGGACTGGGTGAAATCTCTTTTCGAGCGCGGCACACCGGAAGTTCTTCGCGGCAATGAACTCAAGTTCGTCGGCATGCCTATTGGCGGCATTGGCGCGGGCCAGTTGTATCTCGGCGGCGATGGTCGGCTGTGGCATTGGGATATTTTCAACCAATTCATCAAGACCGGCGCGGAGCATTACGCCAAACCGCTCACGCCCGCCGCACCGCTCACACAAAAATTTTCGCTCAAGCTTGGCGATAAAATAATTCCCCTCGACCGCGATGGTATTTCTGAAATCACTTTTCGCGGCGAGTATCCGGTGGGCATCGTCAATTACTCTGACCCGGCCGTGCCGCTCACGGTGAAGTTGGAAGCATTCTCGCCCTTCATCCCGCTGAACACGGACGACTCCAGCCTGCCTGCGACGATTTTTCAATTCACGCTGCATAACACTTCCTCCGCTCCCGTTGAGGCCACGCTCATTGGCGAACTGGAAAATGGCGTGTGCCTGTTCAACCGCAAGC
This sequence comes from uncultured Verrucomicrobia subdivision 3 bacterium, assembly GCA_903865745.1. Taxonomy (GTDB): domain Bacteria; phylum Verrucomicrobiota; class Verrucomicrobiia; order Limisphaerales; family UBA11358; genus UBA11358. The sequence goes on along the minus strand of CAIPKV010000052.1, from coordinate 61,801 downwards.
GCGATGGTCTGCTGATCAACCGTATCGCGAAATCGCACGGCGCGGCGCTGCTGGTTTGCAGTGCCGAGGCTGCGCCTGAAGCAAAGACCGCAACTCCCGCCGACCCGAAAGAGTCCGCGTCTCTCGAAAAATTGGCTGACTTCGGCACGCTGGCGTTGGCATTGCTCGGCGGTGCGGATAACAACAGTGGCGATAAAAAAGTTTCCTTCGCGGAAAAACTTTTCGGCTCGCTCGGGCGCAAGCTGAAACTCGCTGCCGGGGAATCGAAAACGGTGACGTTCGTTCTCGCGTGGCATTTTCCGAATCTTTCCATCAAGGAAGGCTTCAACAACTGCGGACGTTTTTACGCGACGAAATTTCCATCGGCGCAGGCGATCGCGGAATACGTTACAAAAAATGTTTCACGGCTCGAATCGCAGACAAAACTCTGGCGGGACACTTGGTATGATTCCACGCTGCCGTTCTGGTTTCTTGACCGCACGATGCTGAACGCGTCCATCCTTGCGACCTCGACGTGTTTCCGTTTTGCGAACGGCCGCTTCTACGGCTGGGAAGGCGTCGGCTGCTGCGCAGGGACGTGCGGCCACGTTTATCACTACGCCCATGCCATCGCGCGGCTGTTTCCCGACCTTGAACGCAACACGCGCGAGCGCGTGGACTTTGGCATCGCACAGAAGCCGGACGGTGCGATCAAGTTCCGCGCCGAGCGTAACAGCATTCCAGCGATTGACGCGCAGGCGGGAACAATCCTTCGCGCTTTGCGCGAACACCAGATGTGTTTGGATGACGCATTTCTCAAACGCAACTGGCCAAAAATCAAACTCGCGACGCAGTGGCTCATCAAGAAGGACGCCGACGGCGATGGCCTCATCGAAAGCAATCAGCACAACACGCTCGACACGGATTGGTTTGGAAAAGTCGCGTGGCTGAGCGGACTTTATCTCGCGTCGCTCGCTGGCGCGGCGGTGATGGCGGATGAAATGGGCGACACGGATTTTGCCGCGCAATGCCAGAGCATTTTGGCGACGGGCCGGAAAAATCTGGTGGAGCAGCTTTTCGACGGCGATTATTTCATCAACCAGGTTGACCCGAGGCATCTAGACTCCATCAACTCCGGCACGGGCTGTGAGATTGATCAGGTATTCGGACAGAGTTGGGCATTTCAAGTTGGACTGCCACGCGTGTTACCGAAGCCGGAAACTGTAAAGGCGCTGAAATCGCTCTGGCGTTACAACTTTTCGCCGGATGTCGGACCGTATCGCGAAGTCTATAAACCCGGGCGCTGGTATGCCATGCCCGGGGAGGCCGGCCTGTTGATGTGTACATTCCCCCGCCGCGACTGGGATTACGCTCAAGCCAAAGGCAAAGGCGCGGAATGGGCGGCGGGTTATTTTGATGAGTGTATGAATGGGTTCGAGCATCAGGTGGCCGGCCACATGATCTGGGAAGGCATGGTGATGGAAGGTCTCGCCGTGACGCGCGCGGTACACGACCGCTACCACGCGTCGCGCCGCAATCCGTGGAACGAAGTCGAGTGCGGCGATCATTATGCCCGCAGCATGGCGAGCTATGGCGTTTATCTCGCGGCGTGCGGCTTTGAATATCACGGACCGAAACAGCACATCGGATTTGCGCCGCGACTGACGCCGGAGAATTTCAAGTGCGCGTTCACGAGTGCGGAAGGGTGGGGCAGTTATGCACAAAAGCTGGAAGGTCGAAATCTAACGGCGGAAATTTCTGTGCATTGGGGCAACTTGGAATTGAACACCATCGCACTGGCCAGCGAATCGGCAACTTCAGCAAAGGTTCAGCACGCTGGACAATCTATTAACACCCGCTTAACTCGAAATGATCAGCGGGTACTCCTAACCTTTGAAAAGTCGGTGATTATTTCTACCGGAGAGAAACTGGAAGTCAGCCTTGCCTAGTAATCAGATAATCATAAACAGAAATATTTAATCGTCATGGTCATCTCCGAGCTCTTAGTAAACGTGGGGGCAAGAAAACTTGAAGGCTCAGTTTAGAATTGTTTAAAAGCGCAAAGTTTCCCAGTACTGAACGCATATACTTGCCAACTTAAGTCCTTTACCGCGCGGGTAAACGTGTTTTGTTGCTAAGTGAGAACGTTTAGTTGGAAATTTACCGCGTTCAGTTGCCAAATGAACACGGTTGGCAAGCGACTGAAGACTTTCAGCACGACGCTGGGGGTCGTTAGCACGCGACTGAAAGCATTTAGTTGCCAGCTAAACCCGTTCAGCACGCAAATAAAGCCGTTCAGCGTCGTGCTAAACCTGTTTAGCACGCTGCTAAACGCAATTAGCATGACAATGAACGTGCTTAGCTGGCTACTGAAGACGCTTAGTTGGCAACTGAACGCGGTAAATTGCCAACTTAACGCGGTTAGCAACCACTTGAATCGACCAAAATGACCACCAAACGACAAAAAACAGTACTTTTAGATGTAAAGCGTCGAAACGGACCTCCAAGTGTCGAAAATTGACCATCTCTCTGGGATAGAACTCGCCATAAAATAGCGGCTGTACAATATTTAATGGTCTACCCACTCTTAAAACGTCTGAAACGGGATAGACGGCGACCCGCCTCGTCCTTTATCTTTGAGTTATTTAACGAAACCAAATCCAAGGAATCATCATGAGAATGCTAATGACCGTCACCATCCCCCATCACATTTTTAACGCCGCTGTGAAAGACGGCACCGTCGGCGCGAAAATCGGCAAAATCCTTGACGCAATCAAACCTGAGGCGGTTTATTTCACGGATCACCATGGCCATCGGAGCGCCTTGCTGGTAGTAGATCTTCCGGATGCAACGAAAATTCCCGCGTTGGCCGAGCCGTGGTTTCTGACGTTTGAAGCGGATGTTCAACTGCACCCTTGTATGACACCAGACGATTTGAAACGCAGCGGAATTGACGGAATCGGCAAGCAGTGGTGCTAAACCAAGAGCGTCGCCTCACTTCCCGATGCAGAACGCGCTGAAGATGGAGTCGAGCAAATCTTCCGTAGTGGTCTTGCCCACGATTTCGCCGACGGCGTTGGCGGCCAGCCGCAAATCCATCGCCACCAGTTCCAGCGTGACGTCGTCGCGCAACGCATCGGTGGCAAGTCGCGCCGAGAAACGGGCGCGGTTCAGCGCGTCCTGATGGCGCGAGTTGATGGTGACCTGCAACATCTCGGCCTTAATCTCGCCCGCCCAGACTAGATTCTTAATCGCATCCTTCAACGCCTCAATCCCCTGCCCGCTCAGACTGGAAATAGTTATGAGGGTTGAGGGTTGAGAGTTGAGTTGCGGCGGGAGTTCCAACTGCTTGGGCAGATCGCTTTTGTTGAGGATCAAAATCCTTTTCTTGTCGGCGAACTCGGTCAGATAGTTTTTATCTGCTTCCGTCAGCGGTTCGCTGGCGTCGAGGACGTGTAATATAAATTCCGCTGACGCGAGCGTGGCGCGGCTGCGCCGAATGCCTTCTAGCTCAATCTCGTCGCCCGCCTCGCGCAACCCGGCCGTATCAATGAAGATTACCGGCAGGCCACGAATGTTCGCAGTTTCTTCAATCGTATCGCGCGTGGTGCCAGCAATCGGCGAAACAATGGCGCGGTCATGGCCGAGCAATTGGTTGAGCAAACTCGATTTGCCCGCATTCGGTCGGCCGATGATGGCCGCCCGGATACCGCGCCGGAGAATCTGCCCTTCGTTCGCGGTGCGGAGCAGTTCGTCCATGAAGGCGATACCGCTTTCCAGGCGTTGCAAGAGGTTCTCTTTCGTATCCGGCGAAATATCTTCATCCGGAAAATCAATGTGCGCCTCGACATGCGCGAGCGTGAGCATCAAATCATCGCGCAATTGATTGATACGCTGGGAAAGTTTGCCGGCGAGCTGTTCGTTGGCGGCGGTCAGCGCGAGTTCCGTGCGCGAATGAATCAAATCCGCCACGGCCTCGGCTTGCGCGAGGTCAATACGGCCATTAAGAAAGGCGCGCTTCGTGAATTCGCCGGGCTCGGCCATGCGTGCCCCGGCAGCGAGCACCGTGTCGAGCACCAGCTTGGCCGGGAGCAATCCACCGTGGCAGGAAATCTCGACGGTATCCTCGCGCGTGAACGTACGCGGCGCGCGCAAGACGGCGAGGAGGACTTCGTCGATGACCTTTTCGTCGCGAACAATCTTGCCAAACTGGATGGTGTGCGTCGGCGCGGCGGAGGGGTTTAGCGAACTTTTGCCAATTGGTTGAAAACATTTGTCAGCAATGGCAAACGCATTAGTGCCGGAGATGCGGACGACGGCGAGTCCGCCTTCGCCGAGTGGCGTGGCAATGGCGACAATGGTGTCTTCGAGAAACATTTTGGATTTACGACCGGTAAACTCAAACGTGCCGGCAGTTACCCACTTGATTTTCTGCGTCGCGCCCTTGCAAATACAACCGCGCCTTCTCGTAGCTTTTCTTGTGCAGATAATGAAGCAACGTCGGGTCGGCTCCCGGCGGCAATTGCTTGGCGAGTCCGTCAATCTTTGAAAAGAGCTGCAGGAGATTTGGTTTGGGATTAGCAGTCGCCATGGTTTTCACCGCTTCATCCAAAGATGTCAGAACGTCGAGCAGTTGTGATTCGATGGATGAATTCATTGGAACAGGCTCGGGAACTTATGGGTTAGCCAGGAATTACGGAAGTTCACTTCACCCAGTAGGTATAATGCTGTCGGCACCCGAGCGAGCGCCGAAGTGAGCACCATTACAAAGATGCCGGCTAAATATAATCCAAAGGCGTGGGTCGGGTCGGGCTTCATGACTCGCGGGATTCCTTGGTAAAGCACCCAAATAGTGAGGATGATGCCGATGCCCCAGGAAACCCACGGGCTAAAGGTCGGGCTGGCGTCCAGCAACCGTAACCATAACAGCGGGCTGAAACTGTAGGCTACCGTCGTAAACGCATCGAGATAGTGGCATTGTTTCTGGAAAGTCTGAAAGGTGCGACTAACAACCAAGAGTATCTGGGCGGATAGTAGAATCATGGCCAGCAACAGCACGGCTTGAATCGTTTCGAAAACGATTATGTCATGCCGGGAAAAATCCATTGACCGCTGAAACCTAGGCTGCCACTTGCCCCAGCGCTCCATGCTCCATCCCTCGGCGGCAGCCTGTAGCAAAATCATTGGCAACAAATACCAGCTCAAGATGAAAGCATACCCGCGTCGTGCCTGGGCAATCCGATCCCAAGCCACGCCCGGTTCGAAAATCAGAAAGAAAACCTTGAACATCGAAGAGCAAATTTAATCCGTCCCTTGTCGGTTGTCAGTAAAATCCGCTTTCACTGACGGCCCACGCGCCGTTAAACTTGGCGCGTGAAAGTTGATCTTGGTATTTGGAGCAAGCTGTCGCAGGCAGTCGTCGCCCTCCTGGCGCTGGCGGTGCTCGTGTTTATCTGCCTGGCCTACCAGAAGCCGATTGAACAAAACGAACGGATGCGTCGTGAAATCCTACGGCTGGATGCCGAGATAGAAAAGCAAGAGACGCTTTCGCGACAGCTGCGTGCCGACATCGACGAACTTCGCAACGACCCTGCGGCCGTCGAGCGTCTCGCCCGCGAAAAGCTCGGCTATGCTAAGCCAGATGAAACGGTCATCCGCTTTGAAACCAACTCCGCCAGCGCTTCTAAATAAAAAACCACCACGGTTTCCCGCAGTGGTTTTTCATTCGTAAATCGCAAATCGGCAATCGTAAATCTCCTCACACCGTCATGATTTCCTTTTCCTTGTGGACGACGTGCGCGTCAATCTTGGCGATGTAGTCATCGGTAAGCTTTTGCAAATCTTTCTCCGCTTGTTTTTTGGCGTCCTCGGTAATGCCGCTGTCGTGTGCGTGCTTCTTGAACAAGTCCATCGCGTCGCGACGATGGTGACGGATAGCCACGCGCCCGTCCTCGGACATTTTCTTGATGAGCTTTACGAATTCCTGACGGCGTTCGGTGCTCAGTTCAGGAAAAGAGAGGCGCAGAAACTTGCCTTGCACCACCGGCGAAAGGCCTAGATTGGCTTTCTGGATCGCCTTCTCAATCGGCTGGAGCGAGGCTACGTCCCATGGCGTGATGACGAGCATGCGCGGCTCCGGCGTGGTGATGTTCGCCAGTTCGCGGATACGCATCATCGAGCCGTAAACTTCCGCCTGAATATTTTCCACCAGGCTAGGCGAGGCCTTGCCCGTGCGGACGCCGGCAAAATCATTGGCAACCGCTTGCTCGGTCTTGAGCATTTTGTCTTCGGCCTCTAAAAGAATATCATCGAGTGTCATAGTTCAACCAGCCTACCTGAGTTTACTGTGCCTGTAAAAAGCTTTCCGCCGCCTCGTTGGTCAGATGGTTTTTCACCCGCACCACCGCCATGCCGACGACGGGCGGATACGCCTGGTCCGATTTCATGCGCGGCTCGACGTATTCGATAATCTCAAAGAGCAATGCATTCGCCGCCTCATAAGACCAACCCGTCAGTTTGGAAATGTAACGCGTGGCGCGGTCAATCAGCTTCAAATTACTCGGCACAACCCACACCATGTAATTACCCAGCACGCGCCCTAGTCGCACCATGGTGCAGGTGGAGAGGGCGTTCATCACCAACTTCACGGCCACGCGGGTCACACCACCGAGCAGAAAGTCCGAATGAGACAGGGGGATGAAAGCAGTTTTGAATTTTGAGTTTTGAATTATGAGTGGATCACTGCCAAAACATATCAAGGCTGTCTGCGCGCCAGCTTGTCGCGCTGTCTCAAGCTGCGAATTGAAATAATTTCCTAACGAACTTAAACCGGAGGCTTCGGACTGGCTCAGGACGGCAATCGCCGAATCACCTTTGCCTAGTGGTCGCGCCTTCAACCCATCCATGCCAATGCGAAACCGCAGCAATTCCGCCGCACTAATCTTGCGGATGATTTCCTGTGTGCGCGGGAACCGGTCTTCGCTCACCAAGTCGCAGATTTCCGCGTCACTCCACTCAACGCAGCGCGGCTGACGTTTCAAGATGCTGCCCCAGGCCGAGGCCGCGTCGGACTCGGGAACAAATAGGTACGCCCACGATTCCGTCGCCGCAGTATCGTCGAACTTGCGGAACGGCGGCGTGCAATACGTTGGCGACCGCTCCGTCGTATCCGTCAACACATCGGCGCCAAAATGGTCGGCAAAATAATTGTTCTTCCCGCCACCGCGATAAACCGACTCTTCCAACGCGACTAGCTGCGCCAGTGACACTAGAAACTCGGGCGCGCGCAAATTAGCGTGCAGCGTTTCCAGTTGCGCGAGAAATTCTTTGGCAACTCCGTCGGCTTTCTGCCCACTCAACTCCCGCGCAGCCATCTCCAAGACCGTCAGCATCACGCAGAGCTGAATGGATGTGGCCTGCATCCGCGTCGAGCCGGTGATACTCATTGGCCCGGTGGTGAGATTAATCTTCTCGAAGCGCGCATCTTGAATCACCTCGCGACTGCGCTGGACATGTTCACACAAAATGTCGTCGGGATTGTTGTAAACGAAATACACCTTCGCGCCCGCCTTGACGCCGGCCCACGCAGTGCCGATCACGAACGACGTTTCGCCACCTTCGGTGATGGCAAAGACCACATCCTTCGACGACACACCCAAATCAGCAATCTGCTTCTCCCCGAACGCGGTGAAATCCTCAAACCCCTCGACCGATTTGATCAGCGCGTAATCGCCCCCCGCCATCACACTGAAGGTGCGGTTTGCGAACTCCGGATTATTCCGCCAATAGTCGCGCCAGATAGCGTCCAACAGAATGCTCAACCGTCCCGTTGAGCCGCACCCGGTGAAAAAAATTTTCCCGCCGCCCTTAATGGCATCAACCATCTTCGCCGCAATCTGCTCTGCGCGGCCCGACGCAGCAAACTCGCGGAATTTGGTCACGACATCGCCATCCGCTTGAAACAACAAATCCAGCGCGGCGGCAATGTCCTGTTTCGCCACCTCGCTCAGGTTCGCCGTAATCGGATGCGACGCTTCGGTGACCAGCGCGCCGAGTTTGAACTGGCCGCTGAGCTTCAGGAATTCTTCGGAACGTCGTTGGGAACTGGCGCTCATGGGCGATGAGTTAATGCGATTGCCAGCCGGCTGTCACGCCGATAGCTTGTTGCTCGTGCTTTCCACGCAACAGATGGCCGCGCTCAACGCCGCGAACTGCGAGGTCGCGTTCGACAATCGCACCCGCCAGCTCTTTGCGACCGATGCCTCCCCCTATCAGATTGTTCCTGCCGCCGTCGCGTTTCCGAAAACCTCCGCCCACGCAGCGCACGTCATTCAGGCGGCGCTTTCAGCGGGTATTTCGGTGACGCCGCGCGGCGGTGGCACCGGACTTTCCGGCGGCGCGCTCGGTGACGGGTTGGTCATCGACTTCGCGCGTCACAACCGCGTCATCTGGGATTTCGACAAGGACACTGCCACCGTGCGCGTTGGCGCGGGCGTGGTGCTGGATCAACTCAATACCTTTCTCAAACCGTACGGCCTCTGTTTCGGTCCGGACGTGGCCACCAGCTCCCGCGCCACGCTCGGCGGCATGATTGCCAATGATTCTTCGGGTGCCTACACGCCGGTTTATGGCACGACCGGCCAGCACGTCCGCGAAATTGAAATCATTCTGGCCGATGGCAAAATCACCCGCATCGGCCAGCATCTGGAAACACTGCGCCGCCAGCGAACTATCGTGGAGGATTTGTTATCGCTGAACGGGATGCTCATCGCCGAACAATTTCCGGCGGGCCTTTTGAAGCGCTGGCCGGGCTACGGCCTCGCGCGTGCGGTGGCCCAGCCGGGCAATCTCATTCCCATCCTGTGCGGCAGCGAAGGCACGCTGGCGGGAATCTTTTCGGCGCAACTGAATCTCGTGCCGCTGCCAACCGATCGCGGCGTCGGGCTGGTCTTTTTCGATTCCGTTGCCGAAGCCATGCTGGCCGCGCAGGAAATCCTGCCCTTGTCGCCGGCGGCCATCGAACACATTGACCGGCCGCTGTTCGACCAGACGCGCGGGCAGCGCGAATTTCAGGCCGTGCGCGACCTGTTGCATCTCGATACCCAGCCTTGCGAAAGCATTTTGCTCGTGGAGTTTTTTACGGAGTCGAAAGCCAAGCTGGCCGAACTCGCCAAGCTAAAGATTGGCCGCCACCGGCTCATCTTGAAGACCGGCCGCGAACGCGACCTCGTCTGGGCGATGCGCAAGGCCGGACTCTCGCTGCTCACCAGCCGCAAGGGAGACGCCAAGCCCGCCTGCTTCATTGAGGACACGGCGGTGTTGCCGCGCGATCTGCCGAAATATGTCGGCGCCCTTCAGGAGCTCATGCAGCGCGCCGGCGTCGAGGCCTCGTTTTATGGTCACGCGGCGGCAGGCTTGCTACACGTCCGCCCCGTCCTGAATCTGCACGACTACGAAGACCTTAAAAAGTTCCGGCAAATCGCTGACGAAGTCGCGACGTTAGTAGCACAGTTCAAAGGTTCGCTCGCGGCGGAACACGGCGTGGGCATCGCGCGCACGGAATATTTGAAGGAACAGGTTGGCGTAGAGCTCTACCGCGTGATGCGCGAAATCAAATCTGCCTTCGACCCCAACAATCTTTTCAATCCGGGCAAAATCCTCGGCGACGGGCGGTTTAAGATTGACCAGCACTTGCGCCAGAGCGCGGACCGCAGCCTCATTCTGCCCTTCGAACCCAAGCTCGCCTTTGCCGCGCGCGACGAATCCTTCATCGCTAATCTCGAACAGTGCAACGGCTGCGGCGGCTGCACCAAGCAGGTGCCCACGATGTGTCCCACCTACATCGCGACCGGTGATGAAGGCATGTCCACGCGCGGTCGGGCCAATCTCATTCGCGCCGCGCTGGAGCAGCGTGGGATTGGCGACCCGCTGCTGAATGAGGAATTGGAATACGCGCTAAGCAACTGTCTCTCCTGCCGCGCCTGCGTCAGCGAATGTCCGTCCAACGTCAACCTCCCGCTGCTCAAGTCCGAGCTGCTCCATGCGCGCACCCAACGAACGCACCTCACGAAGTTTCAGCGGCTCGCCAGCTCCGTCGATTTGCTCGGGCGCACCGGCTGCATCCTGCCGGGCGTCGCCAATTTCATTTTGCGTTCGCGTTCGGTGCGGCATGTCCTCGGTAGAATGTTCGGCTTCGCGGGCGAACGGACCCTGCCCGAATTCGCGCGGCAACGTTTTGATCATTGGTTTGCCAAACATCATAACCACGCCCTGCCCCATCGCGGCAGCGTGATTTTGTGGGACGACACCTTTGTGCGCTATCACGAACCGCACATTGGCAAGGCCGCCGTGGCCGTGCTCGAGGCCGCCGGATTCGACGTGACGCTGCTCACGAAACGTAAATGCTGCGGTCGGGCGGCGTTCAGCGTCGGCAATCTGGCTGAAGCGGAAAAACTGGGCGAACATAACCTGGCCCTGCTCGCCGCCACCGCCGGCACTGCGCCGATTATTTTTCTCGAGCCGTCGTGCTACTCCATGTTCGCCGAAGATTACCGTGAATTGAACCTGCCAGGGGCCGGCGAAATTGCGGCGCGCAGCTTTTTGTTTGAAGATTTTATCGGCCAGCTCCTCGAACGCGAACCGGACGCCATCAAATTTGCGATGCAGGAAGAGCGCATTGCCATCCATGTGCATTGCCATGCCAAGGCGCTGGTCGAACCGGCCGCCATGCAACGGCTCGCCGCCCGGCTGCCCGGTCGCACGGCAGTTCTGCTGGAAACCGGCTGCTGCGGGATGGCCGGTACCTTCGGCATGATGGAATCCAAGTACGACCTGTCCCTCAAAATTGCCGGGCCGATGGTGGAACAAATCAAACGGCAACCCTACGGCACCACCACCGTGGTCTCCGGCACGAGTTGCCGGCATCAGGTCAAGCATCTCATACCCGTCCGCACCCGCCACATGGCCGAAGTCATTGCCGAGGCGCTGGGTTAAGCGACGGCTTCACCGCAGTTGAACGGTTTTACCCCAATTTAGTTGTTCCATCGGGCGTTTGAGTCCTCCTGATGCCATTCGTGAACCGGCTAATGGAGGTCGTGGACCGGCTGATGTGGGTTATGGACGGGCTAATGCCCTCCGTGGACAGGCAAACGTGAGTCGTGGACGGGCAAATGCCTCTTCTGGACCGGCAAATGGGGGTCCGTTGATCGGCAAATGCCCCTCATGGATTGGCAAATGTGGGTTGTGGATGACCTTTGGCCGGGGGTAAATGGGGTCAAACCGGCCAAAACCCATCAAAAATGGCGCGCCAACGATGTTTTGGGCAGGCGGGAAGATAATTGAACAGTTATTGATGACCTAGAGTCGAGTCTGGGCAAGGTAAGTGGCTAAGCGGTTCGTTGATAAAGCAGCGTGGCGGCGTCTCGGTAGAGCGCCGCCATCTAAAAATAAGGTGGGATGTTTGCGGCGCTCTGCCGAGACGCCGCTACGAAGGCAAAAACCCATCCGACTCTCCTCCCAGGCCAAGGTTTACTTGCGCACGGTAACCTAAAGTCATTCCACACTCATCAGCGGATTCGGCGGTTTCGAATCGGAACCAGATTTTCCAGCGCTGCCCGCAGTTGGGGAAACCGGTACTGGAATTCAATCTCCATAAACTTACCGGGCACACAATGCTGACCGGTCAGCGCCAGGGTCGGCTCGGATTTCATGAACCGCGCGCCGAGTCTTACCGCAAATTCCGGCACCGACGGGCTCCAGGGCCGTTGGAGCGCGCGGCGTAGTTCGCTCATGAATTCACCGTTGGTCACCGCGCCCGGGGCGACGGCATTGAAGGTGCCGACGAGCTTGTCCCGCGTCACGACGGCCACAAACATCCGCACCAAATCAGCCAGATGAATCCAACTGATGTATTGGCGCCCGCTGCCAACCGCGCCGCCGAGAAACCATTCCGCGAGCTTGCTCAAGACCGGCAGCGCGCCGCCATCGCGCCCGAGCACAAAACCTATGCGCAACGCAACCTTGCGGGTGGAGGGAACCCGGGCGGCCTCGAACGCCGATTCCCATTGCCAGCAAATTTCCGAAAGGGTGTCGGAACCGGCCCGGGCATGCTCATCGCAAGCCACCGCGCCGGTGTCGCCATAATAACCGATGGCGCTGGCCTGCACCCAGACGCGCGGCGGCGTCTGGACCTGCGCCAGCGCGGCGGCGAGGGCGTTCACAGAATCCACGCGGGACGCGATGAGGTCGCGCACGTTTTCCGGCGTGTGCGGGCAGTTGATGTTTTTGCCCGTGAGATTGATGACGGCTTCCGCGCCGTCGAGGGTGGCCGCCCACTCGCCAAGGTTTTTTCCATCCCAGGCAACTTCACGCATGTCATCGGTGCGTTTGCGCGGGGTGCGCGTGAGGATGACGATCTCAAAGCCCTGCGCGGCAAATTCACGGGCGAGCGCCCGGCCAATGAATCCGCTGCCCCCGGCGATGACGATGCGTTTTTGATTCATGGCTGGCTCAAGGTTGCAAGGCGAGTTGCGGAACGTTCACGGCGGAAAGCGGGTTCACGAGAAAACCCTCCTTTTCCAACTGCCACAGCCAGCCGGCAATGAGCTGTTGCACCGCGGCCAGGTTCAATCGTTCGTGCGGCGAGGGATATTTATCGAAGTTTGCGGACGCGAGCTTGAACAGCGCAGCGGACGGACGGAGCCGTTTCTTTTGGAGATGCACAAACGCCCCGGCCAGTTGGATCAGGCCCTTATAGAAATTGCCATTGGGACCGCGCCGGTCGAGCAGCCACAAATCCTCGAGGACATCATGGGCCTCGTAGAAGAGTTGGCGGTTGAAGCAATCGAAATAGCCGAGGTAATGCGCCGCCAGTTCACGTCCCTCAAAGGACTCAATCATCGCGGCGATGCGGGCACTCTTGTGGCTCACGATTTCAGGTTAAGTAAGTTCGCCCGAATGCCAGCGCCGGCTGGATTGCAACCCCTTTAGCTCGCCGGAAGCGGTGCGGGCGTGCCCAGGCCGGGCAGTTTCGGCGGCACGGGCTTGGGCGGATTCTCCGGCAACGGCGTGCCTGCGGGCGCACCCATCATCGGCGTCATATTCGATGGCGGCTTCGGAGGCGGCGTAAACGTGCCGGAGCGGACAATCTCCGCGACTTGTTCGCCATCGAGGGTTTCGTACTCGAGCAAGCCGTTGGCGACCAGCTCCAGCTTGTCGCGATTGTCTTCGATGAGTTTCTTAGCCGTCTGAAAGGCACCATCCACGATGCGCTTTACCTCGGCATCAATATCTTGCGCGGTGGATTCGCTATATTCCTTCGTGCGCATCATGTCGCGTCCGAGGAAAACATATTCCTGCGCCTCTCCGTAAAGCACGTTGCCCAGCTTCTCACTCATGCCCCAGTGCATGACCATCGCCTTGGCCAGCGAAGTTGCCTGCTGGATGTCCATGGCCGCGCCGCTGGAAATATCGTCGGTGACATATTCCTCGGCGATACGACCGGCCATCGTCATGATAATCGTGTCAATGGCCTGCTTGCGCCGCATGTTCAACATGTCTTCCTTGGGCAGCGACATGGTTACGCCGAGCGCCCGGCCGCGCGGAATAATGGTAACCTTGTGCAACGGATGCGTGTGCTTGAGGAGCACACTGACCAGCGCATGACCCGCTTCGTGCCACGCGGTGGCGCGTTTTTCTTCGTCGCTCATCGCCATGCTGCGGCGTTCACGGCCCCAGCGAACTTTATCGCGGGCTTCTTCCAACTCCGGTTGCTCGATGGATTTCTTACCGGTGCGCGCGGCGAGCAAGGCGGCTTCGTTTAAGAGGTTTGCCAGTTCCGCACCAGAATAACCCGGGGTGCCACGCGCGATGATGGACAAATCCACATTCGGCGCGAGTTTCACGTTCTTGGCGTGTACTTTCAGAATCGCCTCGCGACCGCGCACGTCAGGCAAGTTGACCGTGACCTGGCGGTCGAAGCGACCGGGCCGCAGCAGCGCGGGATCCAGCACGTCGGGCCGGTTCGTCGCCGCAATAATGATGATGCCTTCCTGCGTGTCGAAGCCGTCCATCTCGACGAGGAGCGCGTTCAAGGTTTGCTCACGCTCGTCATTGCCACCACCGAGGCCGTGCCCACGACTGCGACCTACGGCGTCGATTTCATCAATGAAGATAAGACAGGGTGTGCTCTTGCGCGCCTGCTCAAACATATCGCGCACACGGCTCGCGCCAACGCCGACAAACATTTCAACAAAGTCCGAACCACTGATACTAAAGAACGCCGCGTCCGCTTCGCCGGCAATCGCCTTGGCGAGCAACGTTTTGCCAGTACCAGGCGGCCCAATCATCAAGACACCTTTCGGGATGCGGCCACCGAGCCGTTGAAACTTCTTCGGATCTTTTAAGAATTCGACGAGCTCGGAAACTTCTTCCATCGCTTCCTCCACGCCAGCGACATCCTTGAACGTCGTTTTGTTGCGATCCTTCGCAAGCATCCGCGCCTTGCTCTTGCCAAAGCTCAAAGCACCCTTGCCCGCCGCCTTAATCTGGCGAATGAAGAAAAACCAGAACAGCAGGCCCAAAATCAAAAACGGAGCGACACCCCAAACGAGGTTCATCACCGCGGCATTCGTGGCACTGGGCTCGACGGTGCCCGAAGCAAAAAGCTGGTCGAGGCGGGCCGGGGAGAAATAAGCCTTCGGCGTGACGAACGGCACTCGGATGGATTTGCCGTCCTTGATTTCCAAGTATTCGCCTTCAACCGGCATCAACGAAGAGGACGGGTTGTTTAAATTGATGGTGGCCGTCGCAATCTGGTTCGACGTGAACTTGTTCAGAAAGTCCGCCTGAGACAGCACCGCCGTGGGCGTGCTGATGTGGTTGCGAATGGTAAATAATCCAACGGTTAGCGCAATAATCGCGGCCCACGCCAGGAGCGTGAACGTTTGATTTTTGTTAAAACCGCCACCGGGTAATTTTTTCTTACCGCCGTTGTCCTTCATTTTGGAATTATCGTCTGGCATTGTTGTCTTGAAGGCTAACACAGCATTCCGCCTTCCGCAACGCGTGACTTTGGCCTAAGCTAACCCGGTGCAAATCGGTCCGCTCACGTTGTCGTCAAACCTGTTTCTCTCGCCGTTGGCGGGCTACACCAACCTGCCCTTCCGCCTCGTCGTGCGCGAGGTCGGGGGCGTTGGCTTGTGCACGACCGACCTCGTCAACGCCCGATCGCTTTTGGAAAAACGGGAAAAGGCCTTCAAGCTCATTGAGACGCGACCGGCTGATTCGCCGCTGGCCGTGCAACTCTTCGGCTCGGTGGCGGAAGAAATGCGCGATGCCGCACTCGTCGTCGAAGCGCATGGCGCGGTGGCGGTGGATATTAACATGGGCTGCCCGGTAAAAAAGGTCGTTAAGATTGGGGGCGGCTCGGCGATGATGACCGAGCTCGACAAGACCGCCGCTCTCGTGCGCGGCATGGTTAAGGCCGTGAAGATTCCCGTGACGGCTAAAATGCGCCTGGGCTGGGACGATGATAATTTGACCGCACCGGATTTAGCCCGCGCATTGGAAGACGCCGGTGTCGCGGCAATTTTCGTGCATGGCCGGACCCGCGAACAAGGTTTTGGCGGCACGGTGAATCTCGCGGGCATCCGCAAAGTTGTTCAAGCCGTGAAAAACATTCCCGTCATTGGCAATGGCGATGTCGTAACCCCGCAAGCCGCGAAGATGATGCTGGCTGAAACCGGCTGCGCCGGCGTGAGCGTCGGGCGCGGCGCGTTCTACGACCCGTGGATATTCAAACGGACTTTGCATCTGCTACAAACGGGTGAGCTATCGCCTGAACCCATTTTCTCCGAGCGCGTCCGCGTTATGTGCCGGCATCTGGACTTGATGGTAGAAGTGTTTGGCGAGGAACTCGGCTGCCGGATGTTTCGCAAGATTGCTCCATGGTATGCCAAGCGGTTTGGCCCGTGCCATGAATTCAACAAACAGGTGGTGCAGGTCCATTCCCACGCGCAATTTCACGAGATTCTGGAAAACTACATCCGCTGGCGGCAGCAATTTTTGGATGACCACGGTGAACTGCTGCCCCGATTTCAACAAGCCCCGCTCGTGGCGTCCTTCATGCGCGAACCCGATTCAATCCAGCGCACACATATCCCCGTGCCTAAAGGTCCCGTGGAAGTTTGGTAACAATATCATGATAATGACTGACTGAGCAGGTGGTTTACTATTTCCCGAGCGGCGGATGACCTTTTTTGTCCGGCAGATATTCGTGCAAGGCCGCCCGCTTGGCGGCGGGCACCAGTTCATCCCACGCCAGCAGCGGCTTGATTTCGGCCACCGGCTCGGCGGTGCGGAAGCGCAGGGTTACGATTTGCTGCGGTTTGACGGGGAATTGGTAATCCGGTCCGTCAGGCAATGGTTGCGCGTGGCCACCCGTTAAATCGGTCAAGGCAGCGGTGGTATGCGGCAGATTTAATTTCACTGCAGCGGTGCCCGCGATTCCGAAGGCTTCCACCAGCCGCAGTTCGATGTCCGCACCATCCCGGCGCATGGCTTCGACAATCAGGTTATCAGAAGTTTGCACAAAGGACAGGGCCGGGCTGGGCTGGCAATGGGCGGATACGGTCACGGGGCTATTATATTCCCACGCGAGCTGCGGAATGCGCGCATTGGTCCAATCGGCGTCATGCGCGACCAGCGCGTATTCGAAGCGGTGCTGGCCGTTGCCGCTCAACCAGGCATTGGTGTAGCCATAGTATTTAGCCTCCGCATTGAGCAGATAAATGATGGGGATGCTCCCATCAAGTTCACGTCCAGGCACACCACGATCCAGCAGCGCCACCCCGCCCTG
Source organism: uncultured Verrucomicrobia subdivision 3 bacterium (assembly GCA_903865745.1). Lineage (GTDB taxonomy): Bacteria > Verrucomicrobiota > Verrucomicrobiia > Limisphaerales > UBA11358 > UBA11358. The sequence continues at coordinate 44,967 of CAIPKV010000052.1, read as the reverse complement.
CCCCGGCGTGGCGTAATCGGTCCAGCGGATGGCGGGGACAATCCCGGAAATCGTGCGGTCGTCGCGCGAGAATCCGAACGGGATGCCGCGTCGGCTTTCGGCTGGCGCCTGGGCCAGCGGGAATTCGGCTACAACCACGGTCCGGTTCGGTATGTCGTTCAGCTCGGTTTCAAACTCGATGCGCGGTGAATTTTTGTAAAAACGGGTGACGCGCTTGAGCTGGCCGCCCCCCACAAATTCACCATCAGCTTTCACCGTGATAGCCACCGGGCCTTCGGTTACGACGATATTCGCTTTAAAATCGCTGGAGCTGGCCAGCCGCTGACGCTGCGGACGCGGGTCAGTGAAGTCGCCCGGCTCCCAACTGCCAGTAACATGATGCTTCTCAGCCACAATGACGTTGGCCGGGCCGCCGAGCATTTCGCGGCCCGACGGTTTGGTTTTCAAACTGACCAGCGCGCCGGTCACCGGATCCATCTTGGCGGAATAGAATTTCGTTTCAATGGTGTCGGGCAACGGGATGGGATTGGGCATAGACACCGAACCCAGGCTTAACTGCTCGCCGATAATCCCCATGGCCGGAACGGGTATCTGGCATAGGATGGTGCCGTCGCCAACGGCTTCACCGGTCACACCGGCGATACTCGTATTAACTGGCAACTTCAAACGCATCGGGTCAGTGCGTTGCCAGTTAGCCGGATTAAACAGAGAAAGGGCATTGCCAGCGCCCGCCAGTTTTTGCGCGGCGGTTTCCAGTGTGGCGGCACTTTGTTTTTCCACCCATTCAAAACGGTCCTGGGCGCACCAGGAAGTTTCATGGTCGAACACCATCCCGCCCGCACTACCCCACAGGGTGTTTCGATCCATGTTAAGCAGCATTTGCAGCCAGGCGTGATACAGCGGCTCAACCGGATACGCAAAGTCGCTCTTGAGACTGGCGATGGTCGCCAATATCTCAGCGGATTGCAGCGCGTGTTCATCGCGACGGTACCACGCCTTGACGAGTGGATTCTCTATCCAGAAAGAATCGAAGGTGTAGCCCGTGCCGGTGCGAACGGTCGGCAACTCAAGTTTGCCGGATTTAATGCCGGGCTGCAGCGCGTCCACATAAGGCGAAAGGCCGGTATAATGAATCTCGCAGTCTGGCCGGAACTTTTTCCATGAATCGAGAAACTCGGTCGGATTCTCGGGCCGCGCCGGCGCGAGCGCATAATCCCCCTGCCCTCCGAGAATCAAAACCGGCGCGCCCGCCGGGGTCGAAGGCAGCTTACTGGATATGGCCTTGGCAGCTTTCTGCAATTGGGCTGGGGTGAGCGGTTGCTTGGCCCCATAAGTCCCGCCCAAATCCTCGGAGTAATGACCTGGCACGAGCGTCAGGATGCGGGAGCCATCCGGTGACTCGGACCAAAAGACGGTTTTACCCGAGCGATTGCACCGCGTGTAAATCAGCGCATCGAGCCCAAGCAAATCGCAAATCTGCGGCATCTGCGCGTGGACGCCGCAGGTGTCAATCGCCCAGCAATAACGGGGCCGCACCCCCATGACCTGCTGCTGCCAGCGAAGACCTTCAATGCCCATTTTGGCGAGCGCTTCGCCGCCGGAGAGATTAATCGTAGGTTCGAGAAAGAAGGCATTGACCAACTCAACCCGCCCTTCCCTAACGCGCTGTTTTAATTTGGCAAACCGGTCCGGCTGGAAATTCTGAATCGCAATCAGGTTATTGCATTCGGAAAGTACAAAGTTGTAATTCGTGTCATCGCGCACGCGGTCGAGATGATTCAGGTAGGAATTAGCACAGTAATTCCGCTCGACCGACCAGTTAGCCAGCCAACCGCAGCTCGCCGGATGAAAGTTGGGCACGACAAAAACCTGCGCGGGCAATTTTGCGGGAATGATTTTATGCTCGGCGGCCGTGCACGCGAGATAGTTGGAATAATCGTTAACCGGGATGAACCGCAGCCAGGCGAGGTTCATAACCGCCGATCCAGGTTTTTGTTTAGGCTTGATGGTAAGGGTTTCCGAATTGGTATTGGTCACTAGCAATTCACCAAGATTGAAGACTTGATAGTCATACCAGGAGCCGGTGTCCGCCATAATCCGGGAGACCAGGGATTGGCCGCCGACCTCGATTTCAAACAAGGTCCGTTCGGAACCGGGGGCGCAGGCATAATACAGTTCGACGACATATTTCCCCGACTGACTGAACACCAGCGGCCAGGAAAGATAATCGGAAACATCCGTCCAGTAACCGATGGCGGGCGGAGTGCCCGGCATCAACTGCGCGGTCTGACCGTGAATAATTGCGGCTCGGGCATCGAGTTGTAATACCCCATCAGACTGCGGTTGAATGGGTGTATTAGCAGCTGAACCGGTTTGGGCAAATGTATTTTGATAGCCGCCCAGAAATAGGACGAACGCGATCGCTTTCAGCAATTGTTTCATACGATAAAGTAAGATTATTTCAGACGGTTGTTATTTAAAAGGTTGAATAGAAAAGTGGGCAAAGTCCGCACCCGACCAGTCGCAGCCCAAGCCAGCTTGACCATGGGTATGTGAGGCATCATGGACCTCAGTCAATATCTCCCGATCCGCAGTTACAGAAATCCTGTCGCCGTTAAAGCCGAGTTCAAGCTGATGCCACGAGTTCGTTGATGATTTAACAGTGCCCTGCGCCAGCGGGGTGCCGGTATCGCCGGTAGTTTTAAAATCCCAAGGTTTTGGGCCAACGGTGGTGTGAATAGCGCGCAGTTCCCAGTCGCCCGTGCCGGTAATCTTGAAAGCATACCCGTTGGGCAGCTTGTCATTTTGCGGAACGAGTGTTACCCGACCGAGCAATTGAGCATAGCCGTTGGTTGGAATCCGTGCATCGACGCGCACAGAGTAATCCTTCCAATTGAGGTCGCCCAAAACGGTTTCCGGATTCGAGACAACATGACTATGCCAGGGGATGCCGTTCTGGCGGAGCACTTCACTGAGAACATTGCCGGGGCCATCGGGACGCTTATGAACTTCAAATACACCAGCCTGATCTGAAAACAATCGAGGCGAATCGCTGGGTTTGTAGCTCGAGAAATCATCCGTGTAGGGAAATGACAAAACGTTCGAAGCTGGCGGCGTATGCTGCCCCTTACGCTGACCGCTCATGGTAGTGAGCGAGTAAATACACTCCGGCTCAACCGTCAGCGAAAATTTCCCCATGATGGGATGGATTTCAGCCAGCTCTTCAAATTGTATTTCTTTGGAGGTACGCCAGACAAGCAGGGTTTTATTTGGCAGATTTGTGATTTGAAATTCAAGCGTCTGGGGCGACTTGGCATCCATTGTTTCGATAATCAGACTATAGTTTTTACCATTAGGCGATTCCAACGCAACGACACTGCCGCCGTTGATTATCTGGCATGCTGAATCAAGATAACGCCAGCCGGGTGAAGCGAATTGAGTGGTGTGCGCCACGGCCCAGACCGCCGGCTGAACTTCGTAATGGCCAGACCACGGCTCGTTGGCACGCATCACGCCGGAACCGGGCAATGGTAGCGAATCGTAGTAGGACGTTACCGGACTCCAAATTTCGGTCTTGGTGAATTTACCAATGACATAATTGCGATTAATGGTCCGCGCAAGTCGCGTCGCGCCGTTCCAGTCGCCACGCCACGGACCGTCCTCACTTGACCAGAGTGGACAGCCGATATTCTGCGCCGCTGCCGGACTTTTTGAATCGCGATAATGCACGCCCACGTAAGCCACGGCCGCACGAAGCTCGGCATCCGTTTTCATATCATCGACAATTTTCCAACCATCACGGTCGTAATCATCCGCAGCCACAATGCCAACCTTCGGCAATCCAGCTGCATCGAGCTTACGTCGGAGGAGTTTGATCCAATTCGAGTTGTGCGACGTCTCGTTCCAAATGCCGGTGTAAGCGATATCCAAGTGATGAATTTTTTTTGCGCCTTGCAGAAATTTCACAACGTAGTCCGCCATGTCCTGCGAATAATATTGGCCATCGCCAATCCAGCCCGGCGCACCCCATGCAAGACAGTCGAGGATAACATCGTCATTTCGGCGCTTGGCCTCCTCCATGAGCCACCACTCGTAGCCGCGCTGGTAATTCTCGTCCTCACGCGAACGCATATGGGTGAGTTCGATACCGTCGGTGGAGTTTACTTCGCCACCAATCTCAACTTTCAAATGCTGAAAGCCCGCACCAAAGTTCGGCTTGAATAGATAATCCAGCACTTCGCGCCGTTGTTTCTCCGGATATTCGATCAGTAACCGCGACGATGCACCGGCACTGACTGCGCCAACCCCTTCGAACAACCGCCCACCCGCAGCGGGATTTAATTCGATGACCTTCGATTGCGGCGCATTCGTTTGGGCAACGGCAGCTCCAATTGAAAGCCCTAAAAAAAGCCCAATAACGTTCGCCGATCTCATAAAATCATTAAAACTAAGCATGTTTACAAAAACACAGGCACATTGCCAGAGACAGACCACCATGTTGGGTCTGGGGTGGTTTTACCTGCAATCATAAACATCAGAAGAGAGGCATTGGAAGAATCCGTTTAAATCACGTGACGCTTTCCCGGCATAGGGAGAAGACTAGTGGCTCCGCGCCACCCTGGCCGTATCCATCAATCTGCGACGTAAACCTGGTCAAGCACCGGCGGGCCGGCTTACTTGAACTTGATCTTGTTGGGCAGGAACAGCAGACCGATGCCGCCGATAATAAGCATCAATCCCACTGGCCCGAGCTTGAGCCACGGGATGCCATGTCCCGGCTTGCCCTGCGCGGCAAGAGCCATTACGGTCAGGAACAGGCCCAGCGGCACCATGATGAATCCCAACACGCGATACCAGATGTTTTTTGTCACAATATAGATTGGTTCACGCTTTGAGCACTTCGATGAAGGCTTCTTGCGGGATGTTGACGTTGCCGATGGATTTCATGCGCTTTTTACCTTCTTTCTGCTTCTCGAGCAGCTTGCGTTTTCGGGAGACGTCGCCGCCGTAACATTTCGCGGTCACGTCTTTGCGGAAGGCGCTGATGACTTCGGACGCCACAATCTTGCCACCGATGGCGGCTTGAATCTTCACCTGAAACTGCTGGCGCGGGATGACTTCCTTGAGCTTCTCGGCAAGGGCGCGACCGCGGCCTTCGGCCTTGGTGCGATGCACGATGCAGGAGAAGGCGTCCATGGGCTCGGTGTTCACGAGCATGTCGAGCTTCACCATGTCGGATTCCATGTATTCATCCGGCTCGTAATCCATGGAGCCGAATCCGCGGGTGATGCTCTTGATGCGGTCATGGAAATCAATGAGGATCTCGTTCAACGGAATCAGGCTGGTGAGCATGACGCGGCGCGAATCGAGGGTCTCGGTGTGGTCCACATTGCCGCGCTTCTCAGAGATGAGGGCCATCATGTCGCCGATGTTCTCGTTCGGGCAGATGACAAAGGCCTTGACCATCGGCTCCTCAATCTTGGCGATGTAGGTCACGTCGGGCATGAAGGCCGGGTTATCAATCTCCTTCATGGTGCCGTCGGACAGATACACTTTGTACACCACGCTCGGATAGGTGGCGATGATGTCCATGTCGTACTCGCGGCGCAGCCGTTCCTGGACGATCTCCAAGTGGAGCAAGCCAAGGAAGCCACAGCGGAAGCCGAACCCGAGGGCGACGGAGGTTTCGGACGAATAGACGAAGGCGGAGTCATTCAACTTCAACTTGCCCATGGACTGCTTCAACTGCTCGTAGTCGGCGGTGTTGATGGGATAGATGCCGCTGAACACCATCGGATGAATCTCTTTGAACCCCGGCAACACGGATGAGGGATTGCGCGCGTCGGTGATGGTATCGCCCATCTTGACCTCGGCGGCGGACTTGATGTTCGCCGTGAAGTAACCGGTCTCGCCGACTTCCAGCTTCTCGCGGAGATAAGGCTTGGGATTAAAGCTGCCGACTTCCTTGACCTCGACGTTCTTGCCTGAGTGCAGGAGCTTCACCTGCTGGCCAGCTTTCAATTCGCCGTTGAAGACGCGCACGTGGGTGACGACACCCTTGTAGGTATCAAAATAGGAATCGAAGGCGAGCGCCTGCAAGCTGGGTTCACCGGTGGGCTTGGGCGGCGGCACGCGCGCGACGATGGCTTCGAGAATGTCTTCAATGCCAATGCCCTGCTTGGCACTGCACGGAATGGCCCATTCGCTGGGAATCGCCAGCACATCTTCGAGCTGCTGCTTGGCCTGCGGCACATTTGCGTGGCCGAGGTCAATCTTGTTGATGACGGGAATGATGGTGAGGTTGAGCTTGGCCGCGAGATGATAGTTGGCCACCGTCTGCGCCTCGACGCCTTGCGCGGCATCGATGACCAGCAGTGCGCCTTCGCACGCGCTCAAGCTGCGGGAGACTTCGTAGGCGAAATCCACGTGTCCGGGCGTGTCGATGAGGTTCAGTTCGTAGGTCTCGCCGTTGCGAGCCTTGTAAAGCATGGTGACCGGATGCGCCTTGATGGTGATGCCGCGTTCGCGTTCCAGATCCATCGCGTCGAGTAACTGATCGGACATATCGCGCGTGGCAATGGTGCCGGTCATGTGCAGCAAACGGTCGGAGAGCGTGGTCTTGCCGTGGTCAATGTGGGCGATGATGCTGAAATTGCGTATGTGTGCGCTGTCCATTAGTCAATAAGTCAAGAGCGCTACAGGATAACGGCAAACCGAGTGAAGAAAAGGAAATTTGACCGGCTCCTTATAATGGAGCGTCGCCAAGGGGATGGGCGGCCCATTTGAAAATTGCATTCCGCGAGCGTTGCCCCGACACTTATGCCATGGCGTACCCCATTCCCGAAAACGAAGCCGCCCGGATTGCCGCGCTCAACAGCTATCGTATTCTCGACACCGCGCCGGAAGAGGTTTACGACGACGTCGTAGCCTTGGCCGCGCACATTTGCGGAACGCCCATCGCCGCCATCTCCCTGATTGATGTTGAGCGGCAATGGTTCAAGTCCCAGATTGGTTTAACCAAGTTTGCCACCCCGCGCGAACACGCCTTCTGCGCGCATACCATTCTCCAAACCGGTGTCATGGAAGTGGCGGATGCCACGAATGACACCCGGTTTCTGGATAATCCGCTGGTTACTGGCGAGCCACATATCCGCTTTTATGCCGGGGCACCACTGGTCACGCCCAATGGTCAGGCCTTGGGCTCCATTTGCATTATCGATCGGACACCCCGCCAGCTGAGTCCGGAACAAAAGGCTGCGCTCAAGCGGCTGGCCGGGCTGGTCATGAAAAACCTCGAGCTGCGCCGCGTCTCCGCTGAACTGGCCGAGGCGATGGCCAACGTCAAAGCGCTTTCCGGTATGCTGCCCATGTGCAGTTGGTGCAAACAAATCAGGAATGACCAGGGCTACTGGCAGCAGGTCGAAACCTTTCTCAAGCAACACACCGATGCGACCTTCACCCACGGCATGTGCCCCAAGTGTGCGGAGGAATTTTCCAAGAACCCATCACAACCCAAGCGCAGTTGAACCTGGGCGCCTCACTTGCCCACGGCAATGATGTCCAGCATCCCCGGGCCTTGGTAATGCTTGGCAACGGGAGCCGATATGCCCGCAACAGCATTGGTGGCCGTGACTGGATTTACTGTCGGGCGCTCGACGGTGATTAAGATGATTTGATTATTCTTGGTATCCAGCGTACTCGTCTTGGCGCGCGGCTTAGTGGTCACCGTCTGTTCGACTGCGAAATCTGTCGGGCTGTTTTCCTTAATAATCGTCAAGGTGCCGTCGCCCTGCGAACTGAAAGCCTCCATCGTGGCCGGATTAAAGCCGCCACCATCCGAGCCCTTGCCAGTAGGCAGAGACGTGAGAATCTTGCCGGTGTCGGCGTTCACCACCACACACGTGGCCGGGTCATGGCACATGGCAAATAGAATATGATTCTTCACATCTAGGCCGAGTCCACCCGGCCCGCCGCCTTTGCTGCTAATGTCATACCTGGCCGTGACCTTAAGTGTGTGCACGTCCACGACGGCAATACTGTCCTTGTCTTCGAGGTTTATATAAACATGGCCCTGACTATCACTCCGCGCTTCTTCGGGGCCACCACCGAGATCAATCGTGCCGACCACCGCTCCGTCTTTGCCATCCAGCACGGTCACATTCGGCTCACTATGGCTTAAGACATAAATCCGTTCCGTCAGTGGTTCAAAGATGATTCCATCTGGACGACCCTGCACGGGTATTGTCTTAATCGGCGCGAGGGTCTTCGCATCCCACATGACGATGGGGCTACTGCTACAAAAACCATGGTTCGAAACTGGATCAACGGCCTCGCCTCGGGCGCGGGTGTTCGTGATGGAACCAACGGATTGAAAGGTGTCCTCATCAAAAACCAACACCTGATTGCCACGCGCCACGTAGAGCCGGCGGTTGTCGTTATCCGCATAGACATAGTCAATGCCACCCGTGCCCATGAATTGGGCGGTTTTAACAATCTTGTAATCGCCTGCGTGCGCGAGGCTGGCTTGGGCGATGATGAGGCAAAGAATACGGGCAATGACGTTCAAATGTTTCATTAGGGATAATGATGCCGCCCCATGCCGGACGGCGCAAGGTGTGTCTGGTTACAAACCAGTGAATAAGCTAAATGACACATACGCTTCAAGCCGCCGCCAGCGATATAAATTCCGTCAATTGCCTTTCCAAACCGGCCAAATTCACCTCGCCCGGCTTGGCGGATACCATGGCGCCCAAGATTGTCTTGTCCACGCGCCGCACACAATGCAGCGAGGTCCGGTCGTAGCTCCACTCGAGTCGCAGGGAGGGAATTTGCCGGGCCAGCAACCATTGGAAGGTATCTGCCGCCGCGCGATAAGCCTCTTCCAACGCCGCCGATGTGAGGTCGCGCGAATCTACATCGCTAACAATGGTCTGGTCGGGAAAGCGCAAACAACGGAGCAGCACGCCGCGCTCCGCCGGCAGCTTGAGCAACCATTGCGTGGCGGCTGCTTTCATCGCCTCATCCACCATGACCCCGCTCGTCAGCGGCACGACGGGATAATCATTTTTCACGCGCAACATCACGCTGCCTTCCGGTACGGTGAGAACCACCACGCGAGCGCCGCTGGTATGAATAAGGACTCGCTGAAAGATGCCGAGCCGCATTAATCCACCCAACTGGGCCGCCTGCGGTAGGATAAATTCCAACACTTTTAGCCAGTCGGCCAGATGCCGGCAGTTGCGATCATGCAACACTTCACCAAACGAGGAACAAATCAGCACATCTTCCACCGCACTCGAAATCACTGGAGCCATTTCGCCGGCACTGGCGTCCGTCTCCGCTTCGGTCAGTTTAGCCAGCGCCCCTTGCGCCGCGAGCCTTACCCCGGGGTCAACATCCGTCAGTAACGCTTTCAACGGTTCCGCGCATTCTACCAAAAACATCTGGCCGATGGTCTCAACCGCTGCCACGCGCACTGCCGGGTCGGCATCGGTCAACAAATACCGCAGCGTCGCCGCAATCGGCGAGGCCACTTGTTCACTGGGATTAAACGCCAGCCCCACCCCGCCCGCGTGCGTGTGACCGACGCGCCTGACCAGATTCGCCGCCGCCCGTTGCACGCTGGGGTCCTGATGCTGCAGGGCGCTCTGCAGTTCCGGTAGCAGCTTCTGCACGCGCTCAGAATTTTCCCAGCGTGGATAAATCTTGGCCAAGGCTCGCGCGGCCGCCTGGCGCACCCCGCTGTTCGCATCCACCATCGTCATCACCATCTTTTCCACAATGCTATCGTTGCCCACGCGGCCCATGGCATCGGCAGCGACCTCACGCACTTCCTGCTCCTTGTCATCCAGCCGCTTGGCCACCGTCGGAAACGCCCGGGCATCACCCAGTTTGCCGAGCGATTGCACCGCGGCCCGGCGCACCTCCCAGTCCGAGTCATCCACCAGCCGGATGAGTGGTTCCACCGTTGACAGGTTGCCCAGCGTGCCGAGCACCTGCGCGGCGGCCAGACGGACAGCGCGCGAATTATCCCGCAATGACGACACCAGCGCTGGCAACGCGTCGCGGCAGCCTGACTTTTCCAAAGCGCAAATCGCCGCACTGCGCACGGACGGCTCCGGATCGCGCAACAAATTCTGCAACGGCTTGAACACCACCGGATCACTGATCTCGCCCAGGATATTGGTGGCCGTCACCTTGACCTCCAATTTGGCCGTTTGCATCATTTTTACCAGGGGATTCACCACCTCCGTGCCGTAACCGGCCAAACGCTCCAGCTCGCCGGTGGCAATATGATAATCAATGTGTTCCGCCGCCGCGATGGGTCGCCAGCCCAAAGCGTAGAGCGCCTGCGCCGCCCGCCATTGGATGATGGGCGAGCCATTGGTCAGCTTTGGTTTCAGCGCGGCGATGGCCGACGGATCGTTGAACCGCTTAAGCGCGGCGATGGCGGTTTCCTGCACTGTTTCGCTGGCATCATTCAAAGCGCGGATGAAGACCGGCACCGTCCGTGCATCGCGCAAGTCGGCGAGAATGATGGCTGCCTCCTGACGAACCACAATGTCGGGATCCGTCAGCACATGCTTGAGCAGCGCAATGGTAATATTGTCGTCGAGGGCAACGACCGTGTCATTGATGATGGTGCGCAAGCTCGCCAGCGCCTTCAACCGCTTGGCGGGTGTCTTGGATTTGAGCTGGTGCTGCGCCAGCCAGAGCGCGATGCGGGTCATGACTTCAACCGGCCTTGATAAGTAAAGGCGGTGCTTTGTGCAAAGGAGTTTGCGAGTTGAGAGTTGAGGGCTGTGAGCGCCAGCAAAGCCAGCGCGAGGTTGGTTTTCATTGATACTACTGTTTGTGGTTTTAGCTCCTAGCTTGAGCTCAGAAATGATGAGGTCAAAAGTTGCTGGGTAACATTACTAAATCTTTGAAACGATAAATTCAAATAAATAAACGCTTCAAAAAGCTTATGTGGCTTCGCCTGGCTCATTTGGATTGTTAAAATTCAGCCGACCCTCCAAGCAGCCATTAAAAACCAAAACGGCGCAGGCCTTTGCCTGCGCCACTGATTAGCTCTCAACGCTCAACCGTCAACTCTTCACCCGTCTAGGTGCAGAAGCCGGTCATCGGTACGCTGTATTCGCTGGTCTGGTTGCCCGCCGCCATCCCGCAAACGCGGAAGGTGTTTGATGAACCCGGGGTGAGCTTCTCCACCACCACATCATTCAGGTCAGTGTACACGCCCACCTTGGTCCAAGTGCCGTCTGCGTTCAGGCGTTCCACAATGACCGCCCGCACGTTGCCGGTGATGGTTAGGTTCAAGCGAATCTTCGTGGTCACTTCATTCGCAAACGACGCGATGGCCGCCGTGCCCACGGGTGTGGGACTCACGCCACCGGTACTGGTGAGATGGAATCCAGAAGCCGTCAGGATTTCCACATTGCCCGCCGCCAGTTTCTCCACCGCATCCGCCGCTTCATCGGCCATGACGAGCAAAGCCGCCTTCACGGTTTTTTTGTGTTGGGTGTCCGTGGTGGTGCCGTCCTGGCAATCGGTTTCGGCATCAATGAACTCCTGCGCCTTGAGTTTCAACGTACCTTTGATTCAGTCTGGCTGCCATCATCGCGTTGTTTATACAGTTTTGAGTTGTCAGCAGGAAATTGAAGCTGCGAGTTGAGTGATGGAATTTGAGTATTTGAGGTTTCGAGGTGGCTGTTAGGCAAAATGGATTGGCATTTTTAGAACAGATTTCGTCCCAAAGCGGAACGGCGACGGCCCGAATGCGGTGTTGCAAGACAATTTTACCCCGTTTATCGCTCCATCAAGACTTTGTTTTGGCCCATCACAAAGGTGTTTTGTCGTATCACAACAGTGAATTGGTCCAAAGCAACGGTGTGTTGCTCCAGAACAACGGTGTTTCTTCCGTAGCACATGCATACCCGTTCAGACCAACCGTGAGATGCTTCAGAACAACTTTGAGTTGGGCCATAACAACGGTGTTTTACTCCATCGCAACGGTGAGATGCCCCAGCGCAAGGCTGTTTCCAGTCGGTCACAACGGGTGCTGTCTCAAAAGCTCACCACCTGCTCCAGCGCAACGGTGAGTTGGTCCAGAACAACGTTGAGTTGGACCAAAGCAAACGGGTTTTTCAACAAACCAAAAGGGTTTTAGACCACTCACCACGGCAGCTTAATCGGAATCCATGGCATCACTGCCAGTATCAAACCGAAGTTAATCAGGAAAACTACCTCTGACCTTTTCCTGTTCGCGTATTTCGTGTAGTTTGCGGTAAGTATCCCGGCCCCCTGCGCTTAATTTACGAAGTAGGTCTCATTGGCCTGTAGCAAGGCCTGGGCGTATTCCTCCCACGAAGTCAGCGGTGCACGGTTCTTCAGTGGTGGCCAGTTCACATAATTATTACCACCCTTGAGGCCCTTCTTGCCCTTAAGGCCTTTGTCACCCTTAAAAAACTTGTCACCTGTGCCTGGCAACGGCGGTGGCACTTCGCCCGCAATCGGAATTTCATTCACAAACTCCAAACCCAGCGCGACCTCATCATCGCTCGGGGGGCGCTGATAAATCCGTTCATAGAGAAATTTCAACCGCTCGTTCGCATCATCAGTAGCCACAAAATCGGGCGTCGCCACCAATCGCCGGGCCAGCTCAATGACAATCGGACTGTTCATGAGAAACAACGCCTGCTGCGGCACGGTGGTTTGATGCCGGATGCCCGTGACCATATCTGGCGTGGCAAAGTCGAAATTGACGAGCGTGTCCGGGATGTTCGCGCGATCAATGAAATCATAGATGGTCCGCCGGGTGGATTCCGGATGGACCCGCAAATCCACGGGCCGACCATAAACGGTGGGATCCAGCAGCCCGCCAATGGCCAGCAGCGAATCGCGCAGCGGTTCGTATTCGAGCCGCCGGATATTGGCGCGCCAGAGAAGCCGGTTGCCGGGATCGGTCTGGGCATAACGCGGGTTGTTGGCGCTGCTTTCCTGATAAGTGCTCGAGAGCATGATGAGCCGATGCATCTTTTTGATACTCCAGCCATTGGTCATGAAGTTCATCGCCAGATAATCCAGCAACTCCGGATGGCTGGGCGGGTCCGACATCATGCCGAAATCATCCGGCGTGGGCACGAAACCAAGGCCAAAATGATGCTGCCAGATGCGGTTGACCATCACGCGCGGCGTGAGCGGGTTGCTGGGGCTGGCGATGCCGAGGGCGAGTTCGAGCCGGCCGCTGCCATTAGTGAAGATAGTGCGGTACGGCGGCGACAACAGTTGCAGGAACCGGCGCGGCACCAGTTCGCCCTGATTACCTGCCTCGCCGCGTATGAATACAGGTGAATCATGACCACGCACTTTGTCTTCCAGTACCATCGCCCGGGGTGGCGACGCGGTGTTGGTAAAATCAAGTTCCGCCAGTTGATGCTCCGTCTGCCGCATCTGCTCTTGCGCCATTTTGATGGCTTTCCGCTTATCTTCCTCGGTTTGAGCGGTCTTGCGAATATACGGCAAACTGGCTTCGAGCGCGGCCAAGGTGGTGGTTAGCTTCTCGCGCTGGCGCACATAATCATCAAGGGCTGGCGTGTTGGTGTAGCGGGCAATAATTGGCAATACTTTTGGCTCAGCACAACTATCAAAGATACCGCGCAACGAATAATAATCCTTCTGCGGTATGGGATCGAACTTATGGTCGTGACACCGTGCGCACGTCACGGTCAGGCCCAGAAACCCTTTACACACCACATCAATGCGGTCGTTGAGAATATCGTTCTGCATTCCCATGAAATGGTCGCCGACGGTGAGGAATCCGAGCGCAGCCAGATTCTGCGGATTCGACTGTGAGGTGGTCAGCCGGTCAGCGGCAATTTGTTCGAGGATAAACCGGTTATAAGGCTTGTCCTGATTAAAACTGCGAATGACATAGTCGCGGTAAGTCCATGCAAATGGATTAAGGGTATCCTCATTGTTGCGACGCGGCATGCCCTTGGTATCGCTGTAACGTGCCACATCCAGCCAATGCCGTCCCCAGCGCTCGCCATAATGCGGCGAGGCCAGCAGCCGGTCCACCACCTTCGCAAAAGCGTTCGGCGACGTGTCATCGACGAACGCCTGCACTTCTTCCGGCGTGGGCGGCAGACCGATGAGATCGAAGGATGCGCGACGGATGAGCGTGCGCCGGTCAGCGGGCGGATTAGGTTTAAGCCCGTTCTCGTCCAGCTTCGCCAGGATGAAGTTATCCACGGGTGTTTGACACCAATCCGGGTCGCTCACCTCCGGAATCGCCACGCGCTTGATCGGTTGCCAGGCCCAATGATTCGTCTTGTCATCAGTCCACTTCCGTTGGTCGGCAGTGGCACTGCGCGGATCCGGCGCACCCATCTTTACCCAGGCAACGAGGGCCGCTATCTGGTCGTCATCGAGCTTCTTATCCTTGGGCATCTGCAAGTCCGGGTCGCCATAGCGCACGGCCTTGATGAGCAAACTCGCTTCGGGATCGCCGGGAACAATGGCTTTGCCGGTATCGCCGCCCTTAAGCAACGCCTCACGGCTGTCGAGCAGCAGGCCGCCCTTAACCTTTTCCGCAAGGGTGCTGTGACACTTATAACAATGGTCGATAAGGATGGGGCGAATCTTATTCTCAAAGAAGTCTGTCTGCGCCTGAGTCAAATCAGCCGCACCAGCGATCGAACCAATCATCGCGCCAGCTAGCACCACCCAATGGAAAATTAACTCGAATACGCTAAGACGCCGAGGCGCTATCCATTTAACCTCCACAAAGTTCATTTCCCGCCGCTCTGGCCGGGCGTCTTTAGGTCTTTGCGCCTTTGCGTTAAACAGCCTCATGTCGTTCAAGCCATGACTGCCTTGATGACTTCCCCGGACGTTTCCGTCAGGCGGAAATCGCGGCCGTTATAGCGGTACGTTAGCTTCTTATGGTCGAAGCCCAGCAGCGCCAGCATGGTCGCGTGCAAGTCATGCACGTGCACCTTGTTCTCGACCGAGGCCGCCCCGAAATCATCCGTTTTGCCATAGGTCATGCCGCCACGCACGCCGCCACCGGCAAGCACAGTGGTAAAGGCCTTGGAATTATGATCGCGTCCGGGATTCTCGCCGCCGTTGCGGTCGCGCGTCGGCTTGCGACCAAATTCGCCGCCCCAAACAATGAGCGTCTCGTCAAACAATCCGCGCTGCTTCAAATCCTTGATAAAGGCCGCCAGCGGCTGGTCAATATCCTTGGCGCGTTCCGGCAGGCGCTCTTCCAAATCCTGATGATGGTCCCAGCCGCCGGCCCATACCTGCACGAAACGCACCCCGCGCTCGATGAGCCGTCGCGCGATAAGTAACTGATTTCCTTGTGCACTGCGCCCGTACAATTCACGCATGGCCACCGGTTCCTTGTTTAAATCAAAGGCGTCCGTCGCCTCCGTCTGCATCTTGAACGCCATCTCATAGGCCTCCAGGCGCGCCTCGAGCTGCGCATCCTTCTGCAAATCCTGACTGTGAATCTCGTTCAGCTTGTGCACCAGGTCGAGCTGACGGCGCTGCTCGGCCAGCGGCGTGACCGGGTTGCGGATATTCTCAATCAACATGTTTAGCGTGGGCACCTTCGTATTGATGCTGACGCCTTGATAAATGCCCGGCAAAAAAGCCGATTGCCAGTTCGCCGTACCCCCCGGCGGCGCGCCACCGGGTCGCAACGAAATGTACCCCGGCATATTCTGATTCTCTGAGCCGAGCCCATAAAGCACCCAGGACCCAACACTCGGCCGCACCAAGCGCGACCCGGTATTCATCATGATCGTCGCCACTTCATGCGCCGGAATGTCCGTGTACATTGAGCGGATCACGCACAAATCATCCGCCACCTCACCGAGTTGCGGGAAAACTTCGCTCATCTCCAACCCGGACTTCCCCTTTTTGGAGAACGTGAAGGGCGACCCCATCGCCACGCCATTCATGCCGGGGATTTCTTGCCCATCCATTTTATTCAACATCGGCTTGGGGTCCCACGTATCCACGTGCGACGGCGCGCCCTGCGCAAAGATATGCACCACATGCTTGGCCTTGGCCGGCAGCGGCGGCGTTTTAGGGAGCAACGTCGGCTCGGCTTCCATGGCGTGGGCCAGCGGGGCGAAAAGGTCATTGCCAAACATGGCCGCGAGACTGAGCGCACCGAAGCCCATGCCGGCCCGCTGCAGGAACTGGCGGCGGGTGAGAAAATGATCTTCCAGGCGAACGGTGTGTTCCGACTTGAATTTATCGTCCTGATTCATAAGGTTAGTAATGATTACGACGCTCGGTTGCAGCTAGTGGTTTCGTATATTTTGTCGCACCCATTCTAATCAATGTCCACTGACAACTTTGTAAAGGGCGAATGCCAAGCCTGCGGTGGTCATCTGGAATTCCCCGCCGTCGCCGCTGGCCAAACCATCGAATGCCCGCATTGCCAGCAGTCAACGCCGCTACTTTCAAGTCAAACGCCCACCACGACCGGCCTTTCCCCTCAAATAAAACTGATTATTGCCGTTGCCGTCAGCCTGCTCGTATTCATTCCGACGCTGGTTTTGTGCTTAAAACAGTTTCACTTCGTCACCCAACCAGTTCCGGCGACTCAAGTCACAAGCATTCCCGCCCCTGCTCCCGCCACGATGGTCCCGGCGAAGCCGAAGTACGAAACCCAGACCAACGATTTCGGCATCTCCGCCATCAAACTGGAAAAGACCCCCGGCAGTTCGCTGGTGTATGCCACGGGCAAAGTCCGAAATCTGGGCGCCGAACGACGCTATGGAGTGCGCCTGGAATTAAACCTGTTCGACAAGCAAGACCAGCCGATTGGGCTGGCGAAAGACTATCAGGCCCTGCTCGAACCCGGTGCCGAATGGCGTTTCAAGGCGCTCATCATGGAATCCAAAGCCGCTTACGCCCGCTTGAGTTCCATCCACGAGGATCAGCAATAAATTGCGGCCTTTTTTACATGCGGTTTGGAGTTAGGAGTTAAAGGTTTAGAGATGGCAGGGACTGTCCGGCTTCGCGTATTTCGTGTATTTCGCGGTAAAAACAATTGCCCATCGGCTCAGGGATTTCATGATTATCCATGAAATTCGTGTCTAAATCGACCGGATAACCCGCCAACGGACGCCCCCTAAATGACAAAAGAAGGCGAGCCGCGCCCGCGTCGCCAGCAATACTGTTGGCCATGACAGCCTCCGCCAAGTCACCCAAACGCACCCGCAAGTACGGTCGTTGGGAGTTGCGTTTCCGGGAACTCGCTAAGTTTTATCGGCAGCATGGTCATTTCAATCCCCTGCCCGGCTACCGCCTAAACCATTGGGTGCAGATGCAGTGCGAAGATTTCCGGCAGCACCGGATGACGCCGGAGCACTGGCAGCGACTAGCCGGTTTGGTTTTCTCGCGAAACCAGCCCGTCAATTATTCCGATGCGGTTTGGAATCGCAATTTTGAACGGTTAGTGACCCATTTCCGCGCCAAGGGACACTTCAAATTGTTCGGCGGACCGTCTAATTTGAGTCTATGGGTAAAAAAACAGCGCATTCTAAAAAGAATGGGTCAGTTGCGACCAGATCGCCAGCAACGGCTGGAAGCGTTTGGATTCACCTGGGCCTATCCCGGCCGACAAGCTTGGGGTAGAATCGAAAAAACTACGACCTCGGCGCACTTATTTAATTGTGAATTGTAATTTTTGAATTCTAAGTTTGAAATCAGAAAGTCGGGGAAGCACCGTCATTAACAATATTACGATACTTTTAGGCTATTTCGACCCGAACTGTCCCCTTTCAATAAACTTTTCAGCACTTTTTGACCTCCGCGACAAGCTTCGTGGTCATCGCGATAAGCTTCGTGGTGATGTCGAAGCTTATCGCTAGACGACCAAAAAATGGAACGCGCCGGATTAATCGATCTCTTTTTTGGTTTTGCTGACGGCAACTAGCCGCGTTGAGGGATTTATGAGTTGAGAGTCGAAGGAAATCCACATAAAATTAATCCCTAACCTCTACCCTTCCATCAATGGGAGCGGCAAGGGGAAAAAATTATACAGAATAGACGTCTGATAGTTTTGCTTATTTCGCGTTAAGCGAATCAGCTCCCTTTGATCCACCCTATCCTTTAAAAAAAATCGTTTGGCAGCCTAATTTACAGCAACCTGGAAATTATTTACAGATTCTTCTCAGCAAGGTGTGTCACGTCACTTCTGCAACCGATAGTACTGTTGCACGTTGCCGGCGGTGGGCAATACCACTTGCCAATGGCCACCGACTATTTGCGGGGTGACGGCCACCGGCGTCCAACCGCCCCCTGCCAGATTCGTGGACGTCATGACCGCGAAATCCGTTGAGGTCAGCGGCCAGGATAGCGTCAAGCCGCTGCCACCGCTTGAAGCCAGAGTGATGACCGGACTCGCCGGGATTAATACCTGACCCGGCCCCAGCGCCTGCGAGGCGGCTACTGCGGCGGCGCTCAACGGACCATTGTAGATGCGGAACTCATCCAGGCTGACGCTGTAATAGGAGTCAGGACTATACAGGGACCGCCCGATGTAGCTGTAGACGTCGTTTACCGAGGTAAAGGGAACCGTGATGGCCGTGTTGATGGCTGCGAGCACGCCATTCGTGTAGAGCGCGAGGTAACCATGCGGCGGATCGAAGACGGCGGTGACATGGAGATTGGTCTGGCCGCTCCAATTGCCGGAAGGATTGGGGGAAGTATTCTGTTCACCGGAATAGTTGCTGGCGCTGATGGCAATCCGGCCATTCGCCGGCTGGGCGAAGATGTATTGCTGTCCACTGGCCCCGCTGATGTTGCCGAAGCCGAAGAAAAAACAGGCGCCGGGCAGCGGACCAAAGCTGGCCCACGCATCAATCGTCACCGCCGTGTAAGTGCTCAAGATACCCGCAGGTAACTGGACATATTGCTGGAGGTTGGACGCGAGCAGGAGCTGGCCGGAGCCATTGAAAGTGCCCCCGCGCGGCAGCGTGCCATTCCACGCGGAGCCACCCACGGAATCAGCGGTGCTCGTGCCCGAGGTCTCGCTAAAACTGTACCGATGCACCAGCGTGGCCGGCACTGCGGCCACTTGCACGGTCTGCGTGGCAGTGAGACCGAGGCTGGTATAGGTGGCGATGATACTGGTGATACCTGCACCGGCGCCGGTGACATTGCCATTGATATCCACGGTGGCCACGTTCGTATTGGCCGAGGACCAGACGAGGGCGTGGTTGGTATTGGCGGTAAGGTTCACCCAATTACCCGCTAACTGCCCCAGCACGGTGGAGGCCACGGTCTGACCGATGGAGATGGGCGAGGTAAGCGTCAGCGTCAGGTTCGTATAGGTGTTGATGCCGCTGGCACTAAGCCGGAGGATGGAGAGCGAATTGGCCGGCAGCGTGACGGTGAAGTTGGTGCCGGAGCTGGCAATGGTGTTGGTGACGGGAAAGACAAAGGTTGGCGCGGCCAGGGAGTTCTCGTCCGAGGCGCTGCCGGAGGTGAGTTGAATGAGCGTGGCATTAGGCGCAATGGCGTTAACGCCATTGACATTAAAGGTCGTGGACAGCGGTGTGCTGTAAGGATTGACCGCCTTGACAATCACCTGACCGGCGGCATTGGCGTAAGTGGACGACACCAGCAGCCCGCTCGTCAAGCTGGGCAAGGTGACGTTTTGTACGAGGTTAGTCGCAGCCTGCGCCGCGCTGGTGCCGATATAACACTGGGCATTCGCGCCGTTTACAACAATGCGGATGTAATACCAGACGTTGGACGCGATGGTTTGCGAGACCTGCGCATAGGTAGTCTTGTTCCCAGCCACCGTCTGTTCGATGGCGTCCAAGGTATCGCTCCAGCCACCGATGTTCCACCAAGTGAAGTTATTATTGTCGAGCACGTTGAACATGATGAGAAAGCCCTCCGCCCCGCCGGTCTTGCGCGCCTGCAGGCTGATGGTGTAGTTCGCCCAATTCGTGCTGCCATTGTTGAGGTAGGTGGTGTAGCAATCCGTAATCTGCGCCGACTGTTGATAGGTACCGTTGTTGGTGTTCCAAGTGCCGTTGAAGACATTCCAGCCATTAGTGCCTTGGTTGACGAAGTCACTTTGATAGAGCGTCACCCCGTTGCTGGTAACCACGATATTGGTGTATTGGACGGAAGTGTTCCATGAGCCCAGACCAATGGTACCCTGAACCACGGGATTGCTCGAATTGGTGGTAATCACTACGGACGTCGGGAGCACGGTGTTACCCCGGTTTTGGCCGAACAGTTCCTGGACGTAATAGGAGGGCGTGCCGAACACCCCGCGCGAACTGTCGTAGTAAATGAGGTCAGGATGCCACTGGATGCCGTTCACATTTGCGAATAGCGGCGCATAGGAAGCCAGTTGAACCAGGTCGGAATTACGTTCCATCCCGGTCATGAAAGCGGCTTCCCCGAGTGCGGCCGAGAGGTTCCCATAAGTGCCAAAACCGGTCGTGACGGCGTATTCGCCCACAAACACCTTGTGACCGCTCCGGCTATAACTGTCATACTTGGTCGCGTAAGAGATGAAGGTGCTAGGGCTGGAGTAATAATGTTCATCCGCAATCTCCACCGGTCGGCTTGTCGGAGGGCCGCCACTCCAGTTACCACCGGCGGCGATCAAGTGGATGTTGGGGTATTGCGCCTTGATGGCGTCGTAGAACAAGGTGTAGCGGGCATCGAGATAGGAGCCGCCATTCTCATTACCGATTTCGAGATACTGCAAATTGAACGGCGCAGGATGGCCATTGGCCGCGCGCTGCGCGCCCCACGTCGTGCTGATGGGGTCGTTGCAATAAGAGATCAAATCAACCGCATCCTGGACCCATGGCCCCATCTGATTGAGGGGAACCGTGTTGTTAGTGCTGCCATTATAACCAAGCGCCAGCCCGGCATTGATATCGTAAAGGGGGGTCATGCCCATGTCCTCGCAAAACTGGAGATACTCCGGCAGGCCGAACCCGTCGGTCGACCAGTAACCCCAGGAATCGTTGTAGTGCCCCGGGCGGAGCGCGGTATCGCCAATGGTTTTCTTCCACCGGACTGAGTTGGTCAGGTTATTAGACTCGATGAAGTTACCACCCGGATAGCGCATGAACGAGGGATGCAGGGCAGCGAGCAAATTACCCAAATCGGAGCGCAAGCCATTGGTCCGGCTGAAAAACGTTGCCTGGGGGAACAAGGATACTTCGTCCACCCACACGGTGCCCGCGTTGGTGATACTTAATACAATTCGCGCATTCGTATCCGTGCCGCTGGACACTAACGAGGCGGTGAACTTCTGCCAGCTGGCGGTCAATCCACCGAAGTTGGTCTGCGCATAGACCGTGCTACCGGTGGAATTCTGCAACTGGACAATGACGGGGCTGGCGTAACTGTTTGAACCTTGGGCATAAAAACTGAAGTTGTAAGTCGCGCCCGCCTGAAGTGACAGACCCCAGTAGCCGGAGTTGGCCGCGCCGACACTGCCGGTACCGGCGGTCATGGTGAGATTGAGCGAGCCAGGCTTGTTCGTGTTAAGCGGCTGCGAATAGTCCACAGCCATCGTCCCGGCCGCAGTACCGGTAGTGACTAGCGTCCAGAAATCGGGGTTGGCTGAATTATTGAACGCCCGGTTACGCAACATCTCGGCATAAACGCCACCGTCGCCGGCAAAGTTAATCTCCTCAAAGAAAATGCCGAACAGGTTGGAGCTGACCACCGCACCCGGCTGACTGGCCTGAATGGTGACCGTAGCCGCAGATTGTGCCTGGGCCCACTTAGCGGAAAGTAGAACCGCCAGCAGGAGCCAATTGCGGCGAATGGTTGCAGAGATCATCATAGATAGCGACTGATGAAACGGGGCGGCGAAATCATTCCGCCGCCCCGTCACGTTTATTCAATCTACGAATACTTAAGGGTATACCAAGCGATAGTACTCGTTCGTTACGCCCACCTTGATGATTGGGAGATTCGTCGTCGTAGTTAACGTTGATCCAACCACCGTGCCCCAGTCGTTCGTGTTACTGCTCACACCCTTGTTCAGGTTGTTCGTCTGCACCAGCAACCGGTAGCCCAGATGATCCGCCGGCCAGCTCAAGTTGAGGTTCCCTGCGCTCACGTTGTTCGTCAGCTTCGGCACTGTCTGACTAGGCTGCAACAGCACATTCACCGTGTATACGTTCGTCTGTGACAAGTCTTGGGAGACGACTCGCACCGCCACCGTGTTAGTCGGTGGGTTCAGTAACAAGCTGGTTGACCCAGACGTCAGGTTGTTCGTTACTACCGCCCCATACGCACCTCCGTTGAAGCTAAACTGCAACGTCGCGAACGCATTCGAGCTGGTCGCCGTCACCGTCACCGGGTTGTTGGTATAGGCGTTGGTCGCATTGTAAACCCACGTGCCAGAGGCAAACGTCGGATTCAACGTCCCGGCCGGCGTGATAGCCAGCGACAGCAACAGTGCATTCGTGCTCAGCGGCGGTCCCTGTTCGGTCACGTTCACAACATAGAGATTGGTTACTGAGCCGCTTTGCGAGACCACTTGCACCTGGACCACGTTGGTCGAGCCAACGCCCAAGGTCAGCGGTACACTGGCGATGCTGTTGGTCAACTGTCCCAAGTTAATCCCATTCACAATCAGCGTGTTCGTCGCCGTCGCATCCGCATTGGTCACCGTCACCGTCGGCGTGCTCAAATAGGCGTTCGTCTCATTATAGCCCGTCATTATGTTCGAGGTGAATGCGGGTGCAAAGCCCAAGCTCGGGCTAAAGACCAATGAGGTCAGATAGGCATTCGTGCTCAGCGGCGGTCCCTGTTCGGTCACGTTCACCACATAGAGATTGGTTACTGAGCCGCTTTGCGAGACCACTTGCACCTGGACCACATTAGTCGAGCCAACGCCCAAGGTCAGCGGGAGGCTCGCAATGCTATTGGTTAACTGCCCCAAGTTAACCCCGTTGACAATCAGTGTGTTCGTCGCTGTCGGATCTGCATTCGTGACCGTCACCGTCGGCGTGCTCAGATACGCATTCGTTTCAGCGTAGCCCGTCAGCACATTCGACGAGAACGCTGGCGCAAAGCCAAAACTCGGGCTGAAGACCAGCGAAGTCAGATCGGCGTTCGTGCTTAAGCCAGAGGAACCGACCAGAACCTGCAAGCTGCCTGAGCCCGAGATCAAGCTGCTGTTGCCGTTATTGTAAACGCCAGCCGCCTGGCTGACTCCGCCCAGCACCAGATACGCCACTTGATTGGTCGTCGAGAAGCCCAGGCTGAAGTTAGCCCCACTGACCACCGTGACCGTCGAGTTCGTGGCCAGCGTGGCTTGGGTAATGGCCAGAATACCACCATTGACCGTCGTGTTGCCAGTATAGCTATCCGTACCGGTGAGCTGCTGGAGGCCGGAACCCGTCTTGATGAGCGATATCACACCGCCGGTGTTCTGAATGACACCCGCAAAGAAGCCGCCTTGGTTATTATTACCAATCGTCAATACATTCGTAGTGCCGGCGACCGTGTTATCAACAATGGCATTGGTGCCCGTGGAATTCAATCCATTGATTTGTGCATTGTGGCCGTTTAGGTTTAGTGTTGCCGTATTGTTATTTGTGGTGGTTCCGAACGCGACATTGCCCGCGCTGGTACCGTAAGGCAGGGCGTTATCGATACCCAACGCCAGAACCGGGTTGGCGGCCACGTTATTATAGTAGGTTCCGTACGCCGTGCCGATGGTGGTGTCACCCTGATAGGTGTTTGTGGCGTTTAAATAAATTGGCGATGCATCCCAGTTGATGTTCAGACTACCGGGTCCAGTAATCAACCCGTTGATGATAAAGGTTCGGCCCTGCGGCTGCCAGCCAGCCTGGAGATAACCGCCATTGGTACCAAGATAAATCGTGCGGTTGGCACTGAACACGGGCGAGGAGTTATTATTGTACAAACCACCGCCGTTCAAGGTTATGTTTATCGCGGGCGAACCGGGAACTATTCCCAACTCCGCCTCGTTATAGAGCTGAATGGTACCGCCATTAATTACGGTCGGGCCAGTAAAGGTGTTCGTGCTAGTGAGCGTCAGCAAGCCCGTACCGTTGACGGTCAAGCCGCCACCGACGTTAGCCGCCAGCACCGGGGCATTGGCCGCTGCACCACTGCCGCCGCCGCCGGCAAAGGTGACAGTCAGCGTATCGGAGCTGAGATAATTATTGCCAGCGCTGGTCACCAAAATGTTCGTGACTACGCCGGTGGCTTGATTGATTTGAGCAATCGCCGTCGCACCGGTGCCGGCGCCACCGCTGATGCTAACAATGGGCGGGGCGATGTAACCCGAGCCGCCGCTCGCCACGGTGATTGAATTGACGCCATAGCCGGCCGGAGCCTGCAGCGACTGGCCGATGGTGATGCCAACGCCATTGTTATCAATGGTCGCGCCATTCGAGTAAATCAGCGCACCGCCTAAGCCCGTCATGAATGTCCCATTAGCCGCACTGGCCTTCAAGGTGCCGCCGTTGAAATTGACCTGACCATGCGCGCCCGCCACCACATTTCCCCGGGCGACGCCGCCGTTCAAGTTCAAAATGCCCGTATTCGTCACGTTGCCAGACTGGTTCAAGTTGAAGCCAACGGCCGCGGTATTGGATACGACACCACCTAGAATATTAATGATGGAAACCTGATTGCCGGAACCCCAATTGGCGACGATACCGCCACCAGCGTATGTCAGGGTGCCGTTGAATACATTTAGAATGCCGGTCTCATTCGTTGCACCACGGGACATAACGAGATAGCCACTGTCGTTTACTGTGCTGCCATTAATATCCAGGATGCCATTACCGCCGGTCACGCCGGTAGGAACTATGATATTGGCAGTATTCTGCTCGCCACCGACCGCAATACCAGCCGAAGCAAAGGTGCCCCCACCTGCGTAATAGTAACCAAAGGCGCCTAAGATGTTTCCGATACAGCTGTTATCATAAGCTGTTGCAACGGCGTCGGACACACTACCACCGGTCTGGTAAACAGCCCCAACCGCGCCGCTGGCGTTGCCAACCATCAGGTTGCTCATGGTCAGGCTGCCGGAGATTTGCAGCACGGAATTGGCAGCGGTGCTGCCCACAAACATCTGTCCACCAGCCCCCGTCTGCGAACCACTGAGATTGAGAGTTCCCGCCCCGATTGTTGTGTTGCCAGTGTAGGTACTCGCACCACTTAAGGTTAGAATCCCAGCGCCATTCTTGGTCAACCCGCCGGCGCCGCTGATACTATTGACTGTTGAGTTAGACACACCTGCGACGGTCACCAGATAGCCGCCATTAGTGAGGCTCGATCCTAAGGCCAACGGACCAGAGGCCGCGTTGAGCGTCTGCGCTGCACTCAAGGTGACGGGCACGTTAAGGGTCTGCGCGTAGGCGGAGTTGTTGGCCACGCCGTTGGCTGTAATAGCCAGCGTACTGCTGTTCAGCGTGCCGATATTAAAATTGCTGGCCGTATTATCAAACGTCACACCGGTCACAGTGTAATTGGTTTCCAAGTTCGGGCTAGTCCGGGTCGAGCCGGCAAATTCCAGACTGTCACCGACATAACCCGGCGCAGCGCCATTGGTCCAGTTCAGGTTAACAGCAATATTATTGCCGGCACCGAGACCATTCCACACATCGTTCGTAGTCACGACATTCAAGCTAAAGCTCACACCAACGGTGAGGCCGTTGGAGTCTGTCACAATCGCCCCCAGAGTGTATGTAGTTGCCAAGGTGCTGGCGCTGGCCGCGATTGTGTTGGTGAAGACATTGATGCCGCCGCTGCCAGTACTCAAATTCAGCGTCACGTAGCCCGCGCCAATAGAACTGGCATTTAGGACCACATTGCTGTAGCCGCTACTACCATTGGTCTCGTTGAGCGTTACCAAGACACTCTGATTGCGAGATGCCGTGGCGGGTGCCGCCGAGATACTCGCGGTCGGCGGCGTCGTCGCCGTATAGTGCAAAAGCACTTGGCTCGAGTTGGTAGTGATGGTGAAGTTGGCGGCATTGGACGGCGGGGTCCCATCCCATACCACGGTGGATGAGTAAGTGCCCGCAACCCCACCAGAGGTCTGAATCAGGACATAGTCGGCCGACTGGTCCAGCGTGCTGGGACCGCTGATGTGAATAGCGCTGATATAAGTGGGGTTATTATTAGTCAGGACCCCGGTTACAATAATCTGATCATTTGCCCCGTTGTAACTGCTACTTAGCGCGAGACTGCATATACCGCCAGCGGCTAGTGTTAGATTACTACTCGTGGTGAGCGTCGTCCCGGGTGAACTAAATGTGCCCTCGCCACTAGGAGATACATTACCGCTGACGGTGACTGAACCATTCACCGTGCCACTGCCGCCCAAGGTGCCAGCGGAGGCCACAATCACCGGGCCGGCACCAACGGAACCACTCACGACCAATGTGCCGTTGCTTATAACTGTGCTGCCGCCATAAGTGTTCGCGCCGGAAAGCGTCAGCTTGCCGGTACCAACTTTGATGAGCGATCCCGCACCAGAAGTATCCGAGATGGCACCACTGAAGGTGTTGGTGCTACCGTTACCTACTACCAATGCACCCAAGGCGCCTGTGTTGTCATCCAATAAGACGTTGCCTGATCCGGTGAGCATCCCAACCTGTTGCGAAAGACCACCCGCATCCAACGTGCCGGATGTCACGTTAACCAGCGTGTTTGTCGGCAGCACCTGCGGACTATTATTATTATATATCTGCTGAATCTCCGACTGGCCCAGCGCGCGATTATAAATGTAAACTTCGTCAATTAGACCGTTCAAGCCAATCTGGCTATCCGCAGTGCCGCTCGGCGTACCACCAATGCATACTTCAGAGCCATTACCGGCACCATTCCACTGGTTGATAGCAAGCGAATCCAAGGTACCGTCCACATACTGGGCCTTGGTGCCATTATTACAAGTCATGACAACGAAGTGCCAGTTACCATCATTAATTACATTGGTGCCTGATTGCCAGCCTTGAGCGTAACGGACGCCGCCAGCATGCGTTCCCGCCCCGTCACCCGCCGTCCCGTTTTCCAGATAGAATTCGGTGTTACCGCTGCTCCAGCCACCAGAACCCTGATAAGCATAGACGCCACCGGCTGTAGAAGTCTTAAGCCACATCCCCAACGTCCAGTTATTGTTGGGTGACGTGATATTAAGCGGGTTGACTGAATTAGTAATCAAAACAAAAGCATTGGTCGCTAAACCCGACGGGATGCTCAACGCATTGCCAAAGCGACCGCCAGAAACAATCGAGGCCGTACCCGTTAGCGTGCCATTCATATTCGTGCCGCCGCTACCCTGGTTAATCACCGTGCCGCCACTGACATTATCAAAACTCAGATGCAACACGGGCGCGCTCAACTGGAGCGAGCCGCCATTGATAACGGTATTGCCGGTATAGGTGCTAGAGCCCCCTAAAGTTAGTGTGGTGCTTCCGGTTTTGGTCAGACCGCCGCTGATATTGGCCGCGTTGGCATTGCCAGTGATTACCGCTGGTGTGCTGGCCCCGCCACCACTCAAGACGAAGGTCGGTGTGACCGAGTAGTTTACACCCGGGCAGGTAATGATAATATTGGTGACCTGACCGCTCGTAATATTGCCGGTGGAATTATCAATCTGAGCAAACGCCGTTGCCCCTGAGCCCGTCGTGTCACCCACGCCATTCGTGATGGTGACAATTGGCGGGGCAACGTAGCCCGCACCACCGGAAGTAATGGTGGGTGTGGTGACACCATTGCCAGTCGGAGCCAGCAGCGCCTGGTTAATTGTAATGGCATTGCCGTTATCATTGATTGTAGCGCCGCCGCTGTAAATCCGCGCACTACCCAAGCCCGTCACAAACGACGCATTGGCTGCACTCGGCTGCAAGGTACCACCGTTGAAGTTTAACTGAGCATAGCTACCAAACACGTTATAAGCTTGGGCGGTGCCACCATTCAGGTTAAGAATGCCCGTGTTCGAAGCATTGCCACTCTGGTTCAAGTTAAATCCGGAAGTGGTTAGAGAGTTGTTTTGGATTGAGCCGCCAAGGATGTTGATGACGGCGGTTTGGCCACTGCCCCAGCAGGTGGCAAAAGTGCCGCCGCCGGTGTTACCATAGTAAAGCGTGCCTCCGAAAATATTCAGGACGCCGGTTTGGGGCGAAGCCCCCGTAACGCGTGAAATCACCAGCCAGCCGCCGTCACTTATTGTGCCGCCGTAAAGATCCACGAGGCCGTTGCCGGCACCCGATTCACCAGCAATCCCGAGTTCATAAGTACCTACCGTGCCGCCACTGACATTTAAGTAGCCATAAGCACCGGCGGCATTACCAATCTGGAAGTCGGTGGCACCGCCAGCCTGACTCTCCGAGAAGTAGGAACTATTTTGATAAATGGCACCCACCGCGTTGCTCACCGTGCCGACGTTGATTTTGAGTTGGGACATTCCGCCATTGTTGATTAGTACGGCGTTAGTGGCCGTATTACCCACCGTAGTGACGCCTGTGCTAGTCACTGAGGCGGAACTGGAGACGTTTAGAGTGCCTGAACTTACCGTGGTCGGACCCGTATAACTTTCAGTGGTTCCCAGTACAATTGGGCCGACGCCGGAGGCAGTCAGACCGCCTCCCGAATCCGCCAGGGTCATGTTCAAATTCTGCGTATTGGTGGAATAGTTGGCAATCGGTCCGCTGCCGGACAAGGTCAAAGTATTGCCCCCGCCGATGGTGAAGCTAGCCGCATTGTTACTGAACGCCAAACCGGTCACCGTATAATTCTGATCCATGTTCGGGTTAGTATTCACACTGCCGGCAAAAGCCATGCTATCACCGAAGTATCCGGGAGCCGCGCCGCTGACCCAGTTCGTGTTATCATCGGTATTCGCATCTGGGCCGGCACCGTTCCAAACCTGATTGGTTGCCACCACGTTCAGCGAAATGTTCACGGAAGCGGTCAATGGCGCGGAATCAACCACCGTGACCGGCATAACGTAAGGGCCGCCGATGGCGGTATTCGCCGGAATACTAATGCTGTTCGTATAGACGTTGGTCAGCCCAATCGTTAAGGCCGAATCAAACACCAACGGAATGCTCGCGGACAGGCCAAACACGCTAGCATCCAGAGTAGCATTCGTTATAGAGCTGGTACCTTGAACAACCGTGGCTGTGATGAGAGTGTGTTGATTACGCGTCACCGGCGTTGGGCTGGCTGTGGCCGCAACAATGATGGGTGGAGTAGAAGCCGTGTAATGGAGTAGGACGCCGTTAGCATTGGTTATCACCGTGAAATTGGCCCAGTTGAGCGGCTTGACACCCCAGAGCGGCGTGGGCGACACCGAACCCGAGAAACCTCCGGCAGCTGTCATCAGGACATAATCGCTGTTGGTGGCTAGTTTAGCCGAGGTGCTCGGAGCGCTGATCGATACCGAACCGTTGTCCACCAGGCTACCGCTGATGCTGATGAAGTCGTTGGCTCCATTATAATTTGTACCCAGATTAAAGTAAGTGGTTGAGCCGACCGCAATGGTCAGGTTGTTGTTGAAGGTGTTTGTAGCAAAGCCAGCGCCCACGTCGGCATAGATGTTTGCTGCAGCCGACGTTGTGATGGGGCCATTGTTCGTGCCGCCACCATAGAGGTTCTGGCCAGTGGCCAGCGTAAAACCCCCGGATACCGTCGAAACATCAAAGATTGCTCCGCTGGCAACCCAAATGTTCGCCGAGTTGGAAATCGAGCTCGTCGCACCCAGTGCCAGCGTGCCGCCGGAAATGGTGGTGTTGCCATTGTAGGTGTTGGTTCCAGAGAGTGTCTGCAGGCCGCTGCCAATCTTGGTCAGCGCCAGCGTGCTATTGGTGTTAGCGATAACACCGGCATAATTGCCACCGGCGTTGTTATTGCCAAACGTAAGGGTGTATGAGCCTGCCACACTGTTGCTGATGATGGCATTGGCGCTACCCGACAGACCGTTAATCTGGAGATTATGACCGTTCAGGTTCAAGAGCACGGAGTTTGCGTTCGCACTGGTTCCAAACACCACATTGCTGGCGTTCGGCCCGTAGGGCAAGGCGTTGTCAATGCCCAAGGCTAGGGTCGGATTCGCCGCAGCAGCGGCATAATAACCAGGGCCTGCCGCACCAATGGTGGTTAGTCCTTGATAATTGTTGGTCGCATTTAAGACGACGCTGCCGTTATCCCAGTTGATACCCAACCCGCCGGTGCCGGTGATCAAACCATTGACCGTCAGATTCGTGTTCGGATTGTTATTGATTGCACCCCAGCCGCAATCGAGATAACCGCCCGTCGGACCGAGTAAAATCGTCCGGTTGGTGGCGAGGTTGACGGACAATACGTTGTTGTGCAACGTGCCGCCGTTCAAGGTTAGGTTGACCACCGGACTGCCCGGAACCGCACCTAACGCGGCATCGCTCGTAATCCACTCAGTGCCATTAGTAATGACCGTCCCACCCGTGTAGGTGTTTGAGGCGGTCACCACGGGTATGCCGGTACCGCTCACAATCAGCGGACCTGTTCCCGAAATGACCCCGGACAAGGTTTGTGCCGCCGTGCTGCCGTAGTTCAGAATCCCGTTGTTAACAATCGCACCGGAATAAGTTCCGCCACCCAATTTGCCACCACCGCCGATGAACAGGGTCCCGGCATTGATGGTGGTGCTACCCGTGAAGGTATTGGCACCCGAAAGCTCTAGCGTACCCGCGCCGGTTTTAGTAATGCCACCGCTGCCACCCGAGCCATAGCCGATGGCGCCTGAAATGTTGAGGTCAATACCACTAGCTGTAGTGCCTTGAGCCACACTAATAGGCAAACCGGCGCCGCGCATGGCGAAGGGGGCACTGAAGACAGAGGTAATCGGACTGGGCAATGAATTAACCCCCAAAGCGGCTGAATTGAATGCCCCGCCGCCAGTTGAACTAAAAGTCCCCCCAGTAAGATTCACGGTTGCCAACAAACCATTATTGGCGTTAACCCCAATATTAAATGTACCCCCATTGATGTTGATGGCAGTGACTCCAGTGGTGTAACCGATTGCATCTAAAACCGTTGCGGTAGCCGTGGCGCCCGGATTAATGGTCAGCGTACCACGGATGACACCGGTTGCACCGCCGAGAGCAAGTTGGAGCGTACCGCCATTGACTACCGTACCACCCGAATAAGTCTTGGCGTAGCCACCAAGCGTGATATTCCCAGGACCATCCTTATAAACAGTCGTAGCAACCGATCCGTCGGCAATGACCGGCCGGATTTCGTAGTCATTGTAAGCATTATTGGCGGAATGAATGTACATTTCACCCGTCGTCAGACCTGATTTCAAAGTGCTGGCGCTGCCACCAGCCACCAACCAGCGTTGGTTTACACCCTCAATGAAAATACCACCGCTCGCAATGGTCAGCGTAATACTGTTGTTGACAATAAAATCGCCTGTGCCGCCCCTCTCAATCAGCGAATTGACAGTCCCCCCGGTTGTAAGGGTGCCACCATCCGTTATCCAGTTCTGCGTTGAAGCACTCGCAGCAGATATAGTAGTGCCTGAAACTGTAGTATAGCCCGCGTATGGAACGATTTGGCCGCTGCCATTGGTGGTCGCCCAACCACCCGATGTCGTGGAAGGAATGTTATTTCCAACCGTCGCCCAACCCCCAAGGATGCCGTTGACAATAGGACTGGTGGTGGTGGTGGTCGCGCCGGTTGAATTATTAGTGAAGTCCACCGTGCCGCCGGGCACTTGCGTGATGGCACCGAGCGCAATATTCACCGCCCCGGAGCCAACCTGCGTGCCGTTAACAACCGAAGCACCTGGAGAAACTGTGGTGCCAGCAAAAGTTTGCGACGTGGTAATGGCACTCTGCTGCTTGACCTGCAGGGTACCGCCGCCGAGCACAAGCGGCGAACTGCTACTAATGAGATTGGCAGCCGAAGTGGCGTTGGCAAAATCTTCAATGAGTGTGCCACCATTAACCATAGTTGAGCCGGTATAGCCATTGGCCGCCGTGCCATTGAGTGTCAGACTGTTGGTACCCGCTTGGATGAGCGAAAGCGCACTGGTGGCACCCGAGTTGGTGATAGCACCACTGAAGACACTAGCATTCGTAGTGCTGTTGTTGACAATCAAAGCGGGTTTGCCGCTGGCCAGCGTCGAATCCACCGTGCCTGAACCGCTTAAGCCAGCTACCGTCTGTGCCCGACCATACAAATCCAAAGTGGCAGCAGCGGCGACCGAAACCGAGCTAGCCGGCGAAATCGTGCCCGCTTCGAGCGTACCCGCCGCATAAAGTGATTGCACCTGCGTCAGGGTCAACGCAGTGTTATAAACAGAAACTTCATCAATCAAGCCATTCAAGCCGGCAGCACCGTCGGCGCTATCACCGCTCGCACCAATCCACAACTGCTTGCCAACACCCGTGCCAGCACCCCAACTAGAGGTCGAGGCATCCACACTACCGTCCACATACAAAACCGTGGCGGAACCATTACGGGTCATCACCACATAGTGCCAGTTGCCGTCGTTACAGACGGCTGTACCGGTCTGCCAACCCTGCGCGTAACTGACACCACCGGCATGAGTCCCCGAGGTAGTGTTGCCAGCGTTCAAATAAAAACTCATGTTGCCACTGGTCCAACCTCCATCACCTTGATAAGCATAGACCGCTCCCGCAGTTGACGTCTTGATCCACATCCCAATCGTCCAACTACCCGCGCCTGTCATGGCCACAACCGGGTTATTGATTTTGACATAACCAGAATTAAGGAGTGCCGGAACGCTCAAACAATTTCCACCCAGCCGTCCGCCGCTGACAATTGAAGCAGTACCCATTATCGCTCCGTTCATCACTGCCCCGCCACTGCCTTCGTTCAAGACTGTTTTGCCGGCAACCTTGTCAAAGGACAGATACAGAACCGGGGTCGCCACATTGGTTGCGCCAACCGTCGGCGCCGGCTGGTTCAGAACCGCGGCATCCGTGCCGTCACCCAAAACAGTGTTGCCGGTGTAGGTATTCGCACCGCCCAGCGTCACCGTACCCGCCGGATTCACTACGCCGCCCGTGCCACTCAAGAGCACGGAGATAACTTCCGTGGCGGTCGAAGCGTTGGTCAGGCCACCCGTCAAGGTGAGGGCGTTGCCACTGACGGTGAACGCACCCGGCCCATTCAGGGTGATACCGTTCAGCGACAGATTGGAAATATTATTGGTCAAGGTCGAGCCGGAGGTGCCCGCCGAGCCAAACAGCAGCGAATCACCCGCGGCGGGCGGCGTGCTGCCGCCAGCAGTCGTCCAGTTGCCGGCCGTGTTCCAGTTCGCGTCGGTGTTGCCGACCCAGGTATCCGTTCCGGCAGCCGAGACGGAGACGGTTGAGAGCGCCAGCCAGGAGCAGCCGGCGACGACAGTGGTGAGGAGGTGACGGGTGATGTTTTTCATGAGACTAGGGGTTGGGGTTGAGTGGGGAACTAAATTTGGGATTCGGGGAGTCAGTTTTGTTAAGGTTGCTAATTAAATTTCGTGACAAAGAAGCTGGGTAACGTTTGTCAATCCAACCGTTGGATGCTGTAGCGCTCTGCCAAAGTTAGCGTCCAACCAGGCGATGGTTTTGGCGATAGCTATTTGAAAGGGGTTCACGGGTGAAATAACGAGCGCTTTAGATTGATTTCAAACGGGGGCGTTTTAAGCAAAACGTCACAATATGTCGCACGGCTGATGCTGGCGTAAAAATCATATCTATGGCTTCATGAACTAGTGCGACATCTCGCTGTCCATTTCCGCCAAATATTTTTTGAGCAAATCAGCCATGCCAAAAAGGGTCCGGAATTCCTTAAAAAACCAAGTCAAGCCGTCGGCTGGTAGATAAATTAAAATGGCCAACGACAGTTTGAGGACCACCAGTTTAAAGCCAGTAGTTCACTTTAGCCGATTCCGTGACCCTCCAAGATGAGCGGGTTGGCGGCTCATCAAGACGTCATTGTGGACCAAAAGGACGTCTGTAGGTCACCCATAGACGCTTGTGCGAGACAAACAGACGTTCGTGGGTCAGCCATAGACGTCTGTGTCTCGCGTACAGACGTCTGTGCGTCAGCCATAGACGTTCGTGCCTGACAAACAGACGTCTGTGGGTGAGCTATAGACGTTCGTGCCTGACAAACAGACGTCTGTGGGTGAGCTATAGACGTCTGTGCGTGACAAACAGACGTCTGTGGATAAGCCATAGACGTCAGTACGTGTATAAAAAACAACAGTTAGCGGAAGGTAAATGTGTTCAAGCCATTGTAGCTGGCTGTGTTAGCCGGAAAACAGGCTTTGAGCACCCAGTCAGGTGCGAAAATCACCCCAGACTGTGCCACGACTTTAGCGGGTTTTCATCCGGATTACTGTGAAGGAAGACGCCGGAGCGTCATAATCGAAGCTCGAGCCGACGGTGAGGTCTGCCGTTTGCGGGAGGATGGCCTGCGGATTATCAAAGGTGTCCTCAGCCTTGGGATTGCCGGTCAAAACGGTTTTGGTCGCCGCTGGATTGATTTGGCCAAGGCCGGCGAGATTGAGTTCAACCGATTTGGCGGTATCGGTCACGTTCACGACCTTGACGATGACGTCGCCGGTCTTGGAATCTTTGACGCAGGAAGTCGCCAACCCGTCCGGCAAACCACCTGACGAGCCATCTCTGAGGTCATGAATTAAGACGCCGTTGAGATAACATTTGATGCGCGAACCGGCGACCTGGATTTTGATGTCGTACCAGCGGTTCAAATCAATACTGCCGTCCACTGGCTTGCCGAGGGTGGACTTGGCGCCGTTGCTGATTTTTTCTATGGCATCTTGATGATTGCCCCAGCCACCGAGGTTCCACCAATAATAATTGTTGGCATCCGTCGCGCCGAATCCAATGAGGAAACCTTCCTGGCCTCCAGTCTTCCGAGCCCGGAGCGTCAGGGTGTAATTGGCCTGGTCAATGGTGGTCGTCAGCCGGGAAATGGTGGGTTCACCGTTGGCGCCTTGGGTATAAAAACCATTCGCCACATCCCAACTGCCGGATTCAGCCGTCCAGTTTTTAGTATCAACAGTTAGCGGCTCATCCACCAAGGTCTGCGAACCACTAACTACTTTCACCTCCGAGAATTGCGCTTGCGTATCCCAAGTACCCAATAGGAAACCACGGTGGTTACTGCCCGGCGAGCCATTGGCAACGGTGGTCGGCTGGTAAACATCGCCCTGATTCTCACTGAACAATTGCTGCACATAATAATTCACGGACGGACTGACCTTCTGATTGTCGAAGTAAATGAGGTTGGGCTGCCATTGCATGTGGTTTTCTTTGCCAAGCAGCGGGGCGTACGACGCCATCCGCACGACATCGCCATTGCGTTCCAACGCGGTCATGTAGGCGGCCTCAGCCAGGGCGTTGAAGAGCGAGTTGCCCCACGAAGCGTATTCGCCGACATAGACCTTGGTGGCGGCGCGATCGTAGGAATCATAGCGAAATTGATTCGAGAGAAACCAATTCGGACTCTGATAATAATGTTCGTCCACGATGTCGACGCCCAGCGAATTGGCAAACTTCCAGCCTTCATCGAAATCGCCACCCGCCGGCGCCGGCCCGACTGTGCCAACGACGGTGATGTTGGGATACTTCGCCTTGACGGCATCGTAAATCATCTGGAACC
The DNA here is from genome assembly GCA_903865745.1 of uncultured Verrucomicrobia subdivision 3 bacterium. GTDB lineage: Bacteria > Verrucomicrobiota > Verrucomicrobiia > Limisphaerales > UBA11358 > UBA11358. Next base: position 9,279 of record CAIPKV010000052.1, on the reverse strand, counting down.
GGACACCGAACTCCGGCGTCTGGGCGTCCTCATTGCCAATGCCAAGATATTCCAGATGGAACGGGGCGGGATGACCGGCGGCGGCCCGCTGCGCGCCCCAAGTGGAATTGGTCGGGCCATTGGCGTATTCCACCAAATCCAAAACGTCCTGCACATATTGCGGCATCTGGGCCATGGGGATGCCATGCTGGCCACCGGGCGAACTCTGGCAGCAGACGCCCGCCGCCAGCACGGGGAGCGGCTTCGCGCCGATGTCTTCGCAGAACTGGAAGTATTCAAAGAAGCCCAGGCCAACGGACTGGTGGTAATGCCAGATATTGAACTGTTCTTTGCGCTGCTCAATCGGGCCGATGGTGTTCTTCCAGCGATAAATATTGCCTAAGCCAAACCCATGAGTCAGGCAGCCGCCGGGAAAGCGCACAAACTTCGGATGCAAATCGCCAATCACCTGCGCGAGATCGGCGCGCAGGCCGTTCGGATGGTTGTGAAACGTCTGCTGGGGAAAGAGCGAGACGGTGTCGAGGTAGAAAGTCCCGGTGCCGGTCGTCAAAATCACCAGGCGCGCATCGGAATCAACAGCGCTGGGCTGAAGGGTGGCGGTGTATTTTGTCCAGTTTTTCGTCAGGGCGGGAAAACTGGTCTCGCTGTATACCGTGCCGTCCTTGCTTTCCAACCGGACCGTCAGCGGCATCGCCTGGCCAGATTCCTGCCGGGCAAATAAAGATACGTCGTACTTGTCGCCGGCTTTCAGCGGAATGCCGTCGAAACCGGAATTCATCAGCCCCACGCTGCCACCGCCTAAGTCAGCGGTCACAACCGCATAATGCGGATTGTTGGTATTGAGCGGTTCACTGGCCTCAACTTCGACCGATCCCCTACCCCCATCACGCGTGACCAACGACCAAGCCGTCAGCGAATCCCAATCTTTGTGGTCGGCGGCGGAGTATTCAAAGGAGCGGTTCTGGACGAGCTCGGCGTAAAGACCGCCATCGGCGGCATAATTGATGTCCTCAAAGAAGATACCGAAGAGGTCGGGGCTGATGGCTTTGCCTTGATCTGCCTGTACCGTTACGTTGACGGCGGCGGCAGGGAAAGCAATGGCAGCGGCGACGACGACCACCAGGGCGACGCATTTTGAAGTCAGATTTTTAATCATATTTAAGCTTGGCAATTCGATGGTGGAAAAACGTTTTACTGCGGCCATTACGGCAGCAAGGTTTAAAATGTAAAAGCGTCCAGCCCGCAGGCTGGACGCCGGAAAGAAATTATCAGATTACCACCAAAAATAGGCAACCCCGGCGCTACCAGACCGAGGAATCATGGCATTAAACTGGCGCCATTCAACATGACCGTCTTTAAAACCAATATTACCACCCGTGGGCAGATTTTTTATTAAATGCGGGCTGGTGTGGGCATAAGGTTGATAATTCTGCTGAAAATAACCAACGACGGATGAATAATTGTTCCCCGGATTGGAGTAACCCGGCAAAGTTGCGCTGGAACTAAGAATCGCACAGGTCACTAGTTCGCGGGTTGATACACCGATGATTGAAGTGCCACCCGGTGGTACTTCCGCCTGAAGCGTTGTATTTTGGTTGGTATTGATCAGCACACAACCCGGTCCGGAAAACGCCAGCGCATAACCGACAATATGGGTATCCGTAGTGGCAGGAGGATTGGCCGTCACACCATAATTCCAAAGCGTTGAGCTCTGCCCCATGGCCGGTATTCCGGGACCGCCTTGCCAATTTTGAACATCTGTAAACCTAGGTGAGGTACCCGGGTCATAAAAAGCCTTTTTAGTGAGGCCTGAACTCAACATGATTTGGGCGGCAGGATCAGGCAAATCCCAAGCCCAGTGCACGTTCGGGCTGGTAGGAATTACGGGCAGCTTGTCATTGAAGCCACCGGCATAAATGTTAGCTGCAATCTCAATCTGCCTGACGTTGCTCATGCATTGCGCCCGAATGGCTTTCTGCTTCGCACTACTCAAGGCCGGCAATAGCATGGCTGCAAGAATTGCGATAATGGCAATCACGACCAACAGTTCAATCAGAGTAAAAGCAGGGTTCAACCGCCAGTTTTTGGGCTTAAAGTCAACGTTTGAGGTGCGCATAAATTAACAACAAGGGATTCTATAATAGATAATGCGATAAACTTGCCCCATTTCCGCCATTTATTCTGGGAAGAGGACCGAGGACGAAAGGATGGCCGATTATTCGTATTATTTCGGCGAGGATGAAGTGCTTTCGATGTTGGCAATCGCTTCGCGTTCGAGAATTCGCCCCAAAATCCAGTCAAACCAAAATCCGTGGGCGCCATCGCCCGCATCCAACCCGGCCTTGAATTTATGGTCAATCATATCACGACTCAGCGCCAACTCGGCGCGCGCGTTATCGGTTTGGCCAAGCTGATGATAGGCCATGGCAAGAATGGCATAAACCGAGGCCTCGCGCGCCTCGCAAGTGCTGTGATTGACCAAACTGCGGTTGCCCCAGTCAATCGCACCGTGATAATTGCCGCTGCGATATTCGAATAAAGCCAGCGAAAGACAACGCCACTGGAGCATCCGGGTATTAATTTTCCAAGCATTCTCATCGGCGGTGGATTTCGCAGCCAGATCGGCCAAAGTCGTCAAGGCAGCGAGCCGGCTGGCATCGACCGGAAGTAAAAGACAATTCTTAAAGGTGCGCTCGGCAATGACCGGATCTGTGGAGTTGGCAAACTGGCTGATGGATTTACGGCAAAAATCTTCATAAGACTGACGGTCACCTAGCTCAACCAGGGCCGCCGCATATTTGGTGTGGTCCAGCGTGGAGATGTCCGAGGGCTCGAACTGGTCCACTTGCACCAAGACGGACAGGTATTCAGCCGCTCGCCGCCAGTTGCCTTGCACGGCAGACCGATCCGCCAAAGGTCGGAAGACCGCTTCGCCAACCAAGGCGGTATCCGGGGATGGAATTCCGCTAACGAGCTGGTCGGCTTCATCCAACCGGTTCTGCTCAACGAGCAGCACGGCTTGAGCAATCTTTTCGCGCGCCTCGGCCTGATGCCGAAGCAGCGCCTCATTCGCGCGACCGCGCTGGGCTTCGTGACGGGCTTCACGTTCCTTAAGAAATAGCCAGGTCGAGGTGCCCAAACCGGCAATCAGGGTGAGACTGACGGCCCCCACGGCCACAAAAATGATTTTGTTCCGGCGAACGAGCTTTTGAAAACGGTAAAGCCGGCTCGGCGAGCGGGCTATGACCGGCTCATTATTCAAATAGCGCTGTACATCCAGACCCAGACCGTTGGCAGTCTGGTAGCGCCGGTTGCGATCTTTCTCCAGCGCCTTCATGACAATCCAGTCCAGATCGCCTTTTAAAAGCATTTTGAGTTTAGGCGGTTCCACCCGACGATGAACCGCAGTCTGGGTCAATTCATCCGGTTGCAAATCCTTGAGTTTAGTCGAAGGCCGCACCGGCTCCTGCTCACGCAGCGTGCGCCGCATCTCAACCAAGCCTGACTCGAGCAATTCCTTCTGGTCGAACGGTGTCTTGCCGGTTAACAGCTCGTACAACAGCACGCCGAGACTGTAAATATCGCTGCGCGTATCAATATCCAACGCACTCATCTCGGCCTGCTCCGGACTCATGTACGCCGGCGTGCCAATAAATTGTTCGTAGGCAGTGAAGACTGTCTTGTCAGTCAAGCGCTCGCCGCCGGTCGCCTTTGCAATGCCGAAATCAATCACTTTCGGCACCGGCACCCCATCTTGCATGGTCACCAAAATATTCGACGGCTTGATATCCCGGTGAATAATCCCCTTCTGATGGGCGTGCTGGATGGCCTGACAAATCTGGATGAACAAGTCCAAACGATGGCGGGTGTCCAGGCAGTTTTCATCGCAGTAAGCCGTGATTTTAATGCCCCGCACCAGTTCCATCACGAAGTAAGGCCGGCCGGATTCAGTGGCCCCGGCGTCGAGCACACGGGCGATATTCGGATGATCCATCATCGCGAGCGCCTGCCGTTCGGCTTCAAAGCGGGCAATAACACTCTTGGTGTCCATGCCCAGCTTGATGACCTTGAGCGCCACGCGGCGGCGAACCGGCGCTTCCTGTTCGGCCATGTAAACCACACCACAACCGCCCTCGCCGATTTTCTGGAGCAATTTATAAGGGCCAATCCGCTTCCCCAAATCCTCATCGGCAGACAGGCTCTCTTCAAGATTCTTGCCAAAATCATTCGTACCGGCCACCGACTGGCAGGCTTCAACCGTAGGCTTTAAGGCGGGTAAACTGTCCAGAAAGAAACGGTCAACCTCCTTCTGGGAATCCAACATGGCTTCCACCCGGGCGCGCAAATCTAAATCACCGGCGCAAGCGTTCTCCAGGAAAGCTTCACGTTCGTCCGGATTCTTAATTTCGAGGGCGGCGCAGAACACATCTTCCGCCCGTTGGATGCTGGCATCAATCATTGCTCTATTCATATCTGCGCTTATAGAAGGTGATTTCCGCCAAAAAAACTCTTCGAAGAATCACAATTGTGCACGAACCTTGCGGAACAGCCATTCTTTGGCGCAAACCCAATGGCGGTCCACCGTCCGTTCACTGATGCCAAGCAACTCGGCGACCTCCTTGTTGGTCAAACCACCAAAATATTTGAGGACGACCACCCTGGCCCGTTCCGGATGCTCGGCCTCCAACTGTTCCAAGGCGTCATTGATGAGCAGTACTTTTTCGTCCGGCGTCGTGCCGGCTAGATCCACATCTTCGATGTTCAGCCGTTCCTGGCCGCCACCGTACTTTAGCCGTGACTTGTGCCGGGCGCTTTCGATGAGGATGCGCCGCATCGCCTCCGCCGCCGCGCCAAAGAAGTAGGCGCGGTTTTTCCAAGTACGGTCGCCATCCCGGACCAACCGCATCCAGGCTTCATGAACGAGCGCGGTAGGCTGCAAGGTATGGCCAGCAGATTCTTGAGCCATCCGGGCGGCCGCCAAGTGACGGAGTTCCTCATAAACCAACGGTAACAGTTCGTCTAAGGTCCGCTCTTCCCCGCGCCCCATGGCTTGCAATATCAGCGTCACGTCACTCATGGAATAATGTCTTTAAACTTAACATGAAAAAATCGGACGGACAACGTTGCAAATTGGCAGCTGAGCCTGAGCAGTGTGACCCTTCAGTTTTCCGCAATGCCAACCCAGCTCTGTAAAAATGGCTCGGCCTAAATCTCGGTGTAACAAGGTCGCCGACTCGACACCGTCACTGGCTTGCTTTATATCAAGGCCGTCAGTTCACACGCCTTCAAATAAACCGTGAAAAAGATTTTTATATTGCTCAGCCTAACGGTTCTTTTCGCCACCCAAACCACGTTTGGCGAGGGCGGTGAGGTGGATTACTCCCGCGCCCTGTCACTGGGACAGCGGACGGCAGGAAAAGTTTTTCGCGATGCCGTCGCGCCGCATTGGTTGCCGGACAACCGGCATTTCTGGTATCGAGTTAACATCGGACCGGATACTCACGAATTCGTTTTGGTTGATGCTTATACAGGAACGATTCGACGCGCCAGCTCTACCGAAAAACTTGGCCTGCCAAAAAACGAACGGCTTTCTACCACCTCGCAGAATACAGTCATCCCCAAAAACACGAGTCACACCGGGGATGAGACCACCATCCGTTTTGAAAACAAAACTGCCAGCGAGGTAGAGATTTTCTGGGTGGATGAAGGCGGCGACCGCAAGCCCTATGGCCGGGTGCGGCCGGGCCAAACCTCGGAATTTCATACCTACGCCGGCCACGTCTGGCTGGTAACAGACCAAGCTGGCAACCCATTCGGTTACTTTGAGGCGACGCCTGACGTATTGGAGGTAAACATTGATGGCCTGCCAAAAAATGACGGAGTGCCGGTATCGCCAAGAATCCAGCCAAATCCCGATGAATCGCCGGATGGCAATTATACCGTTGGCTTTGAGAATGAAAACGCTGTACTCGTTTCCAAATCCGGCGAAAAAATATTTCTGACGACCAATGGGACTTCGGAATATCCTTATCGCGGCCCAGTCGTATGGTCGCCAGATTCGCAAAAATGTGTCGTTCTATCGGTGCACGAAGTGCCGCGCCACATCGTGACCATCGTGGAATCGTCGCCGCGCGATCAACTCCAACCGAAGCTACAGACCTATGATTATTTCAAACCCGGCGACGCGCTGCCGCAGGTTTTACCAGTATTAATCAACGTCGCCAGCAGAACCGCCATAGTTATCGCCGACGACTTGTTCACCAACAACTTTACACCCGATGGCGAACTGAATAATTTGCGCTGGTCCCCGCATAGCGATGAGTTCTATTTCGACTACAACCGTCGAGGGCATCAGGTTTACCGCATTCTTGCCGTGAATTCGAAAAACGGCACGGTGCGCACAGTTATCGAAGAGCGGACCCAGACGTTCATTGATTACGAAACAAAAACCTGGCGCGAATGGCTGGATGATTCCGGCGAACTGCTTTGGATGAGCGAGCGAGACGACTGGGCGCACCTGTGGCTTTACAATGTCGCCACTGGTATTGTGAAAAATCAAGTCACTCGCGGCGACTGGGTTGTGTGGGAGGTGCTCAAGGTAGACGCGGCGAAACGGCAAGTGTGGTTTCTAGCCGGCGGAGTACGCGCAGGTGAAGACCCTTACCATAAACAACTCTGCCGCGTAAACTTTGACGGATCCGGCTTTGTACAACTCACGCAAGGTGACGGCAACCATACCGTAGAGTTTTCCCCGGACGGAAAGTATTTCATCGCCAAATACTCCCGTGTAGATTTGCCAACCGTCACCGAACTGCGTCGTAGTGACAACGGACAACTCGTATGCGAACTCGAACGCGCCGACGATTCAAATCTACTCAAGTCCGGCTGGACGCTGCCGGAACGTTTCGTGGCGAAAGGTCGCGATGGAGTCACCGACATTTACGGCGTCATCATCAAGCCGTCGAATTTTGATCCGAAAAAAAAATATCCCGTAGTCGAGGAGGTCTATGCTGGCCCCCAGGATTCATTCGCGCCGGAAAGTTTTGGACGCCTGCTGCGACAGCACGAGATTTCAGAACTGGGTTTCATCGTGGTGCAGTCCGACGGCATGGGGACGGATAATCGCGGCAAGAAATTTCACGAGGTGTCCTGGAAGAATTTACAGGATGCCGGCTTTCCCGACCGCATTGCGTGGATCAAAGCCGCCGCCAAAACGCGTCCGTGGATGGATTTATCAAGGGTCGGCATTTACGGCGGCTCCGCCGGCGGTCAAAACGCGATGCGCGCACTGCTGGATTACCATGATTTTTACAAAGTTGCCGTCGCCGACTGCGGCTGCCACGACAACCGCATGGACAAACTTTGGTGGAACGAACAGTGGTTGGGCTGGCCGGTGGATGATGCTTACATTAAAAGTTCCAATGTCGAAGATGCCTACAAACTAAAGGGTAAACTCTTACTTATGGTTGGCGAACTAGACCACAATGTTGATCCTGCCTCGACGATGCAGGTAGTCAATGCGTTGGAAAAGGCCGGAAAAGATTTTGACTTTGTTGTAGTCACTGGCGCAGGGCACGGCTCGGCGGAAACGCCCTACGGCAGTCGTCGACGGATGGAATTTCTCGTGAATAATCTGCTTAGCAACCGTAACTCCCCATCGCCGTAAGAACATAATATAACAATGGTCGGGGCGGGGAGATTTGAATTCGCTAAGAAAAGTCCAGTAACATAAGCCATTTCGCTATGGCAAAAAAAGACAATCTAAAAAGCTCAGCGCGGCAAGCCCTGGATTCTTAGTGCAAGCCACGGTTTACCGGGAAGCTGAAGGCCCCGACCATCCACGTCAGCAAAAGTATAATCTGTATTCTTCTTGGTGACAAAAACCTCATCGACGGGAGTCACGGTTCCATTCCACGTGTCGAGGATTTCAACTTTAAACTTCAAATCATCGCTCAACCTGGGCGCTGGCAATTCGAAAACCCAGTTAGTTGGCTGCTCCTTACCAAAATATATCAGGTAATAGCTGCCAGCCTGCCCGCCAATTTGAGGGTATTGCCATTTATCAATTGGGTCGATGCCATCGCGCGGACCGTCGGCCATGACCTGGCGCAGAAATGTAAGATGTGCAGCGCTTTGACCGCGTAAAAAGCCGCCATCCGCCATCCAATTGTTGGTCGGGTTTTGAAAAATCTCGCTGTGGCCAACATAAGTTCCAGCCACCAACCCTTCCCAAAAGCGATGTACCATTTCCTCCGCCGAAAGTTGGCCCCAGCGGCGAGGACTGTTGCCCTCATATTTTACCTCATCGAAAACCACAGGTTTGCGCCACACGTCCCGATAAAGTTCAGCACGACCCGCATCCTCAGCCGCCGAGCCATTCTGAATACTCGCGTGAGTTACCCAGAGCAGGCTGTTGTTATAGATGGTCATGGCGTTATGAATGGAGCGCAGATGCGTGTAGGGATCGGTCTGTTGGATAAGCTGAAAGATCCGATCCCAGTCGGATTCATTTTTCTCGCGCATGAGGTCATATTCGTTGGCCAGCGACCACCAGACATTGCGATAAGCTGCAAAACGTGCGACGACATAGCGAACGTAACGGTCATCCGCGGCCGCACCCATCCGGTCGAAGCCCCAATGCCCTTTGTCATAGGGATGAAACAAGATCACGTCCGCTTCAATACCCAAATCGCGCAACTGGCCAATACGCTTTTCCAGGTGCTGGAAATACTGCGGATTGAAGCGGGTGAAATCCCAGTGGTTGGGTGGGTTGCCTACGAAGGGATACAATTCCGAATCATGTTGCGCATGCTTGTCTTTCCTCATCGGAAAGACGCACATCCTTATTTTATTGAACGGGGCAGTCGCTAGCGTGCGGAGGGTCTGTTCTTCCAGCGCGTCACCTTGATGTGCCCAACCGTAACTCGTCGTACCGAGTTCATGGAACGGCGTGCCATCGGCATAAGAAAAGTGGAAGGTGTTAGCCACATGAACCTTGCCATGATTATTAGCCGCCGGCGCACCGACGTTGAACACGCCTATCTGACCGCTCAACGCGCGAACGTTGCTCTTAGTTTCGTAATGCCACTCGCCTTGCGTTTCCGGCATGAAACGAACACGGTAAATACCGTCACCGTCATAAAACCCAGCCACCTCGACCGAGTTAGTGCCCCGCACAAAGCGAGTAGCAAGGTCAACTTCCAAAAAAGGATTACCATTGGTCGGCCCATTGAAGGCCACATCAAATATCCCCCATTGCTCAACCACCGGCGCATCGGC
>CAIPKV010000051.1 GCA_903865745.1 uncultured Verrucomicrobia subdivision 3 bacterium | reverse complement strand
GGAGCTGTAGCCGACCAGTTTTTCATTCAGGAAGACCTCCGCCCGAAACCGCGCCGCCCTGAAATTTAATAATATCCGCTGTCCGTCCTTGAACTCCGGGATCTCTATGGTCTTGTACCACCACGAGACCCCGCGGTAGCCGCCGACCAGGCGGAACCCCTCCCAGTGGAGGCCTTCACCATAGCTACTGTCACCGTTATACAATTTGTTGTCATCATCATACGGTTTGCGGAGCATCTTCTCCCAGTAATATCCCTCCACTGTGGCGGGCAGATCCACGGCAATGCCCCCATCGTTCGCGAGCATTGGCCATCCCCCGGTGGGTGGATTATAGGGAAGTTTGCTCAGGTCCTCGGTCTCTTCCGGCAGATAAAGCTTATCCTTCTCCCAGAGCGCCCGCTCATCGAGCACCAGCCGCCATCCGTCTGCTGAGATATCCTCAGCCTGCTCCGCGGCGGCGGCCGATATCGTCCCGTGGGCCTTGGATTGGGCACTGGGTTTCTCCTCCAGCCCTGTCGTGGGGATTTGAAGTTCATTGGGGCCTCCGCCGGCAGCGCAAATCGCAAAACTTGTTACTAAAATAGATAAAATTGTTTTCACGAACTGTTTCCTTTTCTAAGACTGCCCCTCATGAAAATGCGGCGCTCTATAGTTGCCATAATAATCCACGGCGATCTCATCGACCATTAAATGGCCGTTTTCCACACTTCTCTTCTTTCCAGAGGGTATTACGATAATAACGCGGGCGAAATCGGCCGGTAGTTCGAGCCCGGTTTGACCCGTGGCTTTTCGACTTACAAATTCGTGCGAGACGGTGTCATACAAGTCATAAGTACCGGCGCCCAAATTAATGGTTATCGTTTTGCTTTGGTCATAGGGATTGTAATAAAGATACGTTGGGTACGCCTTGGCATGGTGAAAGTCTGTGGTAAGGCAGTTGATCTGAAGAATTTTTTCGTCGCTGGTGGGACTCACGACGGCACCCAGGAAGCCAACATGACTGGAACCATAAAGCGAGAAGTCCGACGGAAGCACCATCCCCCAATGTCCCGCCGTGGGGTCGCCGCAGGCGCATGGTTTTTTATCTCTATCTCCGGGGCGGACACCTTCGTTACGAACCCCTTCGTAGGCAATCGCGTCGCGAGTAAGGTCGCGTTGATCATAGCAGGTCTGATTTTCCGGCGGCAGTCCGTTTGCGTAAAATAATCTTGATGCATTGGCTGCATTTAGCACGTATTTCCCAATGATTCTGGCAAAGCTTCCATCATATCGTGGAAGCGGGGCCAATGCGGCAATCGCATCAAAGGTGTTCATCGCAAAAGCATAGCCTCCACCATCCTCCGGACTTCCAACCAGGCCGCCAACATCATACCTTCCCCATCTTCCTGTAATAAGCCCCCAAGTGCGGCGGCTTTTACCATCAACATATGGTGCGACGGGTGACGAGAGAATCTTCTTTGACTCTTCGATGTATCGCCCTCGACAAGCACTGTCAGCATTGGCAAACCAATTTAAGATGCGCTCAACATCGTAATGGGTGCCAGCTTCTGCGTTCATTCGGGCGGCCAGGGTTGCATTGAATGGAAGCAAAACCTCGTAAAACGGATTGTAATTGTTCGTTTCCAAAGTATTCATGCACAAACGCGCGGCATCCAAGTATTTCGCCGAGCCAAATCGCGCCCAAGCCATATATTCTATGCAGGCCAGTCCGCCCACGGCGTCCCCTTCCCAGAAAAGATTGTTAAAAACAGGTTCGTTTTTGGCGAAATCGAATCCGGTATACCACTTGCCACCTATAAGTGCCGGCACCATGTTTAGCAGGTTGTCCGCCGACTGCCGGACCAAAGCATCCAATCCGGCGTGCCCCGGATAACAATCTTCCAACCAACTGGCTAGAATGTTAGGAAGTAAAAAATAAAACATCGACCCCAAAACCATTGACTGCTTTGGCGGCGTGATCACATCCAAAAATATTCCCGGCCCGCCAACCTCTCGCGGGCTGAAATAGTCTTTGCACATTGCAACGTAATCAAATCCGTCCTGACTCCGCTTATCCACGCCCGCCAGGCTGGCACCAATAACCGCAGCCATGCAGTTGATCGATTCATGTGATCCCGGATTGTTTGTTGGTCCCATTCGGGTATCACCCATCACGGTGTAAAGCCCAAACCCGTCCCGGTCAAAGGTGGTGTGTGTCTTGTCAATCCAGATCAGCGGCATGAATCTACCTGCGGTTTTGTGATCAAAGACCAAGGCATCATAGTCGAGTGCCACACGTTTCCAATCACGCATCAGAAACGGCTGCGGTATGTTTGGCAATTGTTCGATCTTGGGAATTGTCACCTGCTGCAATGGAATATTTGCAGCAAGGGATACCAGCCCGGCAGTTTCTGCTACTTCCCCAGTGGCTAGCATCCAAGACAGGAGCATTACAGTTGAAAAGTATTTGAACATACTTAACAAAAATTGACGTTCATATTTCACCATTACTTGTTGTCCAGATTAGCCTCATGCTTGCGGATGTTGCGCCGTACCCGGCTTATCGAATCGCATTGCCCAGCATCTTGAGGGCGATCCAGTGGTTGAATCCCCACCCCTCGGCGCCGCAGGCGCGCACAAACTGTGGCATGTCGATCATGGTCAGGGGAACTCCCTCATAGGTCCAGGTCGCCACCACGTGACCGGGGTTGCTTTGGTGGTCGGCACCGACCGCCACGGCCACCTCCAGATTCTGGGCGTCAAACACCTTACCCTCTCCCGGGGCACCGCCTATGTCGGCGTAGAAATGGTCCTGTCCGTAGGTCGCGGCGGCCTGGTATTTCCAGTCCATCACTTCCCCGACGGGCAATCCCTCGAGCAGCTTGTGCTTTCGGGTAAAGTACCAGCCCCCCATCCAGGGCTCATGCGCCCTAGACCCGTCCCTAACATTCTCTTTGCCAGGCAAACTGGCACTTACCTGGGCACGTTCGTGATCATAGACGGCAATCAAAGGTATGTGGTGTTGCTTTGCCGCTTTCACCAGACCGTCGAGTATCCTTTGCGGATTATATAACGCCCCTTTCCAGACATTGCCGTCCTTGTCCGTGATGTCCCGGTAATCACCGGCGTAACGGTGCACGCCACCCTGAGCATCCGTGATCTTCACTGCCACCAGGAAATTCTGCGGATCCAAGGGTCGTCTTGGCCCGTTGATATCGACGTAATTCCGCTGAATCACCTCGCTGCGATTGACCTCCGCGGCTTTGATCTGGATTTTGCCGTCCGTCACTTCGACCTTGACTGTATTTGTGACGAGAGCTATCTCGTGCGCCTGCGCCGCTGCTTGCCGGTCATATGTTAGATCCTCTACCACACGCTTTCGGTTCACGTCTATGTTGATCCTCGGCTCAATCTTTTCCATTTTCGGAAAAGTGAATTCAATTTCGGCCGGCCCGTTGGGAAAACCCTCCAGCTTGAAATAGGTGCCCATGAGATTGGCTTGAGCCATCCTCTTGAAGACATCTCCGGCGAGGGGTTTTCGTTCGTCATGCACACCCACGCTCGTCTTGGTGGAGAAGATGATGACATCCGCCTGGTCGGGAGTATCGACCGTCCGGATGCCCAGCGCATCCAGCCCTTTCTTCACTTCGTCCTCATCTTCCACCAAATACACTTTCTTATCCGTTTCGACACGACAATCGACAACCTGCAGGGGCACCACCCGTTCAAGCACGGTCTTTCCATCCCTCACCAGTTTCGCCTCAACCGTGGCCAAGCCCGCCTCCGGCATTTCAAAATGAGCGTTTTCAAGCAAGAGCTGGCTGAACTTGATTCCGCCTTCCAGGCTGACTTTCTGTTCAACCGATCCGACCAGCTTGCCGGAAGGGGTTTTGGCCGTCGCCTGAAGGGTGAAATCCCCTTTCAGATCCTTTTCATTGAGGATCCAGAAGTCAACGACGGCTTCGCCGCCCTGGGGGATAATGAGATGACGGGGCATGATGGAGATCATCAGCGGCTGAAGACCTTCGGCCATCAGCTTCGGGTCGCCCTTG
>CAIPKV010000050.1 GCA_903865745.1 uncultured Verrucomicrobia subdivision 3 bacterium | reverse complement strand
TGGGAGTTACGGCCGCACCCGTGACCGTGGCGGGCACGCTGGCCGGCAGCGGAACGATTGATTCATTCTCCTTGTTCAATTGGAAGAACTCCACCGACAATGGATACAACAGCGACGTCTATTTCAATAAAGTGGCGTATTTCCATAGTTCTCATCAGGACATATTGATTGATTTCGGAGTGGCCGCCAATACCACGGCCAGTCCCGATGTATTCGGGCATTACTGGAACAATATGACCAATGTATTGCTTAATGGTGGTCTCGCCAACCTTACCAACATCTTCGCCGGGACCACCACGGTTGGTTTGACAAATATCAATGTTTCCAGTCTGGCGGCGAATAATGTTGGGCCGTCGGCGACCGACGCATCACGACTCGGCTATTTTTCAGTTCCAAACGCAACCATTGATTTCTTTTACGGCCTTACGGGAACCTCCAGCAATGCCTTCAAGATCACCGGCTTGAGCGGCACCAACAATTACAGCCTGCGCTTTTATGGCGCGCGCGATGCAACCACGGAAATACGCACTACCCGCTACACTATATTTGGCGGCAACGGCACCGTTGCGACCAATCTCACCACCACCGGCTCCAATGTGGGCGGCACTGGCACCAATTTCGGTTACACGATTGCCAGTGTCAGTGGGATTACACCGAATGGGAATAAGGAAATTCCGATCGGTTTTGCCACCGTTGCGGGCGGCTTCTCCTACCTCAACATCATGGAAATCACGGCCAATCAGTCCCCGGTGGCGCAACCATTTTCCTTAAATGCGATGGTGGGGCAAACTCTCTCGGTGAATGTAATAAACGGGACGAATCAACCCACGGATCCGGATGGTGACGCGATGACCGTCACCGCCGTTAGCGGGGCGCTGCTGGGCGGCGGCACGGCTGCCACCAACGGGGGCACCGGCTTTACATACGCAGCTAGTGCCGCTGGCACCAACCAGTTCAGCTACGCCGTTTCCGATCCCTACGGCGGCATCGGCACCAATCTGGTAACGGCAATCATTTCCAAGACGCTCCCCGTGCTCACTGCGCCGGCTGCGACTGCTATCAGTTATGGCCAATCGCTTTCCAGTTCCACCTTGAGTGTCGGTGCGGCAACGAATTCAAACAATAATGCGAATGTTCCGGGCGTCTTCGCCTTCACCACCCCCTCACTGACGCCCTCGGTGGCGGGACCCACAAATGTGAGTGTGATGTTCACGCCTACGGACACCACCAATTATTACAGCGCGACAACCACTGTCACTGTGTCGGTGAACGGAACGAATATATTCATTGCAACTTCGCCATCGGTTGGCGCGATTAGTTACGGACAATCCTTGGCCAGCTCAACTCTTAGTGGCGGTGCGGTGACCAATGCTTCAGGTGCCTCGGTGCCGGGAACATTTGCATTCACGACCCCTTCGGTTGTGCCGGCCGTAGGTTTGACAAACGTGAGCGTGACGTTCACGCCAAGTGTTTACGGCTATAATCCCGTTACGGCCAATGTTGCCGTGTCGGTGACCAAGACCACGCCAGCGTTGACGCCGCCGGCGGCCAGCGCCCTAGCTTTAGGGCAGTCTCTTGCCAGTTCCATTTTGAGTGGGGGATCGGCCACGAATTCGTTCAACAATGCCAATGTGCCAGGCACCTTTGCCTTCACCACGCCGTCCATTCAACCTAGCCTGGGAGCCACAAACATCAGCGTGACTTTTACGCCCACGGACTCGACCAATTACAACAGCACCAACACCACGGTGACGGTGAATGTTTCCTATGGTTCTCTGGCCTTCTTTGGCACATCCGTGATGAAGGGCTATTACGCCAGCGGTTCTACTGATTCACCTAATGTTTACATAAATGGCTCCTTTTCCAATTCCTATGCCGCTTTGCTGACAACCAGCCTGCTGGCCAAAGGTTTTACCGCCACGAATATATCGCAGCCTGGTCACAACTCGACGCAAGGCACTACGACTGATTTCACAAACCTGCTGGCTGTGTCTCCCAATTATGTTTTCATTGGCTACTCGCTGGGGAACGACAACCTGGGCACGGTTACGAATAACCCCGTCACCGTTGTGGCCAAATTTACAACCAACCTCAATACCATGATCTCACAAAGCCGCAGCAACGGATATTACCCGCTTACCGTGCTTTGCTATGCCAGAAACGATATTGAATCCGCCGGCAGATACTCCTATATGCAGGCGATGAACCTCGTGATCAACAGTTGGAACCTGCCCAGCGTCAACCTTGACGGTGCCATGGATGACGGCACCGGAGGCCTGATCAGCGCTATTAATTATCTTGGCGATGGCGGCGGAGTCCATCCCAATGATTACGGCCACCAGGAATTATTTTACACAATCGTGCCGACCCTGTTCGATGCCATCGCGGCCGGCAAGACCAACAGTCCATATCTCTCGGCGGTTACTAATTATGTCCGGCTTGCGCAAAACGTCGGCGTGACCGCGCCGCTGACTTTCGCCCCTTCCAACACGATGCACTCGTTCACACTCTCATTTCGTGTGCGTTCCACCAACAATGGCACGATCGCCGCGATTCACACCGGCAGCCGTTATGCCACGCTACAGATTACGAACGGACAAATTGTTTATGTCTCGACGAATGGAAGTCAAATCGTCAGCTTCATCAACGCGACCAACGGCGACTGGCACGATGTCGCGCTTTCGTTCCGTTACGCGCTCACGAACACTTGGCTTTACGTGGACGGTGTGCAGGCCGGTGCTTTGACTGAGCAGTATGCGCCCGATCAATTCACTTTGGGGGGACCGTCCGCTTCCGGTCAGCCCGCTTCACCCTTGGTGGCCGACTACCAAAACTGGTGTGTCTATCGCTCCGCCTGGAACCTGGGCGAAGCGCAGGCGCAGATGCAGGGAAACCGACAGCAGGCCAGCATGGAAATCTGCGCGGCGCTGGATGATGCGTCTTTCTCGTCCGCCAGTCCGGCCAGCAACCGGGCGCAAAGTCTCTCTGTGGCGATGGTCAATACTGTAAATATTACCGCCCTGCAGAGCGTGACCCCGCCTAGCAGCTTGACCGCGCAATCCGTGTCTGGCACCTCGGTGAAATTGGCTTGGACAAAAAATAGCACCACCGAGAGCGGCTTTGAACTTGAACGCCGTGTGACCGGAACCACGAACTGGAGTGATGTGGTATTGCTGGCGGCAGGTTCCAACTCCTATACCAACAGCGGTCTCACTGCCGGCGTGTCTTACGACTACCGCGTGGCGGCAGTAGAAGGTGGCCTGCGTGGCAATTACTCCAACATCGCGACAGTTGTGCCGGGCATCGGTGTTCACCAGACCATACTGGTGGATTTTGGCCCCAATGACGGGACCAACGGCGCAATTACAGCTAGTCCGGATAACCTGGGACAATATTGGAACAATCTGGTTGGCGCAGGCAACTCGGTGTCTATTCCCGCCGGCACTGGCATCAACAACTTGATCACAACGACCAACTATACCACCTCGATTGGCCTGACTATCAGCAGCGGTTTTTATGCTAATGGCATACTAAATGGAGGCCTGCTCACACCAAGCTACTCACTGTTGGGCAATTTCGCCATTGCGAGCGCCACGGAAGATTACTTTTTCACTGGCGCTTCAGCCTCACTCACCATCACCAATCTGGATTCAACACTTGACTACCGCCTCCGGCTCTTCGGCACGCGCATTGCAACGGACACACGAATCACAACTTACACCGTGACCGGTGGCAATGGTTCGTTCACCAAGAATCTTCAAACCTCTGGAACAAATTCCACCACCGGACAACCGATTGGTTCGGATGGTGTTTACACCGGGAATGATAGCAATATCGTAAGCGTCGTCGGGATTACGCCCAATGGCAGCCAACAGATTACAGTTGGTGTTTCCGTTGCAACCGGCACGTTTGCCTACCTCGGCATCATGGAGCTAACGGCAAACCATCCGCCGGCGGCCAATGTGATGACAGTGACACGGACGGCCGGCTTGGCATTGATCATTTCGCTTTCAGACATTGCGACCAACTGGAGTGACGTGGATGGTGACGCTGTTGCTTTGACCGGGGTGACAATGCAGAGCACCAACGGAGTCAACTTGGCGGCGTTGAACTGGGCCACGAATCTGGATGGCAGCATAGTGACCACCAACGCCTACGCCTACCTCGGCTACACCAACAGTCCAAACGTGGCCGATCAGATCAGCTACACCATCGCCGACGGCTTCGGCGGCACAAACACTGGCTACATCAACATAGTGATTAACAACAGTGTCACCGGCACCAATTCCATCGTTGGCATCACCACCGGCTCCACCAACGTCGTCAAAGCCTACGGCATTCCCGGATTCAATTACATCTTGGAACGGGCAACAAATCTTGCACCGGCGGTGTGGATAGACATTTCCACCAATTCGGCTGGAACCAACGGCGTAATTAACGGGACGGACGCGTTCACCGATTTGGGCGGCACGCCGCCATCGGCGGCGTATTATCGCTTGAAATGGCAACCCTGAACCGTGCGGCAAAAACCTAAAAACATTCCCAGCAAAAATGAAAACACAAACTATAATCGGCCTGCTGACGGTGCTTTTGGCCGTGGGTGTTGCCCGTGGATCGCTTTACACCGAGACCTTTAGCGATGTGAACACGACGATCCCGAATGGCAATCCGGTTGGCGTTTCATTTAGTCAGACGGTCAGCGACATACCTGGTGGCAGCACCGTGGGCGGCTTGACGGTGGACTTGAGCGTGAGTGGCGGTTACAACGGGAATCTCTACGCGTATCTGGTGGCCCCGAACGGAACGCTGGTGATGTTGTTGAACCAACCGGGGGTGAGTTCGGGCAATTCGTTTGGTTACGGCGGGTCGGGATTAAACATCACGCTATCAGACACAGCGTCGGGGAGTATCCAAACCACGCGTGAAGCGCCCGGGTCGGTATTTTCAGGAACCTTTCAGGCAGCGGGGACTCTGGGAGCAGTCAGCGGTTCGGCAGCGGACGGAACCTGGACGTTGTATTTTGCGGATGAAGTGGCGGGGGGCGGCCAGGCGACATTGAATGGCTGGAGTCTGGGCATCACGGCGGTGCCGGAACCGGCAAACATGGCAATGATTATTTTTGGCGTGGGCTTTATTGGAATCGGAATCATTCGATATTATCGCAATTCACGAAAAACTGTGCTGCATTCACAGCAGATTGGCGCTTAAAATTACAGTAATACTTCGTGACGGTGATTGATCAAATTTGTCCGTGCTCCAAAACACCTGCGCGGGGCCTTTGGCGTTGGAGCGGATCTTCAATTCCAAGGTGAACGGACCGCGTGCGGCGGGGGTGGGCGTCATGAGCAGAATTATCGAAAAACATGTTTTCATCATTGGCGTAATGGAAAGGAATTTAAAGTTTGGCATAGAGGGATCGCAGCTGGAGCAGGGCTTGTTGGAGTGAGGTTTGCTGTCGCCAATGAACACGCAACCAGCGGATGAGTTTGAACGTGGCCTGGGTGAAGCGCTGGAGGGTTTTGTAAATCAAGGGAAGCATCTGGCCGGTTTTCTCCAGATCGGTTTCCTGTTGTTTTAGTCGTTTTTGGCGACGCTGGATTTCCGCCGTGTTTTCCACGCCTTGTTGCTGGTGCCAATCCTGCAGGAGCAACAGGAGGTTGTGGACGATGGCCACAAAATGCGCTTGCATCTCCTTGGCCGTGGTCGTGGTCGCCCAGGATTTTTTCTCCTGCAGTTTGGTCTTGGTTTCGTCAAACACCTTCTCGATTTCCCAGCGCGTTTTGTAGAGCAACGCCAGGAGTCCCGGTTCCAAGGTCATTTCGGTGGTGAGATAAACATAAACCTGGTTGTCGCACGGATTGCAGAAGGTGATTTCACGCACCTGAAGGCCGCGCCGGTCTTTCACCAACCGATCGCTGATGACGCCCTGATTGATCGGTTGATTGAAGTCAATGGGCCGCTCACGTTCCACGGCCAGACACATCGCCTCTTTGCGCAGGGACAGGAAGTAAATACCCGCCCCCTTGCGTTCCAGCCAAAAGGGCCAGCGTGTCGTTGATAAATGCCCCATCATTGTCCGAGTCGATCCCCAGCGTGACCACGGGAAGTTGTTCCCGGATCCGGTCCAGTCCGGCGATGACCAGATGCTGCTCGCGCGCCAGCAGCGGCACGGCTTCCACCCATCCGGAGCAAACGTCGGTCACGACCAAACTATGGAGATACTCCCCGGACATGGAGCCGCCGCCATGCACCACAAAGTCAATCTCCAGAAAGCCTGGGGCCGGATCCTTCCAGTCCGAAAATACCTTGATCGGAATCGCCCGGCTCACCCGCTTTTGCGAGTGCCGGCGCCGGCGAGCCCCGGCCCCTTTGCGCACTGGCGTCAGCAACCGGTCAATCGTGGCCGCGCTTACCGCCAGCACCAGCTTGCGAACCGCCGGGTCCAGATGCAAATGCCCGTGCTTTTCCATCGCTCGAATCAAGTTGGGTATGGCGGCCTTCAAGCGTTTACCACAAATCCGGTCGGCCGCCTCCCAGAGGATCGTCAGGGTCGTCTTGACAGCCTCGTCGTAGACACGCCGGCTCGCCATCACGGTTTTCACTGGCACCTTCATCAATGAACTCAATAATCGAATCGCGTGTTTGCGATGATAGCCAGAGACGGCGGTAAACTCACCGAGGATCAGGCCCTTTTCAAGTTTGGTGGCTTTCCCATAGCGCGCCCGCAAAGCTTCCACAATTTCTTTCCGAGCGGTTTTGCTGACAATATTCATGCGTTGCCTTTTTTGGGTAACATTCTATTGAGGCAACGGTCCCGACTCGGTAACAAAAACTATGAGTCAATGCGCGCTGCGCGCGGGCTTGCAGGCGGCGCTGTTCCGATTGGGCAAGGTTCCCAAGCTCTTGCAGATT
Source organism: uncultured Verrucomicrobia subdivision 3 bacterium (assembly GCA_903865745.1). Lineage (GTDB taxonomy): Bacteria > Verrucomicrobiota > Verrucomicrobiia > Limisphaerales > UBA11358 > UBA11358. The sequence continues at coordinate 7,379 of CAIPKV010000050.1, read as the reverse complement.
GATAATAGCAGCGCCGCCACGCATCAAATCAGCGGGGAAGGTAAACGGGATTTCAATCCGGAGTTTTTGTCGTTGGCGGAACACTACGGGCTGGCCGTGCGGACGATCCATGTGGGTTGTCCGAATGAGAACGGCGATGTGGAGGCACACAACGGCCATTTGAAGCGGCGACTGGAGCAACATCTGTTGCTGCGCGGATATCGGGACTTCGCCAGTGAAGCGGCTTACGATCAGTTCTTGGCCGAGGTGCTGACCAAAGCCAATGGCCCGCGCACGACCAAGGTGGCGGAGGAACTGGCGGTGATGCGGGAACTGCCGCCCACGCGGCTCTGCGAGTATGACGAAGTGGAGTGCCGGGTGTGTAGCCACAGCACCATCCGGGTCAAACGCGTGGCGTATTCGGTGCCCGCCAAGTTCATCAGCCGCCGGCTGCGCGCACGGGTTTATGAGCAACACTTGGAAGTTTACCACGGCACCGAGCAGATTGCGCACATCGCGCGAGTGCCCGGTCGGCAGGCGGTGATTGATTACCGGCATGTGATCCAGGCACTGCTGCGCAAGCCCGGCGCGTTTGCCCGCTACCATTACCGGGAGGAACTCTTTCCCAGCCGCACCTATCGCCGCGCCTATGACCGGCTGGTGCAAGATCACGGGATGGGTTCCGGCGAACTGGAGTATCTACGCCTGCTCAAGTTGACGGCGGAACTGGGCATCAATGCCGTGGAGGGATTGCTCGGTGAGATGCTGTGCCCGGACTCACTGCCGTGGCGGGCGGCCACCTTGCGCGGCACGCTGTGTCCACCCAGCCGAGTGGAACTGGTGGAACCCATCGTGGATTTGAGCGTGTATGATGCGTTCTTGCAGGAGGAGGTCGCCCATGTCGCATGATCCACTGGCCGGACTGTTGCGAAGTTTTTGTCTGACGACGATGGCTTCGATCTACGCGGACACCCTGCAACAAGCTGAACAGCACCACTGGGGCTATAGGAAGTTCTTGCAACACCTCTGCGAGAGCGAAGCCGAAGACCGGCGCCAACGGCGCGTTGCCCGGCTGCTCAAACAATCCGGGCTGCCCGACGGCAAAAGTCTGGGCAACCTGGAGGAGAAGTTACTGCCGGAAAAGATCCGACGACAATTACCGACGTTGCTGGAAGGCGGCTTTGTGGAGCGCGGGGAAAACGTGCTCGCCTTCGGTCTGCCAGGCCGTGGGAAAAGTCATTTTGTGGCGGCACTGGGCCGGGAGTTGATCTTGCGGCATGGCCACACGGTGCTGTTCATCCCGACGTTTAAGCTGGTGCAAAAACTTTTGCTCGCCAAGAAAGCGTTAAAACTCGAAGCCCTGCTCAGGAAACTCGACCGGTATGCGGGGTGAGGAAAAATAAATGTCGTTGACGGAGTCGTCCATCAATGACGGGACGAATGCCCACCTTGGGCATGTCTCCCACCAAGCGGTTGAATGGATTTTTCATTTTCATAATCTCCGGCATATTGGTTTGTGTTAACTTAATTTTCGTAATCGGCAGAGCAGCGACTCAAAATAACCTCGACCACACCCATATGCTGGTTTTTCTCCATGACATCATTTGGCAAGACGTTCAGCACCGCAATTTGTTGAGCAAGGTGTCAAAGTCGAATTGACCATTTCCGCTTGCCTTACCCCAGAATCTCCGCTTCCGCCTCTATTCCAAGCGGGGGCTTCTTGCCAATGGTTTGAGTTGCTGTTACTCCACCTTTGATGCCATGCCACGAGCGTTCAATCTCCTCCAAGCTTCGTCCCTTGGTTTCCGGCATAATCTTCCAAACGAAATAGAACTGTGGAATCAGCACCGCTGCAAAGACGTAGAACGTCATGCTTTTACCCCAACTGTCTCGCATAAGCGGAAACAATTGGTTCAAAATGGCGCCGGCAGTCCACACGGCCAACGAACTTATGGCTACCGCCCGTCCAGCGATACGCGTCGGAAAAACCTCCGACATAAAAACCCATTTGATCGGTCCCATTGAAAAGGCAAAGCATGCGACAAAAGTTGCCGCTGTCGCCACTTTCATGGTGCTGGAAGAATCAACTCGGCCTAAAAGCACGCCCAAAACAATCAGGGAGATAAAACAACCCACATTACCCCAAAACAACAGCCGCCGCCGACCTGCACGATCCATCAACCAGAGCGCCAAGAGTGTGAAAACTGACAATTGTGCGACCAAGTTAATTGTGAGACCAACATTTGGTAAAAGTGGTTGACACATTTGGTTTCTGGTTTTGACGGACAGTAATCAGACCCTGGCAGCGGAGCCAGGCTTCCACCGTGACCCGCCACGCCGTGGCGGGTTTGGGGTGATGGCCATTCGTCGTGTTTCCGATCATCGCTCCGAACTGCTGGAGCAGCAATCGAAAAATGGTTTGGCGCTGGCGCTTGGTCCAGCGGAGGCGTTGGGCACCATCGTTGAAGACGGTGCAGGCGGTGCGGCCTTTGAGGCAGCGCCGGGAACGGTGATTGAGTTCATGGGCGATGACTTCCACCGCCAAGGCCAGATCCTTCGGCACCTTGCCCGTCTGCTGCTGCCGTTGATCCAAGGCCGCTTTCAAGTCGCGAATGCCTTTTTCCTCCGCTCCGTTATAGCGGGGAAAATGGGGTGGATTGTTCAGTGGCAGCACACCGAAGCGGCTCATGACTTCATCCACCTGCTGGCAGTTGAAGGGCGAGCCATTGTCGCGTTTGAGGAATAAGGGTGCCCCGTGCTGGCGGAACAGTCGTTCGAGATGGGCGGCGATCTGCCGACCATCAAGGCGGTCACTGACCAGTGGTTGGAACCGGTAGCGTGAGGCCAGGTCTTGAACCGGGATGATCTGCCAACCGTCACCATATTCGGTGGCGTCACAAGACCAGGCCAGTCCCGACCAGAGCCAATGAATGTGTTTCATGGCATTGAGTTGATTCCGCCGATAATCCTGCACCAACGCACCCAACTCGCGACGTGACAGACACTGGGCGAAGCGTTCATAGAGCACCCGCGTGCCCTGACTGCGCACCCGGCCATGCTGCAACTGTCGCAGGAGCGGATAAAACTCCGTCCAGTTTAGCGGCGTTGATTTCTTGGGTCCGGGACATTGCCACAACGGCCAGCCCCGACGTTGCCGTTGCCGCCAGCGCATGACGCTGGCGTAAGGCACGAGGTCGCACAACTGTCGCCACGAGGATTGACTGGATTGTTTCATGGTGTCGAGCTGGTGCAGGATTTGGCGGATCATTTCGGGTTTTTTTTAGCGGGAGGGAGATCCTCCCGTTCCGCCCATTGGTTCAGCAGCTGGCGCAACTGTTCCCGCTGCTGCTGTTGCTGCACCTGTTGCTCCAGTTGTTGCACCCGGCGTTGAAGGGCTGCCTTCTCCGGGTCCGTTGGCTTCTTGGGCCGTCCCGTCGGCTGATCCTCCAGTGCCGACAACAGGGCTTGTAACGCCCGTTGTTCCCACTGGTAGTATTGCTGGCGGGAGATGCCCAGCGTCTGTGCGGCCTCGGTCGCCGTCATTTGGTCGGAGCGAACCTTGAAGATCAGTTCCGCCCGCTGCCTGGCTTTGGCATTCATTTACTCCGTTTTTGCCGGAGTCGGTGTGGGGTTGGCAAGTTTGTTTATCTGCTCCAGCCGGCTGGTGAGCTTGGTCACCGTCGCCGACCGCTGCCGGTTTTGGAGCAACGCCTGTAGGCGTGGGCTCAAGGCTTCGCCCTTGGTCAGGTTGACCCGGCTTTCCAAGGCTTGCAGCATCCCTTCCATCGCCCGGCGCTGCCAGTGGTTGAACGTGATCCAGTTGATGTTCAGCTGGCGGCAGACTTCCGCCGGCTTGCACCGTTCCGTCCACACCGCCAGCACTGCCTGAACTTTGTCCGGGGCATTGTGTTGTGGGGTTGGGGTTCGCGGTTTTCGTTCCTTCTTTTCGGTCGTTGTTTTGGTTGAGGTCATAAGTAAGTTCTTGTTCGTTGTTTTGTTGATCACTGACACTGAGTTTGAGTTTGCCCTTCTCGGCCCGGAGCACGACGGACTGGCCGTCCATGCGTCCCACCATGTAAAAAGGCGCCTGGGGTTTGCCGCGCAAGGCCAGCTCCAGCAGATTTTCCTGGATGCCGGTTTCGATGGTCTTCCGTAGCTCAGCTTGGATCTCAAAGAAGCGGTCCGCCGGACACAAGCCCTCGATCCCTTGGTTGGGCCGCTTGTGGTTGTAGTATTTGATCCAGAGTTTGATCCGTTCCCGTGCCGCTTCGAAGCTGTCGAACTGGGCGCGCACGAGGAACTCCTGCCAGATCGTGGACCAGAAGCGCTCCACCTTACCGAGCGTCATCGGATGTTGCGGCCGCGATTTGAAGTGCGCGACCCGGTCTTTTTGCAGTTCGGCCTCGAACCGGCTGGTGCCCCGCCAGCTGGTGTATTGGCGGCCGTTGTCGGTGAGCATCTCCTTGGGCGGCTGGAACTCGCCGGCGGCCACGCGATACACTTCGATCACCGCCTGCGCCGTGGGACTGCGGAACAAATCCGCTCCCACGATGAACCGTGAGTAATCATCCATGAAGGCGATGACATAGGCGTAACGTCCGCCCAACCGGAACGTGAAGATGTCCGTCTGCCACATCTGGTTGGGCGTGGCCCGCTCGAAGAAGCGGGGCCGGGTGATATTACGCTGCTTTCGAGGTGGATGCTCGGCCATCAACTCGGCCTCGTGCAACCGTTGCCGCACGGTCTCCGGACTGGCCGGTAAAAAGAAACACCGGCGCAACACCTGGCTGATCCGTTTGATGCCAAAGGTTGGATGTTGCTGCTTCAGTTCGATGATCTTGTCCGTGATCGGCGCGGGCAGTTTGGCCACCCGCTTGCCGCCGCGAGCCGGTTGCAACCCGGCTTCACCGAACTGTTGATACTGGCTGATCCAACGGCTCAACCCGCTCTGGGCCACGCCAACTTCGGCGCAGATATCCTTCAGGCTGAAGCCCTCTTCCAACCGCAACCGCACGGCTTTGAGCTTTTCGTCTGCGGTGAAACGGCGCACTTTTTTCGCGCCGCCAGCCCCCCTCGGGGGGCTGTTCCTCTTCTTCTCTACTATCGTTTGTTCATTCATGTTAACACTCCCTCTATCATTGGAGTGTCAACCACTTTGAGGTCTATATCAGTCTCATGAACTGGTCGTTAGCACAAGAGTCGTGGAGGTGCCGGAGTCGAGCGTCAGCGTGCCCGGGCCGGTCACCCGCAGCGTTCCGTTGGTGGTGGGCGTGGTGCCGGTCAGCGTCAGCTTGGCGGCGGCATTGGCGACGTTCACGATGCCAATCGTCGCGTTGTTGATGGTGAAATTGCGATCGGAACTAGTGTTGGTCGTCCCGCTATAACTCAATGTGCCGCCCGCAAACACCAGATTGGCGGCGGCATTGGCGGAGGAACCAAGCCCGCTGTTAACCCCGCCGTTGGCGATCGAGGCGACGCTCAAGGTGCCGTTGGAAAGCGTCGTGCTGCCGGTGTAGGTGTTCACAGTGGAAAGCGTCAACGTGCCTGCCCCGAGCTTGATCAAACTATTCGTCCCGCCGATGCCGCCGGTGCCCGTGAAGGTGTAGTTGGTCGTCGCGTTCACCGTCGTGCTCGCCGGCGACACCGTCGAATTAATGTTCACCACCAGGTTCGTCCCCCCGTTGTCCCCAAACGTCACCACATCGTTGTCGAAGAACACATAAGACACATAAGTGCTGCCCCCGGCAGTGCTGCCCCCGGCATCCAGCCAGTTCGCACTCGTGTTGATGTCCCATAGGTTGGCCCCGCCGTTGCCGGTCCAGGTTTTTGGGACAGGCGCGTTAACCTCAATCTCGTCGATGGCGGCGGCATTCCAGGCACACACAATCCGCATGCCCGTGGCCGGAATTGGATTGCCCCCCTGGGCCACATTGTAACGGTGCCGCAGCCAGGCACGAAACGTGGCGTTCGTCTGTGCATTCCCAGTTGTCACTGTGCCAATCGTTACCCAGCCCGTCGCCGCATTGCCCGTCGTGGTCGTGCCCCCATCGGGATTTGCCACAGTTGTCACTTGGAGCGTGTAGACAGTCTGCCAGCGGTCGGATGCCCCTCCAGTGGTGTTATCCCGCCCCCAAGCAATCGAACTGATAGCAATGGTGTTGGTGAACCGGATCCCGATAAAGGACGTCGCCCCCCCCGCTGGCGAGGCTGTATCGAGCGGCGAAGGCACATCGAAGGTTCCATTGATCCAGCTGCTGCCATTGCCGTAGGTTCCGTTATTCACGTTGGTCATGTGCTGCCCCGCCGTTCCATCGGCAATAAGCTGGCCGCTGCCAAAGGCCTGACTTCCATTACTGGCCTTGGCGGCATTATTCGGCACGCTGAGACCAGAGTATTCGCCATCGTTACCATCCCAAGTAATGGTGTATCCAGCCTGGCTTGAGATAACCGGTTGCGCCTGCACTCCGCACGCCAAGCCAAACACGATAAGGGCAGCCGCCAAAATGTTTAACGGCAAGCGGCGCGCCGTGTGCGGATGTTGAATCAATGGAGGATATGTAAATCTGATTCGGGTTGTGATCATAAATGTTAATGTAATTGATTAATTGGTTGCATCGTTATTTTGCATGTGCTGTTAACTGTGAATATAGAAGGTCTGAAGTTGATGAGCCTCCCCCCGTATGGGGGGTCACGTGGATCAACGCGCAAATCCCGGCTTGCCTGGTCCTGCTGCAAAGCTGGGTGGAGGCAAACGAAAGGCCGTGACGGCAGATAAAAACCATTTTGGACAAATCGGCGACCCTCCTGCTGACGAAATTGATTACAAAAAACGCTTCCACCAAGGAAACCATTTTGAAACCGTGCCATCGGCTTCGAGCGGTGGCAAAATCGTTTTGCGAAAACCCTTTTCGCAGTGAACGAGAACGCACTGGTGTTTTCTCAAATTGCGCAATTCGTAGGGTTTGATCTTATGTTCCTCAATCTGCGTGAAGCTGCGCGTGGCCATGCCGCCGGAATAGCCATACGTCCGTTGACGGACTTTTCGTTGTCCGAGAAAGTCCGCACTTTCAACTGCGCCCGCCTCGTCCGCACCTTTGAAAATCATCCGATTGCGAAGATTCAACGTCAGCACTTGTGCCTTTTCCTCTCCAAGCGGCGGGATGAATGACGTTGACGACTGTGCGGCGGCAACAAGTGTAGCCTTCGCCTCGCGCATCACGTCAATGCAGTTGTAATCGCTCATGCCGTCCTCACTGGCCGTGACGAAGCGTTGCGCTTCATCCGCCCACAGGATGAGCAAATTATCGGTGGCACGTTCTTCCTTGGGCTTGTCGAACCGGCGCAAAACGTGGGCGTAAAAAAGCATTTTGAGAAACGTGTTTATGTAGCGGCGTTCCATC
>CAIPKV010000049.1 GCA_903865745.1 uncultured Verrucomicrobia subdivision 3 bacterium | reverse complement strand
CTCTGCCCGCTGGTCTCCGCCTCCCGCAGGATGCGGATGATTTGCTCCGTCGTATGATGTGTCTTCTTCATGATGGTTTTCTTTTCGTTACCCGAAAACCATCCCATCCTCAATGGCCTAGTTCAGAGGGGCCCAATCAGGGAAACTACCGCCAGCAGTGATACCGGTCTGCAATGAATAGCCAGCGACAACCGACGACACATCCACGAACACCGGCAGGTCCACGTACCGCAGCTTGACGATGTTCAGCAGCGTCTGCTGCTTCCACGAATCGGCGATCGCGGAGCTGTAATCAAAGCGGTCGGTCGAGACAGTATGCGGGCCGATGGAACGGCAACCGGTGAACAGCGCCGCCGCCAGAATCAGGCCTGCGCTAGCTCCGAGACGAACTAGACGAGTAGAATGCTTCATGATGAATCGAGATTATGGCTTCGGAGTTAAACGACGCGCGGTCAGCCAGCGGTAAATCAGGGCGGCCAGCAGCACGAAGCCTACGAGCAGGACGCCTTTCCAGAAAGCGTAGTCCACGATTTCCTTGCCGCTGGTCTTCGCCGATTGAACGACCGGCGCAGCCTGCGCGGTCAATTGCAGCAGGTTCGACGAGCCGAGCGTGCGGTCGAGCGTCACCAGCAAGTCCGTAAGCCGCTGCGCCGTGGCGTCGAGTTGTGCGGCCATGGCGGTGTAATCCTGGATGCGGAACGGCTCGGTGTTGGTCGCCGGCGGCGCGGAGTTCGTCTCCCCGACGCCAAAACGTTTCATCAAAGTGTCAAAGGTGATCAGGGTCGTGTTCAGCGAAGTGGACATCGCCGTGCCCGAGTTCAGCAGCGAGGAGACATCTTTTTCCTGCGACTGCAGCGCCTTGAGAATTTCCGCGCGCTCGTTGCTGACCTCGTCCGGTAATTTCTCCGCGACGGTCGCGAAGCGCTCCATCGACGCCGCGATTTGCGTGGAGTTGGAAACCGCCTGCTGCACGGCGGGCAGCTCGGCAGCGTTGAGGCTTAACAGTTCGGTCTGCCAGCGCAGCAAGGTCGGCATCTTCTGCGTCACGAACAGGGCGCGTTCGGCGAACATCCGCGTCTGGGCAATCTCGCGCACCGCCGGGTCCACGCCCGCGAGCGGATCAATCATCAGCAGACTAAACACACTGCCCGGTTTGGTCTGGTCGGCCTTGCCCGCCACTGCCACCTGCGCAGCAAAACCCAGCGCGCGCGCGGCCACCAGACTTTCCGGCAATGGATTCTGTTCGTACCACGTCGCGATGGAGTTGTGTAATTCCGTTTGCTGCGCCGGCGTCAGCACCGTGCCGGCGATTTCCCAGATTTCCGCCTCGGCGCTCCGGGCATAGGCAACCATGGGCGCTGCGGAGTCGCCAAATATCTTTGGCTGCCAGTAATTCTCCAGCGCCATCCGGGTGACCGATACGAAGACCGTCATGTCGAGCAAATCCGCCACCGCGTTCGGACCGGCAGCGATGGACCACGTCTCGGAGCCGATCTCAATCTTCGTTTCCAGCACCTTTGCCTTGGACAGCGCATTCGTGTCGCGTCGCAGATTATCCACGCAGGCGACCATGCGCATCGAGTATTCATCGGCGAAGCGGAGCAGCTTCTGTTGCACCTCGACGGGATCGGCAACCGGCTTCTCCGGGCTGCCCGGCGTGACGGCGCGGACCGCCTGGGCCGGGACATTCGCGGCGTTCTGTACCAACTGGCAGCCGGTACCGGCGAGCAGGAGTAAGCCGATTAAGCCGAGTAACCGGCAACGGGTCGTCGCAACTTGCTTAAACTTACTGAGCATAGTCAGTCTGCGCTTTTACCCGGTAAGGCGTGGGCGGTTCCACCTCGGCCAGCAACTTGTACAAGGTGGCTTCCGAGCTGCTATATTGGGTGCGCACGCCGTATTGATGCCCGACAATGACACCGGCCCGTTTCGTTTGATTCTGAATCTGCGTGACGCCATCGGGAACGAACTCGACCTGCACGGGCGTGATCATTCCGTCTTGAACGTCCACCTCAACCACAGGCGGCTCCTTCGTCGCCCGGTTCATGATGGTGATGCGCAATTGATAATGCCCTGGCGCCAGCGCTAGCCGCAAGAAGCCGCCTGTCACCGAAGCCATGTCATCATAGATAATCTTAAAGCTTTGCTTGCGCACATCGTAGCGCTCAATCTGCCAGTAGAAGTCGTTCGTCGTGGTATCGTAGAAATCCACGTAGCCCGTGTGAGCACGCGCCGCTGACGGATTAACATTGCCCGTGGCGCAACCCGCCACGACCAGTATTACGACCAACAAAGCCAGAAAGTGTGGCAGATAATGTTTCATGATATTAATGGGTTGGACGGCGTGCGGTCATTTGTGGTGGTGCCACCACCAGGCCCCGGCCAGCAATCCGACGGCGATGATGAAGAGCAGAAACCGGGAAATCGCCTTGCCGGTCTTGAAGACCAGAAACAGCAACACGATGGCAACCAGTAGCGCGCCGCCAGTCGGCAGGTCCTTGTTGTCGAATTGGCTGAAAAAATCTTTAATGTGATCGAGGTTCATATTCGTGCCTTTAGTTTAGAGGTCGGGTCCGGCCTAAATCAATTTCTTCTGCGCGACTAAACGCCCGGCCCTTTTCGGTCCATTTTAATCTTTGATGGCGTGAGCTTTCAGCGATTCCAAATCCACGAATTCCAGCACCGAAAGATGGCACGCGTCCAGCAAGACCGGTGACGCGCAACCCGCTTCAAAAGCCTGCGCCCAGCTCCGTACGCAAACGCACCAGCGGTCGCCTTCGACTAGACCAGGAAAATCATATTCGGGACGCGGGGTGATGAGGTCGTTGCCTTGCGCGGCCAGATAGTCGAGAAAGGGCTGGGTGACCTGACAGCAGACTGTATGGAGCCCGCGATCCTCCGGCCCGGTGCGACAATAACCATCGCGATAAAACCCGGTCACGGGCGATTGACAGCAGGCTTGCAATTCTCCACCTAAGACATTCGTCGGCATACCGCCAGTGTGCCGCAACCGCCCCAGCGGTCAAGCGAGGGCTGGGGGTATTAATGACCACCATTTATATCTAATTGATGAGATTTGTTTTACACTCAGGGCCATGAGCCCCGAATTACGTGACTTGATTGATAACACTCCTTTTCATCGGGCCGCGATGCACCAAATAGCGGGGCTGCTGCCGCCAGACGATGCCGGATTGGACTGCCTGCTGGCCGAAATCATAACCGACAATGATGCCATGGGTTTCATGGCGGTGAGCGTGACCGCGACGCATGCGGGACGGCGGCTGGATGCGCGGCATCTGGAACAGGGAACCCGCTTTTTTCCCAGCTCGCAATGGCTGGGCCGGGTGGCCATCTCCATGCATGGAGATGTGCCCGCGTATTTGTTGAAGGCAGTCCAGCACACCCGGCTGGAACCGGAGATGGAAGCGACCGCCCTGCATCTCGCCGCCGCCCTCACGCTCGAGCAACCGGGGAAAAGCCTCTCGCCGACATTCATGCCTTTAGCCCGGGCGGCGGCGCGCCGGCTTAAGCAGAACAGTTTAAAAAAAGATGACGTCGACACCTTGACCATGCTGTGGACGCTGGCGGCGCGCATCGGGGACCCGGCTTTGACAGCGCTGCTCCGGCAGCGCTACTCGAAAATGAAAGATAATAAATGGCAAGTCCTGAACGCGGAGGCCGGGAGTCTGAATAAAAGCGTGTTGGCCAATTATCGCAAACCCATCGAAGAGATGGTTTATGAAAAGCCCAACCAGGCCATTGCGCTCGGCAGCTATACCATGCGGCGTTCGGTGGCCCGGCTGGGCCGAAATGAACCATGTCATTGTGGCAGCCACAAAAAATACAAGCGCTGCTGTTATGAGTCGGATCAGAAACGACTGCATGAGTCCAGCAGTGTGGCCGGATTGACGCATAACGAACTGGAAGCGAGCTTGGAAAAGCATCTCACGGAAGCGATGATCAAGCAGGCCGATGCGGCGACCCTGGCCCCGCTGGACCCTCGGAAAATCGCCCCCGCGCTGCGCCGCCACTATCTATCGCGGCTGGCGTTCTGCAAGCTGCCTGACCGCGCGGTGGAAGTGATGGAAATCGTGGGCTGGTCGGACAATTTTCTAGAACCCTGGCAGGCCGCAATGCTGGCCGCCACCGAAGCCGGTCGACGCGACGTAGCGCAACGCCTGCTGAGTCTCCGTCAGCCCCGGGGTTTTACCGAAGACCAACTAGAACTCGCCGCGCGCCTCCTGCTAGCCGCCGAGGATGGCAACCGCTGTCTGCAATTAATCGAGACCACCGCGCTTACAGCCTTGCAAACCGAAAATCATCAAACCCTGCAGGCGCTGGCCCAAGGCGTCGCCGCCTCCCGATTCCCCGCTCTGGGAATCCTGCTTTACCGCAGCGTGCTGCCGCTGGCCGCCCCCGACCGCGCCGCTCAATGGCTGGAACAAGTGTTGTCGGTGCGCGACCGCTTGAATCTCCCGCTGGACGATCCATTCAGCGATGTGATTGACCGGCATCTCGCAGAACTCAAGGATGAAGCCCGAGATGCGGCCGCCATGCGCGAAGCCCAGCACCGGCTCGATCGCAAGGTTCAAGAGGTGCAGCAGCTCAAGGAATCGCTGGTCCGGTTTCAAAGGGAAATCGCCCGGCGCGAAGCCTCACCCGCCGCGCCCAAACAAACGCCTCACCCCATCGCCGCACCACCAATGCTTGCCAACGAAACCGCGTTGCGCGAGCTGCGCGAAAAAGTTATCTCCCTCCACCACGCCCTTAAGGAGCGGCACAACGAGCGCAACGAACTGCGCCGCGAACTCCAGCAGGCGCAGACCGACCTCGATACCCTGCGGCAGAGCACTGCCCCTGCCCCGACCGATGAAGCCGATCACAATCAGGAAGAAGAACTGCTGCTGCCGCAGGATGTGCCGGAAGTCCATCCGGTTCGGCTCATCGAGTTTCCCAAGGGCTTTCAGCAGATACTGGAATTTTTCCCGCGTCACGTCGCCCGCGCGACCATCATCATGATCGGGCGGCTCGCGGCGGGCGAACCGGCGGCATTCGTGGGGGCCTTGCGGCTCAAACAGGTAGTCAACGTCATGCGCCAGCGGATTGGTTCAGATTACCGGCTGTTCTTCCGCCTACACCCTGATCATTTACAGGTGATCGACCTCATCAACCGGAAAGATTTTCACAACCGGCTCAAAACGCTCAAATGAAGCCGGTCGGGGCGGAGGCTGCAATTCAATCTAACCCGCGTGGATCCGTAAGCGGAGGTAGTTCAAAATGTCACCAAACTGTCATTTGCATCTACGGGACGAACCGATGACAATGGGTCGCTAAATGGCGCGCATCCTTTATAGCTGCTGCGGTGAGGGTCAGGGACATTCATCGCGCGTGCTCACGCTCACCCGGGAACTTACCCAACGCGGTCATGAAGTAAAAATTCTCGCGAGCCACAAAGCCTTCAAGGTCTTGCAACCGCGCCTGCCCGATGTGCGGGAAATCCCCGGGTTCACCTTTGTCTATCGGAACAACCGCGTGGAACTGCTCGCCAGCTTTTGGGGTAATCTGCCGCTGATTCGTCAGCGCGGTAGCGAAGTCCGCAAAATCACCAAGCTCATTGAAGACTGGCAGCCGCACCTGGCGATCACGGATTTCGAACCGTTCCTGCCCCGGGCCGCTGAAATCGCCGGTCTGCGCTGCATCAGTCTCGATCATCAGGGCGTCATCCCGTATGCCCGCCCCACCCTGCCCTTGGACCAGCAGATTCCCTCAATCGCCGCGCGCTCCGTCGTCTGGCTGACCGATTATCATACCGAGGCGCATTTCGCCACGTCCTTTTATTATCCGCCCGTGCCTAGCGGCGAGAATGTTGAGTTCTTCCCGCCGATTCTGCGCCAGAAGGTTTTGGACATCAAACCGCGCGACGATGGCCATATCGTTGTGTACCAAACCAGCAACTCCTTCACGCGCCTGCCGGAATTGCTCAAGGCCATGCCGTACCAATTCAAAGTCTTCGCCTACGAAAACCGCGAGGGTCAGGACGGCAACATCACTTACTTTCCGCGCGCGGATGAGCGCTTCATCGAGGAAGTCGGCGCGGCCGCGTGGGTTCTCACCAACGGCGGCTACACCTTGATGAGCGAGGCGCTCTATCTGGGCAAACCAGTCTTCTCGCTGCCCGTGGCGTGGCAGTTCGAGCAATGGCTCAACGCGCGCTATCTCGACGACCTCGGCTACGGGCGGATGTGCGACGACCTGCGGGAGTTCCCGGTGAAGATAAAAGAATTTCTTACCAACGTTGGCAAGCATCGCGAAAACATTGCCCGTCAGGATTTCTTCGGCAACGAGCGCGCGCTGGCGCGGGTCCTGAGCTTTCTCCCCGTTAAGTAAATTTCTCTAAATTTCTCAATCCGTTTGGCCAGACTGAAGCAGGCGGGTAGCTATCTGTAGAGACGCTTCCAGGACCGCTCCCGAATGCAGATTCTGTTCACCAAAATCACCGACGATGTTTGCCGGGCCTTTGATCGCAATATACTGCAACCCAGGCAAACCTAGCAGCCGGCAGAAATGATAAAACTGCGCCGTCTCCATATCCACCAACTGAACTTGAGGTAAGGTCTCCGCCCGACCGCGCGCGAGGTTCACATCGTTCGCAATCAGTTTTAAGGTCCGCGCATCGGTCTTGGGGCTGTAGCCATAATAATAATCCGTGGATACAATGGTCGCCGTTTGCACATCAGCGGGCAGCGGCTGATTCCAGACCGGAGCCAACGGTTCGTTCGAGACCGGCGTGACGCCGGCGGCGAAGGGCGAAGCCGCGGCCATGGCGTAAGCCCGGCCCTTCATCAGGGTCAGCTTGCCATAATCCGTCGCGCCGGCAGTGCCCATCAACAGGATGCGCTGGAGCGTGGGGATATCGAGGATTTCGTAGAGCAACGGTTCCAGGCAGCCGGTGCCGATGCCTGTCCAAATTAGCGTGAACGTCTGACAATCCCAAAAGTGGTAGCAGCGATAGCGATGAATCGACTGGGGCACAATCTCGGGCCGGACGGCTTTAAGCGCGGACAGCAGCTCCGCTTCATCCTCACCACAAACTAGAATGACATCGGCCTGGATCAGCCCGTTGCTTAGATTAGTGTTTGGTCGGGCGGGATTCATCTGGGGCGGGTGGTTTAAGATTTTAAGCGCAATGGCTTCCCCAAAGGTGCCACGTCGGCAACCTTAATTACGGCCCTGCCCGTTGGCGAGCAGAATTTCGGGCCCAAGCCTCCGTCACAACGATACTTTAGGTGGCCATGCGCCAGCACCCCGGCGTCGGTCGCTACCTCCACGGCTGCGCCCAGGCGGCACACTGTGATATGGGGTACCACCAACCCGACCGCCGCCCCCGCTAATGGACCTGCCAGCGCAGACCACGAGTCACTCGTGGGCGGCCATGGACTATCCATGGCCGACCACAGGTCATTGGTTGGCGACCACAGATCATCCATGAGGTACCACCGGTTCCCCATGAGCGCCCATGGAACACCCATGAGCGCCCACCGGTTGTCTGTGAGGCCTAATGGAACACCGGTGGTATCGCATGGACCATCCGTGGTACCTCATGGATGACCTGTGGTACCTCATGGAAGGTCTGTGAGGCCTCATGGACCATCTGTGGGACCCCATGGAAGACTCGTGGGACCTCACGGATGACCTGTGAGACCTCACGGGACATCTGTGAGACCTCATGGAGAACCTGTGAACACCAACCCAACTGCCATTCACCACCCCGGAACCACCCGTCACCCCACCCAGAAGAAGCTCATTATGCCCCAGGAAGATAATATTCAGCACCCACAGTTCGGTCGACCCACTCCCCCCGCCGTAGGACTTGAACGGCAAGGGAGGCGCAACCACCGGTTTCCGGCCTGCCTGTACTCCTAATTAAAACAGTTCTGGCCCCAGTTCCTTCCGTCCGCTTATTTGGCGGCGGGGGTTCCCAGCTTTAACTCAGCACTCACAACCCAAAACTCATAACTATTCGAGTCAATCCTTGCCCCAACGCCAGCGTGGTTTTTCGCCTTTCCAAAGGCAGATGCCAATCAAGCCTGCCGCTAACCCCACGATACAAACCGCAAACCAGACGGGATGCCGGAGCAATAGCAACTGCGCGGCCACCAGCAGCAACACCCAAACAATCATCACGACCCAGCCCTGCCAGCAGACGGGCAGGCCCCAGCCCCAACCGTAGCGCTTGGCCGGAAACCAAATTTTCTTTTCGGTCTTTGCAGACGGCGGGAACTTTTCCATGAGAATTATTGGGAGATAAATCAGGTCGGCCAGTTACGGAGCGGCGGTGGCGCGGTAAAACCGTTGCGACATTGTGCCAGACTGGCTGTCGGCATAGATAAAGGTGTCGTTGGTCGTGGTGGTGTTGGTGTAAACAGGCGACCAGTTCACGAGGTCGGGGCTGGCCTGGACGGTGCAGGTGCGGTTTAATCCGCCGGCGACCAGCAACTGGAACGGCACACCGTTGGTCGGCGGGAGCGGGTTGATGAGGATGGTGCGCAGAGCCTTGCGCAGGTTGAGCCGGCCACCCGTCCGGCACTTGCCCGCCAAAGCTGGTATTGAGTCGGTGCCCTGCAACAGGCGGCTGATGGTTTGATGATAATTGTCCGAGGGATATTGCGCCATCAGCAAAGCGCACGCGCCCGCGACATAAGGCGCAGAAAAGGACGTGCCAGCAAGCGTGACGCCTAAATTGAGCGGCGGATAATAAGTGGCATTATTTGCCCCAAGCATTGTGGAATACATCTGGTCGCCAGGTGCGGCGAGCGCCACATTGGTTGCGCCATAATTGGAAAAATGTCCCAAGGCGTCGGTGCGATCCGTGTAAGCCACGGAGACAATATTGTCCAATCCGTAACAGGAAGGATAACCGGGCGTGAGGTCAATGTTCCGGCCGGGCCCGGAGTTTGGACTATTCCCTGCCGAAGCTATCCAAATAACGCCTGCCGCTTGGGCCGCGACAATCGCGTTTGAAACCGCCAGTGATGGCGTCGGGCTGTCAAAGCTGGCGTTAATAATCTTTGCCCCGTTTGCCAGCGCATAGTTAACACAGGCGGTCACCGTCGAATCGCTGCCCGTGCCAGAGGCCGTCAGACATTTACAGGCCATCATTTGCACCTGCCACGCGACGCCACACACGCCGATGCCGTTATTACCCACACCACCCAGGACTCCGGCAACCAGAGTTCCATGACCACCGTCGTCCGTCGGGTTATTCGTACCTGTATAGGCATTATAGCCGTGACCACCATCAAGAGGATTTACCCACATGTTTGAAGCTAGATCTAGATGAGTGGTCCAAATGCCAGAATCCAACACCGCCACCACAAGGTTGCTAGCAGAAGTCACCACATCCCAAGCGTCGGTGGCATCAATGGTGTTCAATCCCCATAATAATCCGTTTGTATAATAGGGATCGTTCGGCAACGTCGAATTCGCATAAACGAAGTAATCCGGCTCGGCAAACTCCACCAAGCCGCTCTGCCGGTATTTGGCGATGAGTCCGGCCACCGTTTCTCCCGCCGGCAAGGTAATGACCTGCGCGCCGCCCGCCGCCTTGAACTCACCACGCACGCTGGCCCCGCGCGCAACATGAAACGCCGCCAAGGCAGCGCGATTGATGCCCGCCTTGGGCTGGATGAGGACTTGATCGGTCCGATATTCCGGTGCGGCAACGGTCGCGCCCCGGACCAACGGCAGTCCCGGCATCAGCAACGCCACTAAGATTAAAACGGCCACGGCCGCGGAACTTTTCATGCGGTAATACTTCCAGTTGATGACGAAGATTTAAACTAAAAATTCGTCGGCCGCATCGTCGTGATGCAATACCCGATTCCAAAAATGGTCGGATTTTATAATTGTGACCCGGTGGCAGAGCGCTAGACTCCATTTGTCCTTATGAAAAAACTCCTCATCATTCTAGGTGTGCTCGTGGTGCTGGCAATTTTCGTACTCACGATGATCGCCATCGCAGGCGGCAGCTATAATCATCTGGTCAAACTCTCGCAAGCAGTGGATAGCCAGTGGGCGCAGGTGCAGAACGTCTATCAACGCCGCGCTGACCTGGTGCCCAACCTCGTGGCCACGGTGTCGGGGACGGCTAACTTCGAGAAATCGACCCTGACGGAAATCACCGCCGCCCGCGCCTCGGTCGGCCAAGTCAAGCTGGACCCCAACGCCGCGCCGACCGATCCCGCCAAGCTCGCGGCGTTTGAACAGGCGCAAGGGCAACTCGGGTCCGCCCTGTCGCGCTTGCTGGTGGTGGTGGAAAAATATCCCGACCTCAAGGCGACGGAAGGGTTCCGCGATTTGCAGGCGTCGCTGGAAGGCACGGAGAATCGCATCAGTGTGGAGCGACGGGACTTCAACACAGCGGTGCAGAATTATAATACGGCGGTGAAATCGTTCCCGGCGGTGTTTTATGCCGGCGCGCTCGGTTTCAGCCCGAAGCCTTACTTTAGCGCCAGCCCCGGCGCGGAGACGCCGCCCAAGGTGTCGTTTGATTTCAACACGCCGGTACCGGCGGCCAAGCCTTGAGCCATGCGCCGCCTCTTTGCCATCTTGATTCTGCTCGCCGGCTTCCGACTGTTGGCGCAGGAAGTCATTCCGCCCGCACCGTCAGCCTATTTCAACGACTACGCTGGTGCCGTTTCTTCGGGTACGGCGATGCAGTTGAACGCGACGCTGGAAAACTTTGAGCGCCAGACTTCCGAGCAAATCGTGGTCGCGGTCTATCCGAAAATGCAGTCGGACTCGGATGTGGCGGATTATACTGTCCGCGTGGCGCGCGCCTGGCAGGTCGGCTTGAAGGATAAGAACAACGGCGCGGTGCTTTTCGTCTTCGTGCAAGATCACAAGCTGTTCATCCAGGTCGGCTACGGGCTGGAAGGCGTGCTGCCCGACGCGCTGTGCAAGCGCATCATTGATGAACAGATTACGCCGCGCTTCAAGGCGGGGGATTTTGATGGCGGCCTGACGGCGGGCGTACAGTCCATCCTCGCCGCGACGAAAGGCGAATACAAAGGGAATGGCGCGACAGTGGCCGACACCCATTATCATTCGGTGAACAATAATATTGGCGGCGGCATACCGGTCATCATCTTCGCCGTGGTTTTCGTATTGATCATTATCTCCAATATAGCGCGCATGGGCCGCGGGATGCTTTATACGGGCAGCGGCTATGCGGGTCGCCGTTACTACGGCGGCTTTTCCAGCGGCAGCAGCTTTGGCGGTTTTTCCGGTGGCGGCGGATTCAGCGGCGGTGGTGGGGGCGGAGGATTTTCTGGCGGCGGCGGCAGCTTTGGTGGCGGCGGCGCGGGAGGGAGCTGGTAATCTATGCACCCGAAACACTTTTCAAAGCACTTGGAACACGACGGCATTGTCGCCGCCATT
This sequence comes from uncultured Verrucomicrobia subdivision 3 bacterium, assembly GCA_903865745.1. Taxonomy (GTDB): domain Bacteria; phylum Verrucomicrobiota; class Verrucomicrobiia; order Limisphaerales; family UBA11358; genus UBA11358. The sequence continues at coordinate 15,854 of CAIPKV010000049.1, read as the reverse complement.
CATGACGCTGAACATAAGACGACCGGTCAGATTCGCGTCAGTGTCAGCGCCAAGCACACGGACGACGCCGTGGCCGACGCACAAAAGGAGTTTATCCGGCTGGGCTTAAACCAATCACCCGAACGCAACGGAGTCTTAATTTTCGTCGCGCCGCGCGCGCATAAGTTTGCGGTCATCGGCGACGAGGCCGTTCATGCGAAATGCGGGGAAGTCTTCTGGCGGGAACTAGCCGACGCCATGAGCGGCTACTTCCGTAAATCCGAATTCACTCCGGGTATCGTGCATGGCGTGCAAAAAGCCGGTGCCCTGCTGGCCGAACACTTTCCCCGTCAGCACAGTTGACCCACTGTTTTCCCTCCCGAGAAGAAATACCTCAGACAACTATTTATTGGGCGGTGCAAGTTGCGCCTTGAGCTGCTGCAATTCGAGTTTGATTTCCGCCACGTCTGCCGCCAAAGCCTTGCGCTGGGCGATTTCATCCGCATCCGGCACTAGCAGTTTGATTTGATTTAGCAACGCATCGGTGTTGGCCGCGCCCACCTGCTTGGTGACGGCATTTACCTTGTCCGTAATCCGGGCCTCCTGACCGGCGAGCGTGTCCTGAATGGCGAACAACGTGCCCATCTGGTTGGTGTAATAACTGTAAACCTGGGCATTTTGCGCGGCGCGATCGGAGTCGGCGACTTGAAGCTGTGACTCGATTTTCTTATCCACCGCGAGCACGAGGTAGAGCGTGTTGGTGTGGAAGAAAAACGCTTCGTCGTGATTCTTCTCAAAGTAGTAGTCGTTGACCTTGTCCAGCATGGGTTCGAGCGCGGTGATCTGCGCCTGAACCACCGCTGACTGCTTAGCTTGGGTTTGCTCAAACTGCAAAATGTTCTGCGTCAGGATATCAATCTTGGCGCTGTTGATCTTGGCCTGCTTGTCGCAGCCGCAAACCAGGAGGGCAGCCACCGCGAGGGCGGGCAGAAGGCATTTCATGCCGTTGATTTAACAGGCAAGCGGCTTGAACGGCGAGCCTGAAATGGGCTACGGCCCGCCGTTGTGACAGTCCACGCAGGAAGGATTGTCGTCGAGATCGCCACCGGGATGGTTGAACTTTTGTCCTGCGGGCGCGAGCTTGTTAAGTTCATCACCCGCCCCTTGTGCGAGAATGGTGTGGCAGGTGTTACAGTCGTTGGCCTTGATGGTCAGCTTGCGATCCTCAGTCTTGTGCCGGCCGTCATGGCAGCGGAAACAGCCGGGCCAAATCATGTGTCCGACGTTGTCCGGATAGCTCGCCCAGCTCGCCTTCATTTCCGGGAAGAAATAGTCGGAGTAAATCTCTTGAACCACAGCCGTGGCCGCCCCGATGCGGGCGTCGCTTGGATACTTCGCAGCCAGCGCACTGGCGATGCTGGCCCTCGCCTCGTCCTCGGTCTGGTACGGCCGGGTCAGGACATACACGGCGTTAGTCTTGATCCACGGAATCGTCGGGTCGATGTGACCCAGCGCCATCTGCTGATTGACGGCTTTCTCCGGTGAGAGGTAACGGTGCGACGGACGATTGTGACAGTCCATGCAATCCATCGTGCGCACTTCCATCTGGGAGATGTCGTTCGTGAAGTTTTTCGTCTTGAACACCGTAACTTTGCCGCTGGCGTCGGTTACGCGCACCCAGGGAATCTTCTGGCGGGCATTGTCGGTGGCGACATATTCCACCTTGTTGCCGGGCAGATTGTGCCAGTGGATGCCGCCAACCGGCCCGCGTCGAGGATCACTCCCGCCAATCTTCAACAACAGCCGTATGGAGTAAGGTGAATTGGACGCATCGCTCTGAAAATAATTGAAGGTGCGGTCGAGGTTGCCGACGAACGACTGCGGCCAGTGGCATTCCTCGCAGGTATCGCGCGCGGGACGCAAATTCTTGATCGGCGTACCGATGGGCCGCTCATACTTATTGAAAGCCACCGCATACATCTGATACGAACCGGAAATCTTAGACTTCACAAACCACGAAACGCCTTTGCCAACGTGACATTCCACACAGGCGACGCGCGCGTGCGGACCGAGGTCATGCGTGGTTTTCTCGGGCTTCATCACTTTGTGACAAGTCTCGCCGCAGAACGTCACGGACTCGGTAAAATTGAACGCGTTGTAAGAGCCAATGGCGGATAGCAGCAAAAACGCTACGCTGCCCGCAATGAAGGTCACCAGCACCCGCCGGTCGCGGGGATTATTCAAATCAATCTGCAGCGATGTCGGACCACTGCCACGCGCACGGCGACGGCGTTCCAGCCACGCGCCGCCAAAGGTAAGGGCGATGCCTCCAATCAAAAACGCCGGCACGCCCATGTAGGTCAGGATGCTGACGTAGGGATTGGAAAACTTCGCGATCGCATCGAGAACAAACAGTAGCAGGAAAGAAAACAACGCGCCGACAGCCACCACTACGCCTATAAAGCTGATCCAATTGCGAAAGGCGGAAAGACGGGTTTGGGGCGACGGATTGTTTTCGGAATTCATGGGTGCAGGAAAATTAAATTATACGGGACGTTAAAAAACGGCTGCCGGCCGGTTAAACCAACCAGCCGGCAGCCAGACAAAACCAATTACTTCTTCAAAGTACGAACGTAAGCGACCAGCGCCTTCACCTCATCGGCTGTCAACGGCGTATCCGCACCGGTGACAAACGGCTTCATGAGCGTCTTGTCGTCGTCGGATTTCAGCCCGTCCGTGATGGCCTTGATGGCGGAGTCATCCTTGATGCCGGCTTGCACCGTCGCGTCGGTGAAATCTTTGCAGCCCAGACGCGTGCCCATCTTCGTGTCACCCTTGCCGTCGGCCCCGTGGCACTTGGCGCAGAGTGTGTCCCAGTTGTCCTTGGCCTCGGCACCCTTCGCGGTCAGCGCGGCGGTCAGGCCAAACATGGCAGCTAACAGAATCATCTTCTTCATTTTATTTGTTCTTTGGTTGGTTGTGGTTGTCGGTGCGACGCACCGGTTACAAGAAGAGCTTGGACCAAGCCGGAAATAAGAACTAACCATCCTTTGCCTAATGTTAGGCATTTTTTGGTTATTCGAATACGGACTGAAGACGGGAAAGGGGAAAGAAAGGGGAAACTTTCGGAACTAAAAGAAAGTGGTGGCAGGACCCAGAATTGAACTGGGGACACAAGGATTTTCAGTCCTCTGCTCTACCAACTGAGCTATCCTGCCAACCACGAGCTGGTAATTAAACCAGAATTTCACGGCGCTGACAAGCCGCAAATCTCTTTCAAACGATTCAAATTATCTGTGGCTGCACCATTTCGGGGTCGACACCCAAATCCTTGATGGCCTGCGCAACGACTTTGCGGTCAATCAGCTTTTTCTCAGCGAGCGCGTAGAGCGTGCCAATAACGGTGGACTCGACATCCACGCCGAAGAACCGGCGCAACCGCCCGCGCGTGTCGCTACGACCAAAGCCATCCGTGCCCAGTGTGAACAAACCGCCGGGAACCCAAGGCGCAATCTGGTCCGGCACGGTGCGGATGTTGTCCGATACGGCCACGAAGGCACCCTGCTCTTTCGCGAGCAGATTCTCAACGTAGCTTTTCTTTGCGGGCAACGTCGGATGCAGAATGTTCCAGCGCTGGGCGCGAATCGCATCACTGCGTAGAAGTTTGTAGCTCGTGGCGCTCCAGATATCGGCACTGACACCGTATTTCTCGGCGAGAATAACTTGCGCCTTCAATGCCGATTGCATGATGGAGCCACTGCCAAAAATGTGTGCCTTGACCTTCGCGCCATCATAGCCCGGCTTGAATTTATAAAGTCCCTTGATAATACCGTCCTCGACGCCGGCGGGCATCGGCGGCATCGCATGATTCTCGTTGTAGAGCGCGAGGTAATAAAAGATGTCCTCGTTCTCCACAAACATACGGCGCATGCCGTCGGTAATGATGACTGCAAGTTCATAACCAAACGCCGGATCGTACGGCAGGCACGTCGGAATGGTGCTCGCGTGCAGTAAACTGTGACCGTCCTGATGCTGCAAACCTTCGCCGTTGAGCGAGGTGCGTCCGGAAGTTGCGCCGAGTAAAAATCCTTTCGCGCGAATGTCGCCCGCCAGCCAGAACAAATCCCCAACGCGCTGCGGACCAAACATCGAGTAATATGTGTAAAACGGAATCATCGGCACGCCGTGCGACGCGTAGCTCGTGCCCGCCGCGATGAATGAAGACATCGCCCCGGCCTCGCTGATACCTTCTTCGAGAATCTGGCCGTCCTTCTTCTCGAGATAGTAAAGCAGCGATTTTTTATCGACCGGCTCGTACAGCTGCCCCTTCGGCGAATAAATGCCGATGTCTTTGAACAGCGCGTCCATGCCGAACGTACGCGCTTCGTCAGGAATGATCGGTACGACATTTTTGCCTACGCTCTTATGGCGCAATAAAAGTGTGATGAGCCGGACAAACGCCATCGTGGTCGAAGCTTCCGTGTTGGAACCTTTCGCAAACTCGGCAAAGTAATCCAGTTTCGGTACGTCCAGCGGCAACGGCCGCACCACGCGCGCCGGCACAAATCCGCCGAGCGCCTTGCGCCGTTCCAATAGGTACTTCGTCTCCGCACTATCCGGTGCCGGACGGAAGAACGGCATTTCGGCAATCAGGTCGTCGCTGATGGGAATATCAAATCGCCCACGGAACTCGCGGAGTTCCTTCTCGTTCATCTTCTTCTGCTGATGCGAAATGTTTTTGCCTTCGCCCGCCTCGCCCAAGCCATAGCCCTTGACCGTTTTTGCGAGCACGACCGTCGGTTGACCCTTATGTTCGCTGGCGGCTTTGTAGGCGGCGTACATTTTGCGCACGTCATGACCACCGCGCAGCAGTTTGGAGATCTGCTCGTCCGTCAAATGATTCACCAGTTCGAGTAACTGCGGATATTTGCCGAAGAAATGATTACGCGTGTAGCTGCCCGGCTCGACAATGTATTTCTGATAATCGCCGTCCACGCATTCTTCCATGCGCTTGAGCAACAGGCCGGACTTATCCCGCTTGATAATGTCGTCCCACTCGGTGCCCCAAATGACTTTGATCACGTTCCAGCCTGCGCCCCGGAACAAACCTTCCAGCTCCTGGATAATTTTTCCGTTACCGCGCACCGGCCCGTCGAGCCGCTGCAAATTGCAATTCACCACCCAGATGATGTTGTCAAGATTCTCGCGGGCGGCGAGCGTGATGGCCCCAAGCGATTCCGGTTCGTCCGATTCGCCGTCGCCGAGGAACGCCCAAACCTTCGGCTCCGCCTTCCAATTCGTCAAACCGCGCGCTTGCAGGTAGCGATTGAACCGCGCCTGATACAGCGACATGATGGGACCCAGCCCCATCGAGACCGTGGGGAACTGCCAGAAGTCCGGCATCAGATATGGATGCGGATACGACGACAACCCGCCGCCGGGCGCCAGCTCCTGCCGGAAGTTTTGCAAGTGCGATTCGTCCAAACGGCCTTCGAGATAGGCGCGCGCATACATACCGGGCGCAGCGTGACCTTGAAAGTAAACCTGGTCGCCTGGAAAGTCTTCGGTACGGCCACGAAAGAAATGATTCTGCGCCACTTCGTACAGCGTTGCCGACGACGCGAACGACGCGATATGGCCGCCGACGTTGGTATTCGAGTTCGCCTTCACCACCATCGCCATCGCGTTCCAGCGCATCATACTCTTGATGCGGCGCTCGATGGCGCGGTCGCCGGGATAATTCGGCTGCTGCTCGGCGGGAATCGTGTTGACGTAAGGTGTCGTCTGACCGGCGGGCGGGCGCGGTTCGGAGCGCAGTTGCGTCGCAAGTTTTTCCAGCAATTGCGCCGTGCGCTCCGGCCCCTGGCTTTCGAGCGAGTGCTCGAACATCGCCTGCATGGATTCCGACCACTTGTCGCCGTTACTGCCGGTGCCGGTGCCGCCGGAGCGGGAACCGTAAATATCTTTTTTGGATGCTTTCACTTGGTTAACATCGTTTCGTGAACACGAAAACGACACAGACACATTAAACCGAATTTGTCTCCCCGTCGCCAGCGAAATCCCAGCCCAAAAATGAAACGCCTTGACCTGCCAACCCTGTCACCTGCGGGAAATCTCGCAGCGGACGAAGCGCTGCTCGACGGTTGCGAGAACGGTCACGGCGAAGAAACCCTTCTGTTCTGGGAACCGGGCGAAACCTTCGTCGTCGTCGGCTACGCGAACCAAGTCGCCACGGAAGTCAATGTGGCCGCGTGCGAAACCAGCGGCGTTCCCATATACCGCCGCTGCTCCGGCGGCGGCACGGTCGTGCAGATGAGTGGCGGATTAAACTACTCCCTGATATTACGCATCACCGAGAACAGTCCGACGCAAAACATCACGACCGCAAACCGGTACATCATGGAGAAAAACCGCAATGCGATTGAAGCTTTAGCTGGGCAACTCAAAACTCATAACTCAAAACTCAAAATTTCAGTTAGAGGTCACACCGATCTTTGTTTGGGCGAGCAGAAATTCGCCGGCAACTCACAGCGACGACGGAAAAACTTCCTCCTCTTTCACGGCACCCTGCTGCTCAACTGCAATTTGAACCTGATCAGCGAACTGCTGGCGATGCCATCGCTCCAACCGGACTACCGCGCCAGCCGCCCGCACGAAGAATTTGTGACCAACCTGCATTTGCCAGCTGAAAAAGTGAAAGCTGCGCTCGCGCAAGAGTGGAACTCCCTGGCAAAATTGGAAAACCCGCCTTTGGATGAAATAAAAAGGCTCGCACGCGAGAAATACTCATCGCGCGAGTGGAATTTTAAGTTTTAGCCGGTAGGCAACCAAGTCGCCCCACCAGTTATGAGTTATGGGTTATGAATGAGGAGTTGCTGCCCACAACTCAAAACTCAACACCCAAAACTCAAAACTGTTTCTTAAGAAACTGTAATGTGGGCCATCTCGCTCATATCGCCGGGGCCGTTGCTATCGTTGCCGCACACTTGCACCCAGATCTTGCCGCCGATGGGCTGGCCATGAATCGTGCAACTGGATTTGCTCGTAATCTGATGTTGCACGAAGCTCGTGGGCGTGATTGGGTCCGGACTGACAAAGACCTGATTGGATTGCGAACTTTTATCGCGATTCCACGACACATCCACATCGCCGTCATGGTCGCCGTGGGTGAGGACCACATTTTGGATGCGGCCAACCGGCGGCAACGGCGTACCCGACGCCGCCACATCAAAACCTTTGGCAGTAATCACGTCCGGGTTGCCGAGGCTGAAACTCTGTACCGCGCCGCCGAGGGCGGTGTAATTGACCAAGCCCGTTTCGAGCAAGCCGACGCGCGCATTCCGCAACGTCACAATTAGTCCTTCCGCCGTATTCGTCGCGTCGAGGTTATCCTCGATGGCTTTATTGCCGGCGTCTATGATTAAGAACGACGGATTAGGACTGGGCACCGCCGGGGCAGCCTGAGCCATCGCGGAACCCTTCTTAAATTTCGTGAGCGTATCCCGCGGATTCAGGCCCCGGATGTTGATTGCTACTTTGGAGTTCATACTTTTATTAGTTCTAACGGATTTACTGGTCGGTCATGGCGGAATCACACGAGCCTGAAATCCAGACTCACACATCCCATGTTTATTACTCTAACATGGCCTGGTTCTTTAAGAACGTATACACCCTGCGCTTCTGGGGAATTTATACAATCTTAATTTTTACCTCTTTTGATGTTCAACTCAGCTACCGAAATGTCAGCCAAGTCGGTTTGGTTGCCCAGCCGGGGCGATTAATGGAGAGCGGGACTAAGTTTCTCGGCTGCAGGACACGATTTCTCGGCTGCAAAGAGGTCTTTGTTGCCAACAAAGCGCAATTACTTGGCTGCAAAACAGTTTATGTTGCGTGCAGAAGGCAATTTGTCGGCTGCAAAACGCGTTTTGTAGCCTGCAAAACGCGTTTGCTCCGTTGCATAACGCTCTTTGCAGCGTGCAAAACAGGTTTTGCAGCGTGCAAAAGACGTTTTGCATCGTGCATAACGCAATTACTTGGCGACAAAACGCGCTTTGCAGGCAACATAAGGCTCTATGTTGCCAACAAAACGCGTTCTGCAACGACTTCAAACGGTAAAAACGCCCGCCAAACGGCAAAAACCACCACTTTTAGACGTAAACCGACGAAACGGACCTACAAGTGGTGACATTTGACTAGGTTCACCTCAACACCACCCAAACCAAAACGGCGCGAAGAGGTTTCTTCGCGCCGTTGGGATTTTGATTGATTCTTTGGGACTCGACGCCTTTGCGTGAGTTTTAGAGCCGTCCGGCCAGTGCCGCCTGACTCTTGGCAAAAATCTCCGCGTGCAGCGAACGGCCGTGCGCATCAATCGTGACCACCGCCGGAAAATCCACGACGTCCAGTTCCCAGATGGCTTCCGGTGAACCAAACTCTTCCTTGAAATAGACGTTCCGTACTTTCTTGACACATTCAGCCAGCACCTGCGCCGCTCCGCCGATGGCGTGCAGATAAACGCAGCCATATTCCTGGCACGCCGCCTGGGTCTTGGGTCCCATGCCGCCCTTGCCGATGACGCCGCGCAGGCCGAAGTCGCGGATGACCTGCCATTGATACGGCTCCTCGCGGATGGAGGTGGTCGGACCGGCGGCGGTGCATTTGAAGGTGCCGTCCGGCTGCGGCATCATCACCGGGCCACAATGATAGATGATGCCGTCCCGCAGACTCACGCCCGCCGGCAGCTTACCGCCTTCGTGCAAATATTTATGAACCGCATCGCGCCCGGTAAACACCACGCCGGAGATCAGCACTTCATCACCAACTTTCAAGGCGCGGACTTTGTCTTCGGTAAAGGGAAAGGTCAATTTGGTCATAACGAATCTTTGATAGGAACCAAAGTCGCGCAATCGTGCGACTTGGAAAAGCTTAAAATCATTTCAGCAGCGCCTCGGCGTGTTTGCGGGCGGCGTCGGTCTGGCCGCCGAGCATCCGCGCCAACTCGGTGACGCGCGCCTTTTTGTCGAGCAAGGTAATCTCGGAAATCGTCCGGCCATTCTTCACAGATTTGGTCACGACATAATGCGCATCGGCCGCCGAAGCGACCTGCGGCAGATGGGTGATGCAAAATACCTGCCGCTTGGCCGCGATCTGGCGCATCTTTTCGCCAACCGTATTCGCCGTCTCGCCGCCCACGTTCGCGTCCACCTCATCAAACACCAGCACGGGAATCTGGTCCTCGGCTGCCAGCACAGTTTTCAAGGCCAACATCACGCGCGCCATTTCGCCGGAGGAGGCGATGGCCCGCAGCGGCTTCGCCGGCTCACCCGGATTCGGCGCGAACTGAAACTCAATCGTATCCAAGCCTGTTGAACTGGTGGGGCGAGCGTCCCCGCGAGTCGGCGATTCGATTTTTTCGTCCTCTTTTCCAAGCGGCTCGCGAGGACGCTCGCCCCACCCGCTGCTGGTCAGTGCCACATCAAACTTACTTTGCTTGAAACCCAAATCGTCCAGTTGTTTGCTGACGGCCTTTGACAGTTGCGGAATCACCTTCTGACGCGCGGCGGAAAGCTTTTTGCCCGCGCCCAGAATCTCTGCATCCAGTTTCTCTAGGGCCGCATTGAGTCGCGCGAGTTCCGCGTCACGGCTTTCGAGCGACGCCAATTTCGTTTTCGCTTCGTCACCAAAAGCACTGACTTCTGCCAGCGTCGCGCCATATTTACGCTTGAGCGTGTTTAGCAGGTTTAGGCGCTCTTCAAGTTCTGCCAGTCGCGCGGGGTCAACGTCCACCTTATCGGCGTAACGCGAAAGCTCGGTCTGCAACTCGCGCAGCACTTCGCCCGCTTGCGCGTGCAAGGCGACGAGATTCTCCGCACCGGCATCGACGCGTTGCAGTTCGGCCAATACGCGACCAATCACACCGGACTGAGTCAGCAAAGCATTCTCATTTTCGGCGAGCGCATCGAGCGCGGCCTGGCTCAATTGCAGCAGCTTCGCCGCATTGCTGGCGCGATTGAACTCTTCCTCGACGGCGTCATCTTCATTCGGCTGGAGGCGCGCGCCGGTAATCTCTTGCACCTGAAAGCGCAACAGGTCGAGCTGCTGCGCATAAGTCTTTTCATCCACGATGAGCGCGGACTTCTCTTCTTGCAAGATGGCGCGACGACGGACGAGTTCGCCAAACTCTTCGCGCGTTTTATCGAGACCACCGAACGCATCAAGAATCAAAAGCTGTTTCCCCGCGTGCAGCAGCGATTGATGATCGTGCGGGCCGTGCATATCCACCAGCCATTCGCCGATGGTGCCGAGCGCGGCCAGCGTGGTCGCGGACCCGTTGATGAACTGGCGATTCGTACCGCTGGCGGAGAAACTCCGCTTCAATACGAGCTGATGTTCTTCGCACGGCTCCAGGCCATTCTCCTCCAGAAAACTCTTGAGCGGCGCGCGCAGTTTCCGGGAATCAAACACCGCCTCGACCGAACAGCTTTCCTCGCCGCTGCGGATGAGACTGCGATCGGCGCGTTCGCCAAGAACAAGATTGAGCGCGCCGATGATGATGGACTTGCCGGCGCCGGTCTCGCCGGTGATGACATTACAGCCTGGCTGGAGCTCCAGCGTGAGGTCGCTTACGAGGGCGAGGTTTTTAATGCGCAACGTCGTCAACATGGTTAGATTCGTGCGCGTTGAATTTGGCGGTTAAACCGTCGTTGGGCAAAAAGAAAATCACATGTCGTTTGAATTTACCTTTCTCGGCAGCGGCACCTCGCAAGGCGTGCCGCTCATCGGCGTGGATTATCCGCCTGAATACCTCGCCAATCCCAAGAACTGGCGCACGCGCCCGGCCATCTATATCGCCACGGATAAAGTGAAACTAGTCGTGGACACGCCGCCGGAGTTCCGGCTCCAATGCCTGCGCGAACAAATCAAGCACCTCGACGCCGTGCTCGTCACCCATGCTCACGCCGACCACATCCTCGGCATGGATGACTGCCGGCGGTTCTGCGATCTGAACGGCGGCACCGCGATACCCATCTACGCGAGCGAGGCCACGATGGTACATTTGCGCCGCATCTTTATTTACGCGTTTCATCAGGGACCGTGGCCCAAGGGCTATTTTATACCCGAGGAACGCGTCATCAGCGGACCGTTTGAAATCGGCGACCTCAAGATCACGCCGTTCGACCTGCCGCACGGGCGCATGACCACCACGGGGTTTCTGTTCGAGCAGGATGGACGCAAGCGGCTAACCTATTTGAGCGATTGCAAGGAGATTCCCGAGCCGGTGCTGGAACAAGTGCGCGGCGTCGAAATCGCCGTGCTCGACGCGCTCCGCCACCAGCCGCATCCCACCCACATGTGCCTCGACGAAGCCCTGACCGCCGCGCGGCGCATCAATGCCGAGCGCACTTATTTCACCCACCTCACCCACGATTACGATCATGACAAGTCGCAGGCAGAACTACCCGCTGGCATCACGCTAGCGTGGGATGGACTCAAAGTGGTTGGCACATAAATGAAATCCCTCACCCTCATCCTCATCGCCACCGTCTGCGTTTGCGGCGAACTTGGCGCGCAACCCGTCTTTGCCCCGACGAATCCGCCGGACATGACGCCTCTGACCAATCACGCTTCGCCGGCTTATCATGCCCTGAAGCTATTCCAGCATGGCGTCAACCTCGGCAACTATCTCGAAGCGCCCCCGAACCAAAACTGGGGCGTCACCTTCTCGGCGGAGGAAGCGACCGCAATGAAGCGCGAAGGCTTCGACCATGTGCGCGTACCCATCGGCTGGCACCATTACGCCGGGCCGGCCCCAGACTTCGCGCTGTCGCCGGACATATATGCACGGGCAGATTACGTCGTGACCAACGCCCTCGCCAACCAGCTCGCCGTGATGATTAACATCCATCATTTCACCGAGCTGGATAAGGACCCCGCTGCCGCTGCGGATGAGTTCGTGAAGCTCTGGCAACAGATCTCCGCGCATTACCAAAGCTTCCCCAACACGCTCGCGTTCGAGTTGGACAACGAGCCGCACGACCACGCAACGACCGCGCTGATGAACCCGATTTATGCCCGCGCCATCGCGGCCATCCGGGCGACGAATCCGCAGCGGACCATCTTTGTTGAGCCAGGTCAATATGGTGCCATCGATCAACTGAAAAACCTCGTACTGCCGCCCGACGACAACATCATCGTCTCGGTGCATTGCTATGAACCGTTTTACTTCACGCATCAGGGCGCGACGTGGACCGGTCCCGACACCAAACAGACTGGCATCGTTTTCCCCGGTCCACCCGCGCAGCCGCTTGTAGCCAATACCAACCTCAACTTGAAACCTTGGGTCCTCTACTGGATCAAACAATATAACACCCTGCCGACCGCGCGTAACCCCAGCAGCTCGCTCGCCTTCGCGGACAAGCTGAAATACGCCGCTGCGTGGTCGGATTATTACGGGCGCCCCCTCCACCTCGGCGAGTTCGGCGCGTTGACCACGGCCGATGCCCAGTCCCGCGCGAATTTCTATGCTGCCATGCGCCACACCGCCGAGGAATTGCACATCGGCTGGTGCCTGTGGGATTGGAGCGCAGGTTTCCGCTATTGGGATAAGGCGCATAACCGCGCCCTGCCCGGCCTGCACACCGCGCTCTTCGGCCAATGACTTTGAACCAGCGCCACGTCCGACGGTCAAACCCTCGCATGAACTTTTGGCGCATCCTGCTGCCCGTTGGCCTGCTCCTGCTCGCGCCGATCTTTGCCCGAGCGGGCGGCGACGAGGTCGTCGTCATCTATAATTCGCAGCTCCCCGAGTCCAAGGCCGTCGCCGAGCATTATGCGGCCGCGCGGTCAGTGCCGGCGGACCATGTCTTCGGCTTCGGCCTGACCACCAACGAGATTATCACGCGCGCGGACTTCACAGACTTCCTGCAACATCCACTGGCCGATCGGCTGGAAGCTTGTGGCCTGTGGACCTTTGGTGAAGCCGACTCGCCCCCCATCAATGGTCTCGTACAGCCGCCGGGCATCCGCGTGGTCCAGTCCAAAATCCGCTACGCCGTCCTGTGCTACGGTGTGCCCCTGAAGATTGCCCCTACCATCCTGCCCGAGGAACCCTCCACGAAGACCATGCCCCCTGAGTTCCGCCGCAACGAGGCCTCCGTCGATTCCGAGCTGGCGTGGCTGCCGTTGCTCAAGGAGAAGATTCCCCTGACCGGTCCGCTCCAAAACCCCTGCTACCTCTGCACCAATCGCGCCACGCTGAATTGCACCAACGGCATCTTGCTCGTCTCGCGGCTCGACGGCCCGACCGCCGACATCGCCACGCATCTCGTGGACAAGGCCATGACCGCCGAAGCCACCGGCTTGTGGGGTCGCGCCTATATTGATGCGCGCGGGATTGCGCGGCAAAGTCCGTATTACCTTGGGGACGAATGGATGCTCGCCAGCGCGGAGATTGCCCGCGAACTCGGCTTCGAGACCGAGGTGGACACCAACGAAGCCACCCTGCCCGACACCTTTCCCATGAGCCATATCGCCATCTATGCCGGCTGGTATGCGTTCGATCCGTGCGGCCCCTTTCTCGCGCCGCAGATGGAGTTCATGCCCGGGGCCATTGCTTATCATCTCAATTCCTTCAGCGCCGACACCGTGCGCAGCACCACGCATAACTGGTGCGGCCCGCTGCTCGCCCGGGGTGCCACCTGCACCATGGGTTGTGTGAACGAACCTTTACTGGTGTTGACCCCCAATATTGCCGCCTGCCTCGAAGACCTGGCCAATGGCTACACCTATGGCGAAGCTGCGTGGGCCGCGCAACCTGCCCTCTCCTGGCAAAGCGCCATCATCGGCGACCCGTTGTATCGGCCATTTCATAAACCACCGGCGGAACTGCACGCCCGCCTCACGCGCACCCACAACCCGCTGCTCGAATGGTCCTTTGACCGGCTCATCTGTCTGGACTTACTGCACGGCTTGCGCGCCCCGGCGCTCGCGGCCTTCCTCGCCAACCTGCCGCTCACCGCCCAGAGCGCCGTGCTCAGTGAGAAGCTGGCAAACCTCTACGAAGAAGCTGGCAAACCCAGTTCCGCCATCGCCGCCTGGCAAACTGCCCTCCAACTCAATCCCTCGCCCCAGCAACGCCTCCGCCTCCGGCTTACCCTGGGCGAAAAGCTGATGGTGGCCGGACGCACCAATGAGGCGGCGGAAGATTATCGGGCGCTCGTTGCGGAAGCCCCGAACTATCCGGGCCGGAATCGACTCGATGAAAAACTGAAGGCGTTGGAGCCGAAGCCGATCGCGAAGTAATTGTGGTAGGGCAGGCGCAACTGCGCGCCCTATTATTATGGACTGACCCGCTGGTCAGCCCGACCGGCATCGGCCTGAGGTTCGGAATGAGGATGATTCGCCACCTTCGGCTGACGACCGAGCCATTGCCAGGCGCTGGCGGCATCCCGGAAGAGCATAATGGTGATATCCGGGTTCTGATTATAGCCCGCAAACATTCGGGCCAGCCCATACTGTTCCGAGCGCGGGGCGATGACGGCCGATTTAATCTTATTCCTGAGCACCGTGAACCGACGCACCTCTGCGACCGCCACCAGAGTATCCGCCACCAAGGCTGAAGTATCCGCGTCCGACATATCCATAATGCGGTCGGGGGTAACCGGCAATTCCGCCTCCGCGTTCGTGACGACGGCCAGCAATTCCCGGAGATCGTCGCCGGTGACTTTGCCGACCAGCGCCAACTCCATCAAGCCATCGCGGATTTGGAATGTGTAAGGCATGAGCTACATAACTAACCTAGCCGAGCCTTGCTTAACCCACAACTGGAATTGTATCAAAAGGCGGTGTCAGCCGCCGAATCCGGTGGAAATTGAACGGGCTTGGCCGTTTTGCCTATACCACAGGGATTGCGGAATGACCCGACATCAATAAGGATTCGACTACGATTTCAGTTTAGCCCAACATCAAAGCCATCCCAGCAGATTAGAGATAACTATGGTGCCAAACATTTTTGTTTACCACTCATACCAATTTGTATTGCCCTTTCTAAAGACAAAAAAGGCGTCCGTTGCCGGACGCCTTTTGAATTTTAATTAAGCTCGCTTACGCGGCGGTTTCGCCCACTTGGAAACGCACGAAGCGGCGGATAGTCACTTCATCGCCCAATTGCTTGCTGATCTGCGCGACGTGTTCCTTGACGCTGACTTCGGAGTTGCGCTTCACAAAACCCTGGTCCACGAGGCAGTAGGTCTGGAAGAACTTGTCCAGCACACCGGCGAGAATCTTCTCCATGGCGGCGGCGGGCTTGCCCTTGAGCCGGTCGGAGTTCGCGGCAATCTCGCGTTCCTTGGCAATGACTTCGGGCGCGACGTTTTCGCGCGAAACGACCTGCGGGAAACCGGCGGCAATCTGCAGCGTGATGTCTTTCACGAGCTGCTTGAACTCTTCCTTGCCCGTGGTATCGGCGTTATTGCAGCCCACTTCCACGAGCACGCCCACTTTGGCGCCGGTGTGGATGTAGGCGGCGACGAGGCCGTTGCCGGAGACGTCCAGCTTGGCGTGACGGGCAATCTTGATGTTCTCGCCCATCTTGCTGACGGCGGCCTGACGGTCGGCTTCGAGGTCGGCCGCCGGATTGGCGGATACCTTCTTGGCGAGGTCATCGGCAAAGGCGCGGAAGGCGTCGTTGCGCGCAACGAAATCGGTTTCGCAATTCACTTCGAGCAGCAGGCCGGTCTGGCCACCGGGCGCGACGTATTGGGCGATGACGCCTTCGTTCGCGGTGCGCGTGGATTTCTTGGCGGCACTGGCGGCACCGGATTTGCGGAGCAGATCCACGGCGGCCTCGATGCTGCCCTGCGCTTCGACGAGGGCTT
>CAIPKV010000048.1 GCA_903865745.1 uncultured Verrucomicrobia subdivision 3 bacterium | reverse complement strand
CGTGGAGTTCGTAGCTCCGCGCAACCCCACCGAGGCCAGCCTTGCCGCCCTCTGGCGTGAACTACTCGCCCTCGACCAAATCTCCATCCACGACAACTTCTTCGCCCTCGGCGGCCATTCCTTGCTCGCCGTCAGATTGGTAAACGCTATCAAACTCAAGATGGCGTTTGCCTTACCTATTAGGATGGTGTTTCAGTATCCAACGATTCAAGAACTGGCCAAGATTCTACCGGAACAAAAAAATGCGGAGCGTAAGCCGGAGTTGATTGAGTTGCAGGCGGGATCGGCTGGGCCGGAACTTTTTTTCCTTGTTGATGAAGGCAGTCTTGGCCTCCTTAAGCTGGCACATTTTCTCGACCGGAATCTGCGCCTCTACGCCTCGGTGGTGCCGATTCCCGAAACGACTTTGCGAGCGGCGGCGAAGAAGGAATTTTCTCAACTGCCTAGCATGGAAGATTGGGCGGCAAGACATGTTGAAATTATCCGCAGTCGGAAAATTACCGGCCCCATCCGACTGGCAGGACATTGTTTTGGTGGTATGCTGGCATTTGAAGTTGCCCGACAATTGCAGGCGGCTGGCGTTCAGATTGAGACGGTCTTATTACTTGATACTTGGATGACCATGCCGACGTTCTGGGGTGAGAAAAAGGCGTGGGTGCAGGAGCATGTAGGGAAGCTGTTGAAGCAAGGCCCGCAATATCTCTGGCGCAAGAGCCGCCGGCGAATAGGTATCGAAAAGAAAGAGCTGGTCTCGCGTTTCGATATCGCCATCAATGATGATTTTAATCAACAAATCCCCTGGCTGATTATCGCCCGGATCTACCGCCACGCGATGGATCATTACCAGCCCCAGCCACTCGCCACCCGAGGGATTTTGTTTATTTCGCAGGACGACTGGATGTCAAATGCCTTCCGCCCCAAAGATAATTCGCTGGGGGCAAGCCGCGTCTTCACCCGTGGCGTGGAGGTGGTTGATGTGCCAGGCAACCACGTCACCGTCTTGCAGGAGGCGCATCTGCTGGCACTCGCCGAACATTATAACCGGTTTCTGACAGCATCCCATGAAGGTCAATCCATCGACCGGCTGGCGTGAAGTGCGCCAAATCCCACGCGTGGTTCCAGCCGAAATCCAGGTTTGGCGCGTCAATTTATTAGCCCCGACCGGTGAGGTTTCACAGTTAAGGATGTTGCTGTCAGCCCAAGAAAAAAACCAGGCAGCGCAATTTCATTTTGCCCATGACCATAGGCGGTTCATCATTCGCCGCGCCGTCCTGCGTCAGTTGCTGGCTGTCAACTTGGGACTTCGCCCGGAGGAAATCCAGATTGATGGTACCGGATTCAAAAAACCGCAAATCACCACCGCACAAAATCCATTACAGTTGCAGTTCAATTCCAGCCATGCGTCGGACTGGGCCCTCATCGCGCTCGCACAAAACTGCGAACTGGGCGTGGACATAGAAAAGCATCATCACCTGCCCGAGCGAGCCGATCTCGCAAAGAAATTTTTTTCCGAAGCCGAAGTGCGTGAACTAAACCGCCTTACGGAACCGGCGCGCACGGAAGGTTTCTTCAACTGCTGGACGCGCAAGGAGGCTTTCGTCAAGGCCATCGGCCAAGGGTTAGCCTTCCCGCTCAATCACTTTTCCGTTTCGCTGACGCCGGAACAGCCAGCGACAATTTTGGAAGTCACCAGTGAATATCCAGCTGCCCTTGAGCCCTGGTCCATGACCGCAATTGACGTAATGCCTGGATTTTCTGCGGCCTTGGTATTTGCCGGTGATCTGACTTCGCTTTCTTTTTTGGATTGGCAAGTTGCCAACTGAACCGAAGCGCCGCAGCGCACGCATTCTCTGAGCTAATTCAATGCCCCTTCGGCTAAGTTTTAGCCGAATGCGATTATGTTTTATTTAACAATGTTATCTGGGATTTCCCATTTGGTTTCATGCCCACGAACGGCGTGGGTGGTTTTCGTGATTTTCTGCCTGCTCCCAGATTATGCAAGTCTTTTTTCCAGTCCGCTTTCAGTTTTTGTCCGGCGCGGAAGGTGTTTTGACGCCATTGTTGGCTCCAATGCCATTTTTCTTCTGGAGGTGAAGACACCGCCTCCGTTTGTGCCGTGATTTTCATGTGATTCCTTCCACTTTTCCTCATCCGGTTGCTGCAGCT
>CAIPKV010000047.1 GCA_903865745.1 uncultured Verrucomicrobia subdivision 3 bacterium | reverse complement strand
CTTACCCGTCCGCCCATCACTCAACAGATTTTCACCCAGATCGGTCAGACCCAGCGCCGCATCCAGTTCCCGATAGGCCAGCAACCCGGCATCAGACGTAATCTTGGAACCGTGAAACTCCAGCTTCAATCGACTATCAAAAGCCATCCGCAGACCCGGTTTTTTACCTGCACCCGTTGGATTCGCCGTTTTTTGTGGGTTGGACATAGAGGGAAGCCTTTGTTTATGAGGCTTCAGTGTAAGTCAATAACATCAGCTTGTGAAGCTTATTTGGGAAATATGGGTTAACAAGCAAAAAGCCGCCCCGGTAATCCGGAGCGGCTTATGAATAATTCGGCCAGGGTGGCCGGCACGCAGTGCCTTACTTCTTCTTCGCGGGCTTGGCTTTGCGCTTTTCTTCGATGGCGGCTTGCGCGGCCGCTAACCGGGCCACCGGTACGCGGAACGGCGAGCAGCTCACATAGGTCAGCCCGGCGCGGTGACAGAACTTCACTGAGTCCGGGTCGCCACCGTGTTCGCCGCAGATGCCGAGCTTGATGCCGGGGCGGGTCTTGTTACCCTTCTCCACCGCAATCTGAATCAACTGGCCCACGCCGGTCTGGTCGATGGACGCAAACGGATTCTTCTTCACAATCTCGTTCTCCGTGTAGGCGCCGAGGAAGGAACCGGAATCGTCGCGGCTCATGCCGAGGCAGGTCTGCGTGAGGTCGTTGGTGCCGAAGCTGAAGAATTCAGCGGTCTGCGCAATCTCATCCGCCGTGAGCGCACCGCGCGGCACTTCAATCATGGTGCCGACGCTGTAAGTGAACTTGGTCTTCTTTTCCTTCATCACCTGGGCGGCCACTTCGTGAACGATGGCAACCTGCAAGTCGAGTTCGCGCTTGAAGCCGACGAGCGGGATCATGACTTCGGGCTTGGGCTTGAACCCTTTCTTCTGGGCGTCGGCCGCCGCTTCGAACACGGCGCGCGATTGCATGCGGGTGATTTCCGGGAACTTGATGCCGAGTCGGCAGCCGCGGAACCCGAGCATCGGGTTGAATTCATGCAGTTCGTGCACGCGGTTGATGATCTTCTCGACGGGAATCTTGAGCTTCCGCGCGAGGTCCATCTGGGATTCCTTGGTGTTGGGCAGGAATTCGTGGAGCGGCGGGTCGAGGAAACGGATGGTGGCCGGATAACCTTTCAGCGCCTTGAAGATGCCGAAGAAGTCTTCGCGCTGATAGGGCAACAGCTTGGCGAGCGCCGCTTCGCGGGCTTCCAAGTTGTCGGCCAGAATCATTTCGCGCATGGCGTCGATGCGGTTGCCCTCAAAGAACATGTGCTCGGTGCGGGTGAGACCGATGCCCACCGCGCCAAAGGCGACGGCGTTGCTGGTCTGCTCCGGCGTGTCGGCGTTGGTGCGCACGGACATGCGGGTGAACTGCGAGCACCATTTCATGAGCTGCGTGTAGTTCTTGAATTTCTCGGTGGATTGCGCGGCTTTATCGCCATTCAACAGACCGGAGATGATTTCGGACGGAGCGGTTTTGACTTCACCGGCGTAAACCGTGCCGGCGGTGCCATCGATGGAGAGGAAATCGCCTTCGTGGAACGTCTGGCCGCTGATGGTCACGGTGTACTTGTCGTAATCCACATGGACGCCGCTGGCACCGCACACGCAGACTTTGCCCATCTGGCGGGCGACGAGCGCCGCGTGGGAGGATACTCCGCCACGGGCGGTGAGAATACCTTCCGCCGCAATCATGCCGCGCAAATCTTCCGGAGAAGTTTCGACGCGGACGAGGAGGACCTTCTCGCCCCGTTTCTCGGCTTCGACAGCGCGTTCGGCGTTGAGATAGATTTTGCCGGAAGCGGCACCCGGACCGGCCGGGAGACCGGTGGCGATGATTTTGGCCTTCTTGACTTCGGCCACATCAAAGATGGGCGCGAGCAATTGGTCGAGCTGATCGGCCGGATTGCGGAGCACCGCGGTCTCGGCGTCAATGAGCTTCTCCTTGACCATGTCCGCGGCGAACTTGAGCGCGGCGGCGGCGGTGCGTTTGCCGTTACGGGTCTGGAGCATGAACAGCTTGCCTTCCTGCACGGTGAATTCGATGTCCTGCACATCCTTGAAATGTTTTTCCAAGGTTTTGCGGACTTCGAGGAGTTCCGCATAGGACTTGGGCATCTGGTCCTTCAGCTTCAAGACCGGCTCGGGGGTGCGGACGCCGGCGACGACGTCTTCGCCCTGGGCGTTGATGAGAAATTCGCCGTAGAATTCATTGGTACCGTTCGCGGGATTGCGCGTGAACGCAACGCCGGAGCCGGATTTATCTCCGGTATTGCCGAATACCATGGCCTGGACGTTGACGGCGGTACCCCATTCCGCAGGGATATTATATTTGCGGCGATAGACAATCGCGCGATCGTTCATCCAGGAACCGAACACGGCGCCGGCGGCACCGCGCAACTGGTCCCACGGATTGGTGGGGAAATCTTTGCCGGTGCGTTCCTTGACGAGGGCTTTGAAGCGCTTGACGAGTTCGGCCTGATCTTCGGCGGTCAAATCGGAATCGACGATGTCTTTGTGATATTTCTCGTGCTTGAATTCGTGAATGACGGTTTCAAACGGTTCATGATCTTCGCCCGCGCGCTTTTGCACGCCGATAACGACGTCGCCATACATCTGGATGAAGCGACGATAGCAATCCCACGCGAACCGGGGATTCTGGGTGGCGTTGGCGAGGGCGACGACGGATTGGTCGTTGAGGCCGAGGTTCAAAATGGTGTCCATCATGCCGGGCATGGAATCGCGCGCGCCGGAACGGACGGCGACGAGGAGCGGCATGCCGCTGGTGGCGCCGAATTTGGTGCCCATGATTTTCTCCATGTTGGCCATGGCCGCTTCCATCTGCGCCTGCAACACCTTGGGATAAGTACGCTTGTTGGCGTAGAAGTAGGTGCACACTTCGGTGGTGATGGTGAAGCCGGGCGGCACGGGCAAACCGATGCGGGTCATTTCCGCGAGGTTCGCACCTTTGCCGCCGAGGAGCGGCTTCATCGAGCCGTCGCCGTCGGCTTTTTTATTGCCCCAGGTATAGACGTATTTGTTGGTTTTAGCTTTTGCCATAAATTCAGTGATGTTGTTTGATCAAACGTGAAAAACGAACGGTGAAATTAACAAAGCGAAGTCCGCTGTCAATCAATCAATGAAAACGAAACGTAAAGAGGCAATTCCGGTATCGCTAACGGTCTGAACAGGGGCCACCCTTGCGTTCACACAGCCGAGCTAGTCACCGCCATGACCGAAAGCGAACTGCGGGTTGCGGGTGAAAGAACCTCATGCAAACCCGTTTGGTTGACCGGGACAGCGCTCCGAGGCGGGCAAGGCGTTTGGCGGTTCAGTCTGATGTAGGTAAACTTCGCTTCCTTGCGACGCGTTCATAACCGAGAAGCTGTCCCGGCGTCTAATTTTTCTTTGGCACTGCTGGTGCTTTGGTTGGCTTGTCGAGTTCAATTATTTGAACCTTGGGAACAACACCTTGGGGACAACATCCGGCTGGCCTTGCGGCAGAATGTTGAACGTGTTGGTGACCGGGGGCAAAAGGAAATAACTCGGCTTACTTCGCATTTGAGTTTCGCCAGCTATGAAACTAGGAAAGACATTGGCTCGCACAGAGGCAATCAAGGTAAATTGACCATTCGTTCGCACGTCAAATGTGTCCTTAATAAAACACCAGTCCAAAGAACAACTTGTCGAATTTGTCGAAAGCGGCTTCAATCCCGACCATTGAGTGTGCATTGCCCGCATAAACGGTTTTAGCTGACGAATCCGCTGACCATCAGGCCCATGCAATTCAATTACATAACGCTGTTCAAATGGCGGAAGCCATGCCGACAAGAGATTCGTTGTCATATTTCCCAATTCCATGCTGCAAATAAAATCACCTTTGTGTGAAGGCCAGTCACTTGGCTCGATGGAAATGCCAGCACTAATCCCGTTGGATTCCGCACCCCAAAGGGTTTGAAACTGATTTAGTATTGGTTGTTGCGCCAATGTCAGCCAAGGCAAAAGTATAGTCAGGACGACCATTAAAACCATCTTGAATCCGGAGGATTTCATATTCATTTCTCTCTATTTTTTTGAGTGCTCTTCGTTGTTTGTGCAGTTATGGAATTGGGAATTGAGTTATCCCCTCACTTTTCCACAATGGAAAACTGTCATCAGCATGAGGCGTAGGCCCATCTTCACCGTCTGATGTTATAGTCCACCAACTCGCCTGATCGTCAAAAGCGGTGGCAGCCCAATTCCAATCTATGCGCTCCAAGGTAATAGGTATGCCGCCGTCTGGAGTAAATCTCACATAGTCTTTCCAATTTCCGGAATAATCGCCCATGATAAAAATAAGCGGCTGTCCTGGGGCGTCATTGATTTGGCAGGAATGTGGTAAAACATATGGACCATCGTAGTATTCTCCAGTCGAACCATCGGGATTAATATCCAAGTTAAAATCGCCCCACGTGGTGGCTCCCATCAGAAGGTCGGGTGGAAAAAAAATCGTCTCCGAATACATTTTTACCAATTGAGTAAGGCCAAAGGAACCAGAATATTTCGAACTAACTGTTACACTGAACTGCATGGGGTTGTTTGCCAATTGCAGCGTAGGTGTTACAGAACCCAATAGAGCTGCGTGGAACGGCCCACTTGGGTCGGGCTTATTTACACTTGGCCGATAAACCGTGAAGTTCCCATTCGCCGCGATATTGACGCTTTGGCCGTTGGCGAAATGCAGCGTCTCCCGCACGCTGCACGCGCCGCCGGGGTCGCGCACATACCAGCATTGCGTCGTGGCGTTGGTTAGCAAATTGTCATCTTTGACATAGGTGGTGCAGGTGGCGGAATAGTTTGTGGCTTTGTTCACATACTTGTCCGGCAGATGCCAGAAGATGTTGTCTATGTTGGTGG
>CAIPKV010000046.1 GCA_903865745.1 uncultured Verrucomicrobia subdivision 3 bacterium | reverse complement strand
GGTGACGGCCAGCCCGTTGCCCAGCGTGCCGCTGGCATTTTCAAAACCACCCACGTCGTCCCCCTGCCAGCAGTGCAGCGAGATGGGAATCGTCGCCAAGGTCTTTAGCGCGTGGTCGACATCCACACCCAAGGCAGCATAACGTTCAGTGGCAAGTGAAAAAGATTTGGCGGTCGTCATAGGTATGGGCCCAATGTATAAATTAAGTCAGCGCGGTGTCCAGTTTGTTGATGGGTGATGGTGATTTAAACTGTGGAAATCTAGAAACTGGATCTGCAGATTTTGCTAGTTTACCACTTAACTTATGGGCAATTCCCCATTGCGCTTTGGCAGGCGCAGCTTAAATTTTAGCCATGAATAAAACTTTCGTCTTAAATATTCTCTGGCTCGCGGTCGCGCTATTCGTTGCCGGTTGCGCCACCAATCGCGTGGATTGGGATAGCCGCGTGGGTGTTTTTACTTACGATCAGGCCGTAACTGAACTTGGCCCGCCAGACAAACAAGCCAAACTCACCGACAACCGGACGGTCGCGGAATGGATCTCCCGTTACAGCACAGGCGGGAATGTCGGCGTGGGGGCGGGTTCTGGAATTTACGGCGGCGGAGTCGGGGGCGGTTACATTATTCAACCTGCACCTATCTACCGTGAAAGTAGTTTGTGCCTGACCTTTGGCACCAACCATGTGCTTACTGCCTGGTCGCGAAAATAATCTTAATTCAACGCTACACCGCGGCGGATGAAAGTGGGTATATCCAAGTCTTCGCCACGGTGCAGTGTAGGTTCGCTTTTATCAAAGCGACCTTTGGAAACAATTGATAACGGCAACTGCCCCTGAACCGCCTTCGCCACAGCGCCACGTTTGCGCGTGCGACTCAAGGCGGGTTCACGCTGAGCGGAAACCATCGTCGCCGGACTGCGATGGTCGGCACGCGGAGCCACACTTGGCGGCACGACGTTTTGTTTTGCGGCGATGATGGTGACGCATAATTTTTCCTTCAAGGCACCGTCCGCCGCCGCCCCCATGATAATCTGCGCATGAACGCACTGGCGTTTGACCTGCTCCATCACGCGATTAATCTCGGCCATGGTTAGATCTTTACCGGCGGTCAAACTCACCAGCACGGCATCTGATTCCGCCAGCGCACGCCCCTCATCAAGTAGAGGGTGATTAAGAATTTTTTCCGTGACCTCACGCGCGCGACCCGGACCGGAAGCTTCTACAAAAGCAAAGGCATTTTCAGCATGGCGGTCGCGAATAAGTGCACACAAATCGCTAAAGTGAACTTGGATGAGCCCCGACCGCGTCAGCAAAGACCAGACACCGCGCACGCCCTCGATCAGGAACCCGCCGGTCACGCGAAAGGTTTCGACGAGCGTGGAATTTTCATCGATAAGCTTAAAGGTTTTTTGACTTGGCAAACAAATAACACCGTCAGCAGCAGTTTTAAGTGATTCCAGCGCTACCTGAGCCTGCGCCTCGCGGCGGTTACCTTCGCACTCGAAAGGCAAGGTAACGAACGCCAGAACAAGTGCGCCAGCCTCGTGCGCGGCCTTGGCGAGGACGGGGCTGATCCCGCTACCGGCACCACCACCCAAACCGGCCAGAATGAAAACAACATTTGCGCCGGCACAAGCCGATTTGAGCGTGGAGAATTGCTCCTCAGCCATAGCTTTGGTGCGGTCGGGATCACCACCAGAACCGAGGCCCCTAAACAATTTATTTTCGAGATGAATTTTGACCTTTGCGGTTGTATCGGCCAGCGCGACAGCATCGGTATTGATGGCAACGAATTCCGCACCGGCAAAATCGTGCGCGGCCAGACCGCTGAGCAATGCGTCGCCGGCATTTCCTACGGCGATGATACGTACCGTCGGTTTACCAGAAGTCTCCGACGTTTCTAAAAGCGGATTTTGGTTTTCAAGATTCATGGGCATGGTCTCAGTTGCGAGGCAGCATTCGATTGAATACCCCCTTGAGGCCGCCCATGAGCGTAGTGCTCGCAGCACGGCGGCGGTTTTTTAACGAGCCGTATTTCACGAGGCCGATGGCGGTGGCAAATTCCGGCTGTTCCAGCGCAGTGGTGAGACCGCTGACAGCACTGGCTTGACCGAGCGTTACGTTCATTTGAAAAACATTCTCCGCTAATTGAACTAGGCCCGGCACACGCGAACCGCCACCACAAATGAATACACCAGCGCGCAAATAATCGGTGAGGCCAGCCTGTTCTAAATCTTGCGCAATGAGCTGGAATAATTCCTCCAGCCTCAACGCCATGATACGCTGAAGATGCCCGACGTTGATACGCTTGAGTTCTAGACCAAGCTCATTGGTGATGCTTAGGGTCTGACCTTTTGCAGCTTCGCTCGGGATGGCTGTACCGTATTCAAGTTTTAATTTTTCTGCGCGGCTCAACGGCACCTTTAAGCCGTAGGCAAGGTCGTTGGAAACGTGGTCACCACCAACCGCCAAAGCGCCGGAATGCCGGATAACACCGTCTGCGTATACAACAAACTCTGTCGTGCCACCGCCGATGTCGATAACGAGCGCTCCAAGTTCCTTCTGTTCGTTGGTCAGCAGTGCGAGCGCGGTGGCAATGCCGTTAAAAACCACGTCGTCTACTTCCAACGACGTGGCACGAACAAGCCGGACAACATTTTGCAACCGATTAGCATGTCCGTGGATAACGTGCATATCTACCTCCAACCGTGCGCCAAGCATACCGACCGGCTGTGTTATGCCGGCCTGACCGTCTACAAAGAAATGTTGCCGCACGGCGTGAATAACGGTGTTCTCAGCGGGAAGATTTATGGCCTTTGCGTTTTTCACAACGTCATCAACGTCATCCTGCGATATCTCGCGATCAGCCGAAACCACCGGATGCACGCCGCGGTTGTTGAAACCGCGAATATGACCGCCGCTCACACCAAGATACACACTGCGAATTTCTACGTCGGCCATTTGCTCAGCCTCAAAGATAGCAGTGCGTAAATCTTCTTCAACCTGTTCGGGATTGATGACTTCGCCCTTGCGCACACCTCGGGAGCGCGACTGACCAAGACCGATTATGTTTAGCGCACCATCGGCATTCTGTTCGCCTACCACGATACAAATTTTTGAAGTGCCGATTTCGAGGCCAGCAATGATGTTAGAATCGTCAAACATTTTTTTTTCGAATTTTTGCTGGTTTTATCACTTTGGGCAAAATGGTCACTGGCATTGTACTGGCCAGCATCCAACGGACCGGGACATTATTTGCCACCGCTAAATCCACTGATGCAATCGCCTTTTGCTGGCTCACCCCCAAATCGTATATCTGCCGCCAACGGCGTAACTGCTGATCTAAATTATCCAGCCCGAATGTGACTTTATTGCCCTGACCTGTCGTCGCCACAACTATGCCCGGTGCAGATATATCTAATCGTCTTAAATCAACCAGCCCAACCATAGGCGATTTAGCAAAGGCGGCTATCAATTGCAACGCCGCTTGCACCTGCGGTAATTCAATTCGCCGGCCGGGCTGCAGTTGGAAGGTATTCACGCCCGCAATTATGGGCAACTGTGAATTCATCTGAGCTAATTGAATCGTGCAAAGTCGTTGGTCAAGTGGCTGCATCACCATGCCGTCCGCATCGAGCTGAAAAACGGAAACCGCAATACCGCTTGCGCCGTCTGCATGTGGGACATTTACTTGCGCGATAGGATTCCGCTCCGTCACGCGAATTTTCAGAGTACGTGGCAGAACGCGTTCGACGAAAACGGAGTCAATTACCGAAACAAGTTCCAAGTTGCGTTTCACCACCGCGAGGTCGAGAGCTATAAGGTTCGCACCCGGCCTAGCACCCGCCCAGCGGCGAAGCTGGTCTGGCGCAATTACTCCGTCGGTTTGCACATCTATTTGCTGGATGGCGAAGTCGGAGTTTTCATAAACGAACGCGTTGAGCGTCGCCTCCCCAATGCGCCAAACAAGATAAAGCGCCAAAACCGTAACCAGCGGAACCATCAGCGCAATTAGACCAAGTCTTAGGCGAGTAGCCTGCACTTGATCGGAACGCAGCTTCACATCGAGAACATGATTCCGGTGCAGGCGGCGGTTCTTGTTTTGTTCGCGCTTAAACCACATATATTTTTATTCAAGCAAAGCTATAACCGCATCTTCATCACGCTAGAGTAGCAACTTCCTTACGGCTTTGCTTAAGAATTTTTCTTTTCAATGCAAGATCAATCATCCGCTGGCAAAGTTCAGGATATGACATCCCCGCTGCCATCGCCGCTTTCGGCAACAAACTCGTCTCGGTCATACCCGGAAGCGTGTTTACTTCTAACACTACTGGTGAACCGTCCGCACGCACCATCACGTCCACCCGCGCATAATCGCGCCCACCAATCGCATTGAACGCACTAAGCGCGGCAGCCTTAATTCGTTGCGTCACTTCTGGATCAAATTCTGCAGGACAAAAATACTCAGTGTTGCCGGGTGTGTATTTGTTTCTGTAGTCGTAGCTGCCCGTCTTCGGTCGCACTTCGACCACTGGTAAAACTATTTCGCCAAGAATACCCACAGTCGTCTCCCGCCCGATAATTTTTTCCTCAACCAACACCTCCGAATCAAATTTCAGTGCTGCGGACAGCGCCGCAGACCAGTCTTCGGCGCGTTCTACAAATTGCAAACCAACGCTTGACCCTTGCCGCGAAGGTTTCACGACCAGGGGTGGTTTTAATTGATCCGGGAAATCGGCTATTGCTGAAGTCGCAACTGTAAATCTTGCAGTTGGCACACCCATTTCGATGCAGCACTGCTTTGTCAGCACTTTGTCGAATGCAATGCGACTGGCCTCCGCGTCACAACCGGTGTAATGGACATTGATTTCATCTAACTGCTTCTGCACTGTGCCGTCCTCACCATAGGTTCCATGCAGCGCCAGAAACACCACATCAGTAGGTACTGGCAAAATCCAGCCCGGCGAAAGTGGATCTAGTTCCCTCACAATGTGACCGAGTGAACGGAACGCTGTCGCCACCGCCGCGCCGGAACGCAACGAAACTTCGCGTTCCGCGCTCGTTCCGCCCAGCATCACGGTAATATTTAACTTTCGGGTCACTTTCTTTGCACTGGCTTTTTAAGTGATTTTTCAAACTGTTGATTAGAACCATCGTTATCAAGTCTGCCGCAAAGGCTCGACTCTAAAACACAAATCACCTCGCTATTCAAACTCCGACGGTGCGCTGCCGCACGTTTTTTTAACTCGCGATGAGTATCTTTAGGAATCCCTTTGATGGTTATAGTAATCATATTGCAACCATAACGCAACCATTTTGGTTGTCAATCAATCTTCCCCGATGATTTCTACTTCCGAATGCAGTTCGATTCCACGTTCTGTCTTTGCTTTCTCACGCAAAATCCCAATAAGTTCAAGCACATCCTTCGCCGTCGCCCCTCCATCGTTTACCAGAAAATTTCCGTGCTCTTGCGAAATCCTTGCACCGCCGACTTTTGTTCCCTTCAAACCCAATTCGTCAATCAGCCTGCCCGCTGGAATCGTCGTTGGATTTTTAAACATACATCCAGCACTAGGCGCGGCGGGTTGAGAACTCCAACGCTTCTCGCTATATGCCTTCATACGTGCTTCAATCTCAGCACGCGGTTGCCGCGTGCATTTGAATACAGCACTTAGCGCGATGTGGCTTTTCAGTGTTTCGCAACTTCGATACGATACAAGCATCTCCGGCGGTGTCATATCAAATACACTGCCAGCAAAATCCATCACTCGTACAGATTTAACGGCGTTAAAAGTTTCGCCTCCCATCGCGCCGGCATTCATGCACAGCGCACCACCGACGCTACCAGGTATTCCCTCTAGGAATTCAACACCACTCAAACTTGCACGTTTTGCTTCGACTGCGAGATTTTTCTGCTTCGCACCCGCGCCTACTCGGATGTGTTCACCTTCGATTTCAATTCGGCTGAAAACCGCATGCGACAGGCAAATCACAATACCGCGAAAACCACGATCGCGGACAATCAGATTTGAGCCGCGACCAAGAATAAAAAAACTCACACCATACTCGCCGCAGCGTTCCAAAATAAATGCCAACCCGGATTCCGATGCCGGCTCGGCATAAATGTCGGCAGGGCCACCCACACGTAATGTCGTGTGCTTCGCCATGGGCTCGTCACTACGTAAAACGATTTCAGGCGATAGTCCCGAGCGCAGTTCATCGAACATTTTATTTGTTGCCGATGACCACCTTTCTGACCTGAATTTAGTTAAAATCACATTTTTTTAGGCTCGCTTTTTGCGATCGCGCACCTCGGCCAGAATCTGGTCCGCGATTGCCTCTGCGGCACGTGGACGATGCCAACACGGGAGCGCTACGAGCAGAGCCTCTCTTACGGTCACGTTTTTTGTTAGCAAGGAAACGAGTTGCCCAAGTTTTTCAGGCGTAAACTCAGTCTGTTCAAGCATCCGGGCTGCACCAGTTCGCACATATTCACGGGCATTGAAAAGCTGATGATTGTCGGTCGCCGCCGGATACGGAATCAAAATGCTCGGCAGGCGCAGCGCGGCAATCTCAGCGAGTGAGGATGCCCCAGCCCGACTGATGGCAACAGTTGCAGCGGACAGAGCTTGCTGCATTTCCGCAAGAAACGGCTTAACGGAGAATTTTCCAGCCGCGTGTTCCATGTATGCATCACGCACCCAAGCTTCATCCGACTCGCCGGTCAGGTGCAGGAACTGGAACTCCGGCAGCACCTTAACAAGATGTGGTAGGCTTTGTACGATCAGAGCATTAATAGGAGTCGCGCCTTGACTGCCACCCATTATCAACAGCGTTGGCAGCGCAGGGTCTAATCCTAGCGAGGTGCGGGAGGTGCCGGGATCGCGCGGTGTGAACTGCGCACGGACAGGCATTCCGATATCTATGACCTCGCAACCGGTGAACTGGCTCGCCGCGTGTGAAAAACCAACAAACACACGGTCAACAAGATGCGAAAGCCAGCGGTTAGCACGCCCCGGAACCGCATTGGACTCGTGAAGAAAGGTGGCAGCGCCTGAAATTTTACCTGCAAGAATCGGCGGCGCGGCAGTGAAACCACCCATGGCCAACACGGCATTTGGTGGCTTAGTCTTAAAAAGTTTTTTTGCGGCAAAGAAAGATTTGATAAAGGCTAGCACGAACTTCGGATAATTTTTACTGGTCAGGCCGACGGCGGGCAATTTGACAATCTGCATGCCCCAAACATTTTGGAGCGCCTGCTGATCAATATCCTTTTCCGAAACGATGAGGGTAACCTCACAGTTTCTTCGGGTAAGGTGTTGGCCTACGGCGAGACCTGGAAAAAGATGGCCACCTGTACCACCGCACGCAATTACTATATGTGGCTTTTGCGTCTGAGCATTCATGTGAATGTCGCCGCGTTGGAAAAAACTTGGGCACCACTGAACGGGCGGGAATTTAAAGCCATCCAACCAATCACAAAAGATAGCATTAAAGGACTTTTATTGGCGGATAAATTCATGCGGCCTTGGCTGCAAAAGGATTGTCGTTTGCAATAAAGTCAGAGGATGTAATCTTTGACGGCACAACCTGTCTTGCGACGCTCAATAAGATGCCAACTCCCATCATCATCGCTAGCAAGCTGGAGCCGCCAGCGCTGATAAACGGTAGTGCTAGTCCTTTGTTTGGCAACAGGCTGGTAACAACACCGATGTTGATGATGGCCTGATAGCTAATTAACGACGTCACACCAACTGCAAGCAGACAGCCAAATTGGTCACGCGACCTAAGTGCAATAAAAAGCCCACAAATCGTAATGACTAGAAACGCAAATACAACGAGCAACGTGGCGACGAGCCCAAGTTCCTCACCTATGTTGGCAAATATGAAATCGCTTTGAATTTCGGGTAAGAATCCATGTTTCTGCATTCCATCTCCTAAACCTAGGCCGGTCAAGCCACCGGAACCGATAGCGATTTTAGCCTGCTCAGCCTGCAAGGCCGCACCGCTGGCATGTGACTCGGGGTGCAACCACGCGGTTATGCGACCGCTGCGCATCGAATCATGCATCAGTGAATAGACGAGAGCGGCGGCGGCCAGCAATACCGGCGGAATAACATGTAACCAACGGACGCCAGCAATCATAAGCATTGTGCCGCTTACTGCAGCGAGCAGAATGGTCGTACCACGGTCAGGTTCAATAAAAATTAAACCAAGAGCCGCCACTATAATGATGCCTGGAATAATTATACCACGTTTAAAAGTATTCATTTTACGCTGCGAATAGTCGCCATACCACGCAAGCATAAGGATGAGGGCAATTTTAACCGCTTCCGATGGCTGGAAAGTCGCGCCAGGCAAGCGAATCCAGCGGTGCGCACCGTTGAGGTTAATACCAATATGCGGAACAAAAACCAGCGACGCCAAAATAATTGAGCCAACGAAGGCTGGTAGGGCAAATCTTTTTAGAAGTTCGTAGTCCAGTGACGCCAGACTAACACAGGCTATGAATCCCAGCACACACCAAACCACCTGCATTTGTAGCATATGCGCGCCGATTTCGGAATGCGTATGACGATCCATCATCACCATACTTGAGCTATAGAGCATCACTAACCCCAGCGCGATCAGACTGGTGACACAAAAAGACAAGATGGTGACGGCTACTTTCATTTAACTTTTCAAACTTCCAGCCGCTCACACCGGCGCTTAGTGCGCAGGAGCAGGAGCCGCACTAGTTGGAGCCGGGGTAGAAACCGGCGGCAGTGCGGGCGCTGGAGTAGCGTCTACAACTGGAGCGGGAGCCAGGGGCACTGACGCGGCAGCTTCTCCCTTCGCCGGAATTTTGAGTTTTTGGCCAACCTTAATCTTGGTTGTGGATAAACCGTTCGCGGTTTCAATCGCCTTCACAGTCGTGCCGTTTTTCTTCGCGATTTTGGTGAGCGTGTCGCCTGATTTGACCGTGTAGCTGACGCCACCCGTATCACCGCTGCCAACTGTAGAAGCTAAATTGTCAGCGGAAACATTACCGGTAGCCGGAAGCATTAGCTTCTGACCAACTTTCAACTTGGTCGGTATGACACCAGGATTTGCAGCCTGTAACGCCTTGAGGGTCACGCCGTTTTTCTTGGCAATTTTGGCAAGTGTATCGCCCTTGACAATGACATATTCTGAACCAGCCGTTTGCATGACTGGTTGTACGGGTGTAATAGGCGGCGCAACGATTGACTGCGGAATGACCGGAGGCGGATTTGACGCGATTGGTGGCACCGTGACCGGAGGATTGGAAACCTCGTTAAGCGGCGGATTCGTGGTACCTATATCCGTGTTCGTCATCGAAGCATCCAAGCTCGGCGGATTCAAATCTTCTGACGGCTTCTCGCGCTTACAGCCCTGAATGAGTGCCGCTACCAAGCCAGTAACGGTGACAGCAAGAACACAGAAGACCCCGAGTTTGAGGCGGGAACGGCGATGGCTTTGTTGTTCGAGGAGCGAGCCTTTTGGGACAAACGGATTGGGATTATTCATAATTTTTTGATGGCGTTTCGTTTCGAGGTGTTTTTTTATTTTTTGAGTGCGGCGCGGCGGAACTTTCCCTCGAAAAATTTCGCAACGCGTTAAATTCAAGCTGTTTTTTTGTCAGCCGGACAATATTTCACCGTGGAATAAATAGCCGGCAGAAAGATAAACTCTAAATATGCTCTTACTAACCGGCATGCGCTCGGCCGCTCTGACAGAAATTGTTAGCAACCGCAGGACTTTTTCGCAAGCAGCAAAGCACAGTTTCACAATGTTTTTTGACGATTTAACATTTTCATTTCAGCGAAGTTTCAGCGTCGCTAACGCCACCACGGCGCACAAAATACACATAATATAAAACCGCATCACCACCTGCGACTCGTGCCAGCCTTTTTTTTCAAAATGATGATGTAATGGTGCCATCAGAAAAATCCTTTGCCCGGTACCGGTACGCAAACGCGTAAATTTGAACCAGCTTTTTTGGACAATAACCGATACCGCCTCGGCCACAAACACCCCGCCAGCGATAACCAATACGAAAGGCTGGTGGATGAGCACCGCAATTATACCGAACGCGCCGCCGAGTGCGAGCGACCCGGTATCGCCCATAAATACCTGCGCCGGATGGCAGTTAAACCATAAAAATCCGAGGCCTGCTCCAAGTAGCGCCGCACAAAACACTGTCAGTTCACCCGCACCTGACACGAACGGAATTTGTAGATAAGTTGCTGTTTTTATGTTGCCAGCAAGATAAGTAAAAAATAAAAAAACAAACCCAACGATTAGCGTACAACCCGTCGCTAGCCCGTCAAGACCATCCGTTAGATTGACCGCATTCGAACTACCTACAATTGCTATAGCCACAATTACGACCCCAGCCACAGCACCAACATGAATTGGATATTTGTAAAACGGAAGCATCAGGCTCGAAACCAAATTGCTGTGCCAGGCGTTTTTCACTCCTAATATGTGCAAAGCACTCATTGCCGGCAAATTCCATAAGTAAATTCCAACGAAAGCCGACAACGCGAACTGTGTTACCAACTTCACGCGTGGTGGAGTGCCTCCACCGTTCTGCTTTAAAATTTTCGCGCAGTCGTCGTAGAAACCCAAACCTGCCAAAACCAACACTGAGAGCATTGTCAATTCTACCTGCGAGTTCCATTGCGCCCACAGCATTGTTGAAATAACTAACGACAGTACAATCAAGATACCCCCCATAGTAGGCGTACCCTTTTTATTGCTGCGCAGATGCAAAAGTCCAGCTTCCTCGGCCTTGTCCGAGTATTCTTGGCCGAATTTCAGCTCCTTGAGCCAGCGAATCACTTTGGGGCCAAGCCACCAACATAACATTAATGACGTCATTGCCGCGCCAGTACTGCGAACCGTGATGTACTTAAACAGGCGCAAAAACGCTAACCGCGATTCCCATTCGCCGCCATGCGACCAGTCCAAAATACGCTGACTCAAAAGAAAAAGCATCTGATAACTAAGGTTCTCATTTTCAGGAACGTAACATTTCCGTGATTCGCTCCAATCGCGACGCCCGCGACGCTTTCAGCAGCACCACATCGCCCGGCTTTAAAAACGTCTTAATAACTTTAATTGCATCCTCAACTTCCATAAATTCAAACACCCGAAGTAAACCTGCGGCGCGTGCCGCTTTGGCAGTAACCGCCGCCATTTTACCTATGGCGAACAACTGGCCAAGCTTCAGCTCCGCCGCACGCCTGCCGACCTCTGCATGCGCCAGCTCACTGGCTCCGCCAAGTTCCGCCATGTCACCAAGTACCGCCACGCGCCGCCCCTGAAACGGCAACCCACACAAAGTTTCCAATGCCGCAAGTGTCGAATCCGCATTGGCGTTATAGCTGTCGTCGAGCACGCGCACACCATTAGTCTCAAATAAATTTAAGCGCATTTTTGGTTGCGGACAGGCAATCAAACCATCTTGGATTTCCAGGCGATCCAGCCCTAATTCCGCACCAAGAGCAATGACGAAGAGCGAATTTGCGACCTGGTGCTGGCCCAGCAGATTGATCCGATACCCACCGCAGTAATCTTGTTTCGGCGCGACGACCTGAAAAGTTACCCCAGACTTGTCAAGGCGAATATTCTTAGCAATCCAATCATTCTTTACGCCAACGCCTACACGGACAACTTGAGCTTTAGTCCTCGCCGCAATCTTATCCGACCACTCGTTGTCACCGTTCAAAAATAATTTTCCGTTCGCAGGCAATAATTCCGCTAATGAACCTTCTTCCAGCGCTACCCCTGCGACATTACCAAAATATTCGAGATGCTCACGACCTATGTTAGTGATAACACCAAACTTAGGCGCAATCATTTTTACCAATGGCGTTAATTCCCCAGGATGGTTTGTACCCACCTCCAACACAGCCACCTGGTGCGTTTTTTCCATGCGCAGCAATGTCGCTGGCACACCAATATCGTTGTTGAAACTTGCCTCGCTCCACAGCGTCCTAAATTTCTGGTTTAAAACAGAAGCAAGCAGCTCTTTGACAGTCGTCTTGCCATTCGAACCAGCGACCGCGATGATCGGCAGGTCAAATTTCTTTCTATATGCAGCCGCAATTTTCCCTAAAGCCAAACGAACATCTTTAACCGGAATGACTACCATGCGGGAGGAGACATTGGACGATAGAGTTTGAACTTTGGACTTTTCAACGACAACCGCCACCACGCCTTTTTCAACGGCTTCATCAAGGAAATCATGCCCATCGAACCTCTCTCCCTTAATGGCAAGAAATAAGTCGTCTGCCTTTACTACCCGTGAATCAGTACAGACCGATTTGATTTCTACGCTCGGTAAATTAGCGATGTTTTCTTCACCACACGCTTCGACAATAAATTTTAACAAGCAGGCTTCCACAAAGTAATTATTGCAAAAATGTTTACGTCATGACGGCCGTTGCTGACTTTAAACTCAAACTTATATCACTGTCGCTCTGCTGGCTCGTAGGAATGCTGAACTGCGGAGCAATCTGGAAAATCTGCTGATTAGCGTCATGTAAGCGCTGCATTTTGTGCCCGCTTTGTCTGCCAATCAGTTTGGCACGGCGTCTTTTAAAGCACGACAAATCAACTGCTACAACAGATGGCACAATCCAATTCAGTGTCATTTTGCAACGATTCTTTGACTTTGAAATACCGACAGATGCTTTAGACAAACCAATTAAGTCCAGCGTTGTTGAAGACACCTGCCGAGAGACAAAGAACAGTCCGGGTAGCAATCCTAAATACTGTGGGTGAGTTCGATTCATACAATCAAAGTTTTCGCGCGGCGTTTTCTACAATGAGCGAAGTGGTGTTTGTCATCAGATTTAAATCCGGTGGAATGTTCAGGTAGCTTGCGCAACGCTCGGCGATGTCACGGAATACCGGACCGCAGATTTTGCCTCCATAATAACCTTCTTTCGGCTCGTCCATAACCACCGAAATGCAGACCTCTGGATTATCAGCCGGAAAAAAACCGATGAAAGATGAAACATATTTACCTGGCGCGTATGTACCATTCTCCGCCTTCTGCGCAGTGCCGGTCTTACCGGCGACAATATAATTTTTCATTGCTGCGTCCGGCGCAGTGCCGTCCTTAGTAGGCACGGTTTTCAATGCCTCTATGATATCCAAATCAGCTTTTTCCCCAATGACCTGACGCACGCGTTCTGGCTGGTAATTTTGCAACACGCTACCGTCGCGTTCTTGTAATCGGCTCACAATCATCGGGCGCATTAGCCAACCGTGATTCGCAATTGCCGCCATGGCAAAAAGCATTTGTAATCGCGTTACCGCGACCCCGTGCCCCATAGGAATCTGTGCGATAGATACCTTACTCCAGTTTTTAACAGGATATAAAAAACCACGCGCTTCGCCTGGCAGGGGTATACCGGTACGCTGGCCAAAACCATAATTCCACGCGTAGTCATAAAGATTATCCGCACGGAGTTTAATGCCAATTTTTGCAGCGCCGATATTAGATGATTTTGTGATTACACTTTTTACTGTTTCGTTGCCAAGACTTTCGTGGTCATGCAACACGCGACCAGCGAAAGCAAAATGTCCGTTTTCACAAAACACCGGATCGTTCAACTGCACAACGCCATTGTTCAAAGCGCCCGAAACAACTACTATTTTAAAAGTCGAACCAGGTTCAACGACATCGGTAATGACACGATTACGCGTTTCCGGCGTAATGGTATTCGGCCGGTTAGGATCGTAATTCGGGAATGAGGCCATCGCCAAAATCTCGCCGGTTTTGGGGCGCATAACGATGCCGGTAATACTACGCGGTGTATGTTTTTGCAGCGCATCTGCCAACGCCGTCTCGACAATATGCTGCACGACCGAATCCACTGTCAGAACAACGTTCAAACCGTCTCGCGGACGCACATCCTCGTCTCGCAATGCAACCAACTCATGTTGTGCGCGATCGGTCTGGGTTAATTTCCAGCCAGCAACACCACTTAGTTGTTTTTGCAGCGCAAGCTCTATGCCATCTCGTCCGATAATTTGCGTTACTAGTCTGCCGTTTATTTTCTCCTCTTCCGCCGCCGGAAAGCCAATTACCTGCGCTGCCAGCGAACCGTTCGGATAGACCCGCATCTGATCTGGTTCAGAAAAAACTGAATAATTTCGGAGGTTGCGAACAAATTCCTTCTGGCTACGGGTTTGTTTTTTCTCGTCGACACTTAATGCCAGATTTGTCATCACCGCCGATATCTGAAGCCATGTTTCGTCAGAAACATTTTTTGCAAGTCGCACATAATGCAACCCGTTTGTTGAAGCTTCACCGTTCGCATTACGAACAAGATGCGGGGTCAACCGCTGCGTTACATCCTCCTCGTTCAACTTCAGTAACGGCGCGATGGCATGGGCTACAAGCTGCTGAAAATTTCCCATCAACGAGGGATCGGCGCAAATCGTCTTCACCGGAACGCTCGTGGCAAGGATGTTGGCGTTTGCGTCAAGAATATCACCCCGGCGCGGTGCCTGCCAAAATTCTCGCTGCGTATTTTGTTCGGACTTCGCGCTGAGCTCGTCGTGCCGCAACACCTGCAAATCCACGAGCCGGTAGCTCAGACCGCCAAACGCCGTCGCCAAAAAAGCGAGCAACAGTAGCGCGCGATGGATTTGTTGTTTGTTGGTCATCTTAAAAACAGCCAGCCGCCCGTGGCGATCGGTTCCTCAACCAACGGCGTCACGAGCGGCGGCCAAAATCATTTTTTCTTTACGGCGCGAACTCGGTGGCCGGACGCCGGGCAAATTGACGCGAACTGTTTTCCAACAGGAGCGATGTTTCAGTCAGTCGCACAACTTGCAGCGGTGTTGCCGGCGCGAGGCCGAGGTTAAGCTCCTTCGAACGTTGGTCAAGCATCACCGGTGAATGTAAAATGGTAATCTGATCCATAAATTTTTTGTTGTCACTCTGCAATGCTGCCAGTTTGCTCTCGCGCAAACGGATTTGCTGGCCGATTCGATAAATCTCGTTTTTCTGCCAAACATAGCCGACGGCCGAACCACCAACAATCAGACACAAAAACGCCGCCTTTAGCGCCGGTCCAAAACGGATTGACGCCGATTGATTTTTCCGATTCTTCGCCATGTTATAATTTTTCCAGCACCCTCAATTGCGCGCTTCGAGCGCGCGGATTTTCTCTCAATTCAGCTTCGGCTGGCAAAAACGCCTTTCGCGAGACCCACTTCATTTCCGGCACGCGCGGCATCCTCAATTCCGGCACATCAACTTCACCGCTGAAGGCATAATCGCGCGTTTTTTCCCGACCAAACTCTTTTACCAAACGATCTTCAAGCGAGTGAAAGGTAATCACCGCTAAGCGCCCACCTGGCTTTAAAATTTTTTTTGCTGCATCCAACCCTAACTTAAGCGACCCGATTTCGTCGTTCACCGCGATTCGCAAGGCCTGAAAGACTTTCGTCGCGGGATGGGCCTTTTTTCCACGGCGCGGTGAAAGTCGCTCTATTAAATCCGCTAACTGCTTCGTCGTGTCGAATTTCCGCACCGCGCGATCATTAACAATCGCCTTAGCAAATCGCCGGGAATCGCGTTCGTCACCGTATTCCCAAAAAATATTTGCCAGCGTCTCAGCGCCCTCACTGTTCACCAAATCCGCCGCCGTAACCGGCATCCGGTCATCCATTCGCATATCCAGCGGACCATCTTGCATAAAACTGAATCCGCGTTCTGCAATATCCAATTGCGGCGAACTAACACCCAAGTCTAACAGCACACCATCACAACTTCTTTCTGCAACCCAATCTGACAAATCTGCAAAATTTCCACGCCGAATTTCGAAGCGCCCAGCGAACTTCTCATTTAATCTCGCCTGCGCTGTATTAACTGCGACGCCATCGCGATCGCACCCAGACAGCCATCCAGTCGGCGAACTCGCGGCCAGTATGCTCGCCGCGTGACCAGCTCCACCGAGCGTCCCGTCGGCGTAACGACCTTGCGGATGCGGCATCAAGGCTGCCAGCACCTCCGCCACCATCACTGGTTTGTGAATGAATTCTGGCACTGCGCATCGGTCAAGCTTGTTTCACAAGTCGTTCACCTAAAAATTCCCAAGCCGAACGCGAAGGCGGCAACATTGGAGCTTCCAGCGACGCCGACGTGCGAGATTTCACCGGCACCACTTCAATATCCGCATCAGCCAGATCGTTATGTACAACTTTTACAGCTTCTAATGAAAGCTCCACCTGAACTGCCCCGGTCGCAGCCGAACGCACCGGTTCCGGCGCACGGAATGGATTCAATTTGTCCTTCCAATTCACGGCACGCACCGGCATCACCGTCTTCGCCTGCTGCGAGCAGAACACCGGGATCTTCTGTGTTTTTGCGGCTATAGTGGATACTGTGATTTGCTTCACCTCCAGCTTGGAATCCAAAGGCTTAGGCAAGAATGGATTTTTGTTCGCATTAAATTTGGGAAGGTGGAATTTTTTGTCTTCGCGGTAAGCAATCTTACCACCACCACCAAAAAAAGTTTTCCCGGCGCCAAGCAATTTTCCTAGGTTCATAATTTATTACTCCATAAATTCAAAGGCCTTCGGCGTATGCACCTCGTCTGCAGCCTCAACAGTTTCATAACGAGACGGATTCCAAATCTCAAAACTGGTGAGCAGTCCTACGAGCATCGCTTCGTCCTGGATGCCCGCAGCTCGCGCCATGTCTTCCGGAAGACAAATACGTCCAGCCTTATCGAGCGCCACTTGCGCCGACTTACTGCCAATACGCCGACGCAAAACACTCTTGTTGGGGTCGCTATTCGGCAACGCCTCGATGTCAGCAACTAGTTTTGCCATTTTTGCTGGCGGCAAAACGCGCAAGCACGCGCCGGCATTGTGCTTCGGCCAGAGAATCATCGTGAGCTCGACACCCTCGTCTTCCGGTCGCCACTTCGCGGGCACCTGAATGCGACGCTTCTCGTCAACCCCGTGCCGGAAGCACGAATTGTAATACGTTGGCGTAACTGTTTTGGCGTCGCTCATTTTATTCACAGTGATTTGCCAAACGGCTTTATCACCCACAACGCCCCATTTCTACCCACAATACTCCACATTGTCAATGGAAATTACGCGTTTTAACCGTTAATTATTCAAATGTTATTAACAATTTGTCGTAAAGGTGAATTGTCAGCCTTAGCCAGCTCCATTACGCTGCCCTTGTGCGAACTGCTGATTTTCATTTTAACCTGCCAATTGAACTTATCGCGCAGCAACCCACCACGCTACGAGACAGCTCGCGCTTACTGATTTTGCAAAGGAAAAGCGGGAGAATCGAACACCACCAGTTTCCCGATTTGCTGGAATTCCTTAAACCTGGCGATGTACTGGTCCTAAATAACTCCCGTGTCATTCCTGCCCGGCTTCACGGCGAAAATGAGAAAACCGGCGGCAAATTCGAAATCCTGCTACTAGAAGAAAACGCTATTAACGACTGGTGGGCCATGATGCGCCCAGGAAAACGGGCTAAAATCGGCACCCAAATCCGATTGCAAGATAAAAATGGCGCGCCTACGAAAATTGTCGCAACCGTTATCGCCTTGAATACCGAAGGCCATCGGCGTCTGAAATTTTCTGATATCGAAAACCTATTTCACGAGCTAGATAAACTAGGCGAGTTGCCACTGCCTCCCTACATTGAGCGCCAAAGCGAACTTCCCAACGATCGCGAACGTTACCAGACGGTTTTCGCACAGCACCCTGGTTCCGTAGCCGCGCCAACCGCCGGCCTTCACTTCACACCGGAACTGCTCAACAGAATCCGCGCAGCCGGGGTAAAGATTTGCTTCGTCACGCTACATGTTGGTGCAGGAACTTTCCTGCCGGTGAAGGTAGAAAATGTTGCCGAACATAAGATGCACAGCGAGCGTTTTGAAGTTGACGAAGCAACCGTTCAAACCATACATGCCGCCAAAGAATCAGGTCATCGCGTCATCGCCGTCGGCACCACGGCGCTGCGGACGCTGGAAACTGTCGCGCGAAAAAACGCCGGAAAACTCAATATTAATCAAGGTAAAACTGATATATTCATTTTCCCACCCGCGCAGTTTCAAATCGTGGATGCGCTGCTAACTAACTTTCATTTACCTGAATCCACGCTGCTGATGCTTGTAAGCGCCTTTGCTGCACCGGGCGAAAAAAACGCTGGACGTGACCTGATTTTAAAAACGTACGCCGAAGCTATCCAAAAGCGCTACCGCTTCTTCAGCTACGGTGATGCTATGCTTATTTTGTGAACACAATACCCAAAATAAACAGCTCAAAACTGCCATTCGTCTTCGTCAACATGGCGATGACGGCGGACGGTAAAATCGCGACCGCAAATCGCGCCATCCACTCGTTCAGCAGCCCGCGTGACTTAAAGCATCTTTACGAACTACGCGCGACGGCAGACGCGGTGATGTGCGGCGCGCGGACCATAGAAATATCGCAGGCAATTTTGGGCACGGGCGGCGAAAAGTTCCGCAAGCTGCGGCTGAAGCACGGCCTGGCGGAGCACCCTTTACGCGTGATTGTGAGCGGTAGCGGTTCAGTTGATCCGTCGGCGGAGATTTTCAAGAAAAGATTTCCCCCGATAATCGTGCTGACCACCAAACGCGCTTCAGCCAAAAACCTGGCTCGACTCCGCACGCTGGCCGACGAGGTTAAAATTTGCGGCGAGCTTGAAGTTAATTTCCCTGCCGCGCTTAGCTGGCTACGGACTCAATGGAAGGTGAAGCGCCTTTTATGTGAAGGCGGCGGCGAATTGAACGATGCTCTTTTCCGCGCCAGCCTAGTGGACGAGATACATCTCACAATCTGCCCAAAAATCTTTGGCGGTCGCACCGCTCCAACTATAGCCGAAGGACGCGGGTTTCAAAAACTGGCTGATGCGGAAGAGTTTGAAATTGAGTCGATAAAGCATTTTCAGGGCGAGTTATTCACAGTGTTCTCCCGTCGAAAATAAGGGGGTATTGACGGTTTTCGGTTTAAACCTGCCCTGCAAGCCTAAGATCAGCGGCTAAACTTCGACCCCTTCGCTCGCCAGCAAGGTGCGCTTCCATGCCAACCCGCCAGAAAAACCGCCGATTCTCCCATCCGCCGCCAGCACACGATGGCACGGCACCAGCACTGGAATCGGATTCGCACCGCAAGCGCCGCCTACTGCTCTCACCGCCTTAGGTTTACCGATGGCGCGGGCGATTTCGCCATAGCTGCTGGTCTTCCCCGCTGGAATTTCCCGCAACGCATTCCAGACAGTTTTCTGAAAATCAGTTCCCACCAAGTCCAGCGGCGGAAAAATCTTAGGCGCGCGCCCGGCCAATACACTTTTAAGCGCGGTTTCGGTGACCCGATGCCAGGCACGAATTCTTGCAGGAACAATATCGTTCTTAGCGGGCAACGAGGCTATCCGCCTCGCCTTTGGAAAACTTAATTCCGCTAAACCATTTTCCGAATAGCTGGCAGCGAACTCGCCATCGGGAGTAATTGCCTGAATCGTAATCAGTGGCTTATTCATTCAACGCTTCAGCATTAAGAACAGTCCCAGCAACACCGCACTCACGACGATGACCAGCGCAAAAAAACGATTACGCGCCACGCGTTTCTCATAGCGCAGCGGTCGCAGCCCTTGCACCCCACCAGCGGCGAGGTAATTCACGAGGCGCGGATTACTCGTGGTCGGCCCGCGAAAATGGTTGCGAACCCGGTTGAACAGCGCGGGCAGATCATATTTGCGTACGCCCAGTTCGTTGAAGAGTTCCAGCGACTCGGTTTCGGAACCAGCTGCCAGCTTGGCGCGATTCACATCCTCAAAGACCGGCTCGCTCGACGTCGGCGACGTAACCGGTGCGGGCTTTTCGATCGAGCGTAAAATCGTTTCACCCGCCGGGGTGGCCGTTGAACGCAACTTCGGCTCTGGCTTGCGCGCAATCTGCGAATCCAGCTTTTTGATCTCAGATTCGAGCGCAGCAATCTGGTCATTCAAGGCGCGCGCCTTGTCCGAAAGCGGGTCGGGATTTTTCTTTGAGAACGCCATGCCTGCTTACTTTCGCGCGAGAATGGCAATGAAGATACCCAGCGCGCCGAGCGCCACCAGCAATAGCGGCCACGTCATCGCGAGCCCAATTTTACATAGCTGGCCAAACGGCAATTCCGCCAGCGACGGCGCAGCGGCGGCTGACGGGGCAGTCTTATCTAGCGCCGCGGCGGCATTTTTGGTCTCACCCGCGAGCGCAGAAATTTTGAGGCGTGCAGAATTCCATTCCATCCGCGCATTCTCAATCGTCGTCAGCGCGCGCGTCAGTTCCACTTGGAAATTTTCCTTCGTCCAGGCCGTATCGTTGATGGCCTGAACCTTCGCCAGCGCGGCGCGGAAATCGCCGACCGTCTTGACCATCTGTTCGGCGTCGCGACGCGCAATAAACTCCGCCTCCTCCAGCAGACCCAGCCCGCGCGTGAGATTTTGGACCACCTCATCGCGGCCCGTTTGAAATTCATTCTGGCGGCGACGCAATTCTTCCAGGCTGGCGCGCTCGCGTTCGAGTTCTTCCTGCGCGCGCTTGAGTTCGACCAGCTTTTGTTGCGCCTCGACGACCTTGCGATCCACGTCATCCCGCGAAGGCGCCCGGAGCGGACCAGCAGCAGGCGTGACAAACGGCGATTTCTGCGCCGTAAAATCAGTATCAATGAATTCCGTGGAGTCGTATTCGCCAGCCATGAGGCGATTCTAACGCCGCGCCGCGAAGTGTAAAGCCGGCTTTGCATCGCCATCACCAACACCAGCCACCAGCCCGGCCTGGCCGCACGCTCAACCTTCCCCCCACCGCACTGCACAATGGTCTCGACAATCCTCGCTCCTATGTTAAACATGTTGAATCGTCGTCATCAGAAACTTTTAATTCATGATTCAAGATCGCAGGCACTTCTTCCGGCTCGGCGGATTCTTTATTTTTGCACTGGCCCTCCATCTGGCGGGAACGTGGATTCTGCCGCTGGTTGACCGGGACGAAACCTGGTATGCCGAGGTCTCGCGCGAGATGAACCAGCGCGACGATTACACCGTCGCCTACTACAACAACACTTTCTGGCTCGAAAAACCGCCCATGCTCTACTGGGGCCAGAGTCTCGCCTATAAAGTTTTTGGTTCCAATGAATTCGGCGCGCGGTTTCCAGGAGCGCTGGCGTCCGCGCTCACCGCCCTCGTGATTTTCGGGTTTTGCGCACGGCTCTACGGCCAAAAGATTGCCTGGCGGGCAGCCTTCGCCTTCACGCTTTGTCTGGAGATGATCATTTTCGGCAAAGCCGGCGTGACGGACATGCCGGCAGTGCTGTTTGTGACCCTCGCCGCGTGGGCCGGATGGGAACTCGTAGGCGCAACGACTCCCGGAGCCGTCTCAAAAACCGGCTGGTGGTGGATATTTTACGCCTCGCTGGCCGCCATTTTTCTGGCGAAAGGGCCGCTAGCCATTCTCCCCGTCGGCGGACTGGCGGTTTATTGGTTTTGGACGCGCGTACCCGGATTTTTTAGCGCGCTGAAGTTCGTCCGCGGCTTCCTCGTCACCGGCGTGCTCGTGGCGCTCTGGTTTGTGCCGGCCGTGATTGATACGCACGGGGAATATCTCAGGGTGTTCATCGGCCAGCAGGTGTTCCAAAGATCGGTCAAGCCCATGGACGGCCATGGCGCTTCCAATCTAATCATGTATATAGTGACACTCCCGTTCTATCTG
Source organism: uncultured Verrucomicrobia subdivision 3 bacterium (assembly GCA_903865745.1). GTDB lineage: Bacteria > Verrucomicrobiota > Verrucomicrobiia > Limisphaerales > UBA11358 > UBA11358. Next base: position 7,542 of record CAIPKV010000046.1, on the reverse strand, counting down.
GTGACAGCGTTCGTGCTTTTCTTCCCGTGGTCCATTTATTTTCCCGCCGCCTTCCGGCGTTTGCGGAAAGAGCGCTTGCCGGCGGACATTTATCTGGTCTCGGGCATTCTCGTGACGTTTACCATCTTCAGTCTGGTCCGGACCAAACTGCCGCATTACACGCTGCCGGCTTACCCGTTGCTCGCGTGCGCGATTGCGCCCGTGCTGGCCAGCATACGCTTCGCGCGCTGGGCGGTCGTGATGGTCGCCCTGAACCTCGCCATCTCGTTTGTAGCGTTTCCGCTGGCGGCAAAATATTCCGTGATCAACCAATTGGCGAATGACCCCTCGGTTCAGGACGGTATGGCTTTCGCTTCCGTTGATTACCATGAACCGGGGCTGGTCTGGACTTTTCGCAAACATCTTCAGACGTGGCATGAGCGGCTCAAAGTGACTGAAGTTGCGACTTACATGAATCAAGCCGGAGCGCGCCTGTGCATCCTGCCGACAAAATTCTTGCCACAGGTCACCGTGGCCCCGGACTGGCACGTCGTCAACGCGCGCGGCTTTAATATTACCAAAGGGCGGATGATTGAACTCACCATGCTGGTAAAATCCAAGTAGGCAATCCGCCCATCCTCCTTGGAAATCCCCGTGATGGTCGGGCTGACGGCTCCGCTAGTCACTGGACGAACGCCATGCGCCCAACCCGTTCAGCGTCGCAGCGTCATTCGACAAATCCGCCCATCCTGTTAGACTTCGGTGGCCTAGTTGAATGGATACTCCGCCGCCACAGCCCGCCGCCCACGCTGCCGCCGTCACCGAATTACACGTCACCGGCATGACGTGCAATAACTGCGCGCGCAAAGTAACCGAGGCCACGCAGAAAATCGCCGGTGTCCACAGCGTCACGGTCAGCGTCGCCACAGAACACGCCACCGTCCGCTGGAATTCTCCTGACGTTCTTAACCTTGCCGCTGTGCTCGCCGCCATTTCTCAGGCCGGTTTCTCCGCCGCCCCCATCGCCGGCGCCTCCAAGCAGAGCCGCTGGCAATGGAACTTGATCATCGGCCTCGCCGTCACGGCTGCGCTCATGCTTGGCGAATGGGGTTTTCACCTCATGATGGCGGGTTGGTTCCGCTGGCTATCCTTCGCGCTCGCCGCCATCGTGCAAATCTTCTGCGGCGCGCAGTTTTATCGCGGCGCCTGGCGGCAACTCAAGGTCGGCCAGTCCAACATGGACGCGCTCGTGGCACTCGGCTCGACGACGGCATTTGGTTTCAGTTGCTGGGTGCTGTTTCGCGGCGCGGGCGGGCATATCTATTTCATGGAAGCCGCCGCCATCATTTCGCTCATCAGCGCCGGCCATTGGATTGAGGCCCGCGTCAGCGATCAAGCGAGTGGCGCCTTAAAATCATTGCTCAACCTCGCCCCCCAGACCGCAAGGAAAGTCCAAAGTCCCGAGTCCAATGCCCAAAGTCATGGCAACCAGCCGTTCAATCTCAAGACGCTTTCATTCGCTCAATCAAAAATCGGAAATCGGAAATTGGATATTGAAGTGGACGTGCCCGTGGCCTCGCTCCAAATCAATGACCGCATTGCGCTGCGCCCCGGCGACCGCGTGCCGGTGGATGGCGTGGTCGTCGAAGGTGAATCTGCTGTGGACGAAGCCATGCTCACCGGCGAATCCCTGCCCGCCGAGAAAAAATCCGGCAGCCAGCTCTTCGCCGGCACGGTGAATCTGAATGGCCGGCTCGTCCTGCGCGTCAGCGCCACGGGCGAAGCGACCGCGCTCGCGCACATCATCGCCGCCGTACAACGCGCGCAGACCAGTCGCGCGGACATCCAGCGGCTCGGCGACCGTATCAGCAACATTTTCGTGCCCATCATCGTCACCATCGCGTTGGCGGCCGGGATTTTTTGGGCCATGCATTCCGGTGCCGAGAAAGCCTTCGTCATTGCGGCGGGGGTTTTAATTGTCGCCTGTCCGTGCGCCATGGGGTTGGCCACGCCCGCCGCGATTATGGCGAGCGCGAACGCCGCGGCCCGGCGCGGTATCTTAATCCGTGATGGTGTGGCGTTGGAAAAAGCCGGTCAAATCACCGCCGTCATCTTCGACAAGACCGGCACGTTGACCGAAGGCAAACCGGAGGTGGCGGCGACGTGGGAAGTCCAAGGCCCAAAGTCCAATGTCCAAAGTGAGGTCGCCGCCGCACTGGCGCGCAATTCGACGCATCCCATCAGCCAGGCCATCGCGAAGACGTCTTCAGAGAAGGTTGAATTCACGGATTGGAAAGAAATCCGTGGCGCGGGCGTCGAAGCGCAATTGCAACAAGTTTTCCCCCTCGCCCCGCCCAAACGGGGAGAGGGACGGGGTGAGGGGTTCGTGATTTCAGAACCAGCAGCCTCCTCACCCCAGCCCTCTCCTCCTTTGGGGGAGGAGAGGGAGAAGACTGCACTCCGCACTCCGCACTCCGCACTGCTCCGCCTCGGTTCGCTGCGCTGGCTGCGCGACTCCGGCGTGGACTTGAGCGCGGGCGATAAATTTAACACCGAGTGGTCCGGGCAAGGTGCCACCATCGTGGGGCTGGCATCCGATACTACGCTGCTGGGGCTGTTCGCGGTGCGCGATGCTCTGAAACCCGGCGCGCAGGCGGTCGTGGCCCAACTCCAGCGGCAAGGTTTGAAGATTTATCTCGTTACGGGCGACAATTTACCGACGGCCCAGAGCATTGCCCGGCAAACTGGCATTGCGATTGAAAACGCCATCGCCGAGGTGCGCCCGGAAGCGAAGGCCGCGTTCATTAAAAAACTTCAGGCGGCGGGTGCGCGCGTCGCGTTTGTGGGCGACGGCATCAATGATGCCCCGGCCCTCACGCAGGCCGATCTCGGCATTGCCGTGAGCCGGGCCAGCGATGTCGCGCGCGAGGCGGCGGATATCATATTGCTGAAATCCGAGATTGAAGCCGTACCGGAGGCGCTGGGGCTGGCGCGCGCGACGCTGCGCACCATCAAGCAGAATTTGTTCTGGGCCTTCTTTTACAATGCGCTCGGCGTGCCGCTCGCGGCGTGCGGCGTCATCAGCCCGATTTTTTGTGCGGCGGCGATGGGCGTGTCCGACCTCGTCGTCATCGGCAATGCCCTCCGCCTGCTGCGCTGGAAAAATAAAGTCGCCACGAAGTAAAGCGTCCTCATTTGATGGGTAGGGACATTGCGCTGCGAGGTCACCGCTGGCGCAGCCCCCGCCCATGGCCAGCGGCTCGGGCGGTCCGGCGGCGGATTGGAAAGCGCCGGACCGCGGACGGCGCAGCGCACCGCCCCTACCAATTGAAGCCCCGCTCACCGCATGTGACCTCTTGACGTTCGCGTTCACTTTGATTAAGTAAACAGTCCCTATGAACAAATCTGAGACCCATCATTTTCAGGCGGAGATTCAGCAACTGCTGAATATCGTCATCCACTCCCTGTACACCGACAAAGAAATCTTCGTGCGCGAGCTGATTTCCAACGCCGCGGATGCGTGCGAGAAGCTGCGGTTCAATCAATCTTCCGGCACGACGGTGTACCAATCGGAGATCGCCCCCGGCATCGCCATCACGACCGATGACAAGGCGAATACCATCACCATCACGGACACCGGCCTCGGCATGACGCACGGTGAACTCGTGGAAAACCTCGGCACCATCGCGCATTCCGGCACGAAGGCCTTTCTCAAGCAGCTCGCCGAGGAGAAGAAACCGGATGTCGGCCTCATCGGCCAGTTCGGCGTGGGCTTTTATTCGGCGTTCATGGTGGCCAGGAAGGTCACGGTCTTGAGCCGCTCGTTTAAGCCGGATGAAACCGGCTGGCAATGGACCAGCGAAGGCGGCGGCGGCTACGAACTCGCGCCCGCGGCGGACCTGCCGCGCGGCACCAAGATTACGTTGGAGCTGAAAGACGACGCCAAAGACTTCGCGCAGGAGCACACCATCGAGCACATCATCAAGCGCTATTCCAGCTTCGTGCCGTTCCCGATTGAGCTGAACACCAAGCGGCTGAACACGGTGCAAGCCATCTGGGCGCGCAACAAAAACGAGATCAAGGAGGAAGAATACAACGAGTTCTACACCTTCGTCGGCCATGACCACGAGAAGCCGCTGTTCCGTTTGCATTTCACCGCCGATGCGCCGCTCGCCATCCAGGCGCTGCTGTTCGTGCCCGGGCGCAATTTCGAAACGCTCGGCATGGGCCGCATGGATTCCGAGGTGAACCTGTATTGCCGCAAAGTTTTGATCCAGGCGAAGGCGAAGGGGCTGTTCCCCGAATGGCTGCGCTTCCTCAAAGGCGTGGTGGATAGCGAAGATCTGCCGCTGAATATCTCGCGCGAGACGATGCAGGATACGTCGCTCATGCAGAAGCTGAACAAAGTGCTCACGAGCCGTTTCCTGAAGTTCCTCGATGAACAATCCGCGGCGGATGCCGGCGCCTACGAGAAATTTTATCACGAGTATCAGCGTTTCCTGAAGGAAGGCGTCGTCACCGATTTCACCCACAAGGAGGCGCTCGGCAAATTGCTGCGCTACGAATCGTCCGCGCTCGACAAGGGCAAGCTCACGTCGCTCGCCGATTATGTGGGCCGCATGAACAGCGAACAGAAGGAGATTTATTGTCTGCTCGCCGCCAATCGCGAGGCCGCCGAGGCCAGCCCGTATTATGAAGTGTTCAAGGAACGCAAGTTCGAGGTGCTGTTCCTCTACGACGCGTGGGATGAGTTCGTCATCGAACATCTCCACACCTTCGACAGCAAGCCGCTCAAGCTCGCGGAGAAGGCGGATTTGAACCTCAGCGCCAAGAAAGAAGGCGCGTTGACCGAAGACGCGGCCAAATCCCTCGCGACCTGGCTCAAGGAAACGCTCGGCGACAAGGTCGGCGAAGTGCGCACCTCGCAGCGGCTCGTGGAAAGCCCGGCCGTCGTGGTGGATTCGGATAAATTCATGACCGCCAGCATGCGGCGCATGATGAAGGCGATGAAACAGGATGGCCCCGACCTGCCCGCCGGCAAGCAGGACCTCGAAATCAATCCCGCGCATCCCATCATGGCGCGTTTGGACGCGATGCGGCAGAAAGATGCCACCCTCGCCGGCAGTGTGGCCGAGCAAATCCTCGACAACGCCCGGGTCGCCGCCGGTGTGCTGGAAGATCCGCGCGCGATGTTGACCCGCTTGAACACGCTCCTCGAAAAAGTGCTCACCTAATATATAGTGTGCGGTAAGCAGGTCTGAAAATCGGCGGCAGCGCGACTAGGCTCCGCCGGGAAGACGCTATTTTAAGGAGCTTGGAGGCTTGGATTGCCCGTTGACCTGCTCCTAAAACCATCTTTTAGGTGTTGGTAAGCCGTCGCCCTCCTCCTAAAAGGTCCTTTGAGGAGCCGGTCAGCCGCTTACCGGCAGTTAAAACCTTCTTTTGAGAGGAGGGAAGCCGCTGCCCGGCACCTAAAACCTCCTTTTGACAGCCGGTAAGCCGTTGACCACCTCCTAAAACCTCCTTTGAGGTGCTGGTAAGCCACTTCCCTCCTCCTAAAAGGTCCTTTTAAGTGCTGGTAAGCCGCTGACCTGCTTCTAAAACCTCCTTTTAACCGGAGGTAAGCCGCTTACCGGCAGCTAAAACCTTCTTTTAGGAGGTGGTCAGCGGCTTACCAGCGGTTTTGGGGTCCTAAAAATAGCCCGGCAACGGCGTTAGCCCGTTCCCCATGAGCCATTTACAGGGAATCAGCCGCTGGGAGGAGTCTTTGCAGACGGCGCAATAGCTTCGCTTCGGATTTCAGTCGCGTTTTGGCCCGAAAATGTTGCCAGCTTCATCGGTGAACGAACCGTCGGGATATAATGTGACGGGCACGACGTATTCTTCCACCGTGATGGCGTCCTCATAATCGCGCTCTCCGGCGAGAAACTGTTGCAGCCGAATCAGGACACAATCGACAATCTCCGTTTGCGCCTCAAATTCAGTTTCAAACACGATGTATTTGTCATCTTCGCCTGTCAAAACCGGCACCGGCCCTTGGCAAAGGGTGTTGATGTAAATGCAATAACCATCGGGATTCATATTTTATGGCGCGGACTGTTGAATCCGGTCCAGTGCATGATGGAATCGGCGTAAGGCGCGGCGATATTGCAAAACCTGACTATGGGCCGTGGCGCAGTCTTTGCAATCTTCATGAATGGGACCATCGTAAAGCACCCCATCGCGAATAAATACTTCGGTGGCTTGCCACGACGCCACATAGTAGTTCAACGCTTCGATGATTCGATACGCATCATCCGCTGGGATTTCTATCTGGATGGTTTTAGGCATGGGATTGATTTGGTTTGCGCTTCATTTTTTTCGGCAAGTGAGCCAACCTGGCGGCATGGCTATCACCTCGCCAGTCAAATGGACGCGCGAACATCTGCTCATCGCGCTGAATCTTTACACCAAGCTGCCGTTCGGCAGCTTTGACCGAAAAAATCGAGTCATCCAAGAAGTCGCCGAGAAAATGGGGCGTTCGCCGAGCAGTCTGGCCATGAAGCTTTCCAATCTTGCTTCGTTTGATCCGGTTCATCGTGCGCGCGGCGTCACCGGTCTGGTAGGCGCATCGAAATTGGACCAGTCCATGTGGGAGGAGTTTCAAGGCAACACGCTGGAGTTGGGCGAGAAAAGCGAGCAGTTGCTGCACGACCTTTTCACCAAGGACGAAGATTCCGAAGTGGACTTTCTGGCACGCGACCGCGTGCAGATTGTCCCGCCCAGCGGCCCTACGGAATCGAAGGCGACGGTCAAAGTGCGGCGTGGTCAGCAATTTTTTCGGCAAGCGGTGCTCAATGCCTACAATCTTCGTTGCTGCATCAGCGGCATCAATGTCCCGCGCTTGCTGATTGCCAGTCATATTAAGCCGTGGGGCAAGTTCCCTGCTGAACGGTTGAATCCGCGCAATGGTTTGTGTCTCTCGACCATTCACGATGCCGCCTTCGATGCTGGATTGATTACGCTCGACCCCGGCTTGAAGGTTTTGTTGAGCAAACAACTTCGGAAGTTTTTCCCGCAGCCGGCACTGGAACAGAATTTTGTTCCGTTTGAAGGCAAACCGATTCGCTTGCCGGACAAGCTCGCGGCACCTGATGAAGAATTTCTCCGTTATCATCGCGAAGAACTTTTCCAAAATTAGGCTTCTACGCATTCCGTCATTTCAAACTAAAAGGCGGTAAGCGTCCATGGACGATGAGTCATATTGCCGTTAGCGCCAGCGGCGCGGCATCTTTGTAGAAAACCAATCGCGAGGCTTTTCTTGCACATCTATTTCGGATGATTTTTCCACCGAGATGTCGCGCCGATGGCGCTGGGGCATATTTTAGTTGGTGCTGGATGGATTGAAACACCTCACCCCGGCCCTCTCCCCATTCGCTGCCGCCGCGAACGCGGAGAGGGAGGAAAATAGGCGACGCACGATTTAAACGGTGCGCTATGGTCGGTCGTCACGCGCTGACGGGGACGGTTCGTGGCTGATGCTTGCGGATGATTTTTCTACATAGATGCCGCGCCGACGGCGCT
>CAIPKV010000045.1 GCA_903865745.1 uncultured Verrucomicrobia subdivision 3 bacterium | reverse complement strand
GTTCCTCCGGGCATGTCCGGCTATTCGCTCGACCTGACCGCCGCCGGTGCCTTTATGGCGGTGAGTAACAGTGGTTCTAGTGATTCGCAATATAACGGCGCATTCGACAACGGATCGTTTACCGTGGCCTTGTGGGAATACAGGCCGAACAAGGCCTGGTCGTACGACGGTTGGAACGTGTTTGCGGACAAGACAGATGGGGGATCCGTTGGCTTTTTCTTGCGGCGTCAAGGGGGTGGCAACAACCCGTTTGCCGACGTTTATCCAACCGATCCGGAAATTAGTTCATCGCAAAACATTAACGACGGGAGTTGGCATCATTTGGCGATTACTTTTAGCGGAGGAGTTTTAACATTGTATGTTGACGGAGTTGCTGCTGGAAGCGGTAGTGGCACATTCACGCCGGACACAGCCGCCAAGCTTATTTTTGGGGCACAGGATAATACCGGCTTTCGTAGTTCCGGCGCTTTGCTTAGCGACTTGCGTTTTTACAACTCGGCTTTAAGCGCCAGGCAGGTCAATCAACTTGTGTATCCGCCTGATTCGATCACCTTGGCCAATCCGAGCTTTGAGCAGGGCTACAACAACACCGGGGTCCACTATGGAACGCCCCCTGGCTGGGCATCTTCTTCACCGACAGCCGGCATCAACGATTCAACCGGCCCATTCTGGGACAATGGCGGTTCGGTGGATCAGACGTATGTTGGGTTGGTTCAAAACAACGGCCTGTTGGGGCAGACGTTGACAGATTTCCAGGTGGGGCAAACCTATTGGATTCAGTTTTTTGCCAATGCTCGGAATGACGTTGACACTCCTGATGTGGCAGTCTTTGAAGCCGCCAGCACCCAAGGTGGTGCCGCAATCGTTTCTGGAATCAATATCAAGCCGGTGGGCGGACCCGCCGGTTCTGGTAATCCATTTGTTTTTATCAACGTGCCCTTTGTCGCCGCCATGAACACAGGGGATCTCAATATTCAAAAGACTTGCCACAATCCCACAAACAATGTTTCTCCTTACGACGGGAGTGCCACTTTGCTCCTCGATGGCTTTTCGGTAATTCGCCGCAGCCCGAACGATGTGGTCATAGCGAACCCCAGCTTTGAAGCTTCTGGCACCGGGCAGGCGTCTCCGGGCTATGTGTCGGCCATCGCGGGCTGGACCCTGTCGGCGACCAACCAGATTGCTATTAACCAGTCGGCCGGTTCTTTCACAGACAACGGCACGATTCCCGATGGCAATAATGTTTTGGGGATTACCAGCGGTTCGGCGGTGAGCCAAATCATATCCAGTCTGGTTCCGGGCAAGCCTTATCAGTTGTCACTTTATGTGAACTCGAGCAGTTCCTCGGCGACGCCGACGGCAGTGATTAAAATTGGCGACCAGACCGCCTACAATGCCACGGTTACTCCTGTGGGCGGCGGCAATCCGTATCAGTTTGTGACCTACTCCTTCACGGCGGATAGCACGAACGCGCTCCTGATTATTTCCAATGCCACCGCCACGGCCACCAGTTCCTGTCTGCTGGTGGACAATGTCCGGCTCATCAAACAAATGTATTCAATCAACCTGCAAAACCCCAGCTTTGAACAGGGTTACAATACCAACTGGCCTCATTATGGAGCCATCCCGGGTTGGGCATCGTCTGTCGGCAATTGGGGCATTAACGATGCCACCGGCCCGTTTTGGGATAATGGTGGCACGGTGGATTCAACCTATGTTGGATTTATTCAAGGTGACGGACTGCTGGGCCAGCCAACTTCCGGTTTCCAAGTGGGCCAAACCTATTGGATTCAGTTCTACGCCAATGCCCGCGCAGCCGACGGGGGTGGGACGAACATTCCCACGGTGGCGGTATATGACGCAGCCAGCACGGCCGGTGGCGCGGCCATTGTTTCGGGCATCACGGTCCCGCCGGTGGGTGGCGCGGCGGGGAGCGGCAATCCATTCCAATTCATCAATGTTCCCTTCACGGCGGCGGCGACTAGTGGTGACTTGAATCTCGTTAAATCGTCCCCGAATGGCTCGGATACTTTGCTGGTGGACGGATTCTCGATCATCTGCCGGACGACCAATGACATTGTGATTCAGAATCCCAGCTTCGAAGCTTCCGGCACTGGCCAGACCTTTCCCGGGACCGTGAATGCGATCGCTGGCTGGACGCTTTCCGGCCCAGGCCCGAATATCATTAATCAAACCGGAGGCGCCTATCTCGACGGCGGCGAAGTGGTGCCGGATGGCAACAATTGCCTCGTCATTCAGAATGTGTCTGCCTTCAGCCAGGTGTTGCATGGCTTGACCGTTGGCAAATGGTATCGGCTCACGCTTTTAGCCAACAGCCGCCACTACGGGGCGGCCACGGCGCTGATTACGATTGACGGAAAGACGGCCTATAACGCGCTGGTGCCGACTTTGGGCAGTCAGCCTTGGCAAGTCATTAGCTACGACTTCCAGGCCGACGCGACGGACGTCACGTTGTCCATTGGCAACACCGACGCTTCCAACAGTTATTTTGTGGATGATGTACGCGTCTATGCACCGACGCCAGTAGCGCCTGGCATCGTTACCCAACCGACGCCAACTAACGCGACGCGTTACGCCGGTTTGAGCTTTACCCTCACCGGCGCGGTGTCGGGCTTTCCTGTGCCGACGCTCCAGTGGCAACACAATGGCAGCAATATTTCCGGTGCCACCAACGCCACGCTCACCTTGCCTAGTCTTCAGGCTACCGATGCCGGCAGCTATGTTCTGACAGCCACCAATTCTGCTGGCAGCACCAACAGCAGTGCAGTCAGTTTGACCGTGATGCCCGCGACGTCCGCCTACGCCAGTGCCGTTATCGCACAGGACCCGATGGGCTATTGGCGTTTCAGCGACGGCGGCGGTACGAATGCGTATGATTATGCCGGTGGCAACAATGCCTACGATACAAATTATGTAGCTAACAGCATCAACGGCGGCACGGGCGGCCCGGCTAGCCTGGGTGCTGGCCCGCAGCCGTCGGTCTTTCCGGGTTTTGAAACCACGAATACCGCGCCGTTCTTGGATGGTTTCAGTCAGGGTTACTCATCCAGCGTGGGCTTGTTTAACAATCGGAGCAACTTCACGATCATGGGCTGGTTTTATATAGACCCGAGTAAGTATCCGTTCATGGATGATGGCTATGGCTATATCCATCCTGCGGGTCGTGCGTCGCTCTTCGGCCAGCAATGGGCGGCGGAACTGGGTTTCTATCAGGGTACAAACTTATATTTCTATGCTACCGGCATCAGTGCCACAATCTTTGCCAATACTAACGTCACTCCCGGCGTTTGGAACTTCGTTGCCGCCGTGTCGGATGCGACGGCAAACACCACCACGCTGTATCTGAACGGCGCGGCAGTGGGTACGGCATCGAGTTGTCCGGGAACAGTGAATCCGTACGTGTTCAGCATCGGCAAGGATGTTTCGTATTCGCCAGCGGGAGGATATGACAAAGCCTTCTTTCCGGGCAGTTTGGACGAAGTGGCGGCGTTTGATCACCCGCTCACGGCGGCGACCGTCCAGGCGCTTTACCAGACGGCGGTTACAGTGAACAGTGCTTCGCCAACCAATGTTATGGCTAAGGTCGTTAACATTGGCGGTACGAACAACCTCATACTCACAGGAGCTGGCGGCAGCGGATCCAGCTATACGGTGCTGACCGCGACCAATTTGACGGTCCCGCTTGCAAATTGGGCTACCAATGCGACCGGCCTGCCATTTGGTCCGAACGGTTCGGTTAACTATACGAATCCAATTAACCCGGCCAAGCCGCAGCTTTATTATCGCATCCGCGTCCCTTGATGTCGGTGCAGGATGAAACTGTTATAAATGAAAAATATCCGCAGAATCCGGCTGGAGGCGGTCAAGCCTCCAGCCGGTTTTACCCTGATTGAGTTGCTGGTGGTCATAGCCATCATTGCGATTTTGGCGGCATTGTTGCTGCCGGCTTTGAGTAAGACTAAGGACAAGGCCAAAACCACTGCCTGCTTGAGCAACATGAAGCAGGTCGGACTGGCTGAAATCATGTATAGCGATGATAATCAGGGTCAAATCATCCCGCTTTACACAGTGCCAACCTCGCCCTTGGCTATAGACCCGAATTGGATTGTCCAAAATGCATCCGGTTATTTTTGGCAAGACCGATTACGAGTAGGGGGCTACATGAAAACCTTCAGCGCGTTTGATTGTCCGGCCTTGCAAGCGTTTGCCGGTAATGCCACCCAGAACATCGGCGGCGGTTTTGCGGTGAACCATATGTTAGGCATTGGGATTAACGAACCGGAGATAGGCATTATTTCGCAGGATAAGGCACCTTCAATGCCACTAAAACAATCACAAGTTGTCAGTCCCTCACTTTGCATCGGCTGGGGCGATGCCGGCGCGGTGATAGCAGCCAGTGTGCGGAGGGGGCCGGACAATTGGGTGCCCGATGCACAATATGATGCCTTGTCATTTTCCTATTTGGGTTATGGAGCCACTTATTTTCGTGCCCCGAGTGATCCTAACTGGACGGGCGGTGACGCACTGCCGGTGCCACGCCATAATCAGCGGGTCAATTTCTTGTTTATGGATGGGCACGATGAAACGCGTAAAAACAGCAGCATCGGGTGGTTGTTGCAACGCACTGATTCCGGCGCACTGTGGGCGCGCGACCATAATAATTGATTTTATCTGCTGACCATGAAACATCTCTGTTTAACGGGCTTACTGGCCTTGGGGCTCGCCACTGGTTGTGGTCACAAAAAAAAATCCAGTCCTGAAAGCGCGGCCACGGTGGAGGACTTGAACCGAGCGCTGGTCGTGGTGGTGATGCACACAGGAAGCTTTCCCCCGCCGACCAATGAGCTGGCAAAATTTCTGGCCCTCTCCGGCAAGACCATGCCGGTGCCGCCGCCCGGCCAAAAACTGGTGATTGATCCCGCTAAACGCCTGTTCGTGCTGGTGGATCAATAAATTTATAATTGACTGTATTGGCCAAGGTTGGATCAGCTTTTTATTTCAAAGGCTGCAGATGGAGTCAGCTTAAATACTTCAGCGGTTGCGAGGTATAAAATTAGCTGCTACGGAATGCAAAAACGGGTCTCATAAAACCGTATGATTTTGAATAATAAATTTAATATGCGATGGCTCTTATTGGCATTGGCCGGTGCGCTGGCATCAAGTGCATCCGCTCAACTGGTGGTTTTCGAGCCAGCGAGCGGCTACTGGAATGTTCCGGGTAACTGGAGCAGCGGTAGCGTGCCGACGAACGGTCAGAGTCCCGATATCCTCAACGGCGGCAAGGCCACCGTCACCAACGACGTTGGGAATTGCGGGAACACGTATGTGGGCCAGGGCAATTACCCCACCTTAACCGGCACGGTGCTTTTCCGTCCCGGAGCGGTTTTGACCACGGCGGCTTTATTGCTAGGGCGTGATTCGACAAATTATGGCCAGTTCAGTCAATCCGGAGGCATATTGACCGTCAATGGGTATGTGAGTGTTGGCGACGCGGCCGACGGTTCGGGTTGCAGCGGCGAATACGATCTTTCGGGAGGCTTGCTTCAATTACCGGTCGGCGGGAGTTATGTGCAGGTGGGCAATCAGGGCGTGGGCCGGATGGTGGTGGCGGGTTCGGCGGTACTTGACACCCCACTGCTTGCGGTGGGCAATACCGCCGCTACTTCCGGGTCACAATTGTTCCAGTGGGGTGGGACCATCAATGTGACCAACTTGACGATTGGCTCCACGGCGGGCGAAAGCAATTGTTCATACACGATTTCCGCCGGCGCAGTTCAGTGGGGCGGGTTGATGTTGATTCAGGACTTGATGACGGTGCAGGGCACAAAATGTTCGCTCCTAGGCTCGGCGAGCGGCGGTGTGGGCCTGCAAATTACTGGTTCCGGCACGCTGCAATTGCAACTCGACGCTTTGGGCATCGAACCAATCTTACTCAACGGTTCACAGTTGGCCATCGCAGCCGGCAGCAAACTCATCGTAGATGGCTCTCAATATGCGCGTTGGAATGGAAATCCGGGCAGCTTCACCCTGATTCACCACGGCGGTTACGGCGGCCAGATGGGTTTTACGTCAACCAACGTCACCTTCGTCGGGTTCGGCAATTTGACGCCTAGTCTGGTGTATTCACCGAACACGGTGACGCTGGTTTTAAGTCAGGCTGCTGGAACGATGCCGCAGTCCGGTCAGGGTTTGCTGTGCGAATACTGGCAAGTTCCCATCACGGTGAACCCAAGCCTGAACAACCGATCCATACCAGCGCCATTGTCTGTGCTGCCAGACTTTACGAACACGCTGGTGGCGGAACACCCCATTTATGGACAAGTTGTTTCGAACTTTGACCTTTCCGGACGCCTGCAGGACACCAATTATTTCATGAGATTCTCGGGTTACATCAATGTACCGACCAACGGTTCATACACATTTTACCTGAATTCCGATGATGGCTCCAAGTTGTGGCTGGATGGCGCTTTGCTGGTCAATAATGACGGAGTTCATGGCGCTCAGGAGGTTTCCGGGGTTACCAACCTTGCCGGCGGAATGCACTCACTGGTAGTCGGCTACTTCCAGGCAGGCGGCAACCAGAGTTTGTCCGTCAGTTGGAGCGGACCGGGTTTGGGCAAGCAGGCCATACCAAATACGGCATTGTTTCTTTCGGCACAAAACAACCAGCCGGTGCGGCAGCCGATATATCAAAACATCGTTCAGGACTCTGAGGCTAATTATAACTACGCCCCGTCCTTCATGTATGACGAGGTGGAGGGCCTTTACAAAATCTGGATGTGCGGCAATGGCATTCCCGGGTGTGTGGGAGGCGACAATATCCTCTACCGCGAGGCCACCTCGCTTCAAGGTTTGATGACGGCTCCGCTTTCGGTGGCTTTGCAGCCGAGTCTGGACCCGACCAAGTTTGACCAAATCCACGCGTGTGATCCGAATGTGTATCGGGTGGGAAACCTCCTGTATATGGGCTACGGGGGAAACACCGACGGCAGTCAGTTGGTGGCAACCACGCGTCTGGGCATGGCCATCAGCTATGACGGCGGGCGGACTTTTCAACGATTAAACAACGGTAATGCCATCATCTCACCCAGCTCGCCCGACGCCAATCTTTATGGCATAGGCCAGCCGGCAGTGGCGCAGGGGTCGGACGGGTATTACTACATGATCTATACTGACGTCAATGCCACCAATTCAAATGTGGGCGGAGACATTCGCGTTATCCGATCCCTGGACCCCGCCTTTTCGCCAGGCAACTTTACCACTGTGGCAACCCTTACAATCAATTCGGTTGGTGGGGCCTCGCTCGATTTGGGATACGACACAAACAAAGCGCAGTTCATAATTATAGTGAATCAATCACCAGTAAATACACTGGAGTATTTCAACACCAATTGGAGCTACGATCATACGGTTGTCTATACCAACAATTTTGGGTGGCAATTTGGCGAAGGAATAGCCCTGCTGATGAATTCAAAAAAACAACCGATGAGTTATCTGCAGGACGGCGTGCCAAGCTATGTTTTCTCAGCGTCCGTGGTCGACTCGACCAATGACACGTCCTTGTGGGCCAATTGGGTAGCGGGGGATCTGAAATACCTTGTCGTGCCGCAGACGCTGACGCCCGTGACGAATCTAATCAACAACGGCAATTTTTTGGCAAACGCTTTTCAATTCACCAACTCGCCAGGTTATCTATTGCCATGGAATTCCGGCAATCCTTCCTCCATCACCGGCTGGAGCAATCTGTCTAATTTATTGGTTGGTGTGAATGGCACCGCCACCAGTGTCGGTGATGCCTTTGGCCCGACAAGCACTGGAGGCGACACCTACGCCTTCATTCAAGGCGGCGTGAACGGGTTGGCACAAAACCTAACCCTGACGGCTTACACGACATATCAGTTGGACTTCGACGTTGCAGCGCGGGCGGGTAATATGATCAATTACCAGGTTCAGATTGGCGACGGCTCCCAGGTGTATTTTACGGTCACCAACGTCGCCAACAACGCGGCGTTTGTCCATGTCACAGCGACCTTCACCACGCCCTCCACCTTGAAAGGTACGCCATCAATTCAATTGCTTGAGCTTACGCCCGGCGACAATACAGTAGATTTTGCCAATTTATCGCTGATTATGGTGGGAAGCAAAGGTTCAACCCAAACTGGGCTGACTTTAAGTCCGAACTCCTCGATTTACGGCGGCTTAATTACCCTCACTGCCACCGTGCGCACCACCAACGGCATTCCGACGGGTATGGTGACGTTCATGGACGGTGCAAATGTCCTAGGCTCGACTGTGCTTGGTAGCGGTAGTGGCATTACCGCCACGGCGGTATTGACACTAACTAATCTAGCGGCAGCGACACATAGTCTTACCGCCAGCTATGGCGGAGACACCAATTATGCCGGCAGTCTTTCAAATGTCCGCGTACTGACGGTAAATCCCTCGTCCACCACCACCACCATGGTTAGTTCGCAGAATCCATCGCTGCCAAGTCAGAATGTGATTTTCACCACGGCAGTAAGACCCGTGCCGCCCGGTGCCGGCACGCCGACGAATGCAGTCCAGTTTCTGACAAACGGGGCGACGGCAACGGTGGTCTACTTGAACGCGAGCGCGCAGGCGGCATACGCCACAAGTATGTTGCCGCATGGATCAAATGTCATTGTGGCACAATATGTGACCGACGGGAATTTCCTCGCTAGCACGAACAGCTTGACCCAATTGGTCAACACGCCGCCGGTGGCAAATCCGCTGGTGCTTGGCGCGGTGAGCGGATTGCCAACGACACTAAAAATCATCGGTGGAGTCAATGGCCCGACGGATGCAGACGGTGATCCACTGGTGATAACGGCAGTGGGGGTTCCTACTAATGGCATAGCCAGCACGGACGGCACCAACACTACATACACGGCGACAAACAATTTTACCGGCGCAGATGTTTTCAATTATATCGTAAGCGACAACTATGGCGCGAAAGCGACGAATGCCGTGTTGGTCAACGTCATAACGAACAGTGCCGGATTGAATTATCTGAGCGCCAGTTTAACTGGCGGAAATATAGTGTTGTCATTTCTGGGAATTCCTTGGAACCGCTACACCCTGGAGCAAACATACAGCCTGGCTCCGGCAGGCTGGTTGCCGGTGGTAACCAATTTGGCACCTGCCAATGGTTTGCTGCAATTTACCAATCCAACAACAGGCACGAATAGCTTCTGGCGTATTCAAAATGTTCCCTAGTGAACAGGTTTAACACCAATCAAAAAAATGGATATGCGCCAGCGCAAATATAACCGCCCCGACTTATTCATAATCGTCATCGTTTTGCTGGGCGCGGCGGTCGGTGCTTGGGCAGGAGACGCGCCATTTTATCGCGACCTATATCCCGACACTTGGGTTGGTCATGATTCTTTAGGGCGCAATCTGCCGACCGCGTCGGTGGTTGGGCCGGTCAAAACCGACCATCGTCGCGTTGTTGGTATTTTCTATGTTACTTGGCACAGTGATGTTAATCACAAACTCAAAAGTCCTTACACTGCCGACGTTTCACACGTGCTGGCTACTGATCCAAAGGCCCGGCTCGACGCCAACCATCCCCTCTGGACAGAAGGCTCGTATCATTGGGGTGAACCGGAATTGGGCTATTTCCTAAGCAAGGATGAATATGTCATCCGCCACGACATGTCCATGCTCGCCGACGCAGGTGTGGATGTCATCATCGTGGATGTCACCAACGGCGTTCGCTACTGGGATGAATGGGAAGTAATCTTCTCAGTGATGGAGAAGATGAAGGCTGAAGGCAACCGCGTGCCGCAATTCTGTTTCTGGGCTTTTAACGGGCCGGTAATAACGGTGGTGCAAGACTTGTATGACAAAATATATTTGCCAGGCAAATACCAGGATCTTTGGTTTAATTGGGATGGCAAACCTCTGCTTCTTTATAATGCTACGCCGGAAGTGGACGCAAACGGACAGGGCACCAAGCATCCTAATCCACACTATGATGCCTCGGCCAAGGTCGATACCAAGAATCCACACTATGGTGACCCGGACTATACCGAGGAGTTTTACAAAGATTATACCAAAGCCGTAAAAAACTTCTTCACGCTTCGCACGATGTGGTGGGGCTATCATGACTGGGCCGGGAAACGATTTGTCGGTACGGAAGACAACTGGAGTTTTGGACTCGACCTGAGCAACCCTCTCGTGGCAGCAATGACGCCGGATGAACTGGTTTCAAGGCACCACGGTCAAAAAGAAGAGGCTGCCGTAACACCCGCGCAGCATCCATCGAGTTTGGTTGGCAAGTCTTGGACCCGCGAACACGGAGAGCCGGCCTTGAACGAGTTCGATTTACCAGAACCCACGTTCGCACCATGGCCGGGCCAGAAGGTCGAGCACCCGGAGGCTTATGGAATTTATTTCCAACAACGCTGGAATGAAGCGATTCAAGGGGACCCGCAATTCATTTATCTCAATGACTGGAACGAATGGACGGCCGGCAAATACCCGCCAAACGGCAGCGCTACCACGCCGTTCATGCGCCGTGATAGTTCGTACTTTTTCGTGGACCAATACAACGCCGAATTTAACCGAACCATTTCACCGATGAAAGGTGGCTACACGGACAATTACTATATGCAAATGGTACAAAACATTCGCCGCTACAAAGGCGTTCGTCCGATTCCGGAACTTCACGGCTTGCACTCGATTAAGCTGGATGGAAATTTTGCCGACTGGGCTTCCATCGAGCTTGAATACTATGACACTGTCGGCGACACCGTGCACCGCGATTACGATGGCTACGGCGGTTTACATTACACGAATAATCTTGGTCGCAACGACATCGTTACCAGCAAAGTCGCGGTCGACATTGAAAATGTCTATTTTTACGTGGAGACGCATGCTGCGCTCACGCCTCACACGGGGACAAATTGGATGTTGCTGTTGATTGACGCCGACCAGAACCCCGCCACCGGCTGGTTCGGTTACGACTACGTCATTAATCTACGAGTGGTGGATGACAAGATCACTACGCTTCAGCGTTACGCCCCGGGTGCGCCCGGCGGCCCGTGGATTGAAGTCGCCCGATTAAATTATCATTATTCCAATAATAAAATGGAACTGGCAGTGCCACGCAAATTGCTTGGCTTAAAAGGCGATGCGTTCAGCTTTGATTTCAAATGGTGCGACAACCCTCCGGACCTGAAAGACCCGATTTCCTTGTGCCTCGCCGGTGACACCGCGCCGAACCGGCGATTTAACTACCGTTGCATCTGGAAAATGAATTGGCCGTGAAGACCCACTTTAATCCGATGCCAAATTTTCAGATTCGGCCAATAACGACTGATGCATTGACTATACAGAGCGGATTTTTATCTAAACATATTAGCTAGATGAAAATGCAATTTAAGAATTCATGGTTTCGGCGCAGCAGCTGTCCGACCCAATCAGCCGAAGCTTGCTTGTTGTTGGGTGCCCAGAAACCGTCCACCGCCGCTAATTGTCCCATAGACTTGCAAAAGGCTGCACAGTACCTAGTTTTTGTTAGAATTAAATCCCTGACCAATTTCGTATTTTTCCTTACCGCCGTTTTTTTGGTTGGTTGCGGTTGTAAAACCTTGAACTTCTCACGGCAAACTAATGCAAACTTATCAACACAAACCATCCGCCCTGGCACCGTTTGGCCAGATGACCGAGGCCGGCACATACAAGCACATGGGGCCGGAATCCTGAAGTTGGGTGACACCTTTTATTTATTTGGCGAGGATCGCACACAGACCAACGACCCCGAGAAGCGTTATGTGGCTTGTTATTCTTCGCACGATCTAAGCCACTGGCACTTTTGCCGACAAGTTGTGCAACTTGCCGATCCTGAACACATTGGCACCGGCTGGGTGCTGGAGCGGCCCAAAGTATATTACAACGCCTCGAAAAGGAAATTCGTGATGTATGCGCACCTTGACGACAATATCTATTCAATGGCCCGGGTGGCGGTTTTAGAGTGCGACCAGGTGGATGGCGATTACCATTACCTCAAAAGTTTACGTCCGCTGGGACACGAGAGTCGCGACCTCGGCCAGTTTGTGGATGATGACGGGACGCCTTATTTACTCTCCGAAGATCGGCCCAACGGGTTTCGAATTTACCAACTGTCGGAGGATTATCTTTCCATCGCCAAGGACGTCTGTCTGGTGCCGGAACATTTGGAAGGCTTGGCGTTGGTGCATTACGGGGGATTGTATTATGTGGTCGGTTCGCATCTCACCGGCTGGGATGCCAATCCCAATGTCTATGCCACAGCCAGTTCGCTGACCGGGCCGTGGTCGGCGTTCGCGGACATCGCGCCACCGGAAATGAAAACCTACGGCTCCCAATCAACCTTTTTGCTAAAAGTCGTGGGTACGAAGACGACCAATGTGGTTTTTATGGCAGATCTTTGGGAACCGGACACGTTATGGGATTCGCGGTACTTATGGATGCCGCTGCGAATCGGCGATGGCAAGCTTTGGCTGCCCAAGCCGTGCGACTGGAAAATTAACATTGGCACTGGCGAATTCACGCTGATTAAAACCATTCCCAGCGGTAACAAGACACCTGTAAGAACCGAGGCAAACCAATAAAACTACTGAATAATTGAAACATTTCTAAAATGAACGCCTTTTTCCAAAAAGAATTGGCGAGTTTAATCGCCGCCAGAAGAACTAAAAACCTTCTTCTTACTGCTGCGTTGATCGTATCGGCAAGCGTGCTGTCTGCCAGGGCGCAAACCAACCAGACCGAAAAAGTCGAAATTCCCGTCCAGCGGGACGTCCGCATGGCTTGGTGGCGCGAAGCCAAGTTTGGAATGTTTATCCATTGGGGTGTCTATTCCGTGCCCGCCGGCGCTTGGAACGGCAAAACAAATTATTGCGTGTGGATCATGGAGGACGGGAGGATTCCTGTGAGCCGCTACGAGCAATTTGCGGAGGAGTTTGACCCGGTGAAGTTCGACGCCAAAAAATGGGTAAAGGCCGCCAAGGATGCGGGTATGAAATACCTGGTCATCACATCCAAACATCATGACGGCTTTTGCCTGTGGCCCACAAAACTTACGGATTGGAGCATCTGCCGCACCCCCTGGTGGCAGCGCGCCCATCGCGACCCGCTGAAGGAGCTTTCCGATGCCTGCCGCGCCGCCGGCATCCGCTTTTGTGTCTATTATTCCATCATGGATTGGCACAGTTCTGACTGGGAGCAGCGCCGGGCTTGGAATGATGTGTCCACCGGCAAGCCGGATATGGACCGCTATGTCGACTACATGAAGGGACAGCTCAAGGAACTGATCACCAGCTATCATCCCGGAGTGATCTGGTTCGATGGCGAGTGGGAAGCACCATGGACGCACGAGCGCGGCGTGGATCTTTACCATTATCTGCACACGCTGGATCCGAAACTGATCATCAACAATCGCATTGACAAGTTCCGTGCCGGGATGGCCGGCATGTCAACCGCTGCCGCCGCTGTCGGCGACTTCGGCACTCCCGAACGGCAAATACCGCCCGCAGGTTTCGGCTCCGGCGTTGACTGGGAAAGCTGTATGACGCTGAACGATCATTGGGGTTACAATCGGCACGATGACAACTGGAAAACGCCGGCAACGATCATTCAAAACCTTTGTGATATTGCCAGCAAAGGCGGCAATTATCTGCTCAACGTCGGCCCGACGAGCGAGGGCGTGATTCCGCCGCCGAGCATTGAATGCCTTAAGGCCGTCGGCGCGTGGATGAAAGTCAACGGTGGGGCCATTTATGGCACTGGCCCGACTCCCTTCGGGGCCGAGGCCGGAGAATTCAGCGATACCGAAAAGGATCAAGACGGCAAACCGAAATTCATCACAACCTGGGACTGGCGCGCGACGACCAAGCCGGGAAAGATCTATCTGATGATTTTCAACTGGCCAGAGACCGGAAAATTTAGCCTGCCCGGATTGCAGAGCAAAGTCACCAGGGCCCGTTTCCTCGCCGACCATACAGATGTGACCTTCCATCAGACACTATCCGGCGTGACCCTCGATTTGCCAGCCGAAGCGCCCGATAAAATTGCCTCTGTTATCTGCGTGGAAATTGCCGACGCCAGCGCCAGGGTAGCGGCGTCAAAATGAAACCAAGCCCGTGAACTCCAGACATGCCCAAAATCTCATCAATCAAAAATATGTGTGTTGGAAAACAAATGCAAGGGAGAGGTCGCCGGTTGGCGTCGTTCCAAACCGGAGTCGCCGCGCTGGCGTCGCTGGCGATTAGTGGCGTATTACTCGCAGGGATTGCCAAGGCCGACAATCCCATCATTCAGCATCAAGGGGTTTGCGATCCGCGCATTCACATCTTCAATGATCGAGCCTACTTGTTTTCGACCCACGACGACGCGCCTGGTCATCCCGGTTTTTTGATGCAAGATTGGCAGGTTTTTTCGTCGCCGGATCTGATTCAATGGCGAAAAGAGTTCATATTGAAACCGGGAGATACTTTCATGGGACCCACCACCGACTGCTGGGCGACCGATGGTGCGGAGCGCAATGGTAAATATTATTTCTATTTTTCCAAGGGGCAGGAATGTCTGGGCGTGGCCGTGAGCACCAACGGCCCCGGCGGCCCCTATATGGATGCTCTGGGTAAACCGCTTTTGCCCAAAGGCCTCACGCCAACTGCCCAATATGATCCCACGGCGTTTGTGGATGATGATGCCGCGCATACCCCGTATATCATTTGGGGCTACACCGTGATGGGCCAGCAATACCACATAGCCCGGCTGAACGAAGACATGATTTCACTGGCGGAGAAACCACGGCCCGTCACTTTGATCAATGGCTGGCAAAACGACGCACCGTTCATCATGAAACACAACGCAATTTATTATCTCAATTCCCACGGCGGCGTTTATGCGACCGCTACCAACGTTTATGGACCCTACACGTTTCGCGGTGTGTTTTCCCATGACCAGACGCTGGATCACGCCGGATTTTTCAACTGGCACAACCAGACGTTTCTGACTTACGCCGTGCCGGATGGTGACACCTATTATCGGAAAACAAAAATTGTCTATGCACACTTCAAGGACAACGGCGACATAGTCGACGATCCGTTTATTGAACAATCGCCGTTGGGCGTGGGGCAATATGATGCCTATTGGGAAAAAATTCAGGCAGAGTGGTATTTTGCCGCTTCGGATGGCGTCCAAAAGCGAGAAAACGCCACTGGTTTTGAAATGCGTAAACTCACCGACGGTTCTTGGCTGGCCTATCCTAATTTCCGCAACCTCAAGAAAAATGCGGTTTTGAGCTTTTGCGCAAGTTCGGCCAATCCGGCTGGAGGCACTATTGAAGTCCATCAGGAAAAGGTTGATGGGCCTTTGCTGGGCCAATGTATAGTTCCCAATACGGGGAGCTGGACAAACTACGCATCGGTGGCTTGCAAGCTTACGAATGACGCTGGCACAAAAGACTTGTATCTTTTTTTTAAAGGTTCCGGGGGCGAACTCATACGGCTCGACTGGTTCAAAACAGACAGTTCAGCGATGATGGCAAAATATGAGGCGGAAGGCGCCCTACTTTCCGGCGGGTGCGGCATAAACGCCGACCACAGTGGCTATTCGGGCACCGGCTTTGTGGACGGTTTCGTGAATGCTGGCGCCGCGATTCGTTTCACAGTCACCAACGTGCCGGCGGGAAGTTCGCAGGTCACCTTACGCTATTCGGCAGGAGCGGGAGGACAGACCCTCGGCGTCTATGTCAATGGGGCGAAAGTCTGCGACACTTCCTTGTTGGCCACTGCTGACTGGAATTCTTGGGCGGATAAAACCGAGCATCTGCCGCTGATAGTTGGCACCAACACAATTGAACTGAAAGCGGAAACCGGTGTGCCAGTTAATATTGACTATCTTACCGCGCCCGCTGATGGAGGCCACCCGTGAACATTAGACGGGGCGCCGAACCGCTCCCGCCCGGAGTCAATGCTCACATGAGTTGTGACTTCCGGTGGGTTGGTTTTGCGGCTTATTATGCCTGTCCCGACCCAGAATATTTATGAATAAAATAATGATTGCCATTGTGATGCAGGTAGCGTTCCTGTCCGCACCTCTGATGTGTCGTGCAAATCTAATTCTGGATTCGCTGCGCTGCGAATACCGTATCAATCCCCAAGGCATCGACGAGGCACAACCGCGCCTGACTTGGCGCTTAGAATCCTCTGAGCCCGGTCAAAAGCAGACCGCTTATCAAATACTCGTAGCTTCGAGTGCGGATTTGATTCACGCGAACACAGGTGACCTTTGGGATAGTGGGATAATTTCCAGTGGCGAAACGATAAATATCGCCTACGCCGGCAAATCGCTGGCGTCACGGCAGCAGTGTTTCTGGAAAGTGTGTGCATGGGATAAGGATGGCAAAGCGCAGTGGAGTGAGCTGGCGACCTGGACGATGGGACTGCTCAAGCCGGAAGATTGGCAGGCAGATTACATTTCGTTCCGCGACACCACGCCAGTTTGGAAAGACACCACCAAACTTTTTCTGCCACCGGCCCACCAGTATCGCAGGGAGTTCGCTGCCAAAAAAAACATCAGACGTGCGACAATTTATTCCACCGCACTCGGCATCTACGAGCTTTATCTGAATGGCCAGCGCGTCAGCGATGCGCGGTTTGCGCCGGGTTGGACCGATTATCATCAGCGTGCTTACTACAACACTTACGACGTGACGCCGCTGGTCAAACGCGGCAACAACGCGCTCGGTGCGTGGGTGGGCGACGGTTGGTATTCCGGCTACATTGGCTTCGGTTTGCTCGCCGGCATCGGCACGGAAAAAATCGGACGCTACACCTATGGTAAAACGCCTGCACTGATGGCGCAGCTCGAAATTGATTATACTGACGGCACGCGTGAAATAGTCCCGACCGACAAGTCATGGAAAGTCACCGGTGACGGCCCGGTGCTTGAAGGTGATTTTTTGATGGGCGAAAGTTACGATGCGCGCAAGGAAAAGTCCGGTTGGGCAGAGCCTGGCTTCGATGCCGCTAAATGGGAACCGGCTATTCTGGCGTCCGAAAACGACAGTGTGCCTGCGACGTTTTATGAATATCAAAACGCCGGAAAGCCCGGGGACCCAGTTGTAATCAAGGGACGTCCCGTTGATTTGGGTTTTAAGCGTCCGGACAAGTTGGAGGCATTTCCTGGATTGCCAGTGCGCCCGATTGAGGAGATTAAACCAGTGGCCATTACTTCGCCAACAAATGGCGTTTACATTTACAATCTTGGTCAGAACTTTGCTGGTGAGGTGCGGTTGAAAGTCAAAGGTCCGGCGGGTACCACCATCCAATTGCGCTACGGTGAGATGTTGTATCCCGACGGTCGATTGATGAATGAAAACTATCGTAGGGCGCGCGCCATTGACCATTACACGCTGCGCGGCGACAAAAACGGTGAGGATTGGGTGCCGCGCTTCACTTTCCACGGATTTCAATATGTCGAAGTATCAGGCTACCCCGGCAAGCCGGATAAGAACGCTATTACTGGTATCGTACTGCACAGCGACACACCGCTGACGAGTGGTTTCGAATGTAGTGACCCGATGGCGAATCGGTTGTTCAAAAACGTGGTCTGGACGCAGCGCGCAAACTTCCTCGATTTGCCAACAGACTGTCCGCAGCGTGACGAGCGTTTCGGTTGGATGGGTGACGCACAGATTTACGTCCATTGCGCGACGTTAAATGCGGATGTGGCTGCGTTTTATACGAAATGGTTGCGGGAGGTGATGGAATCGCAACGGCCCAGCGGAACTTTTCCGGGTTACGCGCCGTATCCGTTCCAACACGGCTGGGATTTTGGCACGGCGTGGTGCGACGCCGGCGTGATTTGTCCGTGGACCATTTGGCAGGCTTACGGCGACACGCGGATCATCGAACGCTGCTGGCCGTTCATGGTGAAGTTCATGGACTGGCGCAAAAGCACCAGCACAAATTATCTCGGCATCGTCCACGGCAACGATTGGGGCGACTGGCTTTCGTTCGGCGGCAAAACGCCGCTGGATTATGTGGATACGGTTTATTTCGCGTATTCCGCAAAACTCATGTCGCAAATGGCGGCGGCGATCGGCAAGCAAACTGAAGCTGCGGAATATGGTGATTTGTTCAACCACATTGAATCTGCTTTCAATGAAAAATATGTCCATGCCGATGGCTCGCTGACGGTGGACAATGAGACTGCCTACGCGCTTGCGCTTTACATGGATTTAATCCCAGTGGATTTACGGGTGAAGGCGGGGAAAATTCTGGCAGACAAGTTGCGCACTGGCGAAACGGCCGACAATTCCGGCATGACCACGGGTTTCCTCGGAACCCGGCCATTGCTGCCCGTGCTGACGAGCGTGGGCGAAAACGATTTAGCGGTGAAACATTTTCAGAGTCGCAAATTTCCGTCGTGGGGGTACGAAGTCGCGCAGGGTGCGACGACGATATGGGAGCATTGGGATAGCTTCACCAAAGCGCACGGCTTTGGCGGCATGGATGGCACGCAGAATGCCTCGATGAATTCTTTCGCGCACTATTCCTTCGGCGCAGTGTGCGAATGGATGATCAATGACCTCGCTGGCATCCAGTCGGACGGGCCGGGCTACGACAAAATCATCATCCATCCGCATCCTCCAACACCCGGTAGTAATCCCGACCACACTCCAATCAACTGGGTAAAGGCCCATTACGATTCCATCCACGGTCGCATTGTTAGCAACTGGAAACGCACCCAAGATAGATTTGAACTCGAAATTGAAATTCCAGTCAACACAACGGCCACGGTCTATTTGCCCGCGAGCAGCGTGGAAAATATCACGGAAGGCAATGAGCCACTGGCAAAAGTTTCTGGCGTCAAATTCCTTAGCCTGGAAGGAGGGTGTGCTGTACTCGCGGTCGAGTCAGGCAAATACCAGTTTAATTCAAAGATGCTTCATTAATCAGCCAACAATAGTCAGAGCACGCAATAGTTACCGTTACCCTCCATTAAACTTATATGTCACTAAAGAAGAATAATACTCCGAGAGCTTACCAATTCGCCACTGAACGCTATGCTGCCTTGGGTGTGGATGTCGACCACGCGCTAAAGACCTTGGCGACGATTCCCATCTCGCTGCACTGCTGGCAGGGGGACGACGTGGGTGGTTTTGAAAATGCCAGCGGCACGCTGGGCAACGGGCTGGCCGTCACC
>CAIPKV010000044.1 GCA_903865745.1 uncultured Verrucomicrobia subdivision 3 bacterium | reverse complement strand
TTCCGACCGGATTTTTCAGGCGCTCCAGGCCGGTGCCTGTGGCTATTTGCTGAAACGCTCCGCGCCGGAGCGCATCATCGCTGCGATTCGCGAGGCCAAGCAGGGCGGTGTGCCGATGACCCCGGAAATCGCACGAAAAGTAATCGGACAATTTCGCGCAGCGCCGAAAGCTTCGGCACAAGTTGAGGGCTTGACCGCGCGCGAGAAAGAAGTTCTGGAACTGGTGATGCAGGGTCTGGAGAATCAGGAAATTGCCGACCGCATGGGCGTGAGCATTGCCGCCGTCAGATTTCATCTCCAGCATATTTACGAAAAGCTCCACGTCCATTCCCGCAGTGAGATGATCTTGAAATTCAAAATCTAGCAAGTTTGCTAGCTGGGCAAACTTGGCAAGAGGCTGATACTTTGGACCGATAATAGAAGAAAGATGATTCTCAAAGCAAACGCGCAGTCCAAAACAATTAACAAATAAACAATTATGCTCCATCAAACCTTAAAAACCTGGCTTTGCCTGTCTGTTGCCATGCTCCTGTCCAACCATGTAAACGCTGCGGCACTCTTTACAGAAAACGCCGGCAATGCCTATTACAACGCTGGCTGGGCTTTCGGCAGTTCGCAGCCAAATAACTTTGGCTGGTTCACTGCAACCAATGTTATTACTGCGCCGGGATTTGCAGGGGTTGACCTTGACGACTCCAGCGAACTGGCAAGCCCCAGCAGTTACCCGGACATCAATACGGCCGGAAAAGCGTGGCGCATATATGGCGTCAGCGGAGGCGCGAGCGGCCATGGGGAATCGGCCGCCTACGGCTTCCTGAAAGACGGCTCTGGCAAAAACGCCACGCTTTCGCCCGGTCAGATTCTGTCGCTGGATATCGCGGTCAATTTCCGAAATGGATACAAGGGGTTTGCAGCGAAAGATGCCAGTGGCACCGAGATCTTCACGTTCAATATCGGCGGGGACGATTACGCCGTTTCCCATGCCGCTACCGGCAACGGCTCAATCGGGAAAACTTACAGCGACAACACGGTTTTCCACATCGCCGTCATCCAGACCACTGCCAACGGTGGCACCTGGTCCATCACCCGCAGTGGTGGAATTTCCGCAAAATCCACCGGCACCTACACCGGTGCCGTTGCCAATTTCAAACTCTACATCGGCCAGACGGTTTCTGGTAACGCCAATGATTTCTACATCAACAACATTGCCGTGACCGACTCCACCGTCACCAACAATAAAAAGTTACAGGCTGGCGAGGCTTCAAAAAGTAGTTCAGGCAACACGGCGCAATCACCCGTGCGTGTCGCTTGTGTAGGCGACAGCATCACCTACGGTGCTGGCGTGACCACTCGCAGAACGAAATCCTATCCGGCACAACTTGGTGGTCTTTTAGGTGCGAATTACGACATCCGTAACTTCGGCCGTTGCGGTGCAACCATGCTGAAGCACAGCGATCTGCCTTATATGTTCTGCAGCCAATACACCAATGCCATGGATTTTGCGCCGGACATTATCATCATCATGCTCGGCACCAACGACAGCAAACATCGCGGCGATGGCAGCTTGAACTCCGACAACGCCCCGGAAAACTGGCGGAACAAGGCCGAGTTTTTGCCCGACTACGAAGCGATGATCGCCGCCTTTCGCCAGGTCAATCCCAAGGTCAAAGTCTTTGTATGTCTGCCACCGCCGTGTTTTCCCGGAGGCGGGGGCATCAACGACAAGACAATCCACGACGAGGTCATCCCGTTCATCCGTCAAGTCGCTGGCGATGTCAATGCCACCGTAATTGACTTGAACACGCCCTTGACTGGCAAGACTGAACTGTTTCCCGACACCGTCCATCCGAATACCGAAGGCAGCCAAATCATGGCTTCGGTCGTTTATCATGCACTGGCCGGCAAATAATTTGAAGGTCGAAATCTAGTAATTCTGCTAGCTAGGCGAGATTGAAATCCCTGTTAAATTACCTTTATACAGCCATTGCCCAAGCGTTTTGGGTGTTTGTCGTATAAAACTCAAAATTATGAAAATACTGAAATCAATGAAAATGCTGCTTGCTATCAGCCTCAGCCTTGCTTGGTTCGCAAACGTCGCCAACGCTGGATACTTTGGCGGATATGGTTTTGGCCTCATCCTCGATGTAAACGGGACAACGACCAATCTTTACGACGTAAGTGGTGCCGGCACGGATTTGCTGCCAACGGGTTCAACGGCGACCTACGACGGCTCAAGTTGGGCCAATGGCAGTGGTTCTGCCCCGGTCTTGAATCTCGGCACATTCAATCCCCTTACGGGAGACAAAATAGTGTTACAAGGTGGTTCGGCGTTGGTTTATGCCGATGTGGGAAGCGGTGGTTATGCTTCGGGAGGCTATCTTAATTACCGGGTGTTTGCCGGCACCGGGACCGTGGCTCAAGCCGCCGCACCTGCCTTTCCAGGCGGCACCGCGATGCCGGTAAATGCTGAACTGACAGGCAATAACTGGCGTGTTGCCGTGACGAATCTGAATGCCAATATTATCGCCGGCCTTGCGCCCGGAATCTATACGTTGGAAGCTAATGCTTACATTTACGGCAATTCTGATGCCACCACTGGTGCTTCGGGTTATATCAATAACAGCGGGGCAAATTACGGGGCTTACTTTACCATTGCCGGAGGATGCCCGACGATTCTAATGGCTAAGTTGGCCGCGGCGGTCAAAAATGTGGCCACAAGTCAGAACCTGAACGCCTATGGCGGAACTGCCCCCTACACCTACGCAACGAATAGCGGTTCGTTGCCACCGGGTTTAAGCCTTTCATCGAGCGGCCTTTTGTCGGGCACCCCCACCACTACCGGCCAGTATTCTTTCACCGCTACTGCCACGGATGCCAATGGCTGCACTGGCGGCCAAACATACACGCTTCAGGTTTACGGATCCGGCGCGGATAATGCCGGCAATTATGGTTCTTGGACCAACCAGGCAAACGCAGGTAGCAGCTTTGCAAACTGGGAATTGTATTCCGATATCCACGGCGGCAACGCCGGCAGCGCCTTCGCGGGATTTGGCAAACAGAGCGCCAGTTCAAACATACAGTCCCCAGATGGATCCGTATGGAAACTATATGCCAGTTATTATGGCGGCACACCTTGGGAAGAGGCGGAGGGTTACCGCAAGTTCAATGTGCCGTTGAGTGTGACGGGAGATACCTTTGCCCTGTCTTTCCAGAATGGCTATGTGGGCAGTCCCGGTCAGGTGGGATTTGCGCTTCGAAATGGTGATTATTCAGGAACCGGCGGGTTCAATGGCCGTGCCCGGTTGCAGGTCTATTTTCATGGTGGCGACGCCAACCTGACCGTTCAGGACGCTT
The DNA here is from genome assembly GCA_903865745.1 of uncultured Verrucomicrobia subdivision 3 bacterium. GTDB lineage: Bacteria > Verrucomicrobiota > Verrucomicrobiia > Limisphaerales > UBA11358 > UBA11358. The sequence continues at coordinate 11,353 of CAIPKV010000044.1, read as the reverse complement.
CCGGTGCCAATCAAATCGCCGGGCTTGGTTTTACCAGTTATGGTTGGAATGTGGTGGTCACTTTGACCGGGCCCAACACCTACAGCGCGACAATCACGCGCTACAACGGCGTGGGCACGACCGATTCACCGGTGACCGTAACCGGAACCCTGGCGGGCAGCGGACCGATTGATTCGCTGGCGATGTTCAACTGGTATTATAACACCACGACCGGTCTGAACAGTGACGCTTATTTTAACAATCTCGGCTATACCTCCACGACCACGGTTATTACCAACAACGTAACCTTTAATGTGGATATGACGGCACAGATCTTTGCTGGAAACTTTGATCCGGCAGCGCAGACCGTGGAGGTGCATGGCACTTTCAGCGACTGGCTTGGCATAACCCTCACCAACAACCCGTCCCTCCCAGGAAATGCTTCCAACATTTACAGCGGTGTGGTCAGCATTGCTGGAGCCACAAACAGCGGAGAATCCTATTGGTTCGATTATTATGACAACTCCGGTTTTACCCAGGAAAGTCAAACGCCAAAAGTGAGCACGCTGGACAGCGGCCCCCCCCACTACGACCGGTTCTTCCTGCTGCCGAATGTGGCCTCGACGAATCTGCCCACCGTTCTGTTTAGTGACGTGAATACCAACGACTACCTTCTGGCCGATACGGCGGTGACCTTCTCCGTGAACATGAATGGCGCCATGGGCACGGACGCCCATGCATTTACATCCGGTGATGCAGTCTATATCAATGGCCCATTTGCAAACTATAACAACGCTGTTGGAAGCTGGTATCCTTTTGCCGGAGGTATAAATCCGGTATCAGCCCCGGCGGGATTCCTAATGGTTGAATCGGCTGCCAGCGGCATCTATACAAACACGATTATTATACCCAAGGGGACTCCTGTGGACTTTGACTACAAATATGGCATGGATCCTGGCAGTATAAATGGCGGTCCGGTTGACGACGAGGCGGCGAGTGGCAGCAATCACAATCGGGTGGTTCGATCCACGGCCACCGGTTCGTATGCGATGCCGGTTGACACTTTCGGGTATCAATATCAGGAACCATTCTTCAGCGTCTCGGCAAAAGCCGGCGCTCAATTGACGGTCGGTGTCTCGTCGGGTGGAATTGTTCCGGTGAAATGGCTTGGTCGTCCGGGAGCGTATTTGCAAAGTGCAACCAATTTGGCCGGCCCATGGACTGATTATTCGAACACCGACGGTGCGAATTGGAGCAGCGGGGTAAACACAACGAACGGTTTGTTGAGTGTCACCAACTGGCCATCTGCCGGAAACAGGTATTTCCGTTTGGTCAGGCCGTGATTTGAGTTGGGTAACGACGTTCTCGCCTCATCGTGCATGGGCATGTTGGGGCGGGACGCCAAAAGTATTATTGAAAGATTGTGAAACTAATGACCATGAGGCGCGCGGGCTTCACCCTGATCGAATTGCTGGTGGTCATTGCCATCATTGCCATTCTGGCCGCCATGCTCCTACCCGCTTTGAGCCGGGCAAAAATGAGAGCTACGGCAGCTTCATGCATGAGCAACCAAAAACAGCTTGCGCTTGCTTGGGTCATGTATTCGGGCGACAATAATGAGCGATTAGCGATCAATTCCGATCCGCACGTCAACAATACAACTGTTTATCAAGGCGGACAGTCTTGGATTACCGGCAGCATGGACTGGACTGCCGGCCAGCAAAATACCAACACGAGTTATCTTATTAATGACGCCCATTCACTTTTAGGAAACTATTTGGGTCAGTCAGCCAAGATATTCGCCTGCCCAGCAGCCAATTATGTCAGTCCCGCCGAGTCGGCCGTGGGTTGGAGCCAACGGAGCCGGAGCGTAGCCATGAATGGTGCCGTGGGCGACGGGGACAAATTTCAATCACCAACTCCGTATGGGTGGACCCAATGGTATGTAGCCAAGAAGTCAACGAGTTTTAACACACCTGGCCCCAGCGACGTCTGGGTTTTCTCCGATGAGCATCCCGATAGCATAGATGACGCACTTTTGTATTCCGCCAGCTATGCGGTCACATCATTCACAGAATTACCCGGCTGTCAGCATGGCGGAGCCTGCGGCATGGCCTATGCCGACGGCCATTCGGAAATTCACAAATGGATCGGTCCGGTCATGGCCGCACACCAGCAAGTTACTTATACCCATGTGGGCGGGGTTCCCTGCAGCGTCAGCGATCCAGATATTATTTTCCTTGCCCAGCACACGCCTCAGAATTGATTTTGCGATTATTTTTCCTGGGCCTTATTTGGATAGATGCAACATCCGGTCCCGGATTTACAAGGCGCGGGAGGAAAATATTTCAAAGCCACCGGAGCCGGCCCAAACCAAACTAAGAAACGTCCTTTAAATATTGCAGGAACTGTTTGCTATGATTCTTTTAATGGAAAGCCGCCTTCAAAACAGGTTCGCAGCCTTTGCGAGCATTACGCTGTTAATCTGCGTCATGTTGCCCGCGCACGCCGGGCAGTTCATCGTGGATGTGAATACCGACCAGTCAGTATATTCCCCAGGCAATGTCGCGACGATTTATGTAGATCTCACCAACAGTGCCGGCTCTGTTTTTAACGGAGCCGTCCAAGTCGTTATTTCGCATCTGGGCTATGTGAGCACAAACCTGCCAAACCAGTCAGTCATAAACCTGGGGTCTCACTCGACCGGCACGCAAGTGTTTTCATGGGCGACTCCGGCAACAAATTATCAGGGTTACATGGTTTCGGTTAGGGTCATGGATGTGAATAGCAATGTGGTGGACACCGGTTCGTCGGCCATTGACGTTTCAGGCGACTGGAGCAAGTTTCCCCGCTACGGGTATGTTGCCCAATATGGTTCAGGAATTGATACTTACAACATCATGTGGCAATTAAAGAATTACCACATCACCGGCGTTCAATTCTATGACTGGCAGTGGAAGCATCACATTCCATATAATCCAGGCTCCACCTGGCAGGATATTGCAAACCGGACAATTTATCAAAGCACGCTCACGAATCTCATAAACGCGGCGCATTATTACGGTATGCTGGCGATAAGTTATGATGATTGGGGTGCAGCTTACTCAAATTGTCTGACTGACGGCAGCGGAGTGACACTTTCAATGGGTCGTTTTGACAGCACGCCGACGACGCAAGCCGATCAATCAAACTGGCCGCTGCCTAGCGGTTGGGCCACACCGTTGTTGTATTTAATGAACAATCGGGACACGAACTGGCAAAATTATATTTACGGGCGGGAGCAGCAGGCGATCACCAACTTCGGATTTGATGGCTGGCACATTGACAATCTGGTGGTGAACCAAAGTGTCTATGATTACAACAGCAATTACTTCAGTTTGGCAGATTACAATGCGCAATTTATCAACAACGCGAAAGCGGCCATGGGCAAACGGCTCACCTTTAACACACCTGATGCCATCGGCGAAAACCAAGTAGCACAAAATGCAGATGTTGAATTTATTTATTCAGAACTGTGGTCAGGCAATCCCAACTATCTTTCATTCAACCAACGCGTGAACAATGTGCGCAGTTTTGGCAGCAAAGCTTTGGTCATGCCAGCTTACATGGATTCCGGTTTGAGTTCTGGCTCTTTTAACACCCCGGGCGTGCTGTTGACGGATGCGGCGATGTTCGCCTGTGGCGGCGCGCATCTTGAGTTGGGCGACGGCAACAAAATGTTATACACTGCATATTTTCCCAACGATGGCAGCGTGCTGATGAGCAGTTCTTTGACGGCGGCTCTGCATTGCTATTACGATTTTCTGGTTGGCTATGAAAATCTCCTGCGCGGGGATGCAGTCAGCGCGAACAACGCCGCGAGCATCACCGGAGTGACGACCAGCACAAACGGAAATGCCGGTTCAGTGTGGATCATCTCCAAGAAAACATTGGGGGCCAGTGTGATCCATCTTGTAAATCTGGTGAGTAACACCACCAGCGCCTGGAATGATTACAATGGCACGTATCCGGCTCCGCCAACGCTCACCAATCTGGCGGTGAAGATGTATTATTCGGGTTCAATCAACGGGGGTAGGTTGTGGTATGCGACGCCGGACACCAATTCCTGCTCAGCCACCCAACTCAATTTCACCACCGGCAGTGATGCCGGGGGAAATTACGTTAATTTCACCGTGCCGCAACTTCAGTATTGGGATATGATTTGGCTGGAACTCAACGGCACGAACAGCGCCCTGGCACAAATTCAGGCCGGGAATTACGATTCAATGGCCGGCATCGCGACGGAAGTGACGAGCGACACCGGCGGTGGTTTGGATGTGGGATACGTCGCCAACACCAATGGCGATAGCTATGTGGCTTTCAATAACATTGATTTTGGAAGCGGAGTTACCAATGTGTCCGCCCGCGTCGCCTCGGCGGTGGCGAATGGCACGATTGAGTTTCGTCTCGGCAGTTCCTCTGGCACATTGATCGCCACCGTGCCGGTTGGCAACACTGGCGGCTGGCAAAGTTGGCAGACTGTCAGTGCGCCGGTTTCGCGGGTGGCTGGTGTCCAAAAAATATTTGCGGTTTTCAAAAATGCTCAAGCCAATCTGAATTGGTTTGCTTTCACCGCCCTGTTACCAGCTCCGTGGGCGACGGCTGACATCGGCGCGGTGGGACTTGCCGGCAGTGCCAGTTATTCGGGCGGGACTTTCAGCGTCACCGGTTCCGGTGTGGACATCGAAGGCACGGCGGATGCGTTCCGAAGCGTGTATCAGCCCGTCGGCCCGGACGGCGAAATCCGCGCGCGAGTTGTGAGTGTGCCGGGAACCGACCCGTGGGCCAAGGCCGGTGTAATGTTCCGCGAAAGCCCAGCCAGCAATGCTGTAAATGCTGCGGTTGTCGTCACGGCCAGCAACGGTGTGGCATTCCAGCAACGTGCCAGCACGGGCGGCGTGACAACTTCAACGGTGATTTCCAGCGTGGCCGTGCCGCAATGGGTGCGGCTGGTGCGCAGCGGGACGAATTCCTTTTCCGGCTACTATTCTCCCGACGGAACCAACTGGACGCAAATCAGCACAAGCATTAGCCTTTCGATGAGCAACAACGCCGTGGCCGGCCTCGCTGTGACCGCACATAACAACGCTTTGCTTAACACCTCCACCTTCGACAACGTGTCGCTGAACCAGCCGCCGGTGCTGTCGGCTATTTCCAATTGCAACGTCCTCGCAGGCGTCACTTTGACCTTCACCAATGCCGCCAGCGATGCGGATGTTCCATCGCAAACGCTGACCTTCAGCCTTCTCAACGCGCCGACCAATGCCGTTCTCAATGCGAACAGCAGCGTGTTCACCTGGCGGCCGGCCATCGCACAATCACCGTCCACGCAGACCGTTTCCGTGGCGGTGTCAGACAATGGCTTGCCAGTGATGAGCGCGACGCAAAACTTTTCGGTGACGGTGACAAAGCCGGCCGCACCGACGTTCAGTTCCGCATCTTTGAGCAACGGACAGTTTCAATTCAAGATCAGTGGCAGCACGGGGCCTGATTATGCAATCCAGTATTCTACCAATCTGGTTTCATGGACTGCCTTGACTAATATCAGTTCACCGACGGTGCCATTTCTATGGAGCAATACCAATTCAACGCGCTTTCCTTTGGGCTTTTATCGCATAATTCTTGGACCGTAATTATGAGACAACACTTGGCCAACCATCTGCTCATGATGAAACCTAAATATTTGCTGCCGGCTATTCTCTTGGCTGCGCCGGTTTCACTTTTGGCGCAGGGGCCGCTGATTTACGGGTATCTGTCAGAGTGCCCTGCGCAGTCCGCCGCAGTTTCGGCGCAAAAGGTGGAGTGGCTGAACCGTTACCATGTTAACTATGTGCAGTTTTATGACTGGCAATGGAAACATCACAAACCGCTGGCGGGCACGGTGGAAAAACCAGCGGAGTCGTGGAAGGATATTGACAACCGCACCCTCTGCCGGCAGACCGTCAACGACTACATCGCCGCCTGCCACGCCCACGGAATGAAGGCGATGAATTACAACCTGATGAACGGTGCGTGGTCGGGCTACGGCGAGGATGGCAGTGGAGTGGATTATCGTTGGGGGCTGTGGACAAAAAGCGACGGCACGGCGCAAGCCGGCATCGCCATGCCCGGCGGCTGGGCGGCGGAAAATATATTCTTTTTCAATCCCGGCAATGCCGATTGGCAGAACTACATCTTCGGCCGGGAAAAGGAGGTTTTTCCCGTTTATGACTTTGACGGCTGGCACGTGGATCAAACCGGCGCCGGCGGAATGGTTTATGACCACGACGGAAAAGCTGTGGATCTGTGGACGACTTTCGCGGACTTCCTCAACAAGGCCAAAACCGCCACCGGTAAACGCATCATCTTCAACAATGTCGGCACCTACGGCATGTTCAGCGTTTGCAACCAGACGGCGGATGACGCCATTTATGTCGAGTGCTGGGATGGCGACGGCCAGCGGACTTACAATGACCTGAAGAAAATCATTGATGACGGATTGGCTTGGGGCAACGGCAAGCCCGTGGTGCTCGCGGCTTATGTCAATCGCGGCAAGAACAGCGGCAGCATGAACCCGCCGGGTGTATTGCTGTGCGACGCGGCGATTTTTGCGAGCGGCGGCACACACATCGAATTGGGCGACGGCGGCAACATGCTCCACAACGAATATTTTCCGAACCACGATCTCAAGTTGGACGCGCCGCTGGCCGACACGCTCACGAATTATTACAACTTCATCGTCGCCAACAAAAAATGGCTTTACGGCGGCCTCGCCAACAGCACCAATGCCATCGAATTGAACATTCCTGTCGCGAACGTCGCCACGGCCAACAAGGTTTGGGCGTTCATCAAAACCGCCGCCGGCACAAGCATGTTGAACCTCATCAATCTCACCGGTGAAGACAATGTCAACTGGATGGACAGCGATGGCACCTATCCTGCGCCCGCACCTCAGACGAACTTTGCCGTGAAATATTACTGCGGCAACAGTTTGGTTGGCAGCGTGCGGATTGCTTCGCCCGACATCAAGGGCGGGGAGTTTGCGAACCTAGATTTTAAGACCGGCTCGGATGCTGAAGGCAACTTCGTAAGTTTCACCATTCCGAGTCTGGTTTATTGGGATATGATTCTGGTTGAAAGCGCCGGGCAAACGCCCGTCCACCCTGCCGCGACGTTGACCGATGGGCGCACGACAGCGACCATGTCGGCCAGCAACGATGGCGCATTGCGTTCTTATGAGCTAACGACCGATGGGCCACTGCGGGACAATCGGCCGGCGGAAAAACAGATTGCCTTTTCCGAAGCGCCGGATCACGCGGTCGTGCGGTCAGGCAACATCATGTTCGACGGCCTCTATGCCATGGCGGTTCACGAGGCTTTACAAAATTCCGTTTCTGAAATCAAGGACAACGCCTACGGCAACGGCACGCCGGTTCAACTCGACGCTTACCAGACCGGCGAATTTTGGACCTATGTCTGGACGCGTGACTTGTCCTACTCAGTCTATTTGGGCTTGGCGCAGTTTGATCCGCGTCGCGCGGTCAATTCGCTCCTGTTCAAAACCTCTGAATTGAAGTCCAGTGTTAAAGGTGACTATCGCAATCAAATCATTCAGGACACCGGTTCCGGCGGCAGCTATCCGGTTTCGAGCGACCGCATCGTCTGGGCACTCGGCGCGGCGGCGACGCTGGATTTTCTGTCTGGCGACGAGCGGGAAAGTTTTCTTCAGCAGGCCTATCCGATTTTGCACGACACCATCGAGCAGGATCGCCGGGTGGTTTTTGACCCGACCGACGGGTTATATCGGGGCGAGCAATCCTTTCTGGATTGGCGCGAACAAACTTATCCGGGCTGGACGGCGACCAATGTGCTGGCCATCGCGATGTCAAAATCGCTCTCGGTGAACGCGCTCAATTATTTCCTTTTGAAAACCGCTGTCGAATATGCCGGCAAATGCGGCCTGGCCGGCGACCAGAAGCGTTACGCGCAATGGGCGGAAGATTTGAAAAAATCCATCAACAGCCATTTCTTTGATCCCGAAGCAGGACTTTACAGCACTTACTTGCTTTCCGATGGCGTAAATGAAATTTGCACCCGCCGCTACGACTTGCTGGGCGAATCGCTCGTCATTTTGTTTGGGATTGCTGACCAGACCCATGCCGAGTCGGTGTTAAAAAACTATCCGGTCGGGCCGCATGGACCGCCCGTCGTGTGGCCGCAGGAACGCTCCGTGCCGATTTATCACAACCAGGCCATCTGGCCGTTTGTCACCGCGTTCTGGACGAAGGCCGCGCGCAAGGCAAATTGTTCTGAGGCTGTTGATTCAGGTTTTCGGTCATTAATTACAGAGGCGGCATTCAACTTATCCAACATGGAGAACTTTGATTTGCGCACCGGCTTGGCGGAGGTCAAAAACAGCGAACGCAACGGCCCGGTTATCAATTCGCGCCGTCAGCTCTGGTCCGTGGCCGGCTATCTTTCGATGGTGCAGGATGTGGTTTTTGGCTTGGAGACATCATGGGACGGCATCCGGTTCCGGCCTTACATCACGGCGAAGCTTCGGAACGAGACCTTTGCTGGCAGCGAACAGATTGAACTGCGGAATTTCTCATACCGGGGAACAAGCCATCAGGTTCGCCTCCATCTTGCGCCGAAAACATCAGATGGCGAAGGCGTTTGCCCCGTCAGCCGGATTGAACTGAACGGTAAACGTGTCAATCGAGACTTTGTCGCTTCCGCCACCCTGCTGGATTCAAATCAGTGGGACATTTATCTCGCCGCGCCTGAATCATCCACGATTACTGCGCCACTGCGGATAGTGGATGTTGCAGATGACCATGCGTTGTTTGGGCCGCTCCAACCCCTTTGGAACGAGGCGCAAGGAGGCGGCATCACCAAGAAAAATGGCAAGCTGGTTTTGCATTTCCAACATGACGATGTTACGCATGCGGCGTTTAACATTTATCGTGACGGGGTTTTATATGCGAAATCCATCAGCGAAACCAATTGGATGGATCCGGACTCCGGAGATTGCGCGCAGCACGCACATAGTTATTCAGTTGCGGCGGTGGATTTGATCAGTGGTAACTGCTCGCACCTGACGCCGCCGCGTTCCTATTCAAACGGCAGCGAGAAGCTGGTGTTTTCCGCGAATGAGCTGAAAAATCAGGGTGGCAAATTGGTGAACGGGCACCACTTTGAAGATTGGGGGAAAACCGGGGACAGCTTGCTTACCAAGCCGTTCACGGTGGCGCACAGCGGGCGTTTCGAAATCCGCGCGGAATTTTCCAACGGGATGGGGCCGGTCAACACCGGCATCACCTGCGGCGTGAAGCGGCTGGAAATCTTGAAGGCCGGTTCTGACCAAGCCGTGGCTTCGGGATACCTGATCATGCCGCAGTCGGGCGATTGGCAACGCTGGGACGTGTCTTCGCCCGTAGCTGCCGATTTAAGTGCCGGAGTCGAATATGCCATTCGGATTTTTGAAGACGACTATTCCCGAAACATGAGTTATTTGAAAAAGAATGAGCGCTACACCGCCTGGCCCGGTGGCGGACAAAGCGGTTGCAATTTTGTAAACATTGCGGGGATTCAGGTGGAAAAAATTGCCAACAGCTCATTCATGACTGCGGAAAAATAGCGCTTTTTGGCGCTCCGATGATTTATGATTCTTGCTGGTGACATTGGGGGCACTTCCACCAGACTTGGTTTGTTTAAACGTGACTTTGGTCAGATTAAGCCGATCCGGACGCAGACTTTTTCCAGTCCCAACTATCATAACTTGGCAGCCATCGTTAAGGATTTTCTGGTAAATCAGTGTGGCGATATTGCTTCAGCGTGCTTTGGAATCGCCGGTCCGGTTCGGCATGGGCGCGTCGCCGCTCCTAATCTTGCATGGGAAACCGATGCCAAGTCGCTCGCCCGCGAGCTGAAGCTGCCGATGGTCAAACTTGTGAATGACCTGGAAGCAAACGCGCATGGCATTGTAGCCTTAAAACCGGACGACTTCGTTACTCTCCAGACCGGAGATTCATGCACCCAGGGAAACGGCGCGGTTATTTCAGTCGGCACCGGGTTGGGTGAGGCGGGTATGTATTGGAACGGCAATGCCCATCTGCCCTTTGCCTGCGAAGGGGGGCACACCGACTTCGCACCCCGCGACGAAATGGAGTGCGAACTTCTTACTTATCTGCGCAGCCGTTTTGGGCGGGTCAGTTATGAACGGGTGCTCTCTGGGAACGGTCAGCTTTGGCTCTATGAATTTTTACGCGACGTCAAGAAACACTTGGAAAGTCCGGCGATAGCCGAAGCCATGCGCCTGAACAATCCTTCCGCTGTGATCACCCGTGCCGGGCTTGCCGGTGAATGCGAGCTTTGCGTCCATGCGCTGGATTGGTATGTATCGCTCTATGGGGCGGAAGCCGGCAATCTGGCGCTGAAAATGATGGCGACAGGCGGGGTTTATATCGGAGGCGGAATCGCGCCCAGGATAATTGAAAAGTTGAAAAAACCGGTGTTCCTTGATGCGTTTCTGGCAAAAGGGAGGATGCGCCCATTGCTCGAAAGTATTCCGGTTCGTGTCATCATGAAAGACACCACGGCACTGCTTGGTGCCGCCCGTTTGGCGGCAAATCTTTGAAATCGAACCCCAAGACTTACGGCCAGCAGGACGCTCGTAAAACTGGCTACAGTCAGGCCGTCCCTCTCAAAATCTAGCAATTCTGCTAGCTAGGCAAAATCAGGAATGAATCTAGTATGAAACAAATTAGTCCGCAACATACACAGGCATGAGTGTTGTCTTTTGTGCGGGTCAAAAGCTAATACCGGTTATCTAAAACATGAAAATATCCCTGTTAAATGCTCTTTTGAGTATCGTCTGCGCCGGTCTGTTTGCAACTCAGGCATTCGCCATCAGCGGGTCGGACAACTCCAGCAACTACACCACGTCCACCTGGACCAATGGAGCCAACGGCGGAACCGGCTTTCGTCCTTGGTCGCTCTATTCAAACAACCACGGCTCTGGCTTTGCCGGTCTCGAATACAATAACACGGTCGGGGACGCCAACATTCAAGTGTCGGGGTCGGTGTGGAAGCTTTACGCGGTGGATTTTGTCAGCACCCTTCAGCAGGAGGAGGCGATCGCCTACCGTGGATTTACCGCCTCACTGGGCAGTCCCGGGGATACGTTTTCCGTTTCCATGGAGATGCAAAACGTTAACGGTGGTATCGGCAATCCCGGACAGATGGGTTTTGCCCTGCGCAATGGCAACGCCACCGGTTCAGGTAATCAAACAACCGGCGCCCGGTTGGCCGTCTATTTGGCTGGCGGCAGCAATTATGTCGTTGTGGCGGACGC
>CAIPKV010000043.1 GCA_903865745.1 uncultured Verrucomicrobia subdivision 3 bacterium | reverse complement strand
GCCTGAACCGCGAGTTAATCTACACGCTGAGTGAAGGGCGGGTGGTGTTTGAAGACTGGCGACGGTATTACAACCAAGAACGGCCGCATCGTTCGTTGGGCTTGCAAACGCCGGCGCAGTTTGCCAAGAATCAGCGTGAGCTAGGTTCCGGTTCCAGTCGGGCTACGCCCGCCTTCCACCGGAACCTTGAGTGGCAGCAAAACAACAAACTGAAACCACCGGAAACTGTCTCATCACAAGTGGTCTAATGAACGGGGTCCAAGCAATCGCGCCAGCTATATCCTGGCGCTAGCTAATGTGGATGCCAATAAGTTTGACGAGGCCAAGAAGTGGGTTTTGCAAAACCCCCAATTGTCAGGCGATCTACTTGGTCGCGAACTGCTCGCCAATATTGCTGTGCGCACCGGCCAGACCGCCGAAGCCGAGGCCATCTATAAGTCTATCGTCCAAACCTCCCTGCCCGCCAAGGCCTTTCTCGCGAAACAAGCTTATGACCGACACAACTGGGCGGAAGCTCGCCGGCTAACCGGTGAGCTGGTGCAGCAGGCTCCCGAAGATTTACAGTTCCGCGCCAACCTCGCAGTCATTGATCAAAAGATTAAAGCTGAATGAAACTGCGCGACCAAATGTGGCTCGCCGGGCTACTGGCCATCGCGGCTTTCATCTGGCTCCGCGACCGCACCTGGCTGACGTCGTCCGATGAAGTGCTGCCGCTGCTCGCCGCCCCGGCAGTTTTTCTCTGGCTGGGCGAACCCTGGCAAGGCTGGCGTAAGGATGCCGCCCCCATCCAATTCAATCTGCTGATTGCAGCGCTGGTGATTTTAATTGTGGGCTTGGCCTTGGCCATAACCTCGCTGCTCGCGCTGGGGTGGACGCTGGCGTTATGGTCGTGGCTGGGCACCCGGGTAGCCCGCGAAAAAGTTTTCCCACTGCGCCGGCTCTTGATTTTCCCTTTGCTCGCGTTCCCCTGGCTGGCGCTGGATTTGCCGTCGCTCGGCTGGTGGTTCCGGCTGTCGGCGGCGTGGTCGGCCGAACATATCTTCATGCTATTGGGCCTGGCCGTATCGCGCGAAGGCACCCAGATCATCGTACAGAACTTTCCCGTGGATGTCTCCGCCGCGTGCGCGGGACTGAAAGTATTACAGGCCATGCTTGTCGCCGGCAGCTTGATGGCCTTCGTGCAACTCGGGTTCAGCCGCTGGTATTGGCCGGCTGTCGCCGTGCTGCCACTGGTAGCCTGGCTGGCAAATACGCTCCGGGTCGTGATGTTAAGCACCGTGGCATTGACCTTCGGCGCGGATGCCGCCCACGGTTGGTTTCACGAATGGGGTGGCTGGCTGGTCTTGATTGTGATGTTCGCCTTGTGCGCCGCAGTCTTTGCCTTCCTGGGCCGGGGCCGGAATAAAATTGAGTCGCCATTATGAAACCCCGCCAGCAACCACCTTTCGTAGAACTGACGGTGCTGCTCTTTGCTGTTTGGCAATCGCAAGACCTGCTAAACGCCTGGCAACATTCCCCGCACGACCGGTTCGGTTGGATTGCCCTGCTCGTCTGGTTGACCCCGCTCGTCGCTCGCCTGACCGGCGGTTCGATTGCATCCGCCAAGGCCAATCCCTTCCTGCTGGGCGGCGCGATCTTCGCCGGGGCCCTGAGTTCCTTGACCGAGCTGCACTTCTTCGGCCACATCGCGCTGGCGCTGGCGCTGGCCGGTTGGCTGAAGATTTCCTGGCGCAAGCTGATTTGGGTCGCAACCGCTTTGGCGTGGATGCCCGCATTGGGTTGGTTGCTCGCGGATCTTTCCAGCCCCATCATTATAACCTTAAGGCTGACGATAGCGCTCGCCGGAGCCATTTGCATCTGGCCGAAACTTAAAACCGCCAACGAAGCATGAATACCCGCGCCCAGAAAATCCTCTTTGCCGGTCTCGTGCTGGCCGCCCTCCTGGCAGTTGCGTGGGATTTAGTGCCCCTGCCCGATGCGCAGGACCGCGTGTCTCGGCTCGCCACCGACGGACTCGGTTTTTCCAGCCGTGAGATGCCGCTCTCCGACACTGAAAAATCCATTTACGGCGCCGCTCAAGTGGTTAAGCGCGTCTACCACGTTAACCGCCAGAACTTCGTCGTTGTCATCATCGACGGCGCCAGGAATCGTCACGCCATCCATGACCCGGCTTATTGTTTTCGCGGAGCGGGCTGGACCATCAGCAACTCCCGCCCGCTCGCTTTGCCCGGCGGCACTGGGAAGGTTATGACCCTCCAAAAGGGGGGCGAGACGCGTGAAGCCACCCTCTGGTTTTCAGACGGCCGGGTCCGTTACTATCAGGTTGCCCGCTGTTGGTGGCAGACCGCTTTACGCCGGCTGACCTTTGGCGCTTCCGGTCCCGACCCGGTGCTCGTTTTGGTGCAACCGCTGTCGAACGAACGGCCGGACTGGGACAATCTGCCCACGCAATTGCCCACCCTGTTTGACTTCTAAGCCGGACCGTTCCCCTGCCCTCCCCGCGCGCCGTGCGCTGCGCTTTGCACTTGCCACAATAGTTTTTTATTTCATAATTGCAGCCCGTTAAGTTTGGTGGATGGGGTCTTAGCTCAGTTGGTAGAGCGTCTCGTTCGCAATGAGAAGGTCAGGAGTTCGAGCCTCCTAGGCTCCACCAGCCTTCGCTTCACGTAGTGAATGCGAAGGCTGCCGCGCCGAAGCGTAGCGTAGGCGGGCCACGACAAACTGCGCAGTCAGCTACGGCTCGGCAGGCCAGCCCAATTAACCTTCTGGCGAACACCAAAAACTTCCGCGATATGAAATCATCGCTAAAGAACCAATGGGTGCTCATCACCGGCGCCTCCAGCGGCATCGGTGCCGCGGCAGCGAAAGCCTTCGCGGCGCATGGCGCAAAACTCCTCCTCGGCGCGCGCCGCGTGGATCGTTTGGAAAAAATTGCCAGTGCGGCCAAGCAGGCCGGTGCCGCGGCCGCGCACGTTCATGCCCTCGACGTATCCGACACCGCCAGCGTGGCAACCTTCATCGCGTGGGCTAAAGGCAAAATTGCCAATCGCAAATCGTCATTCGTAAATCTCCACGTCCTGGTCAACAACGCCGGCGGCGCGCACGGGCTCGACCCCGTCGCCACGGCCAAGGACGCCGATTGGGAGACCACATTTCAGACCAATGTCCTCGGCCTCCTGCGCGTCACGCGCGCGGCCCTCCCGCTCATGCCGCACGACGCCGGCGCGAGCATCATCAACATCGGGTCCATTGCCGGGCGCGTGGCTTACGGCGGCGCGGCGGCGTATTGCGCGGCCAAGTCCGGCGAGCTCGCCATCACCCGCGCCCTGCGCCAGGAACTGCTCGGCACCGGCATTCGCGTCGGCACGGTTGATCCCGGCCTCGTGGAAACCGAATTCTCCCAAGTCCGTTTCAAAGGTGATCAGCAGAAGGCCGCCGAAGTCTATGCCGGCATGAATCCCCTCACCGCCGACGACATTGCGGAAACCATCGTGTGGGTGGCGAGCCGACCGGCGCACGTCACCATCGACGAAGTCCTCATCAAGCCCACGGATCAGGCGGACATCGGAAAAGTATTCCGGCGAATTAAGAAGTAAGAATGCGGAATGCAGAAGTGAGCCGACACTGCGGGCATTACTTCTGCATTCAACATTCTGCCTTCTAACTTGCTTTCAAATTCCCTTGTTCGCGCGCCACAGCAGCACCGCGCCGACGGCTTGGAAGATGAAGTTCGGCACCCACAGAATCAGGTGCGGACAAAACTCCGGGTGCGCCGCCAGCGACTGCCCCAGCATGATGAACGCGTAATACACCAGCACCAGCAGCAGCGCGATGGCAATGCCGATATTCGTCTCGCGCCGATGCACGCGGATGCCCAGCGGAATCCCCACCAGCGTAAACCCAAAACACGCGAACGAGAACGCCACCTCCCGGTTCATCGCCACCCGCACCGGCTCCGTAAAATCCGCCTTGCCCAGCCGCAACACCTTGAGTTGGGCGCGCAGCGCCTCCGGCGAGTTCGTGCCGATGGGCACGCGCAGGTTTTCCAGCGTGTGTAGCTTCGCCCGCAGTTGCAGGAACGTCATGTCATTGATGCCCGGCTCGAACACCCGCTTAGCGTTCGGGTTCGCCGTGCTCAAGTTCAGCGTCAACGTGGGAAAAGATTGAATCACATCGCCGTGATCCGTCGTCGAGACACTGTGCGCATCCACCAGATCCAGAATGAGCTGGTTGTTCGCGCGATCCGGGCTGAGCCGGCCGCTCGGCGCGCGCAACGTCGTATCCACATTCGTCTCATCCGCCAGCCGATAGATCATCACATTCTTCAAGTTGCCGCCGTCATTCTTCTCCACGTAGAAAATGTAGCCCTTGAAATCCGTGATGAAGCGGCCCGCCGGCAACTGCGCATTCACCATCTCCTTCTTCACGTCTTCAATGAGGCCGAGATACGCCACGCGACAGCGCGGGCCGACTTCCATGTTGAACCACGCCGCCAGCGTGCAGCAGAACAGACTCAACAGCAGCACCGGCATGACCAGCGACAGCAGACTGATGCCACTCGCGCGCGCCGCCGTCAGCTCTTGATCCGCGCTAAACCGGCCGAAGACCAGCAGCGTCGCCGTGAGCATGCCCATGGGCAGCGCGAAGACCCACACGAACGGAATAAGATAAATAATGGCCTTCGCGATGATGACCAGGCCGACGTGGGCGGTGGCGAGCAGGGTGAGAATTTCCTTGAGCGCATTGCCGATGAGCAGGACGGCGGTAAACACTGCCACCGTGAGGAGCAGCGTGACGAAGACCTGGCCAACGAGATATTTCTGGAGCGTTTTCAACGAATGATGCGGGCCGCACAGTGACGGATATTCAATCAATTTGCCAGTGAAAAGGTGGCGTCCTGATTTCAAACAACCGGTGGGGCGAGCGTCCGCGCGAGCCGGCGTGAGTCTGGGGTTTGAGCGGCTCGCGCG
>CAIPKV010000042.1 GCA_903865745.1 uncultured Verrucomicrobia subdivision 3 bacterium | reverse complement strand
GGAGCTGTAGCCGACCAGTTTTTCATTCAGGAAGACCTCCGCCCGAAACCGCGCCGCCCTGAAATTTAATAATATCCGCTGTCCGTCCTTGAACTCCGGGATCTCTATGGTCTTGTACCACCACGAGACCCCGCGGTAGCCCCCAACCATGCGGAACCCTTCCCAGTGAATGCCCTCATCATAGTTGATACTGTCGTCGCGATAGGGTTTGCGGAGCATCTTCTCCCAATAATATCCCTCCACCGTGGCGGGCAGATCTACGTGGATGCCCGCATCATTCGAGAGCATTGGCCATCCCCCAGTGGGTGGATTATAGGGAAGTTTGCTCAGGTCCCCGGTTTCTTCCGGCAGATAAAGCTTGTCCTTCTCCCATTTGGCTTCCTGGTCGAGCACCAGCCGCCAGCCGCCGGAGGAAATGTCCTCAGCCAGAACAACCGGAGCCAACAGCATCAGTGCCAGCGACAACCCTCTGGGTATCAGCTTCGCAATTGCGATCCCGTTCAGCAGGTTTTTCATAAATTCGTATCTTAAGCCGCAAAGGATTTTTTGGTTATTCACAATAAGATTGTGCAAGGTTGTTTGCCGGGTCGCGCAGCCGCTGATTACATTTATTTTTCATGCAGCTTCTGCCGGTTTACAGAATGAACCGCTTTCATGACGACTTTGCCGTTTTCCAGGAGTTCGGTCTTTTGGCGCGAAACACGCACGTCATAGTACCGGCCCTCAATCGGCACATTGTGGACGTAAATATTCGCGTCGATTTTTCCGTTCAGGCGAATGCGGCCATCCGGCTCAACGTCACAAATTTCCTCAAGACCGATCAGGCACAGCAACGCCCCCCAGGTGTAATGCGGGTCGTTTCCGCCTTGACCGGTGGTATGGTAGTTTTCCCAGCATCCACCGTTGCCGATCCAATTCCCCATGAACAGATCAACGCACTTTTTCGCATATTCACGCCGGATTTCATCCGGGGCGTAATTCTTCAGGCCCTGATAGACCAAATAGTTCACCGGAGCCCAAACCCGCCCTCTCCAGTACTCGTCCTGGTTGAAGTACGGATCATCACGGCTGATGGTGGGAATCACATATCTGCCCCACAGTTTTTGGGGGTTCGCAAGGTATTCCACCAACTTTTCGGCCCTTTCCTTGTCCGGGACATTTCCGATGAGGGGATATAGGTTCGACGCTCCGATGCGTTTGGAGAACAAGCCGTCTCCGTCCTCGCTGCACTGGTACCAACGGAAAATCATCTCGTCCGGACCCGTCGTATGTTTGTATTCGATGCGGACGGAATATTCCCTGCCCGCAGCCAGCTCGGTCGGTTGGATGGCCGCCTTGTTTTCCCGGCCGTAGGGAGAAGCCCACTTGGGTTCCTTGGCGCCGTCCCAGTCATCAATCAACAGTTGATCGTCTATCCACAGGCGCGCACCGTTCCCGGCGCGCACGCCAAAAATATATTTGCCGCCCAGCAACGGCTTGATCTTGCCCCGCCACCTCACCGAAAAGTTGTTCGCCGGCACTCCCTTTCCCGGAGCATCCGGCCAGATGAAGTCCACCAAATCGTCCGTGCGGGTAAGCTTGAGTTCGTTGAAATCGGTTCCTGAATAATACTCGCCTGTCAGACCCGGTTTCCCGTCCTCGGTATAAAGGCATTCCGGAGGAACCGGTAATGCAGGCATGATGGATTCCAGATCCCAGAATCGGTTGCAGTACATCCCTTCAGCTTCGCTCCAGCACCGTCGATTGATCGCTTCCGCCATCTTCTGACCACCTTCCCGAAGTCTTCTGGCGGTTTCTGTGTCTCCAAGTTTGTCGGCGAGAATCGCCAGAAACTGCGCATCGGCAACCCATGCCGCGCTGAGATCCAGTTGCTCGTGCCGGAAAGTTCGCGTGGTCCGACTGTGGGTGGTTTCCTCCCACTGCGGCGTATTATCCAGTCCTTCATAGACCGCCGGCGAGGCCTCACCATTTTCTTCCCCGCACGATAGTAGGCCGTCACGATTCCCGTCCCGATACGGCAAACCGTCTTCCGGCCGCTCCGATAGCCACCAATCATGGGCTTTTACGAGCCGGGGAAACACCTCTCGCAGAAAATCCAGGTCCGGCCATCGCTGATACATTTTCAAAACACACAGTCCCATCACCGGCAGCTGGCTTCGGCCCGTTGAGACCCCCCAATGCGGCCCGGTAAAGTTCGGCAGCAGACCGCTGGGCTGCTGGGATTTCAGCAACGCTCTCACCGTGTCTTTGGCGGTCTGCGGGTCTTCGAGACTTCCCAGCACGGAATTAAAGAAGGAATCCCAGTTGAACAGCACCACTCCGTCGTCCATGCTCCAGCGTCGGCTCACCGAATAGGTGATATCGCCGGTCTCGTAGTTGTACAGCTTGGTATGCGACAGATTTTCCGCGATGGGGCTGACAAAATCACCCCAGTCTCCTTCCGCCCAGGTGCGCTTCTTCAGATACTTCGCCTCCGCTTCCCGAAGTATCCGGTCGGCCTCGTTCGCCGGAACCGGGTTTTCAATGCCGGCGGAAATATGAATCGCTTCGCCCGGCAGCAGATCATAAACCAGCAGGGCGAGGTTTCCATTTGTCTCTTCGTTGGGGTGCCGCTTAACCACCATGTCCCCGGCCTGTTGGGAAAGCGCACGGGATTTCTCGCCGAATTTCCCGCTTAAATCTCCGTCGAGACAAACCGAAAAATCCGGTTTGCGATCCGTGCGAAGCACAAAAGACACGTCTTTTGCGCCGCTCACGACACCTCTACCGTCAATGCCGTGGTCAACCACCGTGTATTCTGAACGGAACGTTTCCCAGGACGGCGCCATTTCTATGGTAAGCCGGACGGGGGCATCCGCACTCAGACGGGCAACATACCCCGAACCAACTTTGGACCATTCCAACACCACCTCCGCCGCATCAACCTTCCATCCCAACCGGGAATAGGATTGATCCGGAGCGGCGGGGCCGACAAATAGCGGCCGCGTGTCGGGGTTAATCGGCATCGACTCCATCCCCCAGGTATGAAAGTATTGGCCGATATCGCTATCGGCGTATTTCCCGTCATAGTTGTTGAATTTATACCCGGTATCACCAGAACGATATTTTCGGGCATTATCAACCCAGCCGATACGCATGAGGAAAGCTGCCTTGTTTCCCGCGATCACTGTGACGCCATTCCACGCATTTGCGAAGTAGGAACCGACGCGAGTATCCTCCGCTTGAGCCCATGCGCCGAGGACGCTCAGGGCAATAATCACCAACCCGAATTTCTTCCTAAGGGAATCATTCTTCTGTAACGTCGCCGCATTTCGATATCCTGATTTCATGGTGCTTTGATCCCCGCGAATTCATTGCCGGTCACCTTCGGGAACGATCCAGATATTTCTGAATCGTACGGGGTTGCCGTGGTCGTGGTCCTGGAGCGCAAGCGGGGCCGCGGGCTTCTGGTCGTTCCATAGGGAAGACGGGGTCGGCTTCAAGACCTGGATGTTCTCGTGAATGAGCACGCCGTTGTGGAGCACCTTCTCGAAGCATGCGGGTCTTATGACACTGCCGTTCGCATCAAACTCCGGCGGACGGAAGAAGATGTCGTACGTCTGCCAATGCAGGGGAGGTAGCTGCACGTCCCGGACCAGGGGAGTGGCGTTATTATAAATGCCGCCGCAGTTTCCTTTATCCGGATTGTCCCCAAACGAGTCCAGCACCTGTATTTCATAGCGTCCCATGAGGTAAACGCCGCTATTGCCCCTCCCCTGTCCGTGCTCTTCGGGCATGAACGGCTCAGCGAACTCAATATGGATCCGGCAGGATGCAAACTCTTGCTTTGTCGTGTTGTATCCTGTGCCTACCTCCATGGAACCGTCTGGCAGCAGCCGCCAGGTGGCATTCGCCCATGCATCCATGTCCGCCGGCTTGTTCGCTCCGAGCGGGAGAAGGACGATCGCTCCCGCCGGCGGCTTCTGTCCTAGCGTGGGGCTCTTGCGCTCATGACGCTTCATTTTGATGACCCGGTCGCCATTCTTCGCCTGGAGCGTGTCATCGCGGATCTCGCCCTTCCAGCCGTTACTGTCTATCGATACCCCCTCCTTGTCCGGCCGGCCCTCCATGGTCGTGTCGATGCCATCGCCAATCACTCTGATCCTATAGATGAAATGATTCTGGTCCTCGTGCTTCTCCGGAACCACCATCGCTCTACTCTTCTTACCGCCGCAGACGCCCTCATATTCACCCCAGTATGGCAATTTCTGAGGCTTCACTCCCAAGTCCCGCGCGAGCTCGTCCGCAACCTTCGTTGCCTGCGACTCCAGCCCGGGATAGCTCATGTACGCCTGGGCAACGACGTAACCAAACTCGCACCGGTTATCCTCTGCCGCGAGCGATGCCAAAATCCGCTTGCGATCTTCGATACGAGTGGCCCCGCTCAGCAGCGATGAAATATTTGCTACCGCGTCGTCTTTTCGCCGGTTCGGCTGATTGGCGTCAAGCAATCTGAGCGCAAACCCTATCTCCTGAGTTTGCCGATCCGGATCGTCTTCCGACCTCACGAGGCGCACTATCGGATGTATCGCCTCAAAGACCAGGGCTTTTGACAAGCCATCGGCAGCAGCCAGCCGCTCTTCGCTGTTTCCCTTCTCAAGGATGTTCAAAGCGGCGGCGGTTGATTCCGACCCCCCCATCTCCCCCAATTTCCTGATGAGCGAGAGCTTCTCTTGCTTGTCACCTGCTTGATGGATGGCATTGAGAAGGCCCTCCGTACTGACCTGGTTTTCTTTGTCTCCCTGTGCATTTGCAAAAGACGCTGCCAGACATACAACCAGAGCGACAATCCAAGCTCGTTGTGCGTGAACTAGGGAATTTATCATGAAAGGAACCCGAACTTCCCGCTTCCGCCAAACCAACCCCGATGCGATGGCAAAGCCCGGCGTTTTGGCCAAAATCCAAGAAATGCGAAGCCGTTCATCTTTCATCGGTGCAGGGTCTGAGGAACAAATCATTTGGGTTCGCATAGCAATCCTTTTATCGAAGATCCGTCAAGCTTTAGGAGCTTGCAGCCGACGCACCACCCACCCCCTTCATTGCCCGCCTTTAGCAGAAGAGTGTTGTAGCCTTTTTGCAACTTGAGCTTGCCGCCGGCGATCACCTTTCCGTTGATCCAACCTTTCACGTAGTCATCCGCGTCCCAAACGACCTTTACTTCCTGTTCCTCGGGTGAATAAATCTGTGTGCGGAGATAGACGGAACAAGCGTCTATCTGCCCGAAAGTGGAAGACAGGTTGAAGCGCTTGTTTTCATCAAATTCGTCACGGATGCGTATCCAGCGTAGGCTCGGACTGTCAGGGTTCTTCTCCGGCTCGAACGGAGTGCCAAAGACCAGCAGGCCGTCGTTCACGCCAGGCATTGTATAAGGACCGACGCATTTCCAGGCGGTAAGGTAATCTTTGAAATCATCCATGTGCTTAAGTGCGGCCTGGGCCTGGGCTTTTATGTTGTCAGTTGCAGCCTCAGCGAGGATGTGTTCCAAGGTTGCCCGGGCCCGGGGCGGATTTTGTCCTGCATAATGGGTTGCCACCTTCATCGCAGCAATCGACGCTTCAGTTTTGAAACCCTCGCGCATCATGTATTTCTCGGCTAATTCCAAAGCTTCAAGGGTGTCGGCGTTGCCAAGGCCCGACAAGACCATTTTTATTTCATCGTCATTGATGGCTAAATCCATGGCTTTGACATAAATGGGCGTTGATTCGGTTGATAACTCACCCATATGCACGTAGCCCTGGAACGCCACGGCCCGTTGGGGCTGGTTCGTCGTTGTGGAGGCCACCTCGTAGAGATTGTCCGCAGGATCGGCATTGGGCCAGTCGCTCAGGGTTTGAATCGCCGCGTCAACCGTCGTTGGTTCATCTGATTTGAGCGCTGCGCGCACCACCGCCAATGCCTCAGGTGTGGCCGGTTGGCTCAGCAGGCCCAACAGTACGGGCTTGGCCTCTGTCGGGGCGGATTTCAGGGCTGCAATTACTGGATTTGCCTGCCCGTCGCTGTCGCCAATTTTATTGAACGTAAGCAGGATGGCTTTCTGGATCGTCGATCGATCGTCTGGATCTTTCGGTGCCAGCGCCAGATCCACAAGTTGCTTCATCTCGGGAGCGGCGCCTATCCTTCCCGCCGAAATGATCGCGGCCCGACGAACGGTGGCTTCCGGCTCGGTTTCGGCTATCTGATAAAGGGCCGAAAACGCGGATGGATTCTCCCGTAGACCGATCGCTTGAATGACTTCCCGTCGGCTATTGGGATCGCCGGCGTTCGCGGCGCGAATCAACGCCTCGTCAATGCCCGGGCCTTTGATTCGCTCCAGGCTCACCCGGGCGGTTTGCTTCTCCCGTACAGTGCCCGAAGCTGCCGCCTTGGCCAGACAGTCAATGGCGTTCTCGTTGCCGATTTCACCAAGCGCTTCATAAGCGGCCACGCGCACGTTTTCGTGTTCACTGCCGGTCACCTCGATCACCGCCGGCGCTGCCCCCAACTCACCTCGTTCCGCCAGCGCAATGATACTCAATTCCTGCACATCGGGCGTGGCTGATTTAACCAGATCAATGAGCAGGTTCTTCGTTTTTTCGTCTTTTGTGAGCGTCAACATCCCGACCGCACTCCGGCGCAAATCCGGATCGCTTCCTTTGATGGCTTCCATCAGCAGTTGATCCGCGCTTTCCGCCTGCGTCAAGGCAAGCCCCCGCAACCCGGCGATGCGAAATTGAACGGGATAATCTCCGGTATAGAAGTTCCGATAGATCTCTAGCGCCCGGCTCGTCTTGCCGTTCGCGGCGAAAGACTCCGCACACGCCAGGAGGGAATTGTCGATTTCGATTTTATCGATCTCCGATGCCGTTGGGCGTGCTTGGGTGAGCACTTTTGCCGTGTACTTTGGATCCCCTCCAAGCCGTCCCAAGGCTTTGATTGCCGCCAGGGCGACTTCCGGGTTGGTTGAACCCACCAGGCCCGCGATTTCCGGGGTCGCCTCACGGTAATGTCGCTGGGCCAGGGAGTTGATGACCCCTGCTTTTAAGTTTCCCTCCGTCTTGCCCAGCGTCCGGAGCAGCGCTTGATCGGCTTCGGGAGCCTCGATTCCCCCCAAGGCAAATCGAGCCATGCTCGACATTTCTGGATCGGTCAGCAGCGGCTCCAACGATTTTACGGATTTTGCCGTACCGATGATCCTCAGCTGCCTGCAGATAAACTGCCTGGAATCGTAGTTGGTGGCTTTAGCCAGAATGCCGAGCAGCCGTTCTTCAACCTTCGGGCGGGCGAGGGTATCCACGGCGGCAGACGCAACGAGTGCCTCAATGTGTGGCAAATCAATCTCGCGCTCCCCGAACTTGTACGACTTGAGATTTTGGGTCGCCTCGTTAAAGGCGGTCATGGAAAAATCTCCCGCCTTGTTTGACGTTACCAGGCTTAGGAACCCGGCGAGGAGGAGAACAATAATTCGTGTATTCATCGCAGTTTGGTTTCTCACAATTCAATGCATTGGAACACCTGATTAGACACTCCAGGGTTCACGTTTGGCGCGGTCCAGCAAAAGATTGGCCTCGGGATCCCCGATAATTTCCTCTTTAATTGGATCCCATTTCAATGGGCGGTTGAGCCCGTATGCAATATTGCCCAAGTGCGCCACGGTGGCAGTGCGGTGCGCAATCTCGATATCGCGAAATGGCTTCTCGCGCGTGCGCACACAGTGAAGGAAGTCGCCGAAGATGCCGCTGTTTCCCTTGTAATTGGGAATCTGAATGTTGGGCGGAATCTCTTTCTGATTCTTTCGATCACCGTATTGGCCGATCTCACCTTCGGTGCCCTTAAAGGTCAGCTGCCCACCCCAGCCGCCGTTATGGTAGATACGCACACCGTTCGCAAACACGTAGGTCAAATTCTTGACCTCTTTGCCATCGGGCGGGATAACCTCCACTGGCCCGGTCTTATGCAGGTTGCAGGCAAAGAGCGCTCCGCCGAAAACGTGGCATCCCCAATCCGTCATGCCGCCGCCCGAGTAATCCCGGAACGGTCGCCAGTCCCGGTTAATGAGCGTGTGGTGGAAGGGGCGCATCGGTGCAGGCCCCAGCCACATGTTCCAATCCACGCCCGGAGGGATCGGTTCCGGCTCAAGATTGCACGGGCCGGAAGGGTCGCCGATGTTTACCCAGACTTCCTGCACCTGCCCAATGCGCCCGCCGTAGATCATTTTGTGAAACCAATTGTAATCGCCCCACACCCGCTGGCTGCCTCCAGAGAAAACCCGGCCGTAACGCCGCGCAACCTTCAACATCTCCTTACCTTCCTGAATGGTCAATGTCTCTGGCTTTTCGCAATAAACGTCCTTGCCGTTTTTCATCGCCGCAACCGATATGATCGCGTGCCAGTGATCCGGGGTGCCGATATAGATGGCGTCAAGGTCCGGGCGGGCGACCACTTCCCGCCAGTCCTTGTAGGCTTTGCAGTCCTGGTTCCCATAGTGATTGTTGACCAGATTCCTGCCCTTCTCCAGATGGTCATCCACAACATCACAAACCGCCAGGCCTTGGACCTCGCTGAATTCCAGCAAAGCTCCCGTGTCTCCCCGGCCCTGGTCTCCCGTGCCGATAAACCCCATGGTAATGCGGTCGTTGGCACCAAAAGCGCGGGCGCTGATGATGGTGGGAAATGCCAAGGTGGCTGCGGCCAGTTTTGTCGTTGTGCCCAGGAAAGCGCGTCTCGATAGTTTTTTTTGCGTAGTCATTTGTTTTAAAAGTTGGAATTACTGTTCTACCGCTTCAAGATTTGGGCGTGTTCAGCCGGACCTCGGACTCACTAGGGAAATTCTCCGGCAATGGTGTGTGGCATTCTCCGGTGGACAGCCATTCGACGGATCGCAGCAGGACAACCTGGAACCCCACACATTCCAGCGGGGTCAGCTCCCCGACGTGACCCATCACGTTGGTGAGAACTTTGCCCTTGCCATAGGGCACCCACCAGACAATGGGTTCATCATGACCGGTGCCGCCCTTCGTGGGATCGGAGTAAGCGGACAATAGAATATGGACGTCGGCTGCCGGCCCGCGCTGCCCATGATACAACTCGTCCTTGGCGTGCATCCAATGCAGCGGCATGCCTTGCGTAATGGGATTGGAGGGGTCACGGGTTGTCATCACCCAATCGTACTGGCCACCGTGTCCCATGTTCCGACCCTCACCCGCTTTTTCACGCACAATATTCCCGTCTTTATCGAAGTAGAGGCTGTCGCCGAACTCCTTTCCGCGCCACAGGAGGCCGACCATTTGCTCGTATTCTTTCCAGCCGGTGAAGGAATTGTTGGAGGCGTGGAGGACCACCACGCCGCCACCGTTCCGAACGTACTCGACAAAATCTTTCTGTACACGCTCCGGCCAGGACTCGCCATTGTAGTTCAACAGGACGCAACCGAAATCGCCAAACTTGGGCTGCCACGCGTCCCACTCCGCCTTTGGTGCATTGTTGCTCGGCGAGTTGCAAACGGTTGCCTGAATGCGGCCGGTGCTGTTGAGCAATTTTTCCAGGAAGGGCGTAGACTTTGTCCAGTTGTGGTTATTCTGTCCACTTATCACCAACACCTTGATCTGAGCCTCGTCGGCGGCCGCTGAGATTAATAACGAAGTGGCCATGACCAAGCCCAACAACCAGCCTTTGGTTTGTTTAATATGTTTCATTGGTGCCATGATGTGCGAACGCGACCGGGTTGTAACGTCATCCATTCAGATGACGCGCTTCAACGGGCTCAGATATTAATTAGTAACGCAGATTATAGAAAAACCAAGTGTTTATCAGGCTCAAATCGGGCTTTTCGGCGGCTGGTTTTTTCAGCCGTTCTCTTTATGTTTTTAGAAACGGGCGGAGGTGGGTTTCGCCCTGTTTTAATCGGCTAAGCGAGCCATCATTTTTGTCTGGTGGCTGTGCGTCATCCGTTAAGACGACACGACAAGCAAACCGTCTTACCCTAAAATGCTACCTTTGAAAGTCAAAAATATGATATGATAAAGTTATTCCGCAAAGGGTTCACCCTGATTGAACTGCTAGTAGTGATTGCCATTATCGCCATTCTGGCGGCGATGTTACTGCCCGCTCTGGCGGCCGCCAAACAGCGCGCCTGGACGGCGGCTTGCCATTCGAATCTTCACCAGATCGGTCTGGCCATGTCCATGTTTGCGGATGACCATAACGGACTATTTCCCCAGTCCGGCGGAACGATCCCATGGAATCCGGCCAATCCCGATGCCGACACCAACGGTTGGATGCAACAGATTATCTCTCTGGTGGCCAATACTAATGTTTATCATTGTCCGGGCAACGCGAAGCTTCCCGCAAACGCCCAGTCCCCGTTTAATTATTTTAATAGCGTCCGTGCAGCCTTTTTTGCCAGCGGCACCGAAGACCCCGTAAATCAGAGTCGAATCCTGTTTCCAGCGTGCTTTGTTTTATCCGGGGACACGATTGACAATGGACTTTACTTTTCGCCCTTGGATTGTGACAAAGATGATTTCGTTCAAGATTGCGTGGGTGGCGAAGCCGGTGTGCCCGGCAATGAACAGGTGCAATGGCAGGCGCATGGAAAAGGGCAAAACCTGCTTTTTGCTGATGGGCATATTCGCTGGTACCCTGGCTACAATGTGGGTGAGATGACGTTTCGTTACGATTCAATGCACGGCTGGAAGTGACGGGTTTTGGCGATGAAAATTTTGTGCCGCCCCGAGCCAGCTTGGCGGGACTTGAGTGTCCGGTTCACAAACTTTACCGAAGTCGGCACCAGCCACCGTTTCATGCATCCGCAGTTTCTAAACTCCGTCATCAACGAGGTTATGGAGCAAATGTTTCGCGGCATCATGGCCGGCCAGCGGTTGCCGGTGCGGCAGGTTCACATTGCGATGTTCAACCTTGAAAAGCTGGACACGCATCCGACACTTTGGGGGCGGACGCATGAAGAACGCTAGGGCGCGTTGGATGACGTGGCGCAAAAACTGAATGAACAGCTTGGCAAAACGGCGCTGATGACCGGCGCGCAATTCGCGCTCCGGTACATTGACGAATCGCAAAAGCAGCCCAAGGCTAAATATCCGTTCACGCCGCAACGGGAAATGATTGCCAAACTTTGGGGGCAACGTGACGTTGCATCCGACCTGTCCTAACGGACAGCGCTGTTGCTAAGGGAAAGCCAGCCGAAGATGGCGATTTCATGGTTTATTTCTCAATGCGGAGGTAGGTGCCGTCTTCCCATTTGGTTTCGAGGAATTCGCAAAACTCGTCTACGACGGTCGCGATTTCGGCTTACTCGAAGACCGTGATGTTCGCGGGCGTGAACTGGCTGAGCAAGCCGTCGTTCAAGGCGAGAATCCAGCGCAAGTTTCCCGTCAGGATCAAGAGACGGTGAAGACGCGGAGCTACACCGTGCCGGCCGGTTCCCGGCTGGTGGAGACGCACGTCACCGCCGACACGAGCGGAGCGCGCGTCACCAATTCCCCTGCCCTGGTAATCAGCGCGCCGATGGCCGTTGTCGAGCATGAGGAGACGCGAGCCAAAACGGAGCTGGGCGCGGCTCAGAAGGACACGGCGCGCGAGTTAAGCGCGAAGCTGGCCAGCCTCAAGGGCATTGTTTGGGTCGGCGTCGTCCTGTTCCTGTTCGGGCTCACCTCCATCTTTTATCCGCCGCTGCGGGCCATCGTCGGGAGCGTGACGACCAGTGCGGCAATTCTCGTAGGAGGATTTGGGATTCATCCATTCAAGCAATAGTTATCAAGCGCACCAAATTGTCATCTTTGGTTGGCTATGCCGCGACCCTTTTACATGAAGCGGGACATGCCACTACTGGCACGGTGGACGCCACACGAGAGTTTGAGCGCGTGCTCACCGACTATTTAGGAAAGACCGCAGTGGTGGCATTAAATCGGTGAGCGCCAAACCAATTCAGGACGATGGATATATCATTTAATTGCAGCAGTTGTGGCACACATATCTTGATTGATGAGGCGGGCGCGGGAATGTCTGTTCAATGCCCAAAATGCAATCAATCATTGACCGTGCCTACGGCAAGTGCGGGGGATTTACCCGCTATCCCTGTTCCGTCATCGCCAGTTGCCCCAAATTGCATTTACACACTTTTTCGAGGACGCGGCCCGTCAAAATTAACCCAAATCATCGGCGCAAAATATTTCTATCGCACGCCAAGTCAAACGGTGGAAGGCCCGTTCAACAAGCTCGAAATGCGCGGTTTGATGCGGAAGAAAGTCGTCGAGCCGGAGACAATGGTTTTATGTCCGGCCACGCAACAATGGTATCCATGCGAACGCTTCCCAGAGCTTCCAAAGCCTGCCTACAACAAATTGCTGCACTTTGAAAAGGACTCAAGATTCTCAATGTTGATTCAGGAAATACCTCGCAAGATTGTTGAGCATATCGGCGATAAAATTAGCGAAGCACAATTTGGCGACAGCCTTTCAAAGGAACCTTTCAGCGACGATATTGGCGACAAAATTAGCGAAGTGAAATTTGCATCATGGTTGGTCGGGCGTATAAAAGAATGCGGCTATCAGTGTCCCGACTGGGACGAGGGAACAATTAATGATCTCGTTTATGAGGACAGGATAAGAATTATCTTGAGAACAAATAGACAGACATGGATCGGTTATCTCAAATATCGCGGAATGGGAGGTTCTGTGATTACAAACAAGCCTGTCCTTATCGGGTTTTGAATTTCAAAGAAATGTCTGGAAACCCAGTTGTTTCCCATAGCCAATAATCGTCCATGTCGAAATAAATTTTGGTAGCAGACGTTATTATGCCTCTCTGCAAGTAGTGTTGGTTTCCTGTGTCAGGTAAGGTCTTTTTCAGAAAGCCATCATCGGTCTTCGTCTTTATTTGGTTGTTCATTCATGCGGCGCTGATTTTCGCCGTGTTCATCCGCAATGCGCCGGCATCGGCGGAGCTGAAGGAGTTTGTTGAAGGTCTCGCAAAGCGCGCCGAGGCGTTGAAACGCGGACGCATTGATCCGCGCGAAGACAACATGCTTAAAATCACCACCGAAGGCCGCAAGGCCGCGCTGGATTTGCGGCTGATGAAACCCAGCCTGCCGGATGATCCGCAGAGCAAAGTAAATCTCGCCGTGGAAAAGATTCAGCAGATTTGGGAGGCGACGAAGGATGATCGTTTGGCGCAGCTTGTGTTTTGCGATTTGTCCACGCCGCAAGACCGTGGCTTTTCCGTGTATCGGGACATGGCCGACAAGTTGAAACGGCTGACCAAAGCCGGACTGCTACAAAAGATTGAAGTGCTGCCCGGTAGCTTCCGACTTCGCCGCGCCGATCTGGAGGCCATCGCCGCTGGCCAGAGAAATGTTGGCTCTTCCTAACGCGGATTCACGGCGTCATACGACCATTGAACTAAATCGGTTTCCAGCAACCGGTGATCTACAAATTCACGAACGTAAAACCTCAAAATCGCGGAATGACGTTCGCTCTCGCCGTGTGTTTGGAAATGTGTTTGTGGATGTGTTTGTTTTTGCTCACCACATTTCAGGAAGTTCGCCTTGTCTCACAAATATGACTCCAAAGGCAGAAATCTCATAAAACCAAACAAAAACGGCCATGAAATCGTGTTTCATGGCCGTGAAATTGGTTGCGGGGGCTGGATTTGAACCAACGACCTTCAGGTTATGAGCCTGACGAGCTACCGGGCTGCTCCACCCCGCGATCAAGGAATAGCATTGTAGTCACACCCGACCTGATAAGACAAGTTTTTTCAGCGACTTGGAGAGTTCAGCATCGTAATAAGCCGAAGCCGCAACGACGATGGTTTCACCAATCACATGAGCATTAAGGACAATCAAAATGGGTTAACACCATACCGAAGCCAATAACCTGGTAGCTTTATAAACTCCAGCCGCATCCGCCGACCGCTACCATGGTGAGGCCACTCATCACGTTCAAACGCAAAATAAGATGGACGTGAATAAAATTTCAGGTCCGGAGCGTAATGCTCAAACGTCTTCAGCGCCCGCCGCGCGTGATACCAAGACGTGACCAGAATCACGCGATGAACATTTTCCGCGCTCAGCCGCTTGAGGGAGAACTCAGCATTCTCCCTCGTCGTCATGGAATCGCCCTCAACCTCGATGGCGGTGGCGGGCACGCCCTTTTGCAGCAGGATAAGCCGGTTGATTTCGTCGTCACCCGCTCCGGTTATGAGGATGCGCGGCGCAGCGTGCTGCTGGAAGAGTTCCGCCGCACGGTCGGCGCGCTGCTCATGCACACCGCCGCCGAGAACGACAATGACATCCGCCGAAACATTTTTACCACTATCCAAGCACAGGATTGTTTCCGGATAAAAAAACGCCACCAGGAGTACCGGTGCCAGTAACAGAATACAGCCGCCAACGGTGCGGAAAATCAGTTTGCGAATCACAACCAAGCCTACAACAGACACGCGATTTTTAAAATCAAATCGGCCGCCGGCAACCGCGCGCGGCTTGGATTTTTAAACCACATGGTGAAAACACAGCAAAAGATGTCTAGCTGGAACCGTCGGCGAATCGTACAGTCAGATTGAGTGAATTCAACTTTCATTCGCCTATGAAAAATACCATCGAAAACCTCCTGAAGCTTCAAACCCTCGAATCCTTGGGGATCGCGGGTAATGAAAAGCAAAAACACCTCGCCGAACTGCGCGCCCGTATCCCGACCCCAATCCTCGCACATTATGACCGGCTGGTCGTTCGCGGTAAAAAAGTCGTTGCTGTGATCCGCAACCAAGTCTGTAGCGGATGCCATGTGCAGGTACCTCGGAATACGGAACTAATCCTGATGCATGGCACGGACATTCAAATCTGCGAAAGCTGCGGCTGCTATCTATGCCTGCCGGAACACATTAGCCCCGCCAAGCCGGAAGTGAAAATCAAAAAGACGAAGACCAAGCCGACTTCCGTGCGATTGCAAACTGTTTAAATAATAAATCAAGAAAAACGGCGCGGATTGATTTCCGCGCCGTTTGTGTTTACAGATTCCCCTCTCCGTAGTTTATGCGTAGAGCGGGCCAAGGTTTTTACAAGCACGATAATCGGCACCTTCCAAGTCAGCCGTGCCGAAAGCCGCCCAACTGCTTGGCCGAAAAACTTTTTCCGCCACGACGTTGTGCATATAAACCGGTATGCGCAGCATGGCCGCCAAAGAAATCAGGTCTGCGCCAATATGGCCGTAGCTGATGGCGCCATGATTTGCGCCCCAGTTGTTCATGACAGAATAAACATCACGGAATGCACCGTGTCCAGTCAGTCGCGGGGCGAACCACGTTGTCGGCCAGGTCGGATTAGTCCGCTGGTCGAGCGCATCGTGAACCTTCTCAGGCAGATCAACCGTGTAACCTTCGGCAATTTGCAGCGCAGGGCCAAGACCTTTCACCAGATTCAAGCGGCACATCGTTACCGGCATACCGCCACGTGTGAGGAAGCGTGTGCTCCAGCCGCCACCCGGAAAATATTCCGTGATGGACGGATGCCATGTCGTCGCCCCGAGACATTTCTGGGCCTCATCCTTGGAAATTTCCCAGAAGGGTTTCATGGCGGGCTGGCCATCAATTTCCTGCTGACCAGTGCCATCAAGCGTAGCCGGGCCAGAGTTAATGAGATGCAAAATGCCATTCACCGCATGGCCGTCAAGCGTATGACCAGAAACTCGTTTGACTGAATCCTTGCTCCAGTAAGTCCGAACATCGGCAAATATTTGTGCGGTATTCGTCAGCAGATGCCCAAACAACATCGAGGCGCCGTTGAGGCAATCGTTTTCCGTCGCGACAATATAGGGCGCGCGAATGCCGTTCCAATCAAAGGAGGTGTTGAGCATCGCTTCAAGAAAATCTCCGTTGGGCTGATAATCGGTCCATTGGCGTTGACCTTGAAAACCCGAGGCAATCGCGTTATGGCCCTGGGCCTCCTCGCCAAAACCCATTTCAGCGAGTTTGGGATTCCCAACCATGAGGTCGCGCGCAATGAGCGACATCTTGACGGATTTTTCCCATTCGCTATCGAGTTGAGCACGCGGTCGTGTCGTATTGGGCGAATTGTAGTCCTTGCCTTCAGGACAATTTTCCTTCACCCACTTCAGGGCTTTTTTGTATTCAACGGGGTCATAAATACCTTTGTCCATGCGCCGAAGAAATTCTGTCATGTCAATCGTCTCGACGCGCATTCCCAAATAATCCTCAAAGAACGGCTGGTCCACGATGGAGCCGGCTATTCCCATCGAGACACCGCCCATGCCGAGATAAGACTTGCCACGCATCAAGGCCACTGCCAGACCAGCGCGGACGAAGCGGAGAATTTTTTCCTGCACGTCAGCGGGAATGGATTTATCACCGCCATCCTGTACATCGCGTCCATAAATACTGAATGCGGGAATACCTTTCTGTGAATGCCCCGCCAGGACTGCCGCCAGATAAACCGCGCCGGGACGCTCTGTGCCGTTGAAACCCCAGACCGCTTTCGGCACCGCAGGATTCATGTCCATGGTTTCACTTCCGTAACACCAGCAAGGCGTGACCGTGAGTGAAACACCGACGCCTTCACGCGCGAATTTTTCCGCGCAGGCCGACGCCTCTGCCACCCCACCAATACAGGTGTCAGCGATGACACATTCAACTTTCTTCCCATTTGGATAGTGCAGGCTGGCTGAAATCAATTTAGCGGCGGATTTGGCCATTTCCATGGTTTGCTTTTCGAGCGACTCGCGGACGCCGCCGAGTCGACCATCAATCGTGGGGCGAATGCCAATCTTAGGAAGTGAACCGCTGAAGACGGATGTTTTCATAACTTTTTTGAACGAATTTTTTTATTTGAATCATTTGGACTTTATGTCCGCTGGTGATGGAAGAGATTAAATTCCCAAACTGGTAAACCGCAAGCTTGTTTGTTAAGTTTGCGCGCGATGAATTTTCTGGCTGGCACATGGGTTGGCGAATGGCTAGTGGGACTAGGGCGCATCACCCTACTCTCGCGCGAGGCTATTGCGTCGGCGTCAACTTTCAAGTTTTCGCGACGCGATGTGCTTTATCAGATTTATTTCATAGGCATTAAGTCGCAATCAGTCGTAATCGTCACCGGCGCGTTTACTGGGATGGTCCTGGCAGCGCAAACGTATTTCCAATTTCACAAAGTCAAGATGGACACGGCCACACTGGCGGTCGTGAGCGTTTCGATGTGCAGCGAACTTGGCCCTGTGCTAACCGCGCTAATGGTCGCGGGGCGTGTTGGTGCTGCCATCGCTGCGGAAATCGGTACCATGCGGGTAACAGAACAGATTGATGCGCTGCGCACACTAGCGACACACCCAACGGATTATCTCGTAGTACCGAGGCTTGTTGCTTCTATCATTGCCGTGCCGCTGCTCACGGTGGAATCCATGATTGTCGGGATCGCAGCTAGTTATGCCGTCGCTGTCGGCCTACTGGGCATTGACCCGGCTTATGCGTGGTGGAATATGCTTAAGTATTCCGGCGATGTAGACGTCATGATTGGGCTCATCAAATCGGTTTTTTATGGCGGCATCATCGCTATGGTCGGTTGTTACAAAGGGCTTTCATGCAGCGTGGGTGCGGAAGGCGTCGGACGCGCAACGACGGAAGCGGTGGTGTATTCATCGATCACAATTCTCATCTGCAATTTTTTCCTGACTTTGGTGTTAGAACATATTTGCATCATTTTAGGACTATGATCGAAGTCCGCAGCCTTAAAAAAAGTTTCGGCGCGCAGCCGGTGCTGCAAGACGTGAGTTTTCGAATTGAAAACGGTGAATCAGTGGTCATCATTGGCCGCAGCGGCGGCGGGAAAAGCGTTTTGCTAAAGCACATCATTGGCTTACTACAGCCAGATGCCGGCGCGGTGCTGATCGACAGCGAGGATATTGTGGCGATGAATGAAAGGCAGTTGCTGCGCGTTCGTCGTAAATTCGGAATGGTGTTCCAAGGTGCAGCGCTGTTTGATTCGATGACCGTCGCGGAAAACGTAGCGTTTGGTCTGCGACGCCACGAACACTTAACCGAAGCGGAGATTGCCAAACGTGTGGCCGCCACGCTCGACATGGTAGACTTACCCGGCACCGAAAATAAAAATCCAGCGGAGCTTTCGGGCGGGATGCGCAAGCGAGTCGGCCTTGCTCGCGCCATCATTTACGAACCGCAGATCGTCCTTTATGATGAGCCGACGACAGGGCTTGACCCGATTGTCTCCGATAGTATCGACAAACTCATTATCCGCGTTCGCGACCACTTAAGGGTTACGAGCATCGTGGTCACGCATGATATGCGGAGCGCGCGACGCGTGGGCAACCGAGTACTGATGCTGCACGACAAAAAAATTTATGCCAACTGCACACCGGAAGCGCTATTTACCTCGCAAGACTCGGTGGTGCGGCAATTTGTGGACGGGGTGGCGGATTCGTAGAAGCTTTTTATCATGGACAAATCGCGATTGGAAACCAAAGTCGGACTGTTCGTCTTCATAGGACTGGGGCTACTAGCTGTGCTGCTAATCCAGTTCAGCAAGAGTTCCAGCCTATGGCGCGGCACTTATGAACTGCGCTTACATGCGGCCAACGTCGGCGGCATCAAGCCATACGCTGCAGTGCTGCTGGCCGGCGTGCAGGTTGGCAGTGTGGAGAACATCCGGCTTGCACCGGATGGCAAGAGCGTCACCATGTCTCTAAAAATCTACAATGACTTTCCGATCTATCACGACGCGCGGTTTGTGATTGAGCAGGCCGGTTTTCTTGGCGACCAGTTTGTTTCCATCATTCCCACTACGAATACTCCGCCGGTCTTGGCTGATGGTGCCGACGTGGCCTGCCAGCCACCTTTCAACCTCCAGCAGGTCGCCCGCGACGCAGCAGGCTTCATCCAGCGTATCGACGAAACGGCGAAAAAACTCGACGCGTCTGTGACTGATTTGCGTTCACAGGTTTTGAACGCACAAACCCTTTCCAGCTTTGGCACTTCAATCACAAATATGAAATTGTTTACCGAGCAGGCGCTCGATACGGTTCAGGACATCAACAGTATTGTGACCACGAATGGGGCGCAGTTCGGTTTCGCCATCAGCAACGCGGTACAATTTTCCAGCGGCCTTGTCGATTTAGAGAATTCCGCCAGGGATGTACTCGCCACCAACAGCGTCAATATCAATCAGGCTACAAAGGACATTGCCGACGCCACGGCGACTTTCAAACAGCTCGCTACCGATTTGCAGATGGGCAAAGGTCTTGCCGGAACTGTCCTGCAAAACCCCGAACTCGCCACTAATGTTCAGGCCATTGCGGCTAATCTCGCCGTTACCAGCAGCAACTTGAACCGGCTCGGCCTATGGGGCATCTTGTGGGCCACCAAGCCGCCACCAACCAACACTGTAAACAACGCGACGCTCGCCTCACCCCACAACCGCCCATGACACCGCTCTGGTCCATCCGCCTACTCTTTCTCAGCCTTTGCATCGTAGCTGGCTACGCCGTCAGTCAGGTCCGCCCGGAATACGTTGGCCATGAACACGGCGAGATTATTGGCATCATGATTGGGTTCGGCTTCGGGGGACTGCTCATCGCCGTCGATGAAATGCTGAAAGGTTTTTCACTCCGCGCCTTTTCGGCCACCACGTTCGGGCTTTTGCTGGGCACTTGCGTCGCCATGCTAGTTGATCGCTCCGGCCTGTTTGTCAACGCCGACGACAAGTCCCGCTGGCTCATCCAGCTCGGCCTGTTTCTCGGCTTTGGCTATATCGGCATCGTGCTGGCGATGCGTAGCAACAAGGAAGATTTTTCTCTCATCATCCCCTACGTCCGCTTCTCGCCCCAAAATAAGCCGGACAACCTGCTGCTGCTCGATACCAGCGTCATCATTGATGGCCGCATTGCCGACCTCATTGAGGCAAAATTCGTCGAAGGCCTCGTCGTCGTCCCACGCTTCGTCCTGCTGGAATTGCAGCAGATCGCTGACTCCGCCGACGAAGTGAAGCGCGCCCGTGGTCGGCGCGGCTTTGAAATGCTCAACCGGCTTCAGCACAATACCAAGCTCGAGGTCCGCATTCACGACGGTGATTTCCCCGAGGAGAAGGGCGTGGACGCCAAGCTCGTCCGCTTGGCACGCAATCTCAATGCCCGGCTTTACACGAACGATTACAATCTCGCCAAGGTCGCCAGTCTTCAGAGCGTCACCTGCGTTAACCTCCATGAAATCAGCCAACTCATGAAGGCCGCGCTCATCCCCGGCGAAATCGTCCAGCTCAAGGTAGTCCGCGAAGGCCGCGACAAGGGCCAAGGCATTGGCTATCTGCCGGATGGAACCATGGTCATTGTCAACAACGGTCAAGAATACGTCGGCCAGACCGTTGGCACCCGGGTATTGAGCACCGTCCAAACTGGAGCCGGGGTCCTCGTCTTTGCCGAGGTGAAAGCTGAAGGCAATAAGTGAACCCGACAACCATCTTCAAAGCGCTAAATCCCGCCGATGCCCAGCTGGTTTTCTCACGCCTCGAAGCTGCCGGTTTTCATCCGTTTGTTGCCGACGAGGCAGCTGCCCTTGGCATGGAAGGCTACGCCTTGGCCGTGGGCGGCATCCGCGTGCAGGTGCCCGAATCTGAAGCCGCCGATGCGAAGGAATTTCTGGCCGCCCCTGCCGAATGAAATATTTGCACCAGCTCCGGCAGCTCAAAAAACTTCTGCCCAGCGAAATTTTTCTCGAACCCGCCACGTTGGAAAAGTACGCCAGCGATAAATGGTTCGCTGTTCACCAGCCTGACACCGTCGCCCTGCCGCGCAACGCCAAATCTGTTTCAAAGATACTGACGTTTGCCCATAAGTATAAAATACCTGTCACACCACGCGGCGCGGGCCACGGTTATGTTGGCGGCTGTGTGCCGGTACAGGGCGGCATCGCGCTCTCAACTGAGCGCATGAATAAAATTCTAGAAATCAACGCCAAGGATTTTGTCGCCGTGGTCCAGCCCGCTGTCAACACGGCGGAGTTTCAACAAAAATGCGAGCGCCGCAGGCTTTTTTACCCGCCCGATCCGGCGAGCCGGGCGAATAATTCCCTCGGTGGCAATATTGCCACCAACGCCGGTGGCCCGCGCTGTTTGAAGTACGGCGTCACCCGCGATTATGTCCTCGGCCTCGAAGTGGTCCTAGCCAGCGGCAATATCGTGAAGCTCGGTGGTCGCACGCATAAAAACAAAACCGGCTTCGATCTGCACCGGCTATTTGTCGGCTCGGAAGGCTTGCTTGGCGTCATAACTGAGGCGACGTTGAAACTCATTCCACTTCCGCCATTCCGTGCGAATCTCGCCGTCGGTTTTGGTTCGATGAATGCCGCCGTCCGCGCATTGCAATCCGTTTTCGCCGCCGGCTTCCTACCGTGCGCGGCGGAGTTAGCAGATAAATTCACGCTGGCCGCCGCCGCGAAAAGAACCAAGAGTCCCCGACTCCTCGACTGCAAGGCGCATCTGATCGTGGAACTGGACGGACAGGAAAAATCCGTGTGTAGCGAAATCACGGCGGTTGAGAAAATAATCCGCAAACAAAATCCCCTGTTTGTTGATCATGGTTCTGGAAATGAACAATGTGAAGCCGTCTGGCAAATCCGCCGGGAATTTTCCTACGCGCTCCGCGACACCGGCCTGACCAAGCTGAACGAAGATATCGTCGTACCTCGCGGAAAGCTGCAAGACTTGTTCGAGTTCGCGGCGAGATTACAAAAGAAGCACGGTTTGCAAATCGCTTGCTTCGGCCATGCTGGCGACGGCAATATCCATACGAATGTCATGGTGGACTACAATCAGCGCGGAGCCAAAGCGAGCGCCGAAATTTGTTTGGATGAATTATTCCGCTGGGTGATTGCGTCCGGCGGCAGCATCACCGGCGAACATGGCATCGGCCTCGCCAAAAAACGCTGGTGGCCACAGGCGGTTTCCACCGAATCACAAAAGCTTCACTATGCCGTCAAAAACGCACTCGACCCGCACGGCATTTTAAATCCCGGGAAGTTTGTTTAGCCCGCGAGAATTTTCTCTGCCGCAGCCCGGATGGATTTGACCAGTTCCTTAGGCTTCAAAACGGTGGCATCACCGCCCCAGCTTAAGACCCAACGCTGTACTTCGGCCAGACTTGACAAGGTCATTTTTAATTCCACACCGCCATCCTTCAGTTCGCGTACGGTCTGCGACGGATGCCATTTCTTTTCGCGGATATAATCGGCGGCGCGGGAATTAAACCAAATGACAACTTTAAATTCGCCTTCGCCAGCATGAACCCCAAAACTGTCGCGCAATCTTTGCTCCAGCGAAAAACCTTGTCTCTGCTCAAAATTCTTCCCCGTCGGCTGCGCGGACTGGATACGCGCAGGGACGAAGGTGCGCAGGTCTTTACGGGCGTGGTCGTAGGCGAAGAGATACCACTCGCCGTTGATATTCGCGAGGTGATAGGCGTCCACAATCCGCAGCTCAACAACATGACCAGGCTTGCGATAATGAAGTTTCAGTTGCTGCCGCTGCGCAACTGCTTTGGCGAGTGCGTCAAAGATTTCGAGATTCAGAATTGGCTCGGCACGGGTACGAAAAGAAATGGTGCGTTCAATGTCAGCGAGATTCAACGAAATGGTGTCCGGCAGCGACTGCTCCATTTTTTTGATCGCACTTAAGAGCGGTTTCTCGAAACTGGTACCACGATACTGTTGCAACGCTTTTTCCGCGACGACCAAGGCGAATATTTCGCCCTCCGTAATCTGCATCGTGGGGAAGCCGCTTACTTCGCCGTTATAGAGATAGCCGTTTTTAGCCGGGTCAAATTCAATCGGCAGGTTCAGCCGATCACGCATGAACTCAATGTCCCGGTGGATGGTCTTGGTGGAAACTTCCGCGGCACGGGCAAGCTTGCTGGCGTTGGGGAAACCACCGGTCTGCAATGCCTGGTGGATGCGCAACATCCGCTCCAGCGGCGGACGTGAATGGCGCGAATCATTCACGGCCACATCCGGTCACGAACCCTTTTCCATCTTGGCCAGAAATTCATCGTTGGTCTTGAATTTCTTAAGGGCGGCGGTGAGTGTCTCCATCGCCTCGATAGGATTCAAGTCCACCATCGTGCGCCGGAGCTTGCGAATAGCTTCAAGGTTTTTGGCAGGAAAAAGCTTTTCTTCTTTGCGCGTTCCGGACTTCGGAATATCAATCGCGGGATACAAACGGCGGTCAGAAAGTTTGCGATCCAAAATCAACTCCATGTTACCCGTGCCCTTGAATTCCTGGAAAATCAACTCATCCATGCGGCTGCCGGTATCCACCAGCGCCGTCGCCAGAATGGTCAGCGACCCGCCGTTCTCAATCTTGCGCGCCGAGGCAAACATTTTGCGCGGAATTTCCAACGCACGGGCATCTACGCCACCGGACATCGTGCGACCGCTGCCGCTGTGGACGCTGTTGTAAGCGCGGGCAACGCGGGTGAGTGAATCGAGT
Organism: uncultured Verrucomicrobia subdivision 3 bacterium; assembly: GCA_903865745.1. Taxonomy (GTDB): domain Bacteria; phylum Verrucomicrobiota; class Verrucomicrobiia; order Limisphaerales; family UBA11358; genus UBA11358. The sequence continues at coordinate 10,239 of CAIPKV010000042.1, read as the reverse complement.
AGCACAAACACGTCCTTGCCGGATTCAACGATTCGGCGGCACCGTTCAATCATGAAACGGGACAGGCGGACGTGCGTATCCAGATCCATGTCGTTCGAGGACGCGACGACTTCAGCCTGTACCGAACGCTGGAAATCGGTGACTTCCTCCGGGCGTTCGTCAATTAGCAGCACCATTGCGTGGACTTCTGGATGGTTCGTCGTGATGGCATTACAAATCTGCTTAAGAATGGTGGTCTTGCCCGTACGCGGCGGCGCAACGATGATGCCGCGCGTACCTTTGCCGATCGGCGTGACCAGATCAATCACGCGCGTCTCAATCAATTCCGGGGTGGTCTCCAGCTTGAATTTTTCAATCGGATCAATGCTCGTCAGGTTCTCAAAGCGCACAGCCTTCGTGTAATCCTGAAAAGTCATGGCATTAACTTTGTCCACGGACTTGAGCTGCGGGCTCGTACCGCGATGCGGTGGCTGGGTGGCACCCTCGACAAAGCTACCCTCGCGCAGAAAACTGCGCCGGATGGTGTCCGGGGTCACAAAAATGTCCGTGGGCTTAGGATGAAAATGGTTTTGCGCGGTGCGCAGGAAGCCGAAGCCCTTCTCGGAAATCTCGAGATAGCCGGCACCATAGTTGGCATTGGGCGTTTTATCGCCGTTAGCTTGCGTTTCGCTCATAAAATTGTTTGTGGCCGAAGGCTGGGACCCTTCCGAAAAATTGGGAAAAGTGAATTTTGAAAAATGCTAGCGACACCAAATGCCGCCAACGGAAACCTTCGACAGCCTTTTAATTACGGGCAAAAGCCGCGAAATGCAACAAGTATTTTTCGCCGCCAAATGAAAAGGCGCGCAAATTCTGGATGAATTTGCGCGCCTGAGACGCCTGCCTCAAATCAGCCACCGACCTCCGCCCGCGCTTCCGCCGCAAGCGCGGTGCTCAAATACCGTTCGCCCGTCGAACAGGCGATGGTTACAATGGTTTTACCCTTGTTTTCGGGACGTTTGGCCACTTCGATGGCGGCGATGACATTCGCACCCGTCGAGATGCCAACCAAAATACCCTCTTCTTTCGCCAGCCGCCGAGCCATCGCAAACGCGTCGTCATTGGAAACCTGCACGCATTCGACAATCTGCGGGTTGCCCGCGCTGTCCTTCAAATGCAGATTGCCGGGCACAAAGCCCGCGCCAGTGCCTTGAATCTTGTGCGGACCCGGTTTGACGGGTTGGCCAGCCAGCGTCTGGGAAATCACCGGTGAATCTTTTGGTTCCACGGCAATCGCCTGGAACGAACTTTTCTTTGGTTTGATGGTTTCCACGCAGCCAGTGATGGTTCCGCCCGTGCCAACGGCGGCGACCAGGATATCAATCTTGCCATCCGTGTCTTCCCAAAGCTCCACCGCCGTAGTCTTCGAATGAATGGCCGGATTCGCGGGATTGTTAAACTGTTGTGGAATCCAAGAGTTCGGTGTTTCCTTCGCCAGCGCCTCCGCGCGTGCTATCGCGCCCTTCATGCCTTCTGCGCCAGGAGTTAAAACCAGTTTCGCACCCAGCATCGCCAGCAAAGTGCGGCGCTCGAGCGACATGGTTTCAGGCATCGTCAAAATCAATTTGTAGCCTTTGGCCGCGGCGACGAAGGCGAGCGCGATGCCGGTGTTGCCGCTCGTCGGCTCAATGATGACGGTGTCTTTTTTAAGGACGCCGCGCTGCTCTGCATCCTGAATCATCGCCATGCCAATACGATCTTTGACGCTGCCGAGCGGGTTAAAAAACTCGCACTTGAGCAGGATCGTGGCATCCACACCGGCGGTGACCTTGTTAAGTTTAACCAGCGGCGTACGGCCGACGGTCTCGATGATGTTGTTGTAAATACGTCCCATAATTTAATTTGATTGGATGATTCAGTGCCGCGTTCAGAAATCTTGGCGAAAAGAACTGCGCGGGCAAGTTTTAATTCATCATTGTTTTTATGCCCTAAAACAATAAGTCCCGGCCCAACCTTGCGGTCGGACCGGGACAAATGGGGGATGGGAGTTCGCCATGCTCTCTTTCCCGAACCGGCATTAGGCGCGCCCTTGCGGGGCTGCCGGCTTCCCGACGCCATTCTCCACGGCAAGCGGAGTTATCGGCCTCGTAGCAGGGCCGTCCGGCGGCGTGCGCCGCGCGGATTTTGAGTGAGGCTTTTCAGCTCGCTTCGGCTGGTGGTTGCGCCACCGGCCTGCCAACCAGGTCAAGACACGCCTGCGAATTTCATTCGCGTCTTGACCACTGGCTCCGGGTCGGCCACCGCTGTTGGCGGTGCGTTCGCCCTTAGCCACGGGTCTCGCCTCTTCTCTCTCAAGTTGCTTTTTATCTCACAGTCCAGCGGTGTCGTTTTTAACATCGCCGGCGCTTGGAAGTTTTTCACGAAACCTGCCGAGTTTCCGTGTTCTTCCCGATGCGTCCGCTCCTTTTGTCCGCCTTTCGGCGTTTTTCTTTGGGCGGTTTTGATTTGATTCAACCCCGCCAGAGCCGGCCGCACCGTGCTGATGCACAGTAGCAACTATTCACCCTCTGGGTGACTGCGATTCGCCCGGAACCGAAACTTCTCCGGACTACTTGACTCAACTCGCCGCGGCTTCTTATCGCGGCTTGCTGCCAAGTCCCTCATTCGCGTATGGCATGTGCGAACATGCCAGAGGAACTGGTGAATTCTGCCTCGCCGGAACTTGCGCTCCGGTTTTAGAGGAGTCGGATCAACCAGCCTGACCCGGCTTTTCCCCAGTCGCCTGGGATTATCCTGAAACGAACCACGCCGATGTTACTCTTCGCCGCCCGCTTCGTTCTTTCAATGAACTGTATACATCTTAGCAGAATTTTCGGTTCTGCCCACAAATTGATATGCACCCTTTATTCACCAAAATTGCGGAGTGAAGAAGTTGTGAACAATTTGAATTCCCTAATGAAATCAAGTCCTTTAACCATTCCAGCCGGACAGTTATTCACCGCCCCAAGACCGTCAAAATCCGGCGGTGAACAAGTTGTCGGAGAAAGTTTCGCCCCGTTTATCCCAGATGATTCGCCGCGCCCGCCAGGCCGGTGACAATTTCATTGCGCGTCGACACATTGCGGATGCGCACGTAATCGTCATTCTCCAGTCGCGCGGTGTGGGCCACCTTCAATTCCTGTGCGCGCTTGAACTGCTTGTCCGGCTTGGCCGGCGTGATGGGATACTCCACCGCATAGCCCGCCGCCCGCAAATCATGAACCAGCTTGAGCGAAATCGGGCGCAAGGCCTCGTCCTCAATCAACACAAATACATCCATCTGCGAATCGAACTTCGGCAGCAGGCCGCGCGCCTTCAGCAACTCCGCCAACACCACATCGCCCATGCCGAAGCCGAGCGCGGGCAAATCCACCTTGCCGCCGCTGATGAGCTTCACCAGGTTGTTATAGCGGCCGCCACCGGCGATGGCGCGAAACTCACCCTTGCGATCAAACGCCTCGAACACCACACCGGTGTAATAGGCCAGACCGCGAATCACCTGGTAATCGATCTTCACGAAATCCTTCAGCCCGCGCGCCGCAAGGTTGGTCAGGATACTTTGCAGTTCCACCGTCGGCGCCCCGGACTCGATGAAGGCGTTGACTTTTTCCAGCGAAAATCCGAGCGCGGCCAGTTTCTTTTCCGATTCCTCCGGGGCTGAGCGTTCCAGCTTGTCGATGATCTGGAAAAACACGTATTCGTGCGCGTGGTCCCCGCCGCCGTGCTTGAAGAAATCCTGCCACGCGTTGCGGCTGCTCAGGCGGATGACAAAATCCTCCGCCGTCAAGCCAAAGGCGCGCAGCGTATCAATGAGAAGCGCAATCAACTCCGCATCCGCCGCCGGATCCGTCTCGCCAATGAGGTCGGCGTTGAACTGAAAATGCTCGCGCAGCCGGCCCTTCTGCTGGCGCTCGTAGCGGAACAGTTGCGGGATGGCGAACCACTTGATGGGCTTTTTGTAATTGCGCTCATGCGCGGCCACCATGCGCGCGAGCGTCGGCGTCATTTCCGGGCGGAGCGACACGGCGCGTTCGCCCTTATCCGTGAAGTTGTAAAGTTGCCCGACAATCTCCTCGCCGCTCTTCGTCGTGAACAGTTCCAGCGGTTCCAGCGGCGGGCCGTCGTATTCGCGGAAGCCGTAGCGCTTGGCAATTTTGCGCCACAGATCAAAAATGTATTGGCGTGCGTCCGCGCTCCAGACATCGGTGTGCGGGAGCGGTTCGGGATAAAAATCGCGGAATCCAGGCAGTCGTTCCATCCCGGCAGTTTAAGAAAAATTATCAATTAGGAAAGCAAAGACCTTGTTAACCACGGATGGACACTGATAAACACGGATACTGAGCAGGCTTAATATTTTTTTAATAAAGAATTCAGGGACGAAACCAAATCAAAAAATAGAAGCTATCAAGTTTTCATCACATCCGTTTCCATCTGTGCCCATCCGTGGTTTTATTGTTCGTCGCGGATGACAGCTACAAGACTATCCGATCGAATTCCAGTCGAGCATTTTTGAAGTTCAAAATCAAACCAACCCGTTGCTTGGTGATGCGCAGGTAGTTCAACATCTGTCCCCGCTCATGGTCGGTAATCCGGTCAATGACCTTCGTGTCCACAATGACCGAATTAAAAGCAATCAGGTCCGGGATGAATACCCCCACTTCAACTCCACGAAATAAAACGGAAAACCGGCGCTGCTGATCAAATGCGATGCCACTCTGTTTTAACAAAACCGTCAAAGCGTTTTCATACACTTTCTCCAGCAGTCCGTGCCCGATTTCATTTAAAATCTCGAAAGCAAACCCAATAATCTTCTCCGTCTCCGCCTTCAACAGCAGCTTGGCTGGCCCGCCACGGTGGAAGTCGGGTCTTTGATCCGTGTCCATCCGTGTTAATCCGTGGTTTAAGTTTTAGGGGTCAGCTTCAGCACTTCGGCCTTCATTTCCTTGCCGGCCTTGAACTTCACCATCGCGCGGGCCGGGATGGGCACATCCTTCTCCGGCTTGTTTGGATTGCGGCCGACGCGCGCCTTGCGGATTTTCACATCAAACACGCCGAAGTTGCGCAGTTCCACCTTGTCGCCTTTGGCGAGCGATTCCGTGATATAGTTCAAGGTTTTTTGCAGCACCTCGAAGACTTGGGTCTGAATCAGGCCGGTTTCTTCGCTGATGCGGATGACGAGGTCACGTTTGGTCAGGGTCATAGTTTTGTAGTTAGGTTTGGTTATCTGATTGGAGTTGAAATCATTTGGTGGTCACAGACACGGGCGTTGGAACCGCGCCAGAATAATCCCGCAGCCACGGCCAAGCCTTTGGCCAGCCGTAACTACCCCCTGAAAAGCGACGGGACGTTTTCATGGCGAATTGTGAGACCATCAACGTTCTTTTGCCGCCCAATGTCCAGCACAAAATGACCCGCTTAAGAAATTAACTCGGGCGCACACCGTCAAAGGCCTATTCAGACCTATTCCCCTGGCGCTGAGGGCGTGCCGGGGGTTGATGGCGGGGCAACTAACGGACCACCACCAATGCCGGTTGCGTCCGGTGGAGTCATTTCCGTGGGTGGTATTGGCGGCAGATCACCTTTGGTTACAGCATCCTGAGTCACCATACGATTAGCTTCCATCATGAGCACCTGTTCCTCTGGAGACAGGGGTGGTGCAGCCGGAGCACTCGGCGCAGCGGGCGCGCTAGACCCACCAAATCCAGGCTGGGCACCCGCACTGGGATTGCCACCGCCACCGGACACCACGTTATTAAACCGTCCGTGCCCGAACCGTCCGCCAAAACCAAAGTGCGGTCCACCCGGTCCCGGAGTGGGCATCACCGGCGGCGGTATTCCGCCGCCGGGCGCTGAAGCGACCTCACCCCCCGTGCTAGCCACCAACGGCAGGGCTTGAATAACCCCATGATTGTTGAAGGTGATGGTGGCCGAGGTCTGGTCAATCTTCTGGACCTCAATGTCATCCTGCCGATCGCCTTCGCTCATCACATAGGATTCATCCTTGGGTGGCAGGCCCGGGCGCGTCACACCCGATACCTTGTACAGCACCTGCAACTTGCCGAACAGCGTCATGATACCCGTCGGCGTAATCTTGGGAGGTGGCACCAGCGTAGCCGGGTCAACGGGAGCCGCCGGCGGCGGAATCGGCACCAACCCGAACACATTGCGCTCTACGATGGTCGTATAGGGATTGTCCGTCGGCGCAACGGATGCCAGTAGTGGCTGGCTGACAAGCCAGACAACTGCGGCCAGACCGCTGAGGATGCCCCGACGCAATTTCATGAAATCAATATAACGGATGCCAAAGAAAACACCAGCACCCGGCTAAAGTTGCGGCCAAACCTTATTTTAGCCACAGATATTCACAGATGAAACACAGATAAGGCTGAGAAAAGGCATTTAACGCAAAGTCGCCAAGGAACAAAGACGCAGAGAGACACGAATTTCACCAATGATCACGAATCTGCGGGCAAGGCTCAGCCCTGCTTTGTTTCCCAAACCGTAAATCGAGTATCGTCAATCGTAAATTGCCTTATCTGTGTTTCATCTGTGTGAATCTGTGGCCATCCGTGGTTTATATGGGAAGTTCGCCGAGCAGATTGTTGGCGACCATTTGGGCCAGAGTTTGATAGACCGTCGCCCGGTAATCGGCGAAGAAGCAAACCAGCACCCGCTCGCCACCCGCAGCTTTCGCCTCAAACACCACGCGGACCTTGCCTACCCGCAGCCGAAAATAGGGCGCGAGGCTGCCTTCCAATTGAATCACATCCCCTTTGCCGTCGGCCAAGGCCTTGATACCTGCCCACAGTTTCCGGCGCGGGACCGGTGCCAGTGCGGCAATAAAATCTCTGACCGGCTGGCGAATGACCACCTGGGTCTTCACGCCGAAAATTCACTATCCAGTTCCGCCACCGTGTAAGCTTTGCCTTTGCCGCTTTGATGGGTCTTCAGGGCGGACGCGAAGGCGGGGTTTTCCAGCAATTCGACGGTTTCAATCATCGCTTCCAGCCGCTCCTTGGACAGGTAAAAGCCCTTCACTTCACCGTGGACGGAGATGGCAAAGCTGTCTTCCTTTATCAGTCGGGGCAACCGGGCCTGCGCCTGGCTGATGGTATATGTAGAACTCTTCATAATTCTATGTAAAATAGCCGCCAGCCAAAACCTGTCAAGGAAGGATGGGGGGGGGCATTTACGATTTACGATATTCGATTGACGACTGGGGTGGGAATTAACGCCAAGGCGCAAAGGCTGAAAGCGGAAACCTTCAGCCGCCAATAAAACCCGGTTTCAGCGGATGATTTCCACGGCGCGATGTGAAATGCGCGTGTCAAACGTGGCCAGTTTCAGGTGATGGGCTGCCGCCAGTTCCGCCAGATAGAAATCCGTCACCTGGTCGGAGTTCTGCGCCGAACTATTTAACGCCTTCAAGTCATCCGGCACGAACAGCGCTTCATGGCGGGAAATAAAATCACCCAGCGCCGCCCGCGCCACCGGCATGGCTACGCCGTAAATTTTAGGGTGGGTGACAATCCGTAGAAACCCGGTTTCCGCCAGCGGGCAGGTGGCCAGTGATTTGCCGGCGAGCCACCGGTCGGCCGCCGCATGCTGGGTATGGGAATCCAGCATCGCCGCGACCAGAAAATTCACATCCAAAAGATATTTCACGGCAAAACCGCCAGGGCGGCGCGAATTTGTTCCGGCGTAACCACCGCGCCGCCGGTCAGCACCGCGTGCCGCCCTTTGCGCCGGACCAGCCGGATTTGAGGCAACCCCGGCTTGGGCCGTTCGAGACGCACCAGCACAATCCGCCCGTCCCCTTCCGGCTCGACCGACAGCACATCGCCGGTGTCAATGCCGGCCTGTTGGCGGGCTTTTGCCGGAATCACCATCTGACCGCGCCCATAAATCGTGGCATGCATGGCTGAACCTTAATGCCAGTATTGCTTACAGGCAACTGCAAAGCAGAATGCGAAAAACTGCCGCCGTGTGGAGACCCGTATTTCACCAATGATCACGAATCAGCCGGCAAGGCTTTGCCCGCAGATTTCGCTGCTGAAGACCGATTGGGGACATTTACGATATTCGATTTACGATTAGGGGAACAGGACTTAACGCCAAGGCGCCAAGCGGCAGAGACGCAAGGCAGAGTTGCAACAGGCGGTTCAATGAACTTTACCCAAATCGTATATCGTAAATGGCCGGCTCTGCGTTGATCAGCGGAATCTGCGGGCAAAGTCCTTCCCAGCTTTATTTCCCAAATCGTCAATCGAATATCGTAAATTGCCTTATCTGTGTTTCATCTGTGAAAATCTGTGGCTCAAAGTACGGGCTTGGACGTCAGCCGTTCCGATGTTAGCTTGCGTTTGAAACTGCGATGCAATCCCCGGCCAACAACGTTCCCCGGCGGCACACGGCGTTCACGCTCATCGAACTGCTCGTCGTCATCGCCATCATCGCCATTCTGGCGGCGCTGCTCCTGCCCGCATTGTCCCGCGCCAAAGCCCAGGCCTACCGCATCCAATGCCTGGGCAACCTCCGGCAACTCTCGCTCTCCTGGCATCTTTACACCGGCGACAACGCCGAACAACTGGTAGCCAACGGCTACGGCACTGACCCGAACAAAAAAATGTGGGTGGCTGGGGATGAACACAACGATGTCCCAGCTTTCGGAAACCCCAGCTATCTCACCGACCCGCAATACTCCCTGTTTGCCAATTACATGAAGGCAGCTGCCGTCTATCGCTGCCCCGGCGACCCTAGTTCCCTGAATATTGGCGGCACCTTCCAACCGCGTCTGCGCACCTATGCCTTGAACTCTTATTTGAATTGGCAATATACGGGCCAGTATAATGTCAGTAACAACGTCAAAACTTACCTCACTTTCCGCAAAACTTCCGATGTGGCCGCCCACAATCCCACCGAACTGTTCTCCTTCATTGACACCTCGCCCATCAGCGTCTGCTTTCCGGCATTTCAAGTCATCTTGGGGCCGGGCGCGAATTCCTATTTTTTTCATCGACCTTCCGTCGAGCACGGCCATCTCGGTACTGTGGCGTTTGCCGATGGCCATGTGGAAGCCCACCGCTGGACCAATCCGCAGACTTGGGACTTAGCCCATACCATCACCACCACCGGCTCGTCGCCCGATCCCAACTGGCTGAATTCCAACGGCGGCGACGGTGACCACGTTCGGTTGATTTCCGGCAGCGGCAACGAAGACTTGCAATGGTTGCAACAACACGCCAGCGTCCTTAAATAATCTTGCCACGCTCCGTCAGTTGGCGATAAATCCGCTCAAAGACGACTTGCATTCAATAAGGTCGCCACTAACTTCGTTGCCAACATGAAGCGCGCCACCTCGGTCTCTCCGAATACCTTGAACCGTATTGCTCAAGCGGCTAATGAGGCTTGGAAAAAGTGCGACTTCTCGACCGCCATCGAAATGCTGGAAGGCGTCAGCCGCCGTGATCCTGCGAACACCCGACTCCTCCTAGACCTAGGTCGACTGCATGGTCTGCGGCATGATTACGCCGCGGCCGAACGCTACTTTGAACGGGCACTGCGCCTCACCGGCCAGAAAACTGAGACGCTCGCCGCTGCGGGCGAGGGCTGCCTCGCCTTCAACCATTCGGCTATGGCCGAAGCCTATCTGAAACGAGTCGCAGAGCGAAAAGACGCCGCTCCCCTCGCCATCATCAAACTGGCGGAACTGTACGAACGCCAGCGCCAAACCGCATCCGCCGCCGGACTCGTTGACCGGGTCTTGCAGGCCGATACTACGTTTGGACCTGCCCGACTGCTCCGCGCCCGCCTTGAACGGCAGGCGGGTAAGTTCGAATCTGCCGAGCAACTCCTCCGCACCCTCCCCGCGCAAGCTGACCCGACGCTGCGCATTCAGGCCAGCTATGAATTGGGCGGCATCCTAGACCGCCAGGGCCGCTACGATGAAGCCATGGCCGCCTTCCTTGAGGCCAAAGCGCTGCAATTCCCGCTGGCCGTCCGCCCCGCTGCCGAGCTGAAAGTCATGCGCGCCCGCCTCCAGCACCTGACCACCCAGGCCACCGCTGACGTGCTGCAACAATGGTTTGAGGCTGCCACGCAGTTGGCGCCACCCCACCGGCTGGCTTTACTGGCCGGCCATCCGCGCTCCGGCACCACCTTGTTGGAACAGGTGCTGGACGCCCACCCGGACATGGTCTCAGCGGAAGAAACCGAACTATT
>CAIPKV010000041.1 GCA_903865745.1 uncultured Verrucomicrobia subdivision 3 bacterium | reverse complement strand
GCCGGCGGTGGTTCCCGCCCGGATCATTGAATCATTTCAGCATTATCTAAAATTGGAAGGCAGCGTGGCCGGACGATCCGAATTTGTTGAACTGCTGGATGGGCACCTGGCCGACCGTGGATTTTGTTCGGACATGAATCAACTGCTTCGGGCCGGAATTATTTATGACCCGCAGCAGGCTGGGGAACAGGTGAAAGCAAAACTGCTCGCCTTGCTGCCGGAACGCTGAAACCTTGAATTAGAATTGCTGGCGAACAACTCGCCCGTGAAGAAATAAACGAACCATTCATGGCTGTGGTGCGGGTGCGGCTATGCATGGGCTGATGGCGCTGCCCAAAAGCATCCGGTCAAAGCCTTGGAAGTGGCGGCGCAAAAAGCCCTGCATCACGGCACTTGTCGGCTGCGTGATTTGCGCATTTTGCTCGGACAGGCGACCCCGTCGCCGCAACTGGACTTTCTGGAAACCCATCCGCTGATCCGCAACCTCGATACTTACCGGGACTGTGTGTCCGAAGAGAATACCACGTTGCCGGTGGCGTCAGACGGCAACGTTGCGATGAGGGAAACTCCCGCTTGAAGAAATCGCGCCGTTGTTCACAGCCAATTATCGCTTGAAGTGGTCGCCCTGAGACGTTGCTGAACCTGACCAAATCACCAGACTTTGATTTTGAAATCGCCTTGGCCTGGTTTCTCGAACGGGCCGCATGTCGGGTTAAATTTGTTTCGCTGTTTGCCAAAAAAATCCGTCGCAATTTTCAAAGACGAACCATCCGCATTTTTGTATGGCTGACCGGAAACCTTGGTCCGGCCGAGCAATTTGGTGGTGACGAGGACGGTGGAGGCTCGGTCTGGTTCCGAACCAAAGTTGAACTGGATATAGGTCTGCCCGTTTTTCTCCAAAATTTTCAATTGGGAATCAATCCTCGAAAGCACGACCGGATTCACTTCATTGGAGCCGGGGCGCGCGCCATTCAGATACACGTTGCCGCCGGTTTGCAGCGAAAATTGGTCGGTATCATAAACCCAAAGGCCATAGCCGCCGTTCTTTGGATTCGGCTTGCTGGCGCTCGTGATAGCCGTCTGGTCATCGCCGACGAAAATGTTGTTGTAGAAGCGGTCATCAGCGCCCTGAGTAACCTTCAGTTCAGCGATAGCGGTTGAATGCGCCAGTAGGAACGGTGTCAACCGCGATTGCGGATGGTCGGGGTAAATTTTACCCGCCAGCAAATTGTTCACATACGCTCCGCCTTCCGACCAGTCCCGGAGGCTATTGGCGGAAAGAAACAGATTATTGTCCACGAGAAACGGACCGTGGTTCACCTCCACGAACAGATCCTCACATGAACTGCCATTGTCGTGCAGCAGGTTGCGAGTGACGCGGGTGCCTTGCGCCATCCAGTCAAGCCAGATGCCCCGGCTGCACCGATAGATGTGGTTATGGCTGATCGTGACATCCACGGCTCCATGAAACTTGATGCCGGCAATTTCCCAACCGCTCAACTGTGACGGCACGTTGATGTCACGAATCACATTGCCGGTGATGGTGCTGAAGGCGCAACCAAGACTGCCAACAATGCCTGCCTGTCCGCAATGCGAAATGATATTGTTCCGAACCAAGTGGTGCCCAATGATGGCTCGGTTCCATCCATTAGTCAGGGCACGTTTGATGGTGCCGACATAGCCTTCCGCAGATTCCGTCCGGTTATCCCATTCGTCGCCATATTTGCCGAGCGCGATGCCGACGCAAATGGAGTGACTGATCACATTGCTTTCGATGATCCAACCTTTGCTCCAATGTGTGCCGATCAAGCCAATCTGTTCCGCCGTGGGCGGGGCCCACGGGGTCGCTGCCTGGCTCAAGATAAAGCCGCTCACGGTGAGATAATTGACGCCGATTTTTTGCGGATAAAAGACGGTTTGACGCACGTTGATTTCCACGAGTTGCTCGTTGGGATTTACGCCCTTGAATTGCGCCCAAAAGGTGGTGTTGGTTGCGTCCACTTTGGCATACCAGAGCGGCTGGCTTTTGATTGGCTTCAGCACTTCGGTCAGATTCGTCGCCTCGATCAGCGGGTTGTCGTTTAGGTAAACCTCGCCGGTGTGCTGCTTCCGGCCCATCGGCTCGAACCAGTCGCCTCTGATGAGATCGTTATAAGGATTAAAGCTGCCAAAGCAAGAATTGGGAACCACCGCCTGCCAGACGTCGTCCTGAATTTTCACCCAGTTCGTGACGACCTCGGAGCCTTTGATTGCGACCTGTTCGCCCGGTGCAGCACGATAAACAATACGCTTGTGATCCGATTTGCCGCCGCGCGCCGGACTGACGCGTTCGCGATAAACGCCTTCATGCACGGTGATGGTGTCGCCCGGCTGCGCGAGATCGGCGGCATACTGGATGGTGCGGAAGGGCGCTTTCTTCGTGCCAGGATTAGCATCACTGCCAGTGGTGGCAACATGAAACTCATGCGCTGACGCAGCACCGATAAAGGCGAATACAAGCAAAGTGGTCAGTTGCGATCTCATTTTGATGATTTTTATTTGGCGCTATCCTTGATCACGACCCAATTGCTCGGTCGGACGAAAGTTTCCCGGCAATCCTATGAAAATGCCCCGGTTCGCCTCTGAAGATTGACACGGATTTTTTTTGCCGTCAGCGAACCCAATCAAACCCGACGACCGGCCCGTTTGAGAAACCAGGCCAAGGCGATTTCAAAATCAAAGTCTGGTAATCTTTTCAAGCGCAGCAACGTCTCAAGGGCGACCATTTCAAGCGATTGTCAGCAAATTGATGGCGTCATTATTTTAGGTTTTTTTTGTTCTTTAAAATATCGTCTTCGCGAAATGGCGTGACCGGCAGGCCCTCGTCCGAGAATAAGTTGCAAACTGGGTTGTCTGCCCAGGCGTAGCGAATCGCCATTGGTGAAGGCACTTTGTCGCTCCAGACTTCAACCTTGTTTTCGCCAACGATTTTTCCCGTGGCCCATTTCCACACTTTGTCTTCGCCGCACACGGCAAACCCTTTCACTTCGTCAGTCCCAAAGGGGCGCAGCCTGCTACCGAAGCAGTTAAACTCAACCACCACCTGGTTGGAGTTTAGGGTGAGTTGCTTGAATTCGGGGCTGCGAAAAACCATTTTCATCCCGTAGTCTTTCACCAAAGCCCACCTAACCAGCCGAGCGGCTACATCATGTTTGCTCTTCGGGTGAATGTCCTTCCCTTCGCCGAGATCAATGATAACCGCCTGGCCGGTGTTGGTGAGTTGCATCGTCTTGGTCTGTGCCTCACGCAACTCCGCCCAATCACTTTCCCCTGGCAACGACTGAACGTCCTTGAAATTGGCCAGTTGCACCCAATAAAATGGGAAATCGCCTTGCCCCCATTCCTTGCGCCATTGCTCAATCAGAAACGGAAATAAACTCGCGTATTCACCTGCGCGATCGGCATTGCTCTCGCCCTGATACCAAATCACACCTTTGATGCCGTAGCCGATGATCGGATGAAGAACGCCGTTGTAAATGTTGCCAGGCCGCTTGTTGTCGGCCAGCCAATCTTCGGGTGATTGCGGTTTGTAGGGAGGATTGACATTTTCTGCTCGCGCCCTTTCAACAGCAATCTCCCATTTTGCCAAGGCTGCCTGATAATCTTTTAACGCATTGGTTGACTGGCACTCGGCCTCTTTTTTTATGGCCGCAGCCATGAGTTTTTGAAAGCGCGAGTCACTTTCCAATGCACTTCGCCGAATCCAGGCTTCAGCGGCTGAGCCACCCCACGCATTGTCAACCAGACCAACGGGAACACCGAGAATGCGGCACAGGTAGCGGCCGTAAAGAAAACCGACCGCACTGAATTTTCCAGCGCTCTCAGGCGATGAAACCTGCCACTGGCCTTTGAAATCATCCTGCAGCACCTGCGTGCCAACATTGGGAACCATGATGAGACGAAGGTTCGGGAGGCTGGCGTCCGCCGCTTCAAGGTCACCGTTGTTGTCGCCGCCAAAACCGCCCGGATTCCACAGCGGAAACTGCATGTTCGACTGGCCGGAACAAACCCACACTTCGCCCACTAAAACATCTTTGATTTCCCGCGTGGTCGTTCCTGAAATGGTCATCACTTCAGGCGTGGCATTTGCCGACAGCGGCGCGATTTTCACCGTCCATTTGCCATCAGTGCCGGCAATCACGGAATTCGTCTGTCCTGAAAAAACGACGGTTACCTTTGTGCCGGGAGCGTCCCAGCCCCAAATCGGGTCTGCCTGCCCCTGCTGCAACACCATATGGTCGCCAATGATGGCAGGTAATTTGACTTCAGCCCTGATTGAAACGACGGCCAGAAAAGTCAATGCAACCACTTCGATTATTTTAAGTTTCATGTTCAAAGATAAGAATATGGTATACGCGACATTGTTAGACGATGTTTGGTTTGGTGACTAACGACCGCGCGCAACATATCCTCTCCGGGTCTGGGCTAGTAATAAAGCGCGTGGGTGATCATGTTATAAAAAGGTAATTCCGAGCTTATTTAACAATGATGTGTCCAATCCGATACCAGCCGTCCTTGTCGGGCGCATCCATGGCCAGATTCAACGGTGGAAGATGGCCAGCCGGATCAGTCAGGGCTACGGCGAGAGTGTATTCTCCGAGCTGTAACTCCGATGGGAGCGGCATGGACACAGCTATGTTGCGCTCGCCGGGCAGCCATTCTCGGGGGTCGGTGTTGACCTTCAGCGTGTCAACCACTTGACCGGTGGGGTTGAGCAAGGCCACCTGCAAGTCGAAATGGCGATAAAGTTTGCCAACGCCCACGTTGGCCCATTTCATGTTAATGTGCAGGTCGCTTCCGGCGGCCACGGATTTCTCGTGCGTGACTTCGCGCAGCACAAAGCGGTAGCCTGACAATCGGGCAAGTTTTTCAAGTTGCGGCATTTCTTCGGTCGGCACCTGGCCGATGTTGTCGTTGATCATGGTCACATGATTGTTTAGCATGAAATTGACCGCCGCTTCAAATGACCACCCGCGCGACTTGAGGTAATCATAATCGTCCCACCATTCGAAGACGACCGGGGCCTTTTTCCAAGCGTCCGCCATGCCGGGCGATCTGGCGTAATCCGGTGATCCGGCCCATCGAGCATTATACGAATCCGCGCCTACACCGTCGCGGCGCAGGCCGACACCATGCGCCAGCGAATAACCGAGCGTTTCCGAGTCGTCGGTCATAAAAACCAGAGGCGTGTTGGGAAAGGCCTTAAGATACATATCTACAATCTGCTGGCGCACGGCTAGCGACGCCGGATGGTGAGTATGCCATTCGGCCCACATTCCGTAAGTGCCGATGTCCACAAATTCCACGTTCGATTTACCGTTGTAACGTTTTCCCAAAGCGGCGAGGAAGGCGGCGTGTTTGGCGAGAAAAATCGGATCCGAATAATCCGGCTCGATGCGGGTGTTGTTCTTACCGTCAATTGTTCGGGAGCCCTCCTGATATTCAAACCCGCGGCAGCCATCGTCAAAGAGCCATTTTGGAGAGCAATATTTGCCGGCTGAGTGCATACTGGTGCACATAACCCGCAGGGCGATGGCCGCGCCAGGTAGGTGCCAGTAGTTGGTGGCGTCGTCAATGATCTTCCAATTATAGCGACCTTCTTCCGGTTCCACGTCGGCCCAGTTAAAGCGGAGGTAAATCACCGAACATGGAAAGCGTGCCTCGTCAACATGATGTGTTTTCCACCCCGGGCTATGCTGGGCGAACGCCATCCAGCCTTGGCCGGGATTTGAAAAAAGCGTATCCACCTCTTTGAATTGGTTAGTCACGGTGTTGTCTGCCATTTCGGCTTGGTTAGCTTGCAGGCCAAAGGAGGTCGCGGCGGTCAGTGCTATGGCGGCAAACACTCGGCTCTGGGTTAAACTGACACGAACAAAGTGGAAAATGGTTCGTATTAAGCGGGTAATTAATGCTTTGGATTTATTAGGGTGCATTTTCATAAGTAGCTATTGCGTAGCCGATCTTTCAACTGTGTGGTTAAGTGTTATGAGTGAGTCTTTCATATTGGCGCGTTATCTAGTTTGGGTGTCGTTGCCCAAGGCGCGCAAAGCCTCGGTAGGTTTAATCCTCACCAAAGTAACGCAATGAGGACCAACTTGGGTGGTAAATTCACTTTCATATCTGCCTAAATCTTTTTGCCGCCACAAGTCTCGCACGATGCCTCCGCGTATATTCAAGTCGGACCATTTGACAGTGATGGCTTGGGGTTCGCTTTGCATGTTAAAAATCCCCACCGCGCGGGTTCCGTCTTCCAACGATTTAACCCAGACTTGATAGGAATCTGTTTTCAAGACCCGCCGGGCTGGTTTGCCGAGCGCATCCTGATTGATCTCGATGACATCGTCATTGCTGAGCAGCGCGATTGTGAAATCGTCTGCCATGGTAAGATCGCATCCAATTATCAGCGGGGCCGACAAGAGGCACCACAGGCTGAAGTGACTATATTGTTCGTCGCGCGTCAACTTGTTCGTTCGCACATTGTTTTCCCAGCCGCCCGAAGTGTTGCCTACCACCAGCATGTCAGCATCGTTCCACAGACCCGGTCGGTTGTTATACCAATACTGGTCAATGACGCCGAAGCCATTATTCACGATGGCAGGCCATTCATCGCGAATGTCTCCAGTAATGCGAGTCAGATTGGCGCCCACTTTGCCAGCCCAGGGAATGGTGTTGTAAGAACAAATTGAATAAACAATGTCCCTTGATTGTTTGTCCATTTCCCGGCGCATTGTTAAGAAAGGTTTCATCCATGCCGCTTCCGAATTGTCTCCCGCCTTGTCAAAAATATCCCACTTATAACTGCACAAGTCATATTTCAGGAAATCCACTCCCCATGTGGCAAAAGTCTCCGCGTCCTGCGCTTCGTGCTGATAAGACCCAAGGTGTCCGCCGCAGGTCGTGGGGCCGGGTGAGGAATAGACGCCCAATTTTATGCCCCGCGCATGGAGCCAATCGGCGAGTCCCTTTATATCCGGAAAATTCTCGTTGCCAAGCAGGATGCCTTGGGCGGTTCGCTGACCCGCTTCCCAGCCGTCGTCAATATTGACATACGTCCATCCATGCTCCACGAGCCCGCGATCAATCATCACTTGAGCGACGGCTTTGACTTTGTCCTGCGTAACGCTCAAGCCAAAGGCATTCCAACTGTTCCACCCCATCGGCGGTGTGAGACAAATGGAGTTTCCTACCTTGATCGTGAGGTTGCATTCGTGTTTTCCGATTGTGTTTGACACTTGGACGTGCATCACATAGTTGCCGGGCCGAGGAAGGATTCCAGTGATGATACCGGTTTTTCGGTCCAATTGCAGACCGTCGGGCAAATTCAGAACTTGGTAGCGTAAAGGCGGCGTTCCGGTGGCGGCAATCTTGTAAAAAAACGGATGGCCAGGACGGACACCAAAGACGTTTGCCCCATGAATGCGCGGCACTACCTCCGGCGCAGGCGTTAAAATAGAATCAGATTTTGTCGGTCCAGCCATGCAAGTCAATAATGACAGCAGCCACGCCAAGACGTGTATTGATGGTTTCATCCGGGATTTCCCATTTGAGTTGATGTTCATGATTCAAATTGAGCTTTACCGGTCGTGTTCGTGATTATCCTCTCGTCCCCTGGCATTTCAAGCCATTTTTCAACACCCAAAGCAGGTTTTTCAGAGCCGCAGGCGTGTTCG
>CAIPKV010000040.1 GCA_903865745.1 uncultured Verrucomicrobia subdivision 3 bacterium | reverse complement strand
TTCTTTGCGAATATTCTATGTCGGACACTTCGCTTTGGTTGGGCGTGGGCCATCTCCGCCGCCATATTGTGCGGCATACTTTTCGCCCCGCCTGTATTCGCTACCGAACAGGCAACTGGCTGGGGTGCTCTCGTTGCGCCGGACAATTCGCTGTCCTTTATGTTTTTGCGCGGAGGGGAAAAAGTGTTCACGACCGCCCTGGGCGGTTGGGGCCCAAACTGGGGCTGGACGGATTTTCGTTCCACTGAAAAGGCCACCGGCGATGAGTTGGTGCTCACCGCTCCGTTCGTGGCCAGCCAAGCGTCCGGTCAGGTCATCCAACTCAAACAGCGCGTTTGGAAAAGCGGTGACCAGGATGTTTCCATGGCGTTCGAGCTTTCCGCCACCAACGATGTCCCGCTGACCATGCTCATCGCGGGCGTCGGCTTTGAGGAAAAGTTTCAGGATGGTGACATTCTTTTCAAGCACGCGGACGGCAGCGAGGGCAAGCTGCCCTTGAGCATTGGCGGTCCGGGCCAGCAGCCCGCAACCAAAACGCTGGTCTTTCGTTCCAAGACGCTCGGCGATTTCACCGCGACGCTCAGCCCGCCGCTGCCGGTGGCCTATCACGAAACGCTGCGCATCCAGCTTGCGGCGGAGTTGTTCAAGGCCGGCAAGAAATCCGTTACCATCACTTTTCATTTGCCCGGCGCGGTGAAGTTGCTGGCGAAGCAATCGGACATTGATCAGCTCGCCAAAGTGTTGCCGGGCGCAGACTGGTTTCCCGTGACGGCCACCAGCGATGTGAGGCCGAGCGTGATTGGGTTCGAAGACTGGCTGGACCAGCCGGCCGGCAAACACGGCGGGGTGCGGATGGTGGGCGACCACTTCGAATTCGCCGACCAAACGCCGGTGAAATTCTGGGGTGTCAATTTGGCCAACGCCCTCTGCGCTCCAGAGAAGCCGCAGGCCGAATTCACCGCCGCGCGCTTCGCCAAGTTTGGCGTCAACGCCGTCCGCTTCCACAAGTTCACCGGGGCTGGCTGGGAAGGCATCGGCGACGAAAACGATGCGACCCAAATGACTCCGGCGGGCTTGGATCGTCTGGATTATTTCGCCGGCGAACTTGCGAAGCGTGGCGTTTATTACGGCTGGTCGCACACGTATCACTTCCGGCCCAAACCCGCGAACAAAGACCGGCTGCTGGCGTATGACGAAATCATGAAGAATGACGGCGGCGACACCTATGGCCTTATCAACTGGGCTGAGGACTGCCAGGATTTGCTGATTGAGACGGTGGTGAAACTCCTCCAGCACAAGAATCCTTACACTGGAAAAACCTACGCGGAAGATCCGGCGCTGGCCTACATCGAGTTGCAAAACGAGGATGACATTTTTTTCTACACGACCGGCAACCTCTTTGACAAATTTCCCACTTACAAAAAGAACTTGATGGAACGCTACGCCGTCTGGTTGCAGAATAAATATCAGAGCCAGGCCGGCCTCAAAGCAGCTTGGGGCGACGCGTTGCAGCCGGACGAGACGCTCGCGGCGAGGAACATCGGCATTCATTCGCAGGTTTGGGAAATGAGCGAAGACGGTTTGAAGGACAAATCGGGCGGTATCCGGCAGCGTTTGCTCGACAACGCCGCGTTTTTCCATGCGGTGCAAAACGCTTTTTACACCAAGTTCGTCAAAGCCATCCGCGCGACGGGTTACGCCGGGCCGCTGTGCGGTTCGCCGTGGCAAGCGCCTTCGGGATTGCCGCATTACTACAATCTCAAGTCGGATTACGAAGTCGGCTACATTGACCGCCATAATTATTTCGGCGGAAAACTCAATGACACGATGATGAACCAGCCCGGCGGCGGCAATTTGTCCACCGGCTTGCAACAGGTGGAAGGCCGGCCGTTCGGGATTTCCGAGTGGATTCATGAATATCCGTCACTTTACAGCACGGAAGGCCCGGCCATCTTTGCGGCCTATGGCATGGGCTTGCAGGGCTGGAGTTCTTCCTATGAGTTCCAGTCGGCGCTGATTCCGGGCACCTTCAGTGACCTCGTGGGCAAACTGCCGTGGGGCGTGTGGAACACCGATGTGCCGACCCAAATCGGCCAATATCCCGCCTTGGCGCGGATGATCATGCGCGGCGATGTGAAGGAGGGCGAAGTCATCGGCGTGCGGAAAATCAGCCCGTCAAATTTGGCTCAGGGCAAATTCAATTTTTCGGACAAGGTCGTGCAGCAGGGCGATGTGAAAACCTTCACCGGCAACACTCCGCCCACCGCGCTGGCTGCCGGACGACTGCTGGTGAAATTCACGGACAAAGATGAAGCGTCGGTGTTCCCGGACATGACAAAATTCGACCGGAACAAAACCATCGTCTCCAGCACAAAGCAGTTGGCGTGGGATTATTCGGGGAAAGGCTACTTCACGGTGAATACCGAAGGCACGAAAGCCGTGGTGGGGTTTGCGCAGGACAAGCAGCTCGGATTGGGCGGCTATAAATTCACCGTGCGCAGTCCGTATGTTTCACTCTTCCTCACCAGTCTGGAGAAGAGGAAAAATCTTTCCGAAACAAAAACCGCGTTGCTCACCGCCGTGGCGCGCAATAGCAACAGCGGCTATAAAATTCTCAGCGTGGACAACCGGATGCTGGACAACGGCACAGCACCGATCCTGCTTGAACCGGTGAAGGCCGCCATCACCTGCGGTCGCGCCGTCGCCGCCGTGAACATCCTCGACCACGACGGCCAGCGCACAGGCCGGACGCTGCCGGTGGACCACAACCGTTTTGAAATAGATAGCGGCAAGGAGAAGACCATTTACTACGAGGTGGTTTTCCAATGATTCCACCAAGGCAAACCCATGACTGAAACATTTTCCACCCCGCCGCTGCCGATCCTAACCCAGGAAAAGCACATCCGCCGGTGGTGGATTGTGCTGATTAACGTGTCGTGGTTCATCAGCCTCTACACGATGTTCGTGTTGGGCGCTGTTCTTCCATTCACCCTGCGGCGTTTCACGGACGACACGCGGGTGATCGCGTTGGTGACGAGCGTCGGACTTTGGTTCGGCATCGTGCTCGGACCGATTGTCAACTACACCAGCGACCGCATCTGGACGCGGCTGGGCCGGCGGCGGCCGTTCATGATGGTGGCCGCATGCGGTTCGTTGCTGGCGACGCTTTGCATTCCGTTTGCGCCGGCGTTGACGCCCTTGATTCTCCTCGTGGTTGTCAGTTCCATCCTCGGCGATGTCGGCAGCACGATTGAACCGCTCTGGCTCGAAGTCGTCCCGCCCAATCAGCGCGGCCAGGGCATGTCGATCCGGATTCTGGCCATCAACATGGCGTCGTTGTTGTTTTTCCAGGTGATGTTCGCACAAATGGATCATGTCTATCATCTGCCGGGCGGGCTGCAAATCAGCGGCGAACAGTGCTGCTATCTGAGCGCGGCCCTGCTGCAAATGATTTGGCTGGCCATTCTTGCTTTTCTTATTCGCGAGGTTCGTCCGGAAGGCATTCATTTACGTCGCCGGGGCGAGATCCGTTCGGAACATTTGATTGGCTACATCAAAAACACGCTCGGTGAAACGCGCTGGTGGCATTACCTGCTGATTAGTCCGCTGCCCGCGCCGTGGTTGCTGCGTTGGAGTTTGCGTCCGGGTTTTGCCTGGTTGAGCCTGTTGCTATTTCCGTGCGCTTATCTGGTGCGCTTCTTTCAGGATGTCTTCACCGATAAACGCTGGTGGTGGGTCTATCTGTTTTATGTCACCGGCACTTTTGTGCAGCCCATCGGCACGTTCAGCAATCTCATGCTGGTCGAACAATTTCACTACACCAAACCCAGCATCGCCCTCACCGGTCTGCCCATCATGATTCTGGCCAACGCGATGGTGATGCCGTTCATGGCGTGGTATGCCGACCGGTTA
>CAIPKV010000039.1 GCA_903865745.1 uncultured Verrucomicrobia subdivision 3 bacterium | reverse complement strand
GCTCGAAGCTCCCCCTCCTGCTGCTTCTACCTCGAAGCGGAATCAACAACTTGACGAAAACCTCAAAAAACAGTCTTCTTTGCCCGGAAGGTGCAGCACTTTTCGAGCGCCACCCGCCGCACTTTTCAACCGCCGTTTACAAGTGGCGATACCAAACATCGCCGTCAGTGTATTCAACTTCCGCCAACTTCACCCCAAGATGCTTTGCAATGCGGCGACGGACGAGCGTGTTGTAGTTGGCGTTCACGATGCCACGTTTGCGGGAGACCTTCACCACGCCACTGAACGGGCATCCCGGCTTCAACTTGGGCTTCGTCTCCGTCACGAGTGACACGAGGCGGCAATTTGTTCCGTTTTGTTTCATAAACCCGACGACTTCATTGATGGTTTGCATATTTTTATTCTTTCGCTGTTGATTTGATTATTTTGTGAACCGACGCTGGCGGCATTCTCAATTCTCGTGCAATGCCACGGATGCTGACCCCTTGTTGCTTCAGCTCCAAAACTTCGTCACGGCGAAAGTGCAGTTTCTTTGGACGCCCGAAAACGACCCCCCGATTTTTCGCCGATTTGATCCCCGCTGCACAACGCTCAAGGAGGTTCTGCCGTTGCAGCCCATTGAGCAACGGCATGGAAACGTCCATCAGAACCAGTGTGGGACGCAGTTTTTTGACCATGAGGACAGCCTGATGGCCATCTTTCGCTTCGCCGACGATTTCAAGGTCGTCTTCAAATTCAATAATCTTCTTAAATTCCCTGCGAACAACCTTGTTGTCGTCCGCCATTAGAACAGTGATGCGTTTCATGGATTTTGTTGTTGTGCGACCAACACATTTTCTCTGATTAGCGAAAATATCCGTGATTTGCCTCTTTCGGTCTATGGGGTGTTTACCTGACACAAGTGGGCTGCCCTGAACGATACTGAACGCCTTGGGGACAAAGGCAAAAGAGGCATTTTGAATAAACAACCGAATTTTTGTCAGGTGTTTGTCAGGTAAAAAACACCACTTTCCGAGTTTTCTATTTTCTGAAAAATCATAAAATCCTTGTAAACAATGGCGGAAGGGGTGGGATTCGAACCCACGGTAGCCTTGCGACTACTTCTGATTTCGAGTCAGATGCCTTTAACCACTCAGCCACCCTTCCAACCGGATAATTTACAACTTCTTAAGTTTTAATAAAAACTAAGAAATGCAATTTTATTACAGTAAATTATTTTAGTAAAAACTCTCGAGCTTTGGCCCGAAAAAGTTGGTTAATAATCACTTCGCACCGCCAGCAACACCACAACTACCAAATTTTGATGTTAGTCAGACCGGGACATAATGTCAATGAAGTCGGCCAGATTTGGGGTTGTTTTATTCAAAATATTGCAGTTTGAGGCAGCTCATCACCGGCGGTCTAGCGGTGGAGGTTCAGGTAATTATCAACATTGCATATACATTTCACATGCATTGCACCGCGCTCCTTTTCCTCTTCAATTAGTGGAGTATTTATCGGAATAAAGCTAAAAATCGAGCTTTTGAATCATGGCATACGTACTGCTAAATGGTCGGCGCGTGGAGGTGATTTTACGGAATGCCACCAAGCATCATTACCAAGCAATACAATTACAAATCAACCGAGACCCAACGAAGCAAATTAGGAATATGAAAATGAATATCATCAAACAGGCCCTCTGGCTGTCCGCGGCCGCCTTGGCTATAGGGCAAAGCGTGCTGGCCCTGCCGGTTAATTTTACAGTGCTGCCCAACCCCTTTACCAACACCACCGGAAATATTGCTTGGAGTATCAGCGGCACCAATATCGTCGGCAATTTCACCGACAGCACCGGCAACCACGGCTACTTCTATTCGGGCGGGGTTTATGTGACGCTGAATGACCCGCTGGCCACCAGTGCGGGGACCAGCCCCCGCGGGGTTTCCGGCAATCAGGTGATTGGCCAATATTATGCCGGGGCCAACACGGTCACCGCCTGCGGTTTCCTGTGATTGGGCCCCTCTGAACTAGGCCATTGAGGATGGGATGGTTTTCGGGTAACGAAAAGAAAACCATCATGAAGAAGACACATCATACGACGGAGCAAATCATCCGCATCCTGCGGGAGGCGGAGACCAGCGGGCAGAG
>CAIPKV010000038.1 GCA_903865745.1 uncultured Verrucomicrobia subdivision 3 bacterium | reverse complement strand
CTCTGCCCGCTGGTCTCCGCCTCCCGCAGGATGCGGATGATTTGCTCCGTCGTATGATGTGTCTTCTTCATGATGGTTTTCTTTTCGTTACCCGAAAACCATCCCATCCTCAATGGCCTAGTTCAGAGGGGCCCAATCACGACCTTGCAAAACCCCTTTCTGATTTGTTCAGCCGTGGCTGGTCGATAGGTTTTACCGTCGTTTCCAATTATTTTATACATGATTCAGCGATAGATTTTTTGAATTTGGAAAATTAAAAGCGGTACCAACTAACACTATTAACGTCACTGACCAATTTTGAAAAAGAGGGTTTGACGGCGGTCAGGGCAGATTTATCAGTAATTTCCGCTCCAACCGCTGACCGGAACTCTTACGCGAAACTTTTCAGCGAAGGCTGACACTAATTATTGGCCTTCTACCCCAATAACTCGATATTCTGCCATATAATCATACTTCTGCCTCTTGGTAGTTACGTCCACTGGTGCCGGTATCGCTGCAGACGCCACGTTTGGCAGCAGTTATAAACTCTAACATGACTTTTGCGCTGGTTAAAGTGCAAGTTTTTAACGCCTCGGCGCACGCAACGCGAAATAATTTCTTGTCGCGAAATAACGCATGGTAAAGTTTTATTAGCTCCAGCCGTTCCGCTGCTGAAAAACCTGCTCGCCGTAGACCCACGATGTTAAGGCCACAAATACCATTATCGCCTCGCGCGATGGTGAATGGCGGCACATCTTTACTGACCGCCGAACCACCCTGCATTATGGCCAGAGTGCCAACACGGGTAAACTGATGCACCAGACAATTGCCAGAAATAAATGCGCGATCCTGTACCATCGCATGACCTCCAAGTAACGCGCCATTCGCCATGATAACGTGGTTTCCGACCACGCAGTTGTGTGCGACATGCGCCCCAGCCATGAACAAATTATTGGAGCCAATAGCCGTGGCTTCAGACAATTTATTAGAGCGATGCACCGTGACGTGTTCTCGAAATACATTATTGTCGCCGATCTCCAAGCGGGTTGGTTCGTTGTTGTATTTCAAATCCTGCGGCGCGTCACCGACAACGCAGCCCGCGTGGAACTTGTTTCCACTCCCGATTTTGGTAAGCCCCGTTAAGTAAACGTGTGGACCGACAACGCATTCAGCGCCCAGCTCCACATTGGCATCAATTACTGCAAACTCACTGATGCGGACGTTTGTGCCGAGCTTTGCCTGCGGGTGAATACTAGCAGTGGGATGAATCATTTTCTCAACAGATAAACAGAGATGTTCACGGAAGAAAGACGATTTTTCACCAACTTCGGTTTCGCCAAACTTTTAAATAGGCACCTTTTGCGTGTGTTTAAAGATTTTCAAGGTTAAATTCAATCACCATGACTGGCGACCTGATAACTGAATCCAGTCCGACATCAGCGATTTGTAACTCGCAATTGCCGGAGTTGCTCGCGCCTGCTGGTGACTGGGATTGTGCCAAGGCTGCCGTGGAAAACGGCGCGGATGCGATTTATTTTGGCCTCGCTAAATTTAACGCACGGATGCGGGCGAATAACTTTACGGAGGCCGATTTGCCAAAGCTAATGGCATTTCTTCACCGACGCAGCGTGAAAGGATACGTCACCTTCAACACGCTCGTTTTTCAAAACGAGATTGCCGATGCGGAAAATTATCTGCGCGCCATCATCGCCGCCGGCGTGGATGCCGCTATCGTGCAGGATGTGGGCATCTGCCGCATGATTCGCAGACTGTCGCCGGATTTTCCGATCCACAGTTCGACGCAAATGACCGTGACTAGCGCTGCGGGCGTGGATTTCTGTCGTGAACTCGGTTGCAACCTAGTGGTGCTAGCGCGCGAATGTTCGATCGCCGAGATTGAAAAAATTCAATCTGCATCGACGACCACGGTGGCAATGCCATTAGAAGTCTTTGTCCACGGCGCCTTGTGTGTGGCTTATTCTGGTCAATGCTTGACGAGCGAATCGCTCGGTGGTCGGAGCGCAAATCGCGGCGAGTGCGCGCAGGCCTGTCGGATGCCCTACGATTTAATTTCTGACGGCACGCAGGTTCCGCTGGGAGACAAACGCTATTTGTTAAGCCCGCAAGATTTGTCCGGACTGGAAGTTTTGCCAAAACTCGTCCGTGCAGGCGTCGCCTCACTTAAGATCGAGGGTCGCCTCAAGTCGCCGGAGTACGTCGCCAGCATCACGCGCGTCTATCGTAAGACGCTGGATGATTTACAATCTACCAACAACAATTTACTCCCTAATCAATCAGCGACGCGTAAATCCGAAATTGCCAATCGTCAATATGAAATCGAAATGTCTTTTTCCCGCGGACTGTTTACGGGATGGTTCGACGGCACGGATAACCAGAAGCTGGTCCACGCACGTTTCGGTAAAAAACGTGGCGTATTTCTCGGCGCGGTGAAAAAAATCGTGCGCGATGGCGTCATCGTCAATCTCACCGCTCCCGTAAAACTTGGTGACGGGATTGTTTTTGACGCAGGTCGGCCGGACGAAAAGGAGGAAGGCGGACGCGTTTTCGAAATTCAGGAACCACGCTTCAAAATTCCCGGCGAGAAATTGACTGAGCTACGCTTCGGTTACGACAGTATCGATTATAACCGGGTTCATGTTGGCGACAAGATTTGGAAGACCAACGACCCCGAACTCGACAAGCGCTTGCGCCAGTCGTTTGAGGGCGATGCCATTCGTTTTCAGCGCCCAATTGACATCGAAGTCCACGGCCTTGCCGGCAAACCACTCACGGTCATCGTGCGGGATGAGGCCGGGAACGTGGCCAAAGTAGAATCCACCATGCCGCTGGCCAAGGCTGAGAAAATTCCGCTCAATGAAGAAAAATTGCGCGATCAGCTTGGTCGGCTTGGCGGTACGCCGTTCAAGGTTGGCAACCTGAAAAACTTACTGTCCGGCGATGTGATTGTGCCGGTGCGTGAACTGAACCGACTCCGTCGCGAATTCGTGTCCGAATTGGAACGTTTACGGGCGGAGCCTAAACGATGGATATTGAAAGAAGCAGGAAACTGGAAGCTGGAATTCGAGGCTAAAACTCCTTCAGTCGCCCCCTCAACTTTAATTGAACATCCGCAATTAATCGTTCTCGTACGCAATATGTTGCAACTCGAGTCCGCATTAGAATGTTGTGTGGCAACGATTTATTGTGAATTTGAAGACCCAAAGAAATACCGCGAGGCAGTGACACTTTTTCACACGGCACACGGCTGTGAAGCTGCCAACTCTTCTCCGTCGTCGGCGATTTTCGTCGCCCCGCCACGCATTTTCAAACCGGGCGACGACTGGATTCTCAAACAGGTTCACTCCTGCAACGCGGACGGCTATCTCGTCCGCAATTATGATCATCTGAAATTTTTCGCCGATGCACGCCGCGTCGGGGATTTTTCGCTGAACGTAGCGAACAGGGTCACGGCCGATTATTTTAAAAATCATTTCGGTCTTGAACGTGTTACCGCCAGTTACGATTTGAACGTGACGCAGCTCGATGTGCTTTTGTCCGCCGCGCCACCGGAATGGTTCGAAGTGACGATTCACCAGCACATGCCTATGTTTCACATGGAGCACTGCGTGTTCTGCGCGTTCCTCTCTAAGGGCAAGGATTACCATGACTGTGGCCGGCCGTGCGATGTGCATGACGTGCGGCTGCGCGACCGAGTCGGCGCGGAACATCCGCTCAAGGCCGACGCTGGCTGCCGTAATACCGTTTTCAACTCACAGGCGCAGACAGGCGCGGAATTTGTGGAACGGCTGCTAGCACTTGGCGTTCGGAGTTTCCGTGTGGAATTTCTGAATGAAACTCCCGATGAAATTGTGCGTACCATCACGAAGTATCGTCAGTTGTTGCGCGGTGAAATCTCCGGCACACAGCTCTGGCGCGAACTGAAGCTCTTCAACCAGCTAGGCGTCACGCGCGGCCAAATGGGCGGGTGAATAGATCATTCGGCGAACTTGCTACACCTTAAAAAACCTGCGGCTGAGCGGTATTCCCAAGAAATAATGAATGATATTGCACCGGCACCCGGTAAAACTGACGCGCGAAGCGGAAGGACGGATGCGCAGTTCCGTAGTACGGTGCTGAAAATCAGTATATTGGACACACAACTCAATAGATTGGTTCCGCAGATTGGTAGATAATACTCGCAAGTCGGTAGTTTGGCCGTTCAACTATTTAATTTGGTCGCGCAGGTCGTTAGTATGGAATTGCAAATTAGTTTAACGGACGCACAGGCCAGAAGATGGTCGGTGCGATGGTGAAGCAGCCGTTTTAACTTAAACCCCGCACTAGAGCATGATAAACTTCCGTTGATTCAATCTGATTTGAACTCAGCCATTCGGGCCGCTCGGTGAGGAACACCGGCCAGTCTTTTTTATCCTCCGGTCGGCGGCCGTGAGATCCTTTCACCAGCGTCGCATCAAGCGGAATCACATCCATCAGCATCCGCAGACCAAGTTTTTTCTGCAATAACCGCCACGCGATTTTTAATTTCACCGCCGTAATCTTCGGATTAATAAACAGTTCCACTGGGTCGTAGCCCGGCTTGCGATGGATATCCACCGTCCGCGCAAAATCCGGCGCACACGCGTCGTCGAGCCAGTAATAGTAAGTGAACCATGCATTCTCCTTGGCCACTGCCACGAGCTGGCCGGAGCGGGCATGCCAAAAATTTGCCTCCGGCTTTGAGCCTTTAATTTCGACCCGCTCCACACCCGCTAGACCGGCGACCAGCCGTTGCACCGGTTCCACCAGCCGGGGATCATTCACATAAATATGCGCGACCTGATGATCTGCCACGGCAAAAACCTTGCTCGCGCCGGCATCGAGGACTTCACGCCCCAATTCCTCTTTAACCATGAGCCAACCTTGCTCGCGGAAAATCCGGTTGAGATGAATAGGCGTATCCACGTTAGTAATGCCGTATTCGGATAGTAAAACAACCGACACACCGCATTGGCCAAAAAAATCAATTAAGTCACCGACGATGGCGTCAAGCTCACGCAGATCACGGAATATCTTTGCATTCAAATTACCAGCTGCATCGTACGTTCCATATCGCTGCAAATTGTAATCCAGATGCGGTAAGTAAATCAGATTAAGCGTCGGCGAATATTTGTTCTCAAGCCATTTCGCTGACTCTGCAATCCAGCGTGACGCAGCATCGGCCTTGCCCTGCGGCGAATCAATGCCGGCCGCCGGCCCCCAAAAACTAAAGAAGGGAAATTCACCCAATTCCTTTTTTATTTCCTCGCGGATAGAATAAGGCCAGGAATAAACGTCGAAGATTTTCCGGCCATCGGCGGTATACATCGGGCGCGGCGTGATGGCATAATTTGTGCGCGAATACATGTTGAACCACCAAAAACAATTGGCGCAGGTAAATTTGGGGTCACGCAGCCACAACGCCTCCCAGATTTTTGAGGCCTCAACGAGACGGTTCGATTGTTTCCAAAAGTGAACTTCAGCAAGTTCACGGTTGAACCAGCCGTTGCCGATGATGCCGTGTTCGGACGGCGTTTTGCCGGTGAGATAATTGGATTGAGCGGTGCAAGTGACCGCCGGAAACGCCGGTGAGATATGCGCCAACGCACCGCGCCGACGAAATTCGGCGATGCGCGGCGTGTTTTCACCAATGAGCGCTTCGGTGAGACCGACGACATTGATGACGGCGAGTCGGTTCATTTGC
This sequence comes from uncultured Verrucomicrobia subdivision 3 bacterium, assembly GCA_903865745.1. Classification (GTDB taxonomy): domain Bacteria; phylum Verrucomicrobiota; class Verrucomicrobiia; order Limisphaerales; family UBA11358; genus UBA11358. The sequence continues at coordinate 47,391 of CAIPKV010000038.1, read as the reverse complement.
CCGCGCGATCGCGTAGTTCCGCGATGGCCATGGCAATCAAGCGCCTATCCATTTCATGGACTTCGACGCCACGGCCAATTTCCGAAAGCAAAGTGATGGAAAGTTCACCCCCAAGATGTTCGCGGAATTCTTCGAGGCCGGCTAAAAACATCGGCTGATTAGCGTTGTCCGTATTGAGCAATTCATTGGCGAACAGCTTAAAACCAAGTTTTTCCAGCAGGTTTAAAATGCGCGCGGCGGCAGCGGGTTTTAGCAGACCCGCTTCGCGGGAATAAATCACGTCAAGCGCAATCCCAATGGCGACCGCCTCGCCATGGGAAATATTGAAATGCGAAAGCTGCTCCAGTTTATGCGCGGACCAATGCCCAAAATCCAGAGGCCGCGCGGAGCCAGACTCAAATGGGTCATTACCGGTGGCGATATGGTCGAGATGTAGTTCGGCGCAGCGGCGAATTAATCGTTTCATTGCGTCCGGTTCGAAGGTGGCGAGTTTTTCAGCGGTGCGCTCAATTTCATCGAAGAATTGAGCATCGCGAATGCAAGCGACCTTGATGGCTTCAACATAACCGGCACGCTTATCGCGCGGCGCAAGCGAGGCGAGAAAATTAAAATCGTTGATGACGGCGAACGGTGGCGCAAAGGTACCAATGAAGTTTTTCTGACCGAAGGCGTTCAGGCCGTTTTTCACGCCCACGCCGGAATCAGCCTGCGACAATGTGGTCGTGGGAATGCGGACGTGGCGCACGCCGCGATGCGCGGTGGCGGCGGCAAACCCGGCAACGTCAAGCAGTGCGCCGCCGCCTACGGCGATGAGATACGAGTGCCGGTCAATATGGTGCCGGTGAAGTTGCGCATGGATTTCGTTGGCAAGCGTATCGGAATTTTTAGCACGTTCACCACCACAGGCGAAGAGCGGCGGGTGGACTAGCCGAACTTTTTCCTCGTAAATGGAAAAATAATTTTGTATCTGCTGCTCCAACCTAGGCAGCGCCTGGGCGAGTGAATCTTCCAGCACAACGAGCGCCTTGCGCGGGCCGGTATCCGCCAGCGCGTCGCGCAACAGCGGGTTGTCCGGCGCGAAAACATTTTCAGTGAAGAAAACGCGCAGTTGCCAGCCGACTAGGATGGAACGTTGAATTACGGACACTCGTCTAATCTGAAACGTGTGTCGGATTTTTTCGAGAATAATCGGTGGTCAGTTTTTGCCAGTTGGCTCCACCGGAATCCGCATGCAGTAAAATGAACGATAGACAAAAATGAGCGCGATGAGAAAACAGGTCGCGCCTATAAAGTAGGAAAGCAGAGAATCCGGATTTTTTTGTTTCAATTCCACGGCAATTTCCACGGCGAGCAAGCCGAATAGCGTGGTAAACTTGATAATGGGATTCATCGCCACGGATGAAGTGTCCTTGAACGGGTCGCCGACGGTATCGCCGACGACGGTCGCAGCGTGGAGCGGCGTACCTTTCAATTTCAAATCCACCTCAACTATTTTCTTGGCGTTATCCCACGCGCCGCCAGCATTAGCCATGAATATTGCCTGGAATAAACCGAAGAACGCAATCGCGATAAGGTACCCGATGAAGAAATATGGATTCAAAAATGGCAGGCCAAGAGCAAAACAAAACACAACAATGAAGATGTTAATCAAACCTTTTTGGGCATAGCGGGTGCAGATTTCCACAACGCGTTTGCTGTCCTCGATGGAGGCGGACTCCTTGTCCAGCTTGATGTTTTTCTTGATGAACACAACTGCGCTGTATGCCCCGGCGACAACCGCCTGACAGGATGCGCCGGTAAACCAATAAATCACCGCGCCGCCCATGAGTAGGCCAAAAATAATCTGGGGCATGACGAGACTGAGGCGGCCAATGGCGTCGCCGAAGACGTGTTCGAGCAGCATAATGATACCGAAAATCATGGTGGTAGATCCCACCCACCACAGCGGTGCCAATCAAGACGGGTTTGGCTGTGGCTTTAAAGGTATTTCCTGCGCCATCGCCCTTTTCCAATTCAAGCTTTGCACTCGCGAAATTTGGGGTAAAGCCAAAGTCTTTTTGGATTTCCTCACCGATGCCAGGCAACTTCTCGATGCGACTTAATTCGTAAACAGATTGAGCGTTGTCAGTCACCGGGCCGAAGCTATCCACGGCAATTGTCACCGGTGCCATTGCGAGAAAACCAAAGGCTACCAAGCCAAACGCAAAAATCGGCGCGCCAAAGACAAATTTTGCTGGGATAAGCGCGGTGAAATCTGGATTTTGTGAGAACAGGTAAGAGGTGAACATCAGCGCGAGAATAACCATGCCCATCCAGAAGGCGGAGAAATTGCCAGCGACGAAACCAGACAGGACATTCAGCGAAGCGCCGCCCTGATCTGATGCAGTGGTGATTTCCTGAACGTGCTTAGACTTGGTGCTGACAAATATTTTCGTGAATTCCATGATCAGCGCGCCAGCCAGCGTGCCGCACCCGATGATTGCCGACAGCACCCACCACAGGTTTGGCAATGGTGAATCGGTAAGAACGCCATTGACCATTTTTGGAATCGTAAAATCGCCGAGCAGTAGCTTGCTTGCACCAAAACAGACCAGAATGGAAATGATGCTCGTAATCCAGACCAAGTCCGTCAATGGCGCTTCCCAGTCGAAATCTTTTTTGCCGCCGTAACGGACACTGGCAATGGCCATGTTGAAATAAAACGAGCCGAGCGAAGTCAGCACCATGAGCACCTGGATAGCAAACATCCAGATAATGAGCTTGGCGCAGAGGACCGGCGACAACGCCAGCGCCAGTGCCAGAAATGCGATCAACGCGACACCAACCACGCCGTAGGTCTCGAAACCGTCCGCCGTCGGGCCAACGCTATCGCCTGCGTTGTCCCCGGTGCAGTCGGCGATGACGCCGGGATTCTTCGGATCATCCTCAGGCAGATTGAAAACAATCTTCATCAGATCGCTTCCGATGTCGGCAATCTTGGTGAAAATGCCACCGCCGATTCGCAGTGCACTGGCACCGAGTGATTCACCGATGGCAAAACCGATGAAGCACGGCCCAGCGAGCTCAGTCGGAATAAAAACCAGAATTGCAATCATGCAGGCTAGTTCCACGCAGATCAGGAGCAGGCCGATGCTCATCCCGGCTTGCAGCGGGATAAAGAGGGTTTTAAGTGGATTACCGCGCAGCGCGGCGAACGAGGCGCGCGAGTTAGCGGTGGTGTTGATGCGAATTCCGAACCACGCAACGCCGTAGCTGCCAAGAATACCAAACACAGAACACGTGAGGATGACTAGTACCTCCGTGAATGGCTTGTGCTGGAGTCCGCTAAAATAATAAATCATGCAGACCGCAATGAGCGCCCAGATGGCGGCGAGAAATTTACCCTGCTGCCAGAGATAAGTTTTGCAAGTCTCCCAGATGATGTGCGAAACCTCGCGCATAGACTTATGAACGGGCAGCGCGCAGCAGCGAAGGTATTCCCATAGGCCGAAAGCCGCACCGACGGCGCACACGAATAGGCCGAAAAACAAGATTTCGTGACTAGTGACCGCACCGTGGACAAAACTCACCTGGTCCAGTGCGGGCAACTGGATGTCTGCGTCACCCGCAAAAACCCCGGTAGCTACAAACAACAATACACCCATCAATATATTTCGCTTTGGCATAGGCCGCAAAGGCTAGCGGGATGATTTTTGATAATCCAGACGTTTTTCCGTGCAATCGGCTTGCCGCTGCGGCGCGCTTTCCGCAAGCTGATTGCGATGTCCGAACGACCGGTAACCAACTTGAATAAACCCGACGTAGCGCTGGAAATGACGCTACGGCCTTCACTCTTCTCTGATTTTACCGGCCAGCCGAAAGTAAAGGAGCGGCTGGAAATTGCGGTAGCCGCCGCCCAGCAGCGCGGCGAAGCGCTTGACCATATCCTGCTTTCCGGCCCGCCCGGCCTCGGCAAAACGACCATTGCGAACATTCTCGCCAAAGCGATGGGCGCAAACGTCAAGGCCACCAGCGGCCCAACCATTGAGAAAGCCAGCGACCTTGCCGGTCTGCTCACCAATCTCGAAGAGGGCGACGTGCTCTTCATTGACGAAATCCATCGGCTCCAAAAAACCATCGAGGAGTATCTTTATCCGGCGATGGAAGATTTCAAACTCGACATCATCATTGATCAGGGACCAAATGCGCGCAGCGTGCGGCTGAATCTCCCACGGTTCACATTAATCGGCGCCACGACCCGCAGCGGTTTATTGAGCGCGCCTTTGCTTACGCGTTTCGGCATGCGCGAGCGGCTGGATTACTATTGCGCCGCTGACTTGGATAAAATTGTTCTTCGTTCGGCTAACCTGCTAAATGTGCAAATCGACCCGGCGGGCGGCCACGAAATCGCCCGGCGCAGCCGCGGCACCCCGCGCATCGTTAATAATTTGCTCCGCCGCGTGCGCGATTATGCGCAGGTGCGGCACGACGGCCGCATCACGAAGGAAGTTGCCGACAAGGCGCTCGCCATGCTGGAGATTGACGAGAGCGGCCTCGACGAAATGGATAAGCGCATCCTCGAAGCCATCATCGTGAAATTCGGTGGCGGGCCAGTCGGTGTGAATTCGCTTGCCGTGGCCGTCGGCGAAGAACCGGACACCATCGAGGAAGTTTACGAACCGTATCTCATCATGGAAGGCTATCTCAACCGCACGCCGCAGGGCCGGATCGCGACTGAATTGAGCTACAAGAAGCTCGGTCTGAAACCAGCCACCGGCAATCAGTCTAAACTCTTCTGACGCGATGAAGTTCGCCAAGCTTTGGATCTGGGTGTCCGTGCTGGCGAGTCTGGCGGGTTGGAGCCTGTCGGCAATTGGTCAGTTAAATCAATTTGGCTACCTCATCTTTTTTGCCATTGCGATTGCCGGCCTTTTTCTTTGCCGGAAAACATTTGATCTACCAAACCTCGGGAAGTTTCCGGTCTGGAATAAAATTCTCCGCCGCTTTTGCCAACCAGTTCGCCGGCCATTACCCGTTGCGTTTGCGCTGCTGGCGGTGTTGATATTTATCGGCGGGGTCATTTATCCGCCAAGCAATTACACCGGCCTCAACTACCGCCTGTCGCGCACGCTCCAATGGCTCGCGCACGGCGGCTGGTTCTGGATCCACACGCCAATCTTCCGGATGAACGACCGTGCCTGCGGCATCGAATGGCTGTCCGCGCCGCTGTTACTCTTCACCAAATCCGACCGCCTGTTATTCCTGCTCAACTTTCTGCCATTCCTGCTGCTGCCCGGACTGGTCTTCACGGTATTCACCCGGGTGGGCGTCCGCGCGCGGGTTGCGTGGCGATGGATGTGGCTGGTGCCCACTGGCTATGACTATTTACTGCAAGCCGGCGGTAATGCTAACGATACATTCCCCGCAGCCTACGCACTGGCAATGCTGGCGTTTGGGGCACGGGCGTGGGTATCGCGACAACCAACAGACTTATGGTATTCGGTTCTAGCGGCAGCACTGCTGACCGGTGCGAAGGCTGGCAACATCCCACTGCTGCTCACCTGCGCAATTTTAATTTTTCCGCTCCTACCCATCTTGCGGCGCCACTGGAAAATGACGGCGTTCATCATTCTTCTGAGCGCGGTGGTTTCATTTTTGCCGACGGCGGCGCTCAACATTTATTACATACACGACTGGTCTGGCCTGTCTATTGAGCGGGCGGGCATGAACATGAAACATCCCCTTGTTGGCATTTGGGGTAATGCGCTGCTGCTACTACTGAACAATTTTCTACCGCCGCTGTTCCCGCTGGCCGGCTGGTGGAATGCGCACATCCTCTCCGTCCTGCCACATTTCCTGACGGCCCCGATGGAAGCCAATTTCGAGGAGGGCTTTCAGTCGTTGCCCGAACTGCCCACGGAAGACTGGGCTGGGTTCGGATTTGGCTTGAGCGTCTTGTTGCTCGTGGCTATCCCCGCCGCATTTTTTAGGCGCGATGGCATTGGCAAAAATCCTGCGCTGGCGATTCCAAAAAATCTTTGCCTTGCCGTGCTAGCTGCGCCGTGGCTGGCGCTTCTGATTTTCTCCATGAAATCCGGGATGGTCACGCCGCACCGCATCATTGGGCCTTACTATCCGCTGCTGTTACCGGCACTGCTGCTCGGCGCAGGGCAAGCGCAGGTGGTCCGACGCTGCTGGTGGCGGGCGCTGGTTGGCGCGGTATTGGTTTTGGCTTTGGTCGTTTTAGTGCTGACGCCGGACCGGCCACTGTGGCCGGCCAAAACCATTTTACCCCGACTGGCGGCGCGCCATCCGGATCAACCGGCCATTGCCCGGGCGCTGGAAGTTTACACCGTCTATTCGAAACGCTTCGACGCGCTCGCCGGCGTGCGCGCTCTGCTGCCGCCGGATTTGAAGGTGGTCGGCTTCATCGGGAACGAGGACGACTGCGATATCTCGCTGTGGCGGCCATTTGGTGCGCGGCGGGTGGAGCAACTTATCCTGACAGATTCGCCCGCATACATCCGTCAGCGGGCACAATATGTCGTGCTCGGCGGGTTTAATCTCAAAGAGCACGGCCAGACGATTGATAGCTGGCTGCAAAATTCCGGGGCCGAACTCGTCGGCAGCACCAATGCCATCTTGAAAGCTTCCGAGGGCAGCCAGCCGTGGTACGTCGTGCGGTTCCAAACGCAATAACTTTTACCACCGGCTTTTGTCTTTCGCTTCGCCGGCAATTGGTGTTTCATCTTGCCGTTTCGATTATGCCCAAGCGCACCGACATCCACAGCGTCCTCATCATCGGCGCCGGCCCGATTATTATCGGCCAGGCGTGCGAGTTCGATTATTCCGGCACCCAGGCGTGCAAAGCCCTCCGCGAGGAAGGCTACCGCGTCATCCTCGTCAACTCCAACCCGGCCACCATCATGACCGACCCGGAGTTTGCCGACCGCACCTACATCGAACCCATCACGCCCGAATGCGTGGAGAAAATCATCGTGCGCGAGAAGGAAGAAATGAAACGCCTCGGCGCCAAGGGCAAGCTCGTCCTGCTCCCCACGCTCGGCGGCCAGACCGCGCTGAATACCGCGATGTCCCTGCACAAAAATGGCGCGCTCGCCCGTCACGACGTGGAAATGATCGGGGCCAAGCCGGAAGCCATCCATCGCGGCGAAGATCGGTTTGCGTTCAAGGAACTCATGTTGAAGATCGGCCTCGATGTGCCGATTTCCGGTGTGGCTCATTCGCTCCAGGAAGCGCGTGATGTCGCGAAAGCCATCGGCCGTTTCCCGCTCATCATCCGGCCCGCGTTCACGCTGGGCGGCACCGGCGGCGGCATCGGGTACAATCAGGACGAGTTTGAAGCCATTGCCAAGAACGGCATCGAGCTTTCGCCCGTGAACGAAATTCTCATCGAAGAATCCCTCCTCGGCTGGAAGGAATACGAGATGGAAGTCATGCGCGACAAGGCCGACAACTGCGTCATCATCTGCTCCATCGAGAACTTCGACCCCATGGGCGTGCACACCGGCGACAGCATCACCGTCGCGCCCATCCAGACGCTGACGGACAAAGAATTTCAGATCATGCGCGACCAGAGCTTCGCCGTCATCCGCGCGGTGGGCGTGGAGACCGGTGGCTCGAATATTCAATTTGGCGTCAGCCCCGACAATGGCCGCATGGTCATCATCGAGATGAATCCGCGCGTCAGCCGGAGCTCCGCTCTGGCATCAAAGGCCACGGGCTTCCCGATTGCCAAGATTGCCGCCAAACTCGCCGTCGGCTACCTGCTCGACGAACTTAAGAACGACATCACGCGCGAAACGCCCGCGAGCTTCGAGCCGAGCATTGATTACGTCGTCACCAAGATTCCGCGCTTCGCCTTCGAGAAATTTCCGCAGGCCGACCCCACGCTCACCACGCAGATGAAAAGCGTCGGCGAAGCCATGGCCATCGGCCGCACGTTCAAGGAAAGCCTGCAGAAATGTCTGCGCTCGCTGGAGATTGGCCGCAGCGGTCTGGGCGGTGACGGCAAACCCTGGCGCATCGGCACGGAAGTCTATGGCGACCGCGACATCCTGCCGCGCGACGTCATCAGCCGCAAACTGAGCGTGCCGAATGCCGAGCGCATCTTCTTCATCCGCCACGCTCTGCGCGCCGGCTTCACCATCGAAGAGATTTTCAATCTCACGAAAATCGACCGCTGGTTCTTGGTGCAGATCAAAGAGATTGTGGATTTTGAGGAAGAACTGGCCGGGTCGAAGAATTAATTAAACAACCACCCCGTCTAAGCTGTCTCTGGCACTTTTTAGCCACCCGTCAGGCGCCCGTCAGCCATAAAACCCGGTTTTTAGGTCAAAAACCCTAAAAATCAAACAAAACCTGCCTTTTACGATCTGGCGGAATCATTCTGCCAACCCGACAAGTTGCTCCGCCAGTTGGCTGAGGAGTTCCGCCAAGCCGTCAAGTCACTCGACCAGTTGGCTGAACCACTCCGCCAGACCGTCCGGCGTCTCCGCCAGTTGGCAGACCTTCTGGGCCAAGCCGCCGAGTTGCTCCGCCAATGGCTGAGGCATTCCGCCAAGCCGACAAAGGGCTCCGCCAAGTGGTAAAATCATTCCGTCAGACCGTCGAGCAACTCCGCCAGCGGCGGAATCATTCTGCCAAGCCGCTGGGAAGGTCTGCCAAACCGACAAGGAGTGCGCTGGTTCAAGGATGTCCGGCGCTGGTTTAGCTGCCGGCGATGATTTTATTCATCTGGCGGATGCGGCCCACGAGTTCTTTCATGACGTGCGTGGCGAAGAAGGGATTTTGCTGGATGAGCCGTTGAAACCGGCGCTCGTCCACTTTGGCCAGCTTGCAAGCTTCGGCAGCCACGACGGTCGCGCCACGCGGGGCGTTGTCCACCAGCGCCATCTCACCCAGAATCGCCCCGCGCTGAGAATTTTCCACAATCTTGTCGCCGACCACCACGTTGAGCGAGCCTTCCAGCACGACGAACATGCTGTCGGCCGGATCGCCGGCGTTAAACAAGGTCTGACCCGCCGCCAAGGTCACGGGGTTTTCTTCACGGGCGAACAGGTCAGCCGGATTCATATGGCCGAGGATAGGCCAGAGGATTGTCTCAAAAAAGTTAAAATTAGGTTACAACCGTAGACGTGGGTGGCGGGCCTGGTGGTTTGAAGTTGAGCTTAAAACGCATTTGCCGCATCTTTAGCGCCCAAGGGTTTGTGCCATTGAAAGAATATCGAACGACTGATTTCTTTTCCTAAAGGCGCCCCACCCAGAAATCTTATGAGCAAAAACATCAAGAAAGTTGGCATCCTGACCGCCGGTGGCCTCGCGCCGTGTTTGAGCGCGTCCATCGGTTATCTCATCGAAACCTACACGCGCAAGGCGCCGAAGGTGGAGATCATCTGCTACGTGAACGGTTACATGGGCCTGCTCCAAGGCAAGAGCCTCAAGGTGACGGCGGCCGTACGCAAGAACTGGTCGGCGCTCGTCCAACACGGCGGCAGCCCCATCGGCAACAGCCGCGTGAAGCTGACAAACGTGAAGGATTGCGTGAAGCGCGGGCTGGTCAAGGAAGGTCAGGACCCGCAGAAGGTCGCGGCGGACCAGCTCATCAAGGACGGCGTGGATGTGTTGCACACGATTGGCGGCGACGACACGAACACGGCGGCGGCGGACCTCGCGAAATTTCTTAAGACGAATAATTATAATCTCACGGTCGTCGGCATGCCCAAGACGATTGATAATGACGTGATCCCGATCCGCCAGAGTCTCGGCGCGTGGACGGCGGCCGAGGAGGGCGCGCATTACTTCGCCAACGTGGTGGCCGAACACAACGCGAACCCGCGCATGCTCATCATCCATGAGGTCATGGGGCGTAATTGCGGCTGGCTCACGGCGGCGACGGCGTTCGAATACCGGAAGCTGACCGAGGAGATGAACTTTGTCCCGGAGCTCGGCTTGAGCAGCGAACGCCGCGGCGTGCATGGGATTTTTATTCCCGAGATGGCGCTCGACATCAAGGCTGAAGCCACCCGCCTGCGCAAGATCATGGACAAACATGATTGCGTGAACCTCTTCGTGTCTGAAGGCGCGTGTGTCGCGGACATCGTCGCGCAAATCGAATCGCGCGGTGAAGAAGTGCCGCGCGATGCGTTCGGCCATGTGCGTTTGGACAAGGTGAACGTGGGCGCGTGGTTCGCAAAACAATTTGCTGAAATGATTGGTGCGGAGAAGACGCTCGTGCAAAAGAGCGGTTACTACAGCCGCGCCGCCGCCGCGAACGCCGCCGACCGCAAGCTCATCAAGCGCTGCGCGGTCAAGGCGGTGCAATGCGCCTTCGCCGGCAAAGGCGGTGTGGTGGGCGAAGATGAAGAACGCGGCGACCAGCTCCGCGCCATCGAGTTCGAGCGGATCAAGGGCGGCAAGCCTTTCAATATCAAAACCAAGTGGTTCGTGCAGTTGCTCAAGGAAATCGGCCAGCCTCAGGGCAAGGCGATTGTCGTGAAGCACTGACCCGCGTCCGGCTTAATTCGTCGTGGGCTGATAGTCGTGCCACAGCCAGATGAGCGCCTCGGGCAGGGTCTGCTGTTTGACGCCGTGGTCACCGTGGCCGGCATTGCGGGCGAAGACGAATTGGTAATGATAATTTTTCGCGGCTAAAACTTTGGCCATATTTTCGTTGGCCATCACCCAGTCATGCATCCCGTCGCGCATGATATTTGGATTTAGCAAGTCGCGGTCACCGACTTCGAGCCAGACGCGGAGCGGTTTGGCGGGCGTTTCCGGGATGAGTTGCTCGTGATAGCCCCACGCACCGTGCGGCGTGGCGGGATTCGGCGGCCATTGCTGATTCACGAATGTGCCGGAGTAAGCCATCACACTGTGATACCAGTCGGGATGATACCACGCCATGCTCAAAGCGCAGGCACCACCCGAACTGGTGCCCATCGTCGCCCGGGCGTCGGGATTCCTCGTGAGCGTCACGGAACATTTCTTCTCCACAAGTGGCAATACTTCCGTCTCGACGAATTCGGCGTAGCGGCCCGACATCGTGTCGTATTCGAGGCCACGTTCGCTGCCCTGCGCATCGCCGCCGCCATTGGCGATGGAGATGGCGACCAGCGGCGGAACTTTTTTCGCCGCTATTAAATTGTCCAGCGCATTGAACAACAGTTTATCCGGCCCATCCGCGCCGACGATGAAAGGCGCAGCGGTGCCGGGGACATATTGTTTCGGCACATAGACAGAGACGCGGCGAGTGTAAGGCGTGGGATGACTGGTAGTGACGATGAGCTTGGCGGGGTCGTTGGGGTCGGGCGTACCAAAGGTCTTGGGTTCGCGCGCAATTCCGGGATAAATTTTGCTGTCCGCCGAATTCATGGTGAAATTGAAGACGGTGCCTGACAGTGCGTTGGTGTTCATCTCCGCTGCTGGGTGGTGTGTCGGGCCGATGATGAAATTGCCGTCGGCATCGGCAGGTGGCACGGTGCCGTCGGGTAATTCTTTCGCTTCAACAAACCCCGGTGCGTGCGGATTGCGGGTTGGTGGCGTGGGGCGACTGGGTGCGGCGGATAAAATCAAAACCGTGCCGAGCAGGGCAAACGCGCAGGTTCTTTTAAAAAATTTCATCTTCAACCAGAGACGCGCTGCCGACTGGAGAGATTACGAAATAACGGTTCGTTCCGCGCCGCATCAAAGTTCTTTGAGCGCGGTGGCGAGCGCGGCTTGAATTTTGCGCGGGCCATCGCCGCCGAGCTTTTTGTCCACGTCTTCCAGCCGGCGGATGAGGTCGAGCACTTCCTTGCGCGCATAAGGACCGCCCGCAGCGGCGCAGAAGTGCGTGCGGCAGCCGAAGGGGCGTTCGGCATAAATCAGACATCGGCCCGTTTCACGTTTGAGCAGGGGGCAGGTGCCCTCGGCAGCTTCAGGAAGTTCTTTACGCCCGGTGGCGCGAAAGCCTTTGGCTGCAAGCAGCGCCTCACCCTTGGTGAGTTGGGGCGTAAGCCCGGTGAGCTGAAACTGGCAGCATTCGGTACGCGCCACGCAGTTGCGGGTCACCGGCCGCTTGGCAAGCTCCGCATATACCGCCCGCACTTCGGTCAGCGCCTGTTGTAACACTTCGCGCCGCATATCGGATTAAGCCGTACGCACCGCTGAAATAAACGCGCGCACTTTGATTGCGTCTTTTTTAGCAGGAGCGGATTCCACCCCACTGGAAACATCGACGGCAAACGGGTGCACTTGGCGCACGGCGTCGGCCACGTTTTCTGGCGTCAATCCACCCGCGAGAAAAATCGGTTTGCTGAATTTCTGCGCCTCGACGGCCAGCTCCCAGTTGAATTTTTCACCAGTCCCACCGAATCCGCTCTTGGAATATGCATCTAAAAGAAAGGCATCGGTATTAAAATTCTCCAGACATTTTAGAGATTCGGCGTCGCGCACGCGAAGCGCTTTCATACTCATCACGCCGAACTGTGTGCAGAAAGCCGAATCTTCGTCACCGTGAAATTGCAGCACGTTTAATTTGCATTCGCCCAATGCGCGCAGTACCAAATCTTCCGCTGGATTCACAAACACGCCGACGCGCAAAACAAACGGCGGCAGCGCGCGGGCAATCTCAGTTGCCTCTGCTAGCGTGACGTGGCGTGGGCTGCCTTCGTAAAAATTCAGCCCGATCATGTCCGCGCCCGCCTCGGCGGCCGCCAACGCATCGGCGACGCTGGTGACGCCGCAGATTTTTACCTTGGTTTGCATTTACGATTGATAGTTTACAATTTACGCTCTGGCCGGTTCGCTATTTCCATCAAAGCATAAAACGTAAACCATCAATCGTAAATCCGAATGCCTCGCACGGTTTATTTCGATTACAACGCTACGACGCCGCTTGACCCGGCGGTGCGCGAAGCGATGCTCCCGTTTTTTGGTGAAGTCTGGGGCAATCCCTCCAGCGTTCATCACGTCGGCCGCAAAGCGCGTGCTTTGCTGGACGATGCCCGTGATCGTGCGGCGAGCTTTCTCGGAGCAAGACCAAGCGAAATCATCTTTACGAGCGGCGGAACGGAAGCCAACAACCTCGCCATTTTAGGCACGGCCCGCTTGCTAAAATCCAAAGGAAAGCATCTTATCTCTTCCGTTGTTGAACATGATGCGGTTTTGCAAGCCTTCGATTACTTGGAGAAAAAGGAGGGTTTTGAAGTAACCCGTCTGCCGGTTGATGCCGCTGGGCGAGTGGCTGTGGATGATTTAAAAAAGGCAATCCGAACGGACACCATCCTTGTCTCCATCATGGCCGCGAATAATGAAATCGGCACCATCCAGCCCGTTGCAGAATTAGGAGCAGTCTGTCGTGCTCATGAAATTGTTTTTCATTCTGATGCGGTGCAATGGTTTGGCAAGGAGCCGTTTGAGAACATCAGCCAGTTCAATGCCAATCTGGTTTCTCTCTGTGCTCATAAGTTTCACGGGCCAAAAGGCGCGGGTTTGCTTTACATCAAATCTCCGCTACAGCCTGATCCTATCCTTTTTGGCGGCGGTCATGAATACGAGCGGCGCGCCGGCACTGAAAACCTGCCTGCAATAATCGGGTTAGTCGCCGCCTTAGAAAGATTTGTTAAACCCGCAGTTTTTCCTTGTTCCATATTAAATGATCTCCGTTTGAAATTGGCGGTGGCTGTTGAAAAAATTGAGGGTTGCGAAATTGTTAGTCCTCGTTCCCGCTGTCTTCCCAACACGCTTTCCTTCGTGGTGCATGGTTCGGATGGCATCGCTTTGATGGCAGGATTAGACATGGAAGGGATCTGCGCTTCTAGTGGTTCTGCCTGTTCGGCAGGATCTTTGGAACCTAGCCATGTGATTGAGGCGATTGGAAAAAAGGTGGTCGCCCATTCTCTTGTTCGCTTTTCTCTGGGCCGGGCTTCGACGGCGGATGAAGTGGATTATGTAATCTCGGTCTTGCCGGACGTTATCCGCCGCGCACAACTCGCGGGAAAAGCTGCCAACCGTTTGTGAATGAATTGTTGATAGCGCCAGCAACTTTTACTTTTTATATTTTCTGGCTCGTATAGCTTGAACTGGTCGCAGTTAAAAAATTAAGATTTGTCCGGTGATGACTGGGCCGAATGAAGTTGTTAGGCTTGTTCACACCCCTTAATAAGAATAGAATTTTTAAACAAAGACAGAATATTATAAGCGCATGAACCTCACGATTACCAAAGACCAGATCATCGCCGGACTGCAGGCTGTACAAAATGTTGTCAGCACCCGCACCACCCTCCCGATTCTTTCCAACGTGCTAATTCGCGCTGAGGGCAACCACGTTGAGTTTACCGCGACCGATTTGGACGTGACCGTCGCTTGCAAGGTCGACGCCAAGGTGACCAAGCCAGGCGCCACCACGCTGCCCGTAAAAAAGTTCTTTGGCATCGTGCGCGAACTCCAAGGCGAAATCGAAATTGAGACCGACGACAAAAATCTTTCCAGCATTCACAGCGGCTCATCCTTCTTCAAAATCCACGGCCTGGCGGCCGATGAGTTCCCGCCGCTCCCGAAATTCAAGGATGACAAGAAAGTTGTCCAGCCCCAGGAAAACATCCGCGCGATGATTCGAAAAACCAGCTTTGCCGTCTCCACCGACGAATCGCGTTATGTGCTCAATGGTATTTTCATCAGCCTTAAGGAGGGCAAGATGACCTTTGTGGCCACCGACGGACGCCGGCTCGCGCTGGTGGATGAGGAAGTGGACATCTCCGAGAAGAGCACGGGCGAATTCATCGTTCCGGCCAAGGCCATTACCGAACTCAACCGCCTGCTCCAGGACAAAGGCGACGTGGAACTTAAGTTCGGCGAAAATCAGGCCTCCTTCGCCCTCAAGAGCGAGAATGGTTTCTCCGTTCTGCTCATCACTAAATTGATTGAGGGAAATTATCCAAACTACCGCCAGGTCATCCCCGGTGAGGCCAAGGAACGTATTGCGGTCGGTCGCGAAGAACTGGTGCAAGCGCTGCGTCGCGCCGAAATCATGACCAGCGAAAAGGCTAATTCCGTCAAGCTCGCCTTCGGCAAAAACGTCCTGACCATCACGGCGAACTCCCCTGAAGTCGGCGAAGCGCGAGAGACCATGGCCATCAACTACAAGGGCAAGGAACTCGCCATCGCCTTCAATCCGCGTTACCTCATCGACCCGCTCAGCGCACTGTCCGAGGACGAAGTCTTCATTGAATTGATTGACGAACTCAGCCCCGGCGTCATCAAAATCAACGGCCCGTTCCTCTACGTCGTGATGCCCATGCGGTTGAATTAAGGGCGTTCAGGCAGGCAGGAAAGAAAAAAACAGCCTGACGCAGACACCGTTTGACCAGCTATCACCTTCCGCTTGGTCAAAAACTAAGTTTACGGGGTTAAAATCCTTAAATACCAAGCAAACCCTTGATATTTCCGCTTGGTGGAGCTTCCCGTCGGCTTGGCGGAATCATTCTGCCAAGCCAACCTTTTGCTCCGCCAAGGGGCGGAACCATTCCGCCAGACCGTCCAGCAGCTCGGCCAGCTGGCAGACCTACTCCGCCAAGCCGTCGAGGATCTCCGCCACTGGCAGAATCATTCTGCCAACCCGTCAAACGTCTCCGCCAAGCGGCGGAATGATTCCGCCAGACCGCCGAGGTTCTCCGCCATTGGTAAAATCATTCTGCCAAGCCGACGAGAAGGTCTGCCAGTTGCCGGAATGTTTCAGCCAAGGCGGCTAAGGGAGTTACCAAGTGGCCGGTGAGTTTGGCCAAATGACTTAAGTCGGGCGCTGGAAATTAACGTCGCCGGCCGCCGGGCGCGAAGTGGTAGCCGCCGTGGACGCGACCGCCGCGCACTTTGCCAGGAAAGCCTGCGGGCGCACCCACCTTGGGTTCCTCAAAGAGCGCGGTGTAGCGGTATTCAAAATTCTCCAGCTTCACGCGCGGGATTTTCTGGCTGATGAAGCGTTCGATCGCAAACACGTGCGGCGCATCCTCGGCCACCATGATGGTGTAGGCGTCGCCGGTGTTCGCCGCGCGCCCGGTGCGCCCGATGCGGTGGATGTAATCCTCCGGATGTTGCGGCACATCGTAGTTGATGACGTGGCTCACGTCGGCGATGTCCAGCCCGCGAGCCGCGATGTCCGTGGCGACGAGCACTTCGTATTTGCCATCGCGAAAACCTTCCAGCGCCAGCTCGCGTTCCTTCTGCGTGCGGTTGGAATGCAGGACGGCGACGGCGTGGTTCGCGCGCTTGAGCGTGGAGGCGCAGCGGTCGGCCCCGTGCTTGGTGCGGCAGAAAACAATGACGGAGTCGTAATTAACGCGGTTCAGCAACTCGAGCAGGAGGTCGGTCTTCTGCAGGTCGGATACGGGATAGATGACGTGCTTGACGGTCTCGGCCACCGAGCGGCGCGCGCCAATCTCAATCGTCTCCGGCGAGTGCATGGCCCATTGGATGAGCGTTTCAATCTGCGGCGGGACGGTGGCGGAAAACAGTGCGGTGTGGCGCTGGCGCGGACATTTTTCCACCAGCCGGCGCACGTCGGGAAGGAAACCCATGTCGAGCATACGGTCGGCTTCGTCGAGCACGAGAAATTCGACCTTGTCCAACTTCACCGTGCCTTGTTCCAAATGATCCAGCAAACGGCCGGGGGTGGCGACCACGATGTCGGCGCCGGCTTTTAATTCGTCGTTCTGTTTGCCGTAACCCACGCCGCCAAAGACGACGGTGATTTTCAAATCCAGAAACCGCGCGTAATCGCGGAAGGCCGTCTCGACCTGCGCCGCCAGCTCACGGGTGGGCTCTAATATGAGCACGCGCGGACCGCCGGGTTGATGCTGGCCGAGCTTGGAAAGGATGGGCAGGGCAAACGCCGCCGTCTTGCCGGTACCGGTCTGCGCACTGCCAATGACGTCCTTGCCGGACAGCACGAGCGGGATGGCGCGCAGCTGGATGGGCGTCGGCTCTGAGTAACCGACGGCGCGGACGCCTTCGAGCACCTTCTCGCTCAAACCCAGGGCGGCGAATTTCACGCGGCGGTTCCTTCCGTGGCCGTCGGAGCTTCCGTCTGCGCCGGCATTTCAACGGCCGGTGCGGGTGCGGCTTCCACGGCGGCGGCCGGAGTTTCGACCGGCGCGGGAAGTTGGGCGACCGTTTCCGAAGTGAGCGTTTCCGGCGTGACCGTTTCAATGGTCGTGGCGGCAGGTTCGCTGGTTTCAGTTCCCGTGGCGTTTTGTTCGGGCGACGGCTTCTTCGCCGGCTTCACCGGCTTGGGTAAAGGTTTCTTGGCGGTTTCCATTCGGCCATCGGCGAATTCCAGGACCGCGCCCTGATGGATGAGCCAATGCAAATCGACAATAACCGCCGTCTGTTCCGGCGTCGCTTCGGGCGCGACGGGTTCGGCCGGCTTTGCCGGAGCGGCGGGGGCTGGAGCGGAAGCGCTTTCACCTTCGGCCACCGGTGCGGGGGTGACGGGAATTTCCGAGACCGGCGCTTTCACTACTTTGGGGGTCGGCGCGAGCGCTTCGATCAGTTTCTTCCGCGTGCATTTCGTATTGCCGTTGATGTATTCGATGATGCGCTTGATGTTCTCGGAAACCGGCGTGGTCGCGAGGTCAAGGAAGGTCGGCCGGGCAACGCTGACGTGGGTGACGGTCTTGTTGACCTTGAAGAATTGCAAACCGTATTGCGCGAACTGCTGGCTCAGCTTGGTGGCGATGGGCAGCGGGAAAAACTTCTGTTGTTCCCATTCCTGGCGGATGAGCCGCTGCAGGCCGTTGTCGCGCAGGCTGCGGCTCGCAAGACCGGCGACGGTGAGCGTTTCCACCGGCTTGATGATGGAATCTTTGTGCGTGGTGCGGAAATGTTTCTCAACGTCCTCCAGCGTCGCGAGCTTGAGCGGCTCCGGCACGTTGAGACAATTGTATTCGATCTTGAAGCTCTGGTCTTCGATCCATTTTTTGACGATGGCCTCATCCTTCACGATTTTCACGCGCGCCTTGAACATGTCGAAGGGCATGCGCGAAAACTTTTCGGCGTGGAGCTTGCGCAACTGGTTCTGGTAATCGTGATAGTTCGGCGGGCCTAGGATCTCGCCGCTCATGCCGCATTGGGCGACAAAGGTATAGACGCCCTTCGGCGGCTCGGTCTGGATGCGTTCGGCGGTATAAAACGTGGCGAAATGATTTTTGAGAACATGCGCAACGGCTTCGTCTTCATTCGTCCATGGAGAATCGTCCAGCGCACAGACGAATAGTGGTTGCGCTGCGTTGCTGGCTTTCTTGGTGAGCAGAACGGAATAACGCTCGCCCTTCTGCAAGATAAGCAGCGCAATCTGGAAAAGCGGATATGCGCGGCCGGTCACCTTGATCTGCTTCGACAATTGCTCGACGCCACGGTCTTCCGGAATGAACGCAACGTTCAAAGCCGGCAGCGGCGCGGGCGGCGCGGGGCGTTCCGCGCGCGGTTCATCGCGGCGTTCGCCACCACGGAATCCACCTTGGCGTTCGCCAAACTTGGAACCGCCGCGGGGCGGGCCACCACGACGTTCACCACCGCCAAAGCCGCCCGCACCGGCACCGTCACGGCGTGGGGCGCGGCGTTCGCCGGGTTTGCCGCTGAAGGTGCGCTCAGGCTTGACGCCTTCGTTGCCGGTGAACTTGGCGAATTTATTGGTCTCGGTTTTCCCCTGCGCCCACGCGGGCTGGAAGAGGTTGTCCAAGTTGAGGTCGAGATCGGAAACAGTGCTCATGTAAAAACGAAAATTAGGATTGGAATAAAGTTACTTGGACTCGGTGGGGGGGGCGGCGGCACGCTTGGCGTGGATGGCCTCGACAATTTTTTTGGCCAGTTCCGGTTTTTCCACCAGCGCCTTCTTGGCCGCGTCGCGACCCTGGCCGAAGAGGCCGCCGTCGAATTGTAGCCACGCGCCTTTTTTCTCGACCACGCCGCAGTCAATGGCTACGTCGAGTATGCTGCCTTCCTTGTCAATGCCGTGATTGTAGATGATGTCGAACTCGGCCTCGGCAAATGGTGGCGCAACCTTGTTCTTTACAATCTTAACGCGGGTATGGTTGCCGTAAATGTTGCCAGCGGCGTCCTTGAGCTGGTCTTTACGGCGGATGTCCATGCGGACGCTGGCGTAAAATTTCAGAGCTTTGCCGCCTGGTGTTGTTTCGGGGCTACCAAACATAACGCCAACTTTTTCGCGCAACTGATTAGTGAATAGGCAGGTCGTCTTGGACTTGGCGAGAATGGCAGTCAGCTTGCGCAAGGCCTGCGACATCAAACGCGCCTGCATGCCCATCGTGGCCATGCCCATATCGCCGTCGAGTTCCGCCTTGGGTACGAGTGCGGCAACGGAATCAATAACAATGACATCCAGCGCATTCGAGCGGGCGAGGGTTTCGCAAATGGTGAGCGCCTCTTCGCCGGAAGACGGCTGCGAGACCAGCAAATCATCCAGATTCACGCCGAGCTTTTTCGCATAACCGGGATCGAGCGCGTGCTCCGCATCAATGAAGGCCGCCAGGCCACCGGCCTTTTGGGCGTTAGCAATGACGTGGAGCATCAGCGTGGTTTTGCCGGAAGATTCCGGGCCGTAAATTTCCACTACGCGTCCGCGCGGGATGCCGCCAACGCCAAGCGCGAGGTCAATCGCCAGGCCACCGGTTGGGATAACGTCAATTTTCACCAATGCTCGCGCGTCACCGAGCCGCATGATAGCGCCATCACCATAGGCTTTGGTAATGGAAGAAATTGCTGATTCGAGTTCGCGGTCGCGGGTCGCGGTAGCTTTGGCATCAGCGGCAGTGGCTACGGCTTTATCAACGGCTTTGGGCGGCATAAAATGAGGAAAAATTCTTTGTTTTACGAAAGGATACGTTAGTGAATACCCAATGAATAGTCAAACGCCGATGTCGGTTTTGCGAGGTGAGAAAGGGTCCATTTTATAAATTTGGTTGCTTAGATTGTGTTCGGCCACGCCGCGTTCGGGTAGCGAATTCTTCGAGTGCGCCAAAACGCGGAGACATATCAAATTGAAGAAAGTGGCAAACACCCCTTCATGATAGGTCAAAATAGGGGGAACATTCGCCAATCTATGAAGGGCGGTGTTTGACAGGACGGTTAAGCTTGGGTTGCCATGCACCAAATTCTGGCCAAACAATCTCTCAGCCCGAACGTCACGCGTCTGGATGTTCACGCCCAGCGCATCGCCGAAATCAGGCAGGCGGGGCAGTTCGTAATCGTTCACCTCAACGAAAATTCCGAGCGCATACCCCTCACCATTGCCGATTCCAATCCCGCAACAGGCACGATAACACTGGTAATTCAAGCTGTTGGCAAAAGCACCAACGAACTTGTCGCTTTGAACGCTGGCGAATTTATCCGCGATGTCGCCGGTCCGCTCGGCCATCCGACCGAAATGATTACGAGCGGTCACGCGTTGTGCATAGGTGGTGGCGTTGGCACGGCGGTCGCACATCCCATAGCGCAAGGTTTGAACAAAGTCGGCGTGCGGGTGACGAGTGTCATTGGCGGCCGCTCAAAGGAATGGGTGATTTTTGAAAATGAATTGAAACGTTACGGCAACGTCATCGTTTGCACGGATGACGGCAGCTATGGCCGCAAGGGTTTTGTCACTGATGCGGTGAAAGAAATTCTCGCAAAGGAAAAAGTAGATATCGTCTATGCCGTTGGCCCAGTACCAATGATGCGCGCGGTGGCGAACCTTACGCGCGGATTGGGAGTTCACACGATAGTTTCGCTTAACCCGGTGATGATTGATGGCACAGGCATGTGCGGTGGCTGCCGCGTGTCGGTCGGAAATGAGACCAAATTCGCCTGCGTGGATGGTCCGGAGTTTGACGGTCACACAGTGAATTTCGACGAACTCCAAGACCGCCTTTCGACTTACCGCGAATTCGAACAACGTTCCGTCGCTTGCGCAAGGGGAACGTGCCGTATGGAAATGCCAACCACTACTCCTGCCTGATATGTCTCCCCGAATCACCACTAAAGAACGGATAAAAATTTCCCGGCAAGCGATGCCGGAGCAGGAAGCCGCCACCCGCGCCACGAATTTCCTCGAGGTAAATCTCGGTTTACCTGAGCGGCTAGCGTTGCTGGAAGCCGACCGCTGCCTACAATGTAAAGATCCGCGTTGCATGAACGGCTGTCCGGTGGGTGTGAACATTCCAAAATTTCTCGATTTGCTCACCGCCGGCAAACTCGCCGAAGCCGCGCAAAGCCTCCTGTGCGACAACGCGCTGCCTGCCGTTACCGGTCGCGTTTGTCCACAGGAAACGCAATGCGAAGCCGTCTGTGTGCGCGCTGCAAAAGGTCTACCCGTTGGCGTCGGCTACCTCGAACGCTACGTCGCCGACTGGGCGCGTGAGCATCGCGACCAGTTGCCACAAATAAAACCGCAGCTGACGGGCAAGAAAGTGGCCATCGTCGGTTCTGGTCCAGCCGGACTCACCGCAGCCGGCGAACTGGCCAAGCTCGGCCATGACGTTACGATTTACGAAGCGTTGCACAAGCCCGGTGGCGTACTGATATATGGCATCCCCGAATTTCGCCTGCCAAAGAAAATTGTGGCTCAGGAAGTCGAGCGGCTCAAAGAAGCTGGCGTCAAAATCGAGTGCAACGTGGTTGTTGGTCGCACCTACACGATTCCAGAATTGCAGGCAAAGTTTGACGCCATCTTCATCGCCAACGGCGCGGGCCTACCGGTGTTCATGAATGTGCCGGGCGAAAATCTGAAGGGTGTTTATTCCGCTAACGAATATCTCACACGTATCAATTTGATGGCCGCCTACGATTTTCCACGTTCCGACACGCCGGTACTTAATGGCCAGCGGGTCGCGGTTGTTGGTGGTGGCAATGTGGCGATGGACGCGGTTCGCACGGCCAAACGTCTTGGCGCAAAAGCGGCGATGATAGTTTATCGACGAACCCATAACGAGCTGCCCGCTCGTGCCGAGGAAGTTCACCACGCCGAACAGGAAGGTGTTGAATTTGAGTTTCTCACCGCGCCGATTGAGGTGATTGGCAACGACAAACGCTGGGTTACTGGCATGAAATGCCAGAAGATGAAACTTGGCGAACCGGACAGTTCCGGTCGCCGTCGTCCAGAAGTCATTCCCGGCTCGGAATTTATTTTGGATTGTGATGTTGTCGTAGTGGCCATTGGTACCAAGGCCAATCCACTGCTCACGGCGACCTGCCCGGATTTGAAATTGAACAAGTGGGGCAACATCGTCGCCGATGAAAACGGCGCGACGAGTATCCCTGGTGTGTTCGCAGGCGGCGACATCGTGCGCGGTGCGGCCACGGTAATTCTGGCGATGGGCGATGGCAAAATATCGGCACAGTCGATTAATGCATATTTAGCTACAAGTCCAAAGCAGGCCAGTTTGGTTACGGCAGTGAAGGTGAGCTGAAATTGCGCAAAAACTTACCCCTCGTATACCTTACTGAAAAACTGAGCAACGCCCAAAGTCTGGGTTTGCACTTGCCAAGAATGGGGCTAGACTGCATTAAAACCTATGACAAACGAAGCCAGTACTGTCTCTGCTCAGACGCTCGCCGACAACGCTGTATGGAAGGAGATTGTGGCCGAATATCAGAAGCCGTCGCTGGGACGGGCGGTATGGCAAATCCTCAACACGGTTATCCCATACGGCACGCTGTGGTATCTGATGTACTTGTGTCTCCCTGTTTCATGGTGGCTGGTGGTGCCGCTGGCGGTGCTAGCCGGGGCGTTTCTAGTGCGTGTGTTTATAATTTTTCACGACTGCGGCCATGGCTCCTACTTTAAATCGCGCGCGGCTAACGATGCGGTCGGTTTTTTCACGGGCATCCTCACCTTCACACCTTATTATCATTGGCGCTGGGAACACGCCATCCACCATGCTAGCGCAGGCGACCTTGACAAGCGCGGCACTGGCGACGTATGGACGATGACTGTGCAAGAATACCTTGAAGCGTCCCGCTGGAAAAAATTTGCCTATCGGCTGTCCCGCAATCCATTCATTCTGTTTGTCATTGCACCGATGTATCTGTTCCTGCTCCAGCAGCGCTTTCCGTCGGCCAAGGCCAGCGAACGGGAACGGCACTCCGTCTGGGCGATGAACGCTGCCATTCTTGGAATGGCGCTTGGTTTGAGCTGGCTGGTCGGCCTCAAGGCATATCTCATCATCCAGTTGATTATCATGATGGTCGCCGGCGGCGCGGGTGTATGGATGTTTTATGTACAGCACCAATTTGAAGACGTCTATTGGGAGCGCGGCGAAGATTGGAGCTATGTTGCCGCGGCACTGAAAGGCAGTTCCTTCTACAAATTGCCGCGCATTCTCCAATGGTTTTCCGGCAACATCGGTTTTCATCATATCCATCATTTAAGTCCACGCATCCCCAATTACAACTTGGAGAAATGTCATCAGGCCGATCCGCTGTTTCAACAGGTAAAACCCATTACCTTGTTCTCCAGCTTCAAATCCGCCACCTACCGGCTCTGGGACGAGAAGAACAAGAAGCTCGTCGGGTATAGCGCCCTACGTGAACTGCGTAAGCAACAGAAGCACGCGGTACGTTGAAATTACTGCGGATTATCAGCCACAGAGCGCATCGAGATAAAAACCTGAAGACACTAAGACGCTGTATCAATGTGGCAAATAAATCCTTTGCGTCTTTGAGACTTTGCGAGAGAATTGCTTTATGAGCGCGGCTGCCAGCTTGAATTTGCCCGACGCCACCGGCCACTTCGGTCCCTACGGCGGACGTTACGTGCCGGAGACGTTGATGCATCCGTTGCAGGAGTTGGAGGCCGAATATTTCCGCGCGCAGCACGACCCTGAGTTTCAGCAAGAGCTTTCCTACTACCTCACCGAATTTGTTGGCCGCCCCTCGCCGCTTTACTTTGCCGAACGACTGACCAAGGAGCTTAGCGGCGCGAAAATTTATCTCAAGCGCGAAGATTTAAACCACACCGGCGCGCACAAAATCAATAATGCCCTCGGTCAGATTCTGCTTGCCAAGCGCATGGGCAAGACCCGCATCATCGCCGAGACCGGCGCAGGCCAGCACGGCGTCGCGTCAGCCACCGTCGCCGCCATGTTCGGGATGAAATGCGTAATCTACATGGGTGCGGTGGATTGCCAGCGGCAGGAGCTTAACGTATATCGAATGAAGATGCTCGGGGCTGAAGTTGTGCCGGTTAATGCAGGCCAAAAGACCTTGAAGGAAGCTGTCAATGAAGCCATGCGCGACTGGGTGACGAACATTCGCCACACACATTACATTCTCGGCACGGCCTACGGCGCTCATCCGTATCCGGTTATGGTGCGGAATTTCCAGCGAATTATCGGTGACGAAGCTCGTGCGCAGATTTTGGAAAAGGAAAACCGGCTGCCGGATATACTCATCGCTTGTGTTGGCGGCGGGTCGAACGCAATTGGACTTTTTTACCCGTTTCTCGCGGATAAATCAGTAAAGTTTGTCGGCGTGGAAGCAGGCGGACTCGGTATCCAGCCCGAGCAGCATGCGGCGCGTTTTCAAGGCGGTTCGCTCGGCGTGTTGCAGGGCACGCGCAGCTACATTTTGCAGGATGAATTCGGCCAGATTCAATCCACACACAGCGTCAGCGCCGGATTGGATTACGCTGCCGTCGGGCCTGAACATGCCTGGCTGCGCGACGCCAGCCGTGCTGAATATACTTATGCCACCGACGACCAGGCGCTGGAAGCCTTTATGAAACTTGCCCGGCTTGAAGGTATTATTCCGGCGCTTGAAAGCGCTCATGCGGTAGCCGAGTGCATGGTGCGTGCGCCAAAACTGGGCAAAGACAAATTGATCATTGTCAATCTCTCCGGTCGCGGCGACAAAGACGTGGCGCAAGTGGCGGCGAAGGTGAAGCTGCAAATGCCCAAGTAAAACCATGATTCTAACATTAACGCCATGAGCAACTACGATTCCATGCGGCGGCGCGAAATCCCGGAGCCCGTGAAGACTTACGAGATTTCTGATGACGCCGAAATCGTCGGTCCCCAAGGCATCCTCATTTTGGAGGATGAGGCGGAGTTTGCCAGTCAGTTGAAAGAGACACTCGAAACACGCGGCTATGTTGTCACCGTCGTGGCCAACGGTACTGAAGGGTTGAAAAAAATCATGGCCGACGATTTCAGCCTCATTCTTTGCGACATGGTGATGCCCAACTTTCCGGGCGATATGTTTTATGCGGCGGTGGAACGTGTCCGCCCAAAACTCTGTCAGCGGTTTATCTTCATGACCGGGCATCAGGGCGACCAGAAGATTGAGGAATTCATTCGGCGCATCCGGGGGATTATGCTTTGGAAACCCTTTCCGATGAAAGTCTTGTTCGAAGCCATCGAGGCTTTGAACAACAAGAAGAAGTAATAGATTTCCCCTTGGAGCAGCTAAAAATCTGACAAAACCCACACTGCGAAAGAAAAACCCCAGATTGAGAGTCACAAAACCCACATTGCGCGGGAAAAAACCTCCCTTGCGGCTCGCATAACCCAAAATCCCAGCCACAAAACCCAGAATGCCGGCCATAAAACCCCGGGCGCAAAACATAAAACCTTGCGTTTGTAATCCAGTCGGCTTTCCTCAGGTGACATGAATGCAGTTACCAACCAAACCGGCGCGAACCTGCGCCCCATCAATTATTGGTGGCTTTGGGTTTTGGATACTGTGCTGGTGAGTGCGGGCATCCTATTTTTCCTGGCCCTGCAATATGGCACCTACGAGTTCTTTGGCCGAGCCTGCGCGATGGCTTTATTGCCGCTTATCCCGGTCATGGTGCTGGTCGGCGGCGGCGGTAGCACCGTCTTCGCCCTGACCAAGGTTTGGATTGAGCAGCGCGCGTTCAAGCGGACGACGGCGCTGGCGTTGCTGGTCGGTCCCGCGCTGGTGGTGACGCTGGCGCTCGGGTTGCTCGGTGCCGGCAAATCGCCTAGTCACCGGCTGGCTTACATTTGTCTGGGGAATGCGCCCGCGTCGGCCAGCCAGGTTCAGATTGCCGGTTATTCAACATTTCTGCGCAGCGAATGGCTGGCGGTGTTCCACGTCGGGCAAAAAGATTTTCAAACCATGGTGGCGGGGGCGAAACTGGTGCCGGCGGATGCCATTGAATTCAAGCAGCGGCTCGAACACTCGGCGCATAATGGCACCCGGCTGGTTCAAAGTTTGCCGCCGATGAACAACGCAATTTACTTCCAGCGCATCTTCAAAGAATCAGAGGAACACCAGCGCGGGGGGATTTATGCGGTGTTTAATCCGGCC
Organism: uncultured Verrucomicrobia subdivision 3 bacterium; assembly: GCA_903865745.1. Classification (GTDB taxonomy): domain Bacteria; phylum Verrucomicrobiota; class Verrucomicrobiia; order Limisphaerales; family UBA11358; genus UBA11358. Next base: position 21,090 of record CAIPKV010000038.1, on the reverse strand, counting down.
ACTGCGACGGCGGTGGTTTTTCGAGAATACCACGACTGAAATACCCCTGGCTCATGGCGCGTTGGCCGGAATCGTCAGGTAGGCGGCTACAAACTGGTAAACCACCGGCGGAAATACAAACACCCAGCGTTCGCCGGCATAGGTCACCGCAGCCAGCGCCGTCTGCGCCTGCGTCAGCTCCGCGCCAAAATCCACGCTCAGCTTCTCGCCGGATTTCAGCTCGACGGTGAGGGTGAGGTTGCCGGGGTCCAGCCCAAATTTTTCCGGTGTGGTGACGTTGCGCGCCACCCAGCCAGCGGCGGTCAGACCACCGAGCCGGTGGACCGCCTCTTCGACGGCTGGCGGATTTATGATTCCTTGTGAGCCAGCCGCAAACGACCACTTGTTTTCGCCGGTACGGACAAGCGTACGCGTCTTGCCATTTTGCTGGAGCGTGACCTGCGCGACATCCGCCTCGGTAAAATTCCAGATGTGGCGGTTGCGGAATTCCCAACCGGCCTCCGGCAACCGGTTGTAATCCGCTGGTTTAATCGCGTAGATAAAATCTTCGTCACCGCGCTTCACCAGCACGCGGTTCGTCTCGGTCGTGCTAAACAGCAGCTGCGCCAGCACGCTATTGGAGTCACCCGCCGTGCTGCGTAGGATGATTTGTCGCGCCGGCGCCGTGAAGCCGAAGCCCGACAAGTCCGGCGCGGTAACCACGTCCTTGACGAATTCTGAAACGCGGAGGTTGGCGAGCAGCTTGAGGAAATTCTGCACGTTCTCGGGGTCGGCAGAATATTTCTCGCCCACCACTACCCAGTCATTCGCGCCGCGCTGCTGGAGTAAGAACGGACTTTCGCCGCGTACCTCAATCTCCGCCACCGGCGCGGTGAGGGTGAGCAGATGCCGATCGCGGAAATCATTCACTGCTCCGTGCCATGGCAAGAAAACATCCTTACCAGCGGTCATGACCGAGTTCCAGCCCTCGCGCCGCGCATAGAGCAGCGGGGAGTTTTCCGACAAACTTTTCCCAGCGTGGACTGCGCCGGTGAAATTGGTGCCCTGCCCGATCCACAAGTCTAGGTCGGCAGGCTGCAAACCGTAGCTGCTCAAATCGGCGCGCGGATCGTCAGTTACAAATTGAATGACATGGCCGGACTGAAGCTGTTGCAGCGCCGCAGCAAGGCGGGCGCTGTCCGCCCGAGTTTGCAGGGGCCGAATCATACGCCAGAGTCGATTGGTCGGGTCGGAACGGAATTCCATGACCTTCGCGCCGTTGGTGACCACAATCCAGTCGGTTGCCCCGGCGGCAGTCACGAGCGCGGTGTCACGCCATTCGTCTGCCGAATGCGGGAGCAGCTGTAGCCAGGCCGCGTCCGTCACGAACGCGCCGTCCAGGCCGGCGACGCGGATGAAAACCTGATCGCCGGGCGCAGTCCGGTTGCCAACGATCAACTGCCAGCGCTGGTCGCCGGCCACGATGACGAGCGAAAACTGCGGATTGTCAAAACCGAAATCTGCGTCGGCATTTTTGTGGCTGCGAATTTCGTCGGCGGTGAGGCGGGTGGCAGGCGTGAGCTTTTCCAGTGAACCGGCGAGCATTTCGATGGCAGCGGCTTGCGCCGGATACGCCAACGGTTTGTCCAGCTGCCAAGTGCCGTTGGTACGGATAGCCGAAATTTCCAGCGCCCCGGCCGGGCTGATTTGTAGGGAAGTCAGGACATCGGTTTGCAGGCTGGGAAGTAGCGTCGCCGCAGCCGGCGCGGCGGGCTGGAGAAATTTCTGTGAAAGCCAGATGCCCGCGAACAGTAAAGCCGCGATGACGAACCAGATGGCAGTGGTCTTGGATTTCATTGGCGGCGGACGAGCCAGACGAGCCAGCCAATGAACAGCACGCCGCCGGGTAGTGCGCCGAGCAACAGCCAACGGAGCTGTAGTTGCTGGTGTTTCGTCATGAGCAGGCGATATTCAGTGATGGGTCGTGGGCCGATACCTTCAATCAGCTGCGGTCGGTCCAGTAGCCAGTTGGCGGCGCTATTTAGGAAATCGCGGTTGGCTCCGCCTTCGATATAATAGTTGCCGAGAAAAATTGAGTCGCCCGCCACGATGATGCGCGTGTTACCGCGCAGGTTGGCAAGGCCGGGCGCGGGCTTCTGTTCGGCGGCGGCAATGAGCGAGTAGCTGCGATGCGGTTCGCTGTGGTCGCTGGAGAGCGTGGCACCCGAGCTGGTCAGGGCCAGCTGTGTAACCTCAGGCGCGTTGGAGGGCGGGTTTGGCAAACTGATTTTTTCCACCGGGCGTGGTAGCACCATCTGAAGTGAGAGTTCCACCAGCGAATTCACTACCGGATGATCGCCGAACGACCGTACTTTGATGTCTTGGCCGGTGATTGTGCTCTGAGGATCCTGCGCGATGTCGGCAAGGACGTTGATGCCCCAGTGCTGCAAGATAGGTTCCAACCCAGTAGGATGTTTGAGCGAGGCGTAATCGAATAACAGAAAAAGCCGGCCGCCCTGCGCGAGATACTGGTCGATCTTTTGAAGTTCCATGTCCGTAAAAGCTGCTGTCGGCGCGGCAATAACAAGCAGGTTGCAATCCATCGGTATCTCGGCGGCGGCTGGCAGCTCGAGGTTTGTCACGATGATGGAATTCTGCTGGAGCACCGAGGCAAACTTCAGGTAGCCGAAATTCCCGTTGTCCTTGAGCGACGGCTCGCCGTGGCCTTGTAGGAAATATGCCCGCAGCGGCTGCGTGTTTTGCAACGCCATCAGAATGGCAGTAAATATCTTCTCCCCAGAGAAAGTGACCGGCTTACGACGGAACTCCCGTTCCTTTTCGTTCGGTATTTGCTCAAGCGTGTATTGCGTAATGGTTGCGCCGGAAATGGTCTTCACATGGTCGTTGCAATCAAAGATGACTAAATTCTTATTATCGGTGCCGGTCAGCTTATATTGCGACTTTAACTTTTCCGCCTCGCCAGGATTTTGCACATAGTCCACGGTTCGGACTGAAATGTTTTTGTTCACTGCATGGTATTCGTTCAGCAGCGCCACGATGTCCGGGTAAAACTCCTCGTTGGCAGTGTCATAGAAGAGCGTCACTTTTGCGGAGTTAGTCAAAGAGCGCAGTGCCGCGACTGTGCGCGAAGAAAGCTTCACACTGGTCTGCGAACTTAGAAAAAAACGGTGGTAAAATATACTGCCGAGGTAATTTACCATCACCACCACTACGAACACCAACGCGGTGCGCAGTGCCACATCCAAGCCGATTTGCCATCGGCTGGTGGCTGAAAAGCTGGGGCGCGATTTTTTATCGATGCTCATATCATTTCCACCGGCGGCTTTCTACCACGCGCAGCGTCAGGAATAGAAACAAGAACGCGGCGGTCGCATAGAATATTACGGTTCGCGTGTCCACTACGCCGCGCGTGAAATCCTCCATGTGCTTGAACAGATTAAAATAATAAAGTGCACCCGTCGCAGACTCCGCCGCGTCGGGTAATACCTGAGCCATGTAGGCGAGAATGAATAAAATCACGCCTACTGCAAGGCTCAGCATCGCCGCGACCATTTGGCTTTTTGTCAGCGCTGACGCCAAGCAGCCAATGGCCAAAAACAGACAACCACTCAAGAAAATTCCGAGATACATTCCACCCACCACGCCAGGGTCCAGCTTTGGCTGGTTAGTGAAGCATTGAATTATTGCTAGTCCGACAAGAGTCGGTAGCCACGTTACCATGTAAAAAAAAACCGCAGCTGTGAATTTTGCCGCGACCACTTGCAAATCACCGACCGACGTAGTCATAAGGGTTTCAAAGGTTCCGCTTGCTTTTTCCAACGCGAAAAGGCGCATTGTGATTGCGGGTGCGACCAAAATGACCAGCAGCCAAAACATAAAGCTGTTAAAAAAAAGCTGTGTGACCGGCATTGCAAACGGCTTCGTCCCCATGTTGTGGATAAGCATTACAAACGTCGATCCAACGATTAGCGTTACCGCTGCAATAATGACATACCCCGTTAGCGACAAAAAAAACGTTCCCAGTTCGCGCCGTAGCAACGTCCAGAAAATCTTCATTCAACGTCCTCCGTTCTGGGCCGCGTGACCTGCATGTAGATGTCCTCCAGAGAGTGCCGACTGCGTGTCAGCTCGCGTAGCGTCCAACCATTCACCTGTGCTAATTTAAAAATCAGCGGTCGCAGGTCTTGGCCGTCACGCGGCGTCAGTACACAGCGGGAAAATTCACCCTCAACCACGGCCATCTCGATACACGCCACTTGTGACAAATTTTCGCAGGCCGTCCGCAGTGCGGACGGAGACGCAGCGATTTCAGCGATTACTTGGCTTCCGCCCGCCATGCGCCGCTGTAAGTTTTCGGGCGTGTCCGATGCTAGTACGCGCCCACCAAGCATGATAAGCACACGACCGCACATCATTTCCACTTCCGGCAAAATGTGAGTAGAAATCAATACCGTGTGGTTGCCAGCGAGATTCTTTATCAATGAACGGACTGAACGGATTTGCTGTGGGTCAAGACCGATTGTCGGCTCGTCCAGGATGATCAGCTCCGGCTCATGTACTAGCGCATCCGCTAGGCCCACACGCTGCTTATAGCCCTTGGAAAGCTGTCCAATTATGCGTCGGTCAACCTCTGCTAGTCCGCATTGCTCGATTACTGTCGTCACGCGCTCGCGGGATTTTTTCCAACCGAAGCCCTTGAGTCTCGCGCGAAATTTCAAGTATTCGCGGACGCGCATTTCAGGATGGAGCGGGTTGTTTTCTGGCATGTAACCGATTCGCCGCCGCGTCTCATCTGAGTCGTGAAATATGTCGAAGCCCCCCACGCGCACTGTACCGCTTGTTGCTGGCATGAAACCAGAGAGCACGCGCATGGTAGTGCTCTTCCCTGCGCCATTCGGGCCGAGTAAGCCGACAATTTCGCCTCGCGCGACCGTGAACGAAATGTCGTCCACTGCCGTGCGGCCCGCGTAGCGCTTCGTTAAATTGGAAACTTCAATCATCACATTTCGAACCGTAATACTAAGCGCCATTCTAGCCGAATAATTACGCCAGCGGCGAATAAAAACTTTGACAATGCCGACATAAAACATTCCGCAAACCGTATGAATACTTTCATTATAAATTGACTTCGCTGATTGTAGCGCCGGAGACTCTGACTTGAACTTCTGCGTAAAAAACTTCTACATCTTTTGGCGCGAGCATTATTGTGCCTTCAATGTCCTGCGCGACAGCGACTCCGTGCCGCCGGAAAAACTGTTACAGGCCGTTTGGTTACACCAGCGCCTTCACCGCGACTTGCTGAAAACAGCTGACGGCAAATGCCTTCGTGTGCTGCATCCAGGTTTTGCCAGTGATGAAGGTGGGCCAGATTTTCGCGGCGCAGTCTTGCAGTTTGGGGATGAAAAACCGGTTTCTGGAGATGTAGAAATTGACCTCCTAACCAGCGGTTGGCATGCACATGGGCACGATAAAAATCCCCGCTTTAAAAATGTTATTCTCCAAGTTGTCTGGGAAGAGTCCAAGAAATCTAAAAATGTGCCCATAAATTTATCGCTAAAAAACATACTCGACGCTCCGCTGCCTGAACTCGTACTTAGTCTCGAAAACGAATCCGGTTTGCCAGCGCGCTTGCGTGGCAAATGCTCTGCGCCTTTACGCTCACTTTCTGAGATGCAGCTCACAAAATTGCTACAAGCCGCCTCTATAGCGCGCTTTCAAAATAAGGCTGCCGCAATGCTGGCTCGTGCCAAAAACTCTAATTGGGAACAGGTGCTTTGGGAAAATCTATTCCGTGCGCTTGGCTATAAGAACAACCTCTGGCCGATGCAAAATCTCGCCGAGACCAAATCTAGATGGATGCGTGGTATCAGTTCCGTGCTGGAATTGCAGGCCCGGATGCTCGGCGTCGGCGGCCTACTGCCGGATGACTTGACCTGCGCACGAAAATCTTCCGACACATATTTGTGCCGTCTGTGGGATTTTTGGTGGCGCGACCGCGATGAGTTTGAAACCTGTATTTTAACTCGTAACGTTTGGAAGTTTCACGGCCTGCGTCCGGCCAATTACCCTGAGCGCCGGCTCGCACTCGCATCGCACTGGCTGGCGTCGGGAAAACTAGTCTCCCAAATTGAAAATTGGGGAATGGAGGATATTATAACCGAAACGGTTACACTGCCGCACAACCGAGTAAACTCGCCTGCTGACTCGACCGTAATAGTATCTAGGATGATAGATTCATTTAACAAAATAATTCAGGTCGGAAGCGATGACTTTTGGTCTTGGCACTGGACGTTTAAATCTGCGCGCCTGATAAAACCACAAACACTGTTAGGCGATGGGCGCGCCACTGACTTAGCTGTGAATGTCATTTTACCGTGGCTTTGGATTCGGGCGAAAGAAAGCGGCAAAGTAAAATTTATGCGCGAAATGGAGCAACGATTACTCGCGTGGCCGGCAGCGGCAGATAATGCGATTCTTAAACTAGCGCGGCAGCGGCTGCTAGGAACTTCCAGGGCAAATAACCTAAAAGGTGCAGCACAACAGCAAGGATTGATGCAAGTTACCCGTGACTTTTGCGATCATTCTAATGCAGTTTGCATGGACTGCCAGTTTCCTGAATTAGTTCGCTGCCTAAACTCTAAAACCCAAGGTTAGCCCATTGCGGAGCTTAAAGTTGAGGCTTTGCATAGGGGAATGTCATTTGATTTCCAGATTAGCAAAAGGATTTTGAAGGCCATTTTCTGCTGATTGGTTAGAAGCAGTCGCCTTATCTTTTACTGGTGCGGGTGGCAGGGCTGGTTTTTTTTGGTGATTTTTTGTCGTTTCGTTACCAGATTCATTATCATCATCTTCGTCTGGCATGTGCAGTTCACCTTCTTCGTGGCGCGGGTTTTTTGCACGTTTGTTTCGCGGGAGCGGACTAATCATCAGGTTGATGGCGCGACCAATAAGTTTGGGCTGGAAATCGGGATGGCCAAACGGCGCAATATCGGCGATAAACTTGTTGATTACCTCAAAGCCTACTTCCGTATGCGCCATCTCGCGTCCACGGAATTTGAGCGCTACCTTCACCTTCATGTCCTCACAAAGGAAATTGATGGCGTGTTGCAACTTGATGCCGAGATCGTGTGGGTCAATGCGCGGGCTTAACTGCACTTCCTTCACAGTCGAGGCATGCTGATGTTTGCGGGACTCTTTTTCCTTCTTGGCGAGCTCGTATCGGAACTTGCCGATTTCAATGATGCGACATACTGGCGGTACGGCGTTTGCCGAAATTTCCACCAAGTCCACGCCGTGCTGCCGTGCCAGATTCAGCGCATCGTTCAGTAGGAATACGCCGAGCTGTTTGCCATCGGGACCGATTACGCGAACTTCGCGGGCACGGATCTTACCGTTGACGCGCATCTGCGAGGCGGGGGAGGAGTTACGCGGGGAAAAAGGTCGGCTCAAGCGACCCTCTCTGGTTGGGGCTGATTTTTGTGGTGCATCAAAACTGTCGTCTGGCTGATTCTTTCGATACGCTTTTTTAAGCCATGCCTGCAGTCGCCGCAAGCAAATAATCGTAATAAGTCATGCCGAATGGCGGAATGACCTCACGCTGGCCACGAAATCGTCCGGTACGCCGAAGTCGAATCGCTGAGCTTCCGTCATCTCTACCGCTAGATAACCTTCGCGCTGGCGCTGAAGCTCTTGCGCCCGCGTAAGCTGAAATTCGCCACCGTCGCGAATGTTGTTGCGGATCATTTCGCCAAGAATCTCATAAATACTCGGTGCTAGTAAGTGCATCCCGAACCAACCTAGCCAAGTTTCTTTGGGTAACCCGTCCACGTGCAATTTTTCTTCTGCCACGGCTACAGTTGGTTTTTCGATAATGAGCGAAACATCAATCAAGCGGGGGTTTTCCTGGCGGCGGACGCCAGCGATAGTCCCGTAGCCTCTTAATTCATTCGCAGAGATGCGGTTCACGGCGGAAACACTTTTGCCGGCCGAAACTTTCACCATTTCTGCTAGTTCGCGGTAGGGCGAAACTAGTTTGCCTCGAAAAAGATGGTCTCCGAGGCCAAGCAAAACCATTTCACCGTTAGCAAAATCTTTAGTCTGAAAAATCGCGTGGCCGTAGCCTTCCTGCTCATGTTGGACGGCAAACGAAATGTGTTCGGAAAACTTTTTCATCTCCGCCGCCTCACGCAGTAGTGCAGGATACTTTTCCAGCCGTTTCAGATAATTTTTATCCGGGCCGAGCAAATATTTTTTCACCATCTTATCCTCGCCCGGCTGGACGATGAAACAGATTTCTTCAATGCCCGCAGCGTCAAGCTCCAGCAAGTGATAATGAAATAGGGCCCGCGCAATACCATCAGTGCCAACAACGGGAAACATTTCCTTCTTCACCGCGTGCGATGCGGGAAAATGTCGTGTGCCGAGGCCGGCGATGGGGATAACAGCTTTGCGGACTTTCATGTTTACATGTCGAAGCGTTTCCAGCCCTGTGCACCAAAAGCGTAGCGTTTCGCGCCGAACTCAATGGCGCCGGGCGACGTACCTTCAAATATATCCGGAGCCACCCCGATGCGTCGGGAAAACTCCACGGCAATCTGCGGGATGTGTTCCTTGAGCGCGGCAATTTTTCCAAAAACAGCCACGGTGCCGCCGGTACCGCCGCCGGTGATCTTGGCACCATAAAGGCCGCTGGCCGGGCCGCGCTTGCGGACGGCCTCGACGAGAAAATTTACCTCCGGCACCGAGAGTCGGCAGTTGTCACGGTAACTTTCATGCGCGCCATACATCAGTTCGCCAGCCGCTGCGAGCGCAGTTGCTTCGCCGGTTTTGGCGGCTTTGAGCGCGGCAATGAACTTAAGCACGCGCTCGTTTTCAGCGACCGGATGACGCGCTGGGCCGACGACACGATAGGTCGCGTCCGGTTGGATAATGGTTACCGGATCATCGTGCGTCTTATATTTTGCCAGAAAATCGGAGCCGAGAATTGTTTCAGGCATCTCCTTTTCATACTCGGCTTGAAATTCGGCGGCGGATATTTCAGTTAAATAATTCAATGGCGCGCGGCCAGTCCTGGCGCGGATCTCATTGATAATTTTCTTACCCATGAAAGCACCAATACGAACATTGCCGTACGCATTACCGGCCACTGAGTGGCGCACCATTGAGCTGATTCCTACAAAGCCGGTCCCGGGCGGTATCTCCACCTCATCGACAATTGCACCGGGCCGGCAAAGGATGTGCGTCAGCTTGCTCTCACGACCGCTAGCGACGGCAATCTGGTCCATGATGCCGCACGGCGCACCCACGACGTGGTTCTCCGCCATCTGGGCAAGCCGCGCGATGCGCGCCCCGTCGAGCTTCAAACCTAAATAGGCGTTGAGGCAGGAAAGTGTGCCAATTTCCACGGCGGCGGAACTTCCGATACCAACGTTCATCGGCACGGCGCTTAATAACAGAAAGCTGAAACCGTAGGGCAGTTCAACATTTTCCTCTTTCAGCAAAGTAAAAATACTCCCACCAATATAAGCGGCCCAGGAAGAAATCGGGTTCGCATGGCACAACTCGCGCACCTGCGCGTAGCTGCCGACGGCATCGCCAGAAGAAAAATAATCCAGTGGGATGCGCGTTTCCACTGGTAAACTGCGTCCGCCAGATTGTGCGGAGCGGATGCGCAGGGTGCGGTCAGTACGCGCTTGCAACGCCATCAGCATGCCGCGGCCGAGGACCGCTTCGCAGACGTTTGCACCGGAGTAATCGGCAATGCCGCCCATCACGTCCAGCCGGGCAGGCACTCGGGCGACCCAGATTTCGCCGCTGTTAAAAAAGCCGGCAAATCCCGTCGGGTCGCTGTTTGGCTTGCGCAGCAGACTTTCAAACTCGGCAATTTCGATGGGTAAGCTCGCGTTCATTTTAAAAAATGCTTGTTTTAATTGACGAAGCAGAAGCTTGCCAAAAAATTTCCACCGGTCACGCCTGAAAATTTATTGGTGGTGGCGAAACAGTCGCTGGCGGTTTTCGTAGAGATACCACACGATAAGAATGTTTACCGTGAGCACAATACCCAGGGCCATTCTGGGATGGTTCAGCAAGTGCAGATGGCCGGCGGAATTGAGCGGCCGCCGCCGGACCAGTTCAAAAATTTCCACGGGGATGAAAAACGCCGACTCGCCGATCGCAAGCCAGATGGCCCACTTGGCGCGCAAGGCCAGCCCCGAACCGCCGACCAGCAGGAATAGCCCGTACAGGAGCGTCACCGAGGCGACCGCTTGGACATTGCGCGGGGTGATGGTATCCAGCCAGTCGCCGATATTTGCAAAGAATCTTTTTTCCGGGTCCACGTCCACGAAGCGCAGGAACCGGTCGAACATTTCGGGTAAATCATTGCCTGCCACCACAAAAAACCAAATCGCCACCGCCACCAGCAGTAAACCTTTGAACATTTTGAACCCGGCGATGAAATACAGCGTCGGCGCGTGCTTTGGCGCTACTTCCAGATTTTTTGGTGCTTCAGACATCAACGAGTCTTTGACAGCAAAAACGCCAAAAGTTCAGAAATTTTCAGGCGCTCCTGCCGGCCGTCATCGCGGTAACGAATTGTTACCGTATCCAGCAGCTCCGGTTTTTCGCCCAGCGTATCAAAATCAATCGTCACGCAGAACGGCGTGCCGGCTTCATCCTGGCGCGCGTAGCGTTTGCCGATGCTCCCGGCTTCGTCGTAGTAAATATTCAGCCACGGGCGCAGCAGCTCACGGACTTCGAGCGCCTTATTGACCAGTTCCGGCTTGTTCTTCAACAGCGGCAGGACGCCCACTTTGATCGGGGCGACCCGCGGATGAAACTTCATCGTGTAAATCGTCTCGCTCTTGCCCTTGTCATCGGTTTTCACCGTTTCAGTGTAGGCGTTGGCGATCAGCGCGAGGATCAAACGGTCGACGCCCGCGCTTGGCTCAATGACGTGCGGGATGTATTGGCCGCGCGCCAGACCGTTCGCATCCTCCGTCGCCTGCTGCGCAATCTGCTCCGGCGTCTCGTCCGGTTTTGCGGATTTCGTCAGGTAATTTTTACGGTGATCGTAATAGCGCTTCCACAAATCATCCGCCTTTTCCTTCGGCAATTTCGCCCACGCCGCGCGCAGTTCGTCATCGAACACACCCATCGGCTTGCCGGAGAAACGCTGGTGCTGGCTCAAATCAAAATCACTGCGCGCCGCAATGCCTTCCAGTTCGTCGCCTTTGACATGGCCTTGCTCATCCTTCTTGCTGAAGGGGAATTTGAACAAGATATCCGTGCAGGCGCGCGCGTAATGCGCCAATTCTTCCGGCGTCTGATGATGGAAGCCCAGCGTCTCGCGCGACAGCCCGATGCCTTCGTAGAAACGCACGCGTTCCTCGACCCAATATTGATGCCACGCCTGCCAGCCCCAGTTGGGTTGGGGCGTTGCCAGCGGGGCATTAGGAGTGGGCGTGAACACGCTGCCGTGAATCGCCTCAATGACTTCATCCGGCTTGATGAAAAATTCCAGCTCCATCTGCTCGAACTCGCGCGAGCGGAACGTAAAATTGCGCGGGGTGATTTCATTGCGAAATGCTTTGCCGACCTGCGCAATGCCGAACGGCACCTTCTGGCGCGACGTCTCCAGCACATTTTTGAACTGCGCGAAAATCGCCTGCGCGGTTTCGGGACGGAGATAAACTTTGTTTTCATCCGACTGAAGTGGTCCCGCCCATGTCTCGAACATTAGATTAAAGGGGCGTGGAGCTGTGAGTTCACCGCCGCAATGCGGACAAGGCGTAATCAGCCCCGTCGCCGTCAGTTGTTCCGTCGCGATGTATTGGTAAAATTCTTTGGCTGAAACCGGATTTTCCTTTGAAGTTTTTGAACGCTCGGAAAGCCACGAAAGTGTCACGGTCGGATTTCTCACCAAGGCCAGTTCCGGGGCGAGCCGCTTTCCTTTTCCAGCCGCCCAGCGTAGCAACGCGTCGCCATCGAAAGTCTGCGTGCCCACGTCGACGACGTCAGCGAGCGATTGCACCCAGGGTTGTTCGATGAGAATGTCCCATACTTGATCGGCGCGAATTAATTTTTTGCAGCTCTTGCAGGTGCTCATCAAATCCGCAAACGTCGCCACGTGGCCGCTCGCCTCCCAGATCTTGGGCGACATGATAATCGTCGCCTCGAGGCCGGCGATATCTTCGCGCTGGCGGGTCATGGCGTGCCACCACAGTTCTTTGACGTTGCGCTTGAGTTCCGCGCCGAGCGGACCGTAATCCCAGAAGCCGTTCAGCCCGCCGTAAATCTCCGACGATTGAAAAACAAAGCCGCGCCGCTTGCACAGCGACACGATTTTCTCCATCTGCAAATTTTCTTTAGGTTCGGCCATAGGGTTGGCCAGTGTCGCCGATTGCGTTGAAAAATCAATCCAGAACGCGGAGGGAACTTGAGACCGGATTGACCGGATAAAAAAATTACTGTGCTCGCCCGGTCCTTTCAATCCCTCCTGAAAATCCTGTCATCCTGTCAAAACCCCTTGCTTCAAAACTTCCTGCCTGCGTGAACTTCACGCATTGTGCGTGAAAACTTCGCCCCTCGGGGGTGGTTATGGAAAATGCACCCCCCGATTCATTGGCTTTTTGCGAGATTTCCGGTTGGCATCGGCATTGCTAAAGAAAATTAACAATCCGGATTGACAGTGGCCAGCGTTCCATTAAATTCACGCCCCTGTCCCCGGAAACAAACAAAACAAAACTATGAAACAACAAACAAAAAAAGCGTTTACGCTCATCGAACTCCTCGTCGTCATCGCGATCATCGCGATTCTCGCGGCCATGCTCCTCCCGGCGCTCGCCGCCGCCAAGAAAAAGGCGCAGAAAATCAGCTGTGTCAACAACCTCAAGCAGGTCGGCCTCTCCTTCCGCCTCTGGGAAGGTGACAACGGCGACAAGTATCCCATGGCTGTCTCCTCTGCCAGTGGTGGTGCAATGGAATATACCGCCCACGGCGGCGCGGCTGCTACCGCAAATTATGCCAACGTCGGCTATACGGCCAACTTCCTGACCATGTCCAACCAGTTGAGCACGCCTAAAGTGTTGCTCTGCCCCTCGGACAGCTATGTAGGCTCGTTGTACACCCACGGCACCGTCGCCACCAACTGGACAGTCGGCGCCACGGCTGGATATTTTAACTATGATGCCGTCAGCTACTTCATCAACGGTGACGCCACCGAAGCTGATCCGCAGATGGTCATGTCGGGCGATTGCAACATCGGCACGGTCGGCGCCTCCACCACGGCTAACACCGCGGCCTCGGGGAAATTGACCGCCGCCTATTTGTTCGTCAATCCGACGCCGATGGCTTGGACCCAGAACGACCTGCATCAAGGTTCGGGCAACGCTCAGTTGTCCGACGGCAGCGTACAGTCCCTCACCGTCTCCGGCCTGAAGACGGCCTTGTATAACGGCACCAACACGGTGGTGCAGCCGTACTACAACTTCGTGCAATAATTTTCGGAAACGAAATTCATCAACGCGGCGACCGCAAGGTCGCCGCGTTTTTGCTTTGGCTGGGCGCGAGCCTTTGACGTCTGCCCATAAAAACGCCGCCCCGGCGAACCGGGGCGGCGTTGAATTTTCTTCGAGCGCCTGAATCAGCCGTTTACCAGCACGCGCAGTACCAGACTATAGGCATAGCTGGCCGTATTATTATCCCACCAGCAGGCCCGGTAATCGCGCCACTCCGCCTGGCCGGGAACTTTGACCGGCCGGTTATCCACATACGGACTGATGGATTCGACGGCCAGAAAGCTAAAACCCGGATCGCCCTGCCGCTGACTCTCCAGCCAGGCCCCGGCGTGTTCATAGACATTGGTGCAGATCTCCGCACTGTTCTGCGCCACCGCGCCTTGCCACAAGATGGGTGGGTCCGTATGGGCAACGGCCGCCGCGCCGACAATGCCCAGGTCCAACCCCATGGCTTCGGTATACGCCTCGGATTTTTTCCAGCGGGCGATTTCCTCGAGGAGCCACGTCAGCATCCCAAAATACGCCGGGCCGATAGTCGGCGTGGTTTGCGAAGGCGGAATGAGCACCACCGGCGCCGGCGGATCGGTCTGGGTGAGCGTCGAGCTCGTGCCGCTGGCGAGGTTTTGGCGCCAGGCCGTGGCCGCGAGACCATCCCTCTGGCGGGTAGGCATATGGGTCTGCCACGCCCAGATGAGCCAAGCAATAGTGAGCTTGAACTTGGCCTGGCTCGCGGGGGTGAGGTTCAAGATGGCGGCATAGAGGCCATATTTGGTTTGGAGGTTGGTGAAGAACAGCAGCTGGTTGCCCAGTGCCGTGGGGAGGATCGGTTGTTTTTTCATAATTTACGTCTTCTTGTTTTGTAGGAAGCAGGGTTAACCTGCGTTTGCTTAATGCCCGGCGAGTAATTCGTCAGGAAAGTGGCTAAAAAACGGCAAAAAACGCGAATAAATGCGCTTTAGCGTTAAAACTATCAAATATATGGTCGGAAATAGGTTTTTGACGCGGATTAATGTGATAAATATGCACATAGTTTTCATATAAATGCCCATTTAAATGAAATAAATGCGCAAGTCCCGGAGAAATACGCGCATCGGGGAAAGAAATATGCGCATATAAATAAGCGCGCTGCGCATAACTGAAAGATATACGCGCATATACCCGACAGCTACGCGTAACTGGGGAAGATAATTGCGCATCGGGGAGAGATAGATGCGTATCTGGGGAGGGTATATGTGCATCGGCGTCGAAGTTTTGCGCATCGCCGACGCAGCCTTGCGAATCTCACTAGGGCAACACTCCGTCTGAATCGCGCCCATCCGCCCCTGCCAGATGCCGCCAAATCCCTGAACCACCGCGCTGCCATCGAGAAAGTCCATTGTGGTGCCGACCCCAATTTTAGCGGGCAGCTAAATTATTTCTACACGTGGATTGTTATTTACCAGTCCTATTTGGCCATCGCCAAAATGACTTCCCGGTGATTTTTAACGAAGAATCAAGTCGCTGAGCCGTTTTTTTTGGTCGCGCGTTGGTCGGCAAAAAAACTTTTCAACAAGGATCGACATTCTTCCAAGCGCACGCCGGAAGTGATTTCGCATTTATGATTAAGCGTGGGAAATTGCAGCAGATTCAGCGCGCCACCCGCCGCGCCGCCTTTGGGATCGCCCGCGCCAAACACCACCCGCGCCAGCCGCGTGTGGACTACCGCACCGGCGCACATGGGGCACGGCTCCTTCGTGACGTAGAGCGTGCAATCGGTCAGGCGCCAGTCGCCCACGGCATTCTCCGCCTGCGTCAGCGCGAGCATCTCGGCGTGCGCCGTGGCGTCCTTCAACGTCTCGACCTGATTATAAGCGCGCGCGATGATGCGACCCTCGCGCACCACGACCGCGCCAACGGGCACCTCCTCGCGCTCGTAAGCCTTGGCCGCCTGGCGCAGCGCTTCGCCCATGAAATAATCGTCGCTGTGCAAATCAATAATCGCATCGCTCATTTCGTTTCCTCCAGCGTCCAAGTGTTCTTTCCGTCCGCGTGGCAATGGCAATGCGCGGCGAAGAAACCGCCGCGATATTGCCAGAACCACGGCCAGATTTGCTCGCGATCGGTCTGCGGAATTTTGAGATCAAAGATTTCTTCGCGCGGAAAGAATTCGAAGCGGCCTTCGCTCATCGGTGGCGGAAGGGCTTTTAATTTCACCTTCACCTCGAACAAAAACATCAGCCAGTGCGTCTGCCCCTGATAGCCATGTTCGCTGATGAGCCCGGCGAGATGCAAATCCGTCGGCGCGAGATTTATCCCCATTTCTTCGTGGGCTTCGCGGCCGGCGCAGGCGTAGGGCGATTCGCCGAGATCCATTTTTAATTTGCCGCCGCACGGGCTCCACAAGCCGCGGTTCGGTTCCTGCGCGCGTTCGAGCAGCAGAATTTCGTCGCGCTCATTAAAGACGTAAAGCAACGTGGCGATTTGGAAATGTTGACAAAGTTTCGGATTCACGTTAAACACCAATAAAATCAATGAGAACTTACCTATACAACCGCATCAGTTCGGGGAAGCAGAATAGGGGAGACGGTTTAACCAGACAATCGGAATCCATCGAAGTCCTAGATTTCATTAAAAATCACAAACTTCAAGTGGTTCAAACAATGGAATACGTCGGCTCAAGTTTCTCCGGCAAAAATTTCAATAATGATACCGTCCTTGGAAAATTCATTGAGGATGTGAAGACGGGGAAAATCCCCATTCCGATTTGCCTATGTTTTGAGAACTGGGACCGATTTGGCCGGGATATAGAATGGAAAAACACGAAGCGATTCTTGGATTTGATTTACGCAGGAGTTTCCATCGGCGTCGTCTCAATGGACATCGTTATTGACCAAAAGGTTTTGTCTGAGAATTCAAACATCCTTCAATTAGTGGTGAATGATATTCAACGTGCGAGAAAGGAATCCGAACGCAAAAGTGGATTCTCAAAACGCAATCTGATAAAAAAAGTGGCAAGAGCCAAGAAGGGTGAAAAGGTTTACTTCGGCGGGCAATCACCACGTTGGATTAACGGCGTCAAAGACGGGCAATTCGTCAAAGACGACTGCATGGTTGAAGACATAAAGAGAATCTACGACCTGTATTTGAGCGGCAAAAGTTGCATCGCAATTGCGAAGATTCTGAATGTTGAGAAGAAAACACGGTTTGGCTTATCCAAGAAAATCGTGAGCGAAAAAAAGTCAAAGGCATATTGGTATAACACGACGATAAGAAACATATTGACCAACAAATCTTTGACCGGCTGGTGCAAAATTAACGATTTTGAAACAAATGATTATTATCCAGAGATTATTGACGAGCAGACATTCAACAGAGTGCAAAACCGAATTGACAAGAACGCCTACAATAGAGGCGGGTGCAGCAGTGGCAACGTAACCAACTTATTCAAGTGCTTGATGTGGTGTGCGTCTTGTGGGCATGACGTTGGGGTAAGGTATCACAAGGTTGGAAACACCTATTACAGTTATATGGGCTGTCGAAAGTCCCGTGTCAATTTATGCACGGTAACAACATGGTGGAAAACGGATGATTTTGAGGAAATGGTTTTCCGTAAAGTTCTTCTCAAATCGCCGGATGAATTATTGTTTAAGCCCACCCCAAAAACAGATTCACAACTTGGCAAGTTAAACACGGAACTTGGTAGGCTCAACATCGTGATTAAGCGGTTGTCAGAAATGGCGAACAACCCCGATTTGGAAGACGTTGCAGAATTGCAATCCAATTTAACAAAGGCGAGCCAGCAAAGGAATTTGGTTAGAATTCAGATTCAACAGGAAGAATCGAAACAGGCCGTCATTAAAACAAATCCGATTAGCGTTTTGAAGTTAATGGCATTGTTTAACAAATCAAAATCATCCGTGACTGAAATTGACAGCGAAGGCAATCGTGTAACCGAAACTGTTGTTTTATTCGCAAATGACCCCAAAAAGGCCGTGGAGCTGTTAAACCAATTAATCAGCTCAGACAAGGAGCTGATTAGAAAGTCGTTGAAAAATAATAGTGTGAGGGCAGAGCTGAAAAATATCATTCCTGATTTAATCAGTCGAATTGATGTGGATTTGGCGGGTTACTCATTTGCAGTATTGATGACGAGCGGGGTAAAAAAGGAAATGCGCTTCGCCACAACCCACAATAGAAAACAGAAACCGTAATTCGGTTGCCGTTTTACCTCTTGCTTGCCGGCCTGGAATTCAGTCGGTTGCTCTTTCGCTTTCACCCTCGGAAAAAACTTCCCGGTGCTGTTGCCAGTTTTTGCGTCCCGTGTTCCAGTCCAGTTGTGCCGAACAAATCGGCTAAATTAACAAACAACAAAACGACTGATATGAAAAACGAAAAAACGACTGGAACCAAAAACGCCACCGCTCAACTCGCCGACCTCAACGCACAGATTGAGGCATTGAAGAAGCAGAAGACCTCGCTGGCTGAACCGATGAAGCAAAAGTATCAGGAGCTTTGCTCCGAACTGTTGCAGGTGGAGAACGAAATCCGTGAACTCGACCCCACTTGGAAACCGGCTTCGCTTCGCCCGAAGGTGGACGACAAGATTCGTGAGATTCTTGCCGGTGGGCCGATGGTGGTTGAATCCATCATTGCGGCTGTGGGCAACGCCGCGAGTTCTTGGAAGGTGAAGAACATCCTCAAAAAGAAGTCCACCGGTGCGAAAGCCATCTTCACCTTTGCCGAAAACAAATACAGTTTGAAGGCCGCATAAACGGGGTCTCAGAATTCCGACTCACCGATAATGTTTCGTGCCAGTTCTTCGGGTAGGTGATTTGGAATCGGGTCAGACAATTGCGAACGAACTGCCACAACCCGCCTTCGGGCGGGTTTTTTGTGCGGTCAAAAACGCAACGTTGCGTATTTGGAGCATAAAAATTCCCGAAACTTGTAGGACACTTTTGCACGGTTATGCCGCTCCTGCCGCTAGGCATTCGGCCTCTTGCTGCTTAATGTAGTTTTTTACTTGTCCAAATTTAGTTTGGAAATCGGCAGCCTTCTTGTCGCCAAAGACACTGATAGCATCACTCTCTAAAATGAGGCTTAATCCACAACTCTCCCCGTAGGCGTGTAGCGTAGGATATAAATCAAACGACAATTTGCGAAGGTATGTCGGTTGAAGATGCTTTATAACCAAACGGAGGGCGAACGGTTTGCCGTTGAATGTTGCAAATCGCAGGTAGTTCCAATGAAGGGGCGTAAACTCGTGGTAAATTTGTCCCCTCTCGTCCCGTATCAAATTCCAAAACTTTCGTGTTTCAAAAGCAAGAAGCGGCCGGAGAACATTTTGAAACCGTATGTTAGCAATGGGCGTATGTAGATGAGTTCTCAATTCACCATCAATCTTTACAGCTTTTTTGGCTAAAGCGAGAGGCGTGCCCCTATCCCGTCGCAATTGTTTTAGAAGTTCCTTGTGTCCAAATTCCACACTGTGTCTAAAATCGTCAATTATCCGCTTGGTCGGGTCAGTATAAACCTTGCGCCTATCTTTCCGTTTGGCGATGGCGTCACGGTTGCGCTTTTGTGCAAGTGGGTCTGATAGCAACAAACGGAGCTCGTCGTATTTTTCATAGACTAAAAAAGTCCAACCACAATCCGTAATGTTAAATTGTCGCCTGCCGCCAACTTGTGTGATTTCTATAAAAAAATTATTCCGAAGGGCTTCAAGAATTGCAGTATATGAGCAATCGAATCCTCGAAAGCGGTCTTGAAGTTTTTTGTAATCCCATGTTACCGGTTTTCCTCCGTTTTTATCCACGGCGTCAGAAAGCTCGTTCAACCATTTGACTATCGCTTGGCGGAGCTTTGGTTCCCACTCAGTGACGGATGCACTCATTTCAATGTCGGTGAATTTGCCAAACCAAATGCACCACCGCAAATGTCCATGTTGGAAATCTCCACAACACTCGCTTAATACGTTGTATTTGAGCGCATTGCGAGTCTGTCAGTCAACGCCTCGCGCTCCAAAGCAGAATTCCTGAAGTCTGATAAACTCCCCAAAGTTCTTAAAAAAGGACTCAGTGGATAAACAACAATGCAGCAATACACGGAAAACCGTCCACGGGTTTGAAGTGTGACACAGCAAAACAACAAAACAAATGAAAACTAAAATGGTCGCACTGACCGAAAACCAGAAGCAAGAGCTCAACGGCTATGCCGCCCAAGTCAACTTGCTCCAAACCGAAATTGTTACCAACGATAACATTGCCATTCAACACGGCAAAAAGTCTCTTGGACTCGCCATCCAAGCAGGTGGTTTCCTTATCAAAGCCAAGGAAATTGCCGGTCACACGAATTGGAAAAAGTGGGTGGCTGACAACATTTCATCAGTCAGCATACGCACGGTTCAAAACTACATGAAGTTGGCGAAGAAAGCCGAAGACCCGCAGTATGCGTCACTGGTGAACGATGCCGGAACTCTTCGTGCTGCCTACATCCGTGTCGGCATCTACAACAAAAACCCAGTCGTTGAACCAGCCGCGACGGATGTGCCCACACCGGGAAATGAAGTGTCGGAAAAGGCCACGGTGCTACCAACAACACCGCCCGATACTACGTCAGAAAAAGGTGAGGATGAAATCTCACCGGCAAAGATGAAGGAGAATGACGCGGCTCAATACAAACAAAAATGTGACGAGGTGCGCCAAAAAGCCGTGCTGCAAGTTCGTAAAACAATTGAAGCCTCAAGCAAACTCAATTGGAACCTGTCAACGTGGACGGTGAAGAACAACAAACCTTGTTCTGGTGATGCAGCGAACTACGGGGCCGCCCTTTTCCACGAATTGAAAGCGTGGGTGGCAAAACAGGAATACCAAGAGTTGACCCGCGAGGATGAAGTTTTCACAAAGACAGGCATCGTATTGTCTGAAGTTGTGAAGTCATTCATTTCGGCAAACACAACGGCCTCACCGGAAGCCTCACCTCTTGTGAACTTGTCGGAAATGATTCCGACGTTTTCATACGAAGTAAACCCTCAGCCTGTCGAAGCGGTTGAACAGGCTGCTGCTTAAACATGAGTCACACGATGCCTAGCAGTCCGTTGAACGTTGTAGCTGACGGGCTGCTAGGCTGAATCAAAACACAAAATCTATTTTTATGAAAAAAGACACAATTCAGCGTTTCATCAAGAAATACTACCTGAACGGTATAATCGAATCCGCAGTCTGGGTTAAGGAGCCAGGAATACTGAAAGTTACGGCCATGACGAGCGACAAGAAACTCTTTGCCGCTGCTACATGGAAAGACTTCGACGGACTCGATGATGCTAAGTTTGGCATCTTAACAACGAAACGCCTTTTGGCATTGTTGAAAACAATTCCATTGGATGATGTTTCTATGGACATTGAAAAACGTGCCACGGGCGACGTGGCTACTGTGGGGTTTTCTGCTGAACAATATTGATTGGGCCCCTCTGAACTAGGCCATTGAGGATGGGATGGTTTTCGGGTAACGAAAAGAAAACCATCATGAAGAAGACACATCATACGACGGAGCAAATCATCCGCATCCTGCGGGAGGCGGAGACCAGCGGGCAGAG
>CAIPKV010000037.1 GCA_903865745.1 uncultured Verrucomicrobia subdivision 3 bacterium | reverse complement strand
TCTCCTCATTAATCTGCCCAAGGGAAACAACTATTGCCTGCTGTTGTGCAACATAATTACCGGCATAATAATCAGCAAAACAACAAACTGAAACCACCGGAAACTGTCTCATCACAAGTGGTCTAATGAACGGGGTCCAAGCACACGGATTTGCCAGGTGTTGATGTCCACGGGGAAGAGTGCTCCGACCGATACACCAAACGCACAGAAACCGCCGCATTGCGGAGCGTATTTTTCGGGTGCGGCCTCAAACAATTCTTTGTGTTCCTTAGACGCAAATATGTACGTCGCACCTTGATAGGTGGCAGATATGCCGGGGTTGCCATTGACCGGCTTGCTATCCGTAAAGAAGGCTACCGTGTCATAGCCACCGACCGCAATGTTGCTGGCGCCCGAGACATTTACGAGTTCGGTGGCGTGCGCGCTGATTGCCAGCGTGGCCGTGGTGAGGGTGAGTGCGAGGAGGTTTTTGATGTTTTTCATTTTAATTGTCTTTCTTTGCTTTTGTTTGTTTTGTTGTTGTTCGCCGTTATTCCGGCTTACCCCTTGGATGCAGTGTGTGAGAAGATTCTTACCTCGATTAAAAAAAACCTTGAGACTAACAAGCAACTCCTGAAAAGGTTTGGAAATCACAGGGGGGGGATGATTGCACCGCTGTGAGTCGTAGATTATGAAGATGGAGCGGGTGAAGGGAATCGAACCCTCGTGAGCAGTTTGGAAAACTGCCGTTCTACCATTGAACTACACCCGCCTACGCTGCGCTTCGGCGCGGCTGACCCGCCACCGACTTAGTAACAAGGCAATACTAAATCGCTCGGGCTTGCCTTGTCAATCCGTCGCCGCTAAACTCGACGCGATGAATTCGCTGCTGCTCTCCGGCGGTCGGGTGGTTGATCCCGCCAATAACTTTGATGCCATCGCCGACGTTCTCATCCTCGATGGCAAAATCTCCGCCATTGGCAAAAAACTCTCCGCTCCCGCTGGCGTGGAAACTTTGGATGCAACCGGTAAGATTGTTTCGCCCGGTCTGATTGACCTGCATGTCCACTTCCGCGAACCCGGCCAAACGACCAAGGAAAACATCGCCACCGGCACGGCGGCAGCGGCGCGCGGCGGTTTCACTTCCGTCGTGTGCATGCCGAATACTTCCCCGGCGATTGATAGCGCGGCGACCGTCGCGCTCATCCACGAACGCGCGGCGGAGCAAGGCATGATTAACGTTTTTGTCTCGGGAGCCATAACCAAGGGCATCGCGGGTGAAGAATTGTCGCCCATCGGCGGTTTGAAAAAGGCGGGCGTGGTGGCCATCACGGACGACGGCCATTGCGTGCAGAATCATGACCTGATGCGGCGCGCCTGCGAATACGCGAAGATGTTTGACCTGCCGCTGTTCGACCATTGCCAGGATTATTCGCTGGTGACCGATGGCGTGATGCATGAAGGCTACTGGAGCATCGCGCTCGGCCTGCGCGGCTGGCCGGCGGCGGGCGAGGAATTGATTGTCGCCCGCAACATCCTGCTCGCGGAACTGACCGGCGCGAAGATTCATTGCCAGCACTTGAGCGCGGCGGGGAGCGTGAAGCTGATTCGCGAGGCGAAGAAGCGCGGCGTGACGATTTCCGGCGAGGCGTGTCCGCACCATTTCACGCTCACCGACGCGGCGCTCGCTGGCAGTGAGAAGTTCTGGGCGAACGACGGCAAGGGTCTGGCTGCAACTCAAGCCTCAACCCTCAACCCTCAGAACTTGCCCGATTGGCCGGCCTACGACACGCATTTCAAGATGAATCCCCCGCTCCGCACGGCGGCCGACCGCGAGGCGATTCTGGAAGGGTTGGCGGATGGGACGATTGAGATTTTGTGCAGTGATCACGCGCCGCATTGCGACTACGAAAAGGCGGTGGAGTTCGACTACGCGCCGTTCGGTATCACCGGTCTGGAAACCGAACTCGCGCTCTCGCTGATGCAGCTCGTGCATACCAAACGAATTTCGCTGGGTGACCTGATTGCCAAGTTCACCGTCAATCCCGCGCGCCTGCTGAATCTGAATAAAGGCACGTTGAGCCAAGGTGCGGATGCCGATGTGACGGTGTTTGATGCGGAGGCCGAATGGCTTTATCAGCGCGAAGATTCCGCGAGCAAATCCAAGAACAATCCTTTCTTCGGCTGGAAACTCAAAGGCAAGCCGGTAGCGACCATCGTCGGCGGCAAAGTGGTTTGGTCCGAAGCCGCCGAACTCGTCGCCGTTTAACTTAGTAAAGTTCAGCTAGCAGTCGGCGGCGGCTCGGATGGCTCAGCCGGTGAATCCGGCACTTCTGCCTTCGGCATGCTCGCTTCTTCATTCAACTGCAACTGCTCCGGTGGCACGGTAGCCAAACCGGCATCCGCCGTGACCGGCGCGGGTGGACGTTCCACGGGAATGCGCCGCAATTCATCCGCCGCCGGTAAATCTTCCAGGCCGCGTAAGCCAAAGTATTCCAGAAACAACGGCGTGGTGCTGTACAAGGCGGGGCGACCGACGACTTCCGCCCGACCGCTCTGCACGACCAGGCCGCGTTCGAGAATGGTCTGCATCGTACCGTCAATATTCACGCCGCGCACTTGCTCGACTTCCGCGCGGGTAACGGGCTGGCGATAGGCAATAATGGCGAGCGTCTCGAGCGCCGCCTGCGAGAGCCGCGTGGGGCGGTTCTTGACGCCGACGAGGGCCTTGAGCCACGGCGCAAATTCCGGCTGCGTGACGAACTGCCACGCGCCCGCCACACACGCGAGCCGGTAACTGCGCGTGGCGATCTCGTGCTCGCGCGCCAGTTCTTCGAGCGCAGCAGTCACGTCGTCGTCCTTGATTTTCTTGAAAGGCTTGGCGGTCTCGTCTGCTTCCTCCGCCGTGGCGGCGCTGGCGAGCAGCTCGCGCAGCTCTTTCACGCTCATCGGCTTTTGGGCGGAGAACAGCAGGCTTTCGAGAATGTATTTCAGTTCCATGCGAATAAATTAAGTTGGTTTTTGATCGTCAGTGCCCGCCTGAGTGTCCTCGTCGGCGGCATCCTCATCGGCTTCGTCCTCGTCGTCTTCCTCATCCTCGTCATCGTCTTCGTCGTCATCTTCTTCATCAAACTCGTCCTCGGCTTCCGCTTCGGGGGCGGCTTCGACGGCCGTTGGTTCAGGCGCGGACGGCGTAAATTTAAGCTCACCTTCGGCTTCAGCTTCCGGAGCAGCTTCCGTCGGCAAGGGGACGGGAATGGCCTTGCTGATTTCGATTTCCGCGAACGGCTCCGGCTGGACGCAGGCGAGTTGCTTGAGCCGGATCAATTCCAACAGCGCGAGAAAGGTGCAAACCACCTCCGCGCGATTGGCGGCGGTGGCAAACAATTCGGAAAATTTAACGGAGGGGCGCTGACTAATGGTCTTGAGCACATACTCAATCTTCTCGCTGACCGTCCACTTATCCTCGTAAATCTCGCGCGTACCGGACGTTTTATCCTGAAAGCGTTTCAGAACGGCGTTGACCGCGTTCAGCAGGTCGAAGATGCCAACTTCCGGCTTCACCACCGGCGCTTCGCTCTCAAATTCAATCTTCACGGGCAGGCGCGGGAAGACATTTTCCTGACGCTCCTCGAGCACTTGCAATTTCGCCGCCGCATCCTTGAACTTCTTGTATTCCACGAGCTGGCGGATGAGTTCCCAGCGCGGATCTTCGCCTTCGTCCTCGGCCTCGACGACGACCTGCTGGTCCACGGGCAGCAGTTCGCGGCTTTTGATATACATCAGGGTCGAAGCCATCACGAGAAACTCGCCGGCGACTTCGAGATCGAATGCGCGCATCAGGTCGATGTATTCGATGAACTGGGTGGCGAGCTTCGTGAGGTTGACTTCATAAATGTCCACTTCCTCCTTCTTAATGAGATAAAGAAGCAGGTCGAGCGGACCCTCGAAAACCTCGAATTGGACTTTGTATTCGGCCATTAAACGGACGGGAAGCGTAGATTGAAGCAGCCAGCTTGGCAATGGCGGAACGCGCCCCGGCATGGCAGTTTACCCGGCTTTCTTGTATAAACGCCAAGGCGCCAAGGCCGCCAAGACCGGAACCAGGGAAGCCGGAAAAGCCGTTTTGACCGATGGGAATGTCCCATTGCGTGATGGAAATGCCTCATTCCCTGCACGCTTTGAGGCATTCCCTGCACGCATTGCCACAAACCCTGAACGCTTTGCGATAAACCGTACACGCTTTACGACAAACCGTACACGCTTTGGGACAAACCGTGCACCCTTTACGACAAACCGTGTGCGCTTTGTCACAAACACCGCACGCTTTACGACAAACCGTGCCCGCTTTGTCACGAATACCATACGCTTTACGACAAACGCTTTACGGTTTGTGACGGGATTTGTTGGATTTGTGGGTAAATTGGCAGTTAATGGCTTTAAACCGGTTAAAATCAGGGCTTGCCCCGTTAACCAGCAGGGAATTCAACGCCAAATCACCAGAAAGCCAAGGCGCGAAGGAATTTAAACACTGGGTTTACCCTAAAGACACACTTTTACGGCTGCAACCGCATTTCCCTTCGGTTTTCGCGTTTTTAGCGAATTTCGCGGTAAATCCTTCCCCGTTCAGCACGGTGCGGGTGCTTATGACTCGACGCGGCGGATTCCTTGCGCCATATTAAGGATATGAGTTCGGACGAGCGCGATATTTTCAATTATCTTCAGACTTGGGGCGATGAATTCATCAACCCCAAGGAAGTCTGCCGTCGGGCTGGCACCAAAAAACGTTTTTACGATGATCCGGAATGGGCCCGACCCATCATGTCGGCCATGGCCGACCGCGGCATCCTCGAATCCGACATGAGCGGGCGTTACCGGGTCAAGGCCGAACCGAAAAAGGGCCATAACAAGCGCTGGGTATCGCCCGACATTGAAAAGATTTTGAATGATAACGGGGTCGACATTGAAGGGGCTGGCGACAGCTCGGCTGCGGATGATCACTTCGAATCGCTTTAAGCTTTAATGCTCGCGGCGCTGCTCACGACCCTGCTCTTCGCCACCTCTGCCGTCTGCGGCTACCGCACCGCGAAACAGACCGGCGGAATCGAGGCCAACTTCTGGCGCATCACACTCGCCACCATTTTCCTGACGGTCTGGGCGTTCACTTTTGGAACGGGCTTTGCCGGCGCGCCGGAATGGTTCATGTTGAGCGGACTCTTCGGGATTGGCCTCGGCGACTCGGCTTATTTTCAGGCGCTCCCGCGACTCGGCAGCCGGCGCACGGTTTTAATCACTCAATGCCTCACCGCCCCGTTCGCCGCGCTCATCGAATGGCTCTGGCTCGGCACCAAATTGAACCGGTCGGAAATCCTCTGCGTCGCCGTCATTCTCGCCAGCGTCGCCATCGCACTGGCCCCCGGAGATCACCTGAAGATTTCCGCGCGCGACTGGCAGATTGGGATTATTGCCGGCGGCTTTGCCGCGCTGGGCGGAGCGCTCGGCGCGGTGGTGATTCGCAAGGGCTATGTCGCCATCCAACAAGCCGGTCTGAACGTGGATGCCGGCACGACCGGCTACCAACGTGTGCTCGGCGGCATTTTGATTCCGACGATTGCGCTGCTGGTTTTCAAATCACGTTCCGCCCGCGCGCACGGGCCGGCATTCGCCAGCGACACCTTGCAAATCTCCCGCGAAAAGTGGCGGCGCATCTGGCCCTGGGTGCTGGCGAACGCGCTCGCCGGCCAGACGCTTGGCGTGACGTGCATGCAATGGGCGCTCAAGACCACGCCCGCCGCCGTCGTCGCCGCCATCATCGCCATCACGCCGCTGGTGCTGCTGCCGATGACGCGCATCGTTGAAGGCGAAAAGATTGGCTTCCGGTCGCTGCTCGGCGCGCTCATCGCGGTGGGCGGTGTCATCGGACTGACGTTTAGCCGGTGATTGGATTGTTTAACCCAAAGAAGAAAACTAAGTTTTAAAATATGAATGACGAACTATCTGCCGCCGCCGACGCGCTCGGCCTGGAAAAATTCCGCCGCCACATCTTCCTGTGCGTGGACGCAGACGAGCCCAAATGTTGTCCGCGCGAAACGAGCCTCGCCGCGTGGGATTTTTTGAAGGCGCGCCTGAAGGAACTCAATCTCGTCGGCGCGAATCCGCTGGTCTTCCGCTCGCGCGCCAACTGCCTGCGCGTCTGCGTGCGCGGCCCCATCGCCGTGGTCTATCCCGAGGGTGTGTGGTATCACAGTTGCACGGCGGAAGTCTTGGAACGCATCATTCAAGAGCATCTCATTGGCGGAAAAACCGTCGCGGAATTTGCCTTCGCCGAAAATCCGCTGCGATGATTTCGGCTCGACTTGGAGGGGTAATCGGCGCAAGTTTCCCGCAGACTCCTAATTTTCATGGCACGTTTGCTGGTCAAAACCGAAGGTCTGAAACTCCGCTCGCTTGAACTGCGACTCGGCGTCAACCGCGTGGGCCGCGATCCCGACGCAGATTTCACACTGACGCATCCGTCGGTCTCCTTCACGCATTGCGAATTGATTGTATCGCACGACGGCGTGTTCTTACGCGACTGCGATTCTACAAACGGAACGTTCGTTAATAATGAATTGGTCAAGGCGGCCCACCTCCACCCTAATCAGGCAGTGCGTCTCGGCGATATCGAGCTGACCGTCGAATCCACCGACGTGACCATCGCCATCCCCAAGATCGAGCGGGATATCCCGGCACCACCGATGATGCAGTCGGATGGGACGTTGCTCTGCCGCCGCCATCCCGAAGCGCCGGTGACGTTCCGCTGTACCCACTGTCGCGAACATCTTTGTACGGCCTGCCTCCACATATTGCGGTTACAGGGTGGCGGGAAGCCGCTTTATCTCTGTCCGCTGTGCAGCCACAAATGTGATCGCATACAGAAAGCCGAGCCACCCAAGAAGAATCTATTTAGCGCACTGGGACGAACTATCCGTATGCCACTGCTCTATTGGCAGGAACGCACCGGGCGTAAGAAATAGTCTGGCTCAGGCCAGGAACTTCGCCGCCATGTGCTCCAAAGCATCAATCCAGGCCGGGTGTTCGTTCAGGCACGGAATGCGGGTATACTCCTGACCATTGCCAGCGATGAATTGCTCGCAACCACGGATGCCGATTTCTTCAATTGTCTCCAGGCAATCAGACACGAACGCCGGACAAATCACGAGCATCCGCTTTTTACCCTCGGTCGCGAGACGCGGCAACTCGTAATCTGTGTAAGGCTTCAGCCACGGGTCTTTGCCCAACCGCGATTGAAAGGAAACCGACCATTTGCCAGCAGGCACGCCGGCTTTGGCAATGAACAACGCTGCGGTCTTATAACATTGCGCGCGGTAACACTCAGCGTGCGCCGGGCTGGGCGTCTCGCAGCAATTCGGCGTGGCCAGACAATGACAGCCGGTGGTATCGGACTTTTTAATATGCCGCTCCGGGATGCCATGAAAGCTGAACAGAAGATGGTCGTAATCTTTTTTTAAATAATCCGCCGCGCTCGCCACCAGCGCCTCAATGTAATCAGGCTGGTCATAATAGGGCGGCTGTAAAACGACCTTCATCTGCGGTGCAAGTTTTGCAACAACTTCCCGCACGCGCACCACGGCGGTTTCGTAGCTGGACATCGCGTAATGCGGAAACAACGGAATGAGCAGCACCTCCTTGACACCCTTCGCCGACAGGTTTTTCACGGCGGATTCGATGGACGGATTTTGATAACGCATCGCCAGTTCCACCGGCACGCTGACGCGCTTCTGCAAGAGCGCCTGCACATGCCGGCTCGTGACGACGAGCGGCGAACCCTCCTTCGTCCAAACCTTTTCGTAGGCATGCGCGGATTCTTTTGGCCGGTTGATCAAAATGATGCCGACCACGAACCGCCGCAACAGCCAGGGCACATCAATCACGCGCCCGTCCATTAGAAATTCATTGAGATAACGGCGGACATCCGGCACCGATGGCGAGTCCGGCGAACCCAGATTAACGAGGAGAATGGCTTTACTCATATCAAAAAAGTTTACCGACACGCGCGGCGATGTTCACGCCTGAAACAATTGAATCGCCCAGAGAAACCCCATCACGGTAATGACCGGCAAAGAATAAATTCGCAACCTTGGACTCAATTTCATTCAGCAACTCACGGTATTGACCATAGCCAACATTGTATTGCGGAATCGCTTTCGGCCAGAACGCAGTATGAGTGAACAACGGCTGACTGCGTACACCAAGTAATTTGCGCAGATCCGCCAGCACAACTTCCACCAGCTTGTCCGGTGACAGTGAAGCGAGTTCGGGATAACGCGCACCACCGATGTAGCTGGTCAGATTAAGATGCCCATCCGGCGCCCGGTTGGGGAACAATGAAGAAGAAAATATTGTGCCAAGGATCTTGAACCCCTCGATTTTGGGAATTAGCATGCCGAAACCGTGGCAGTTATGCGCTACGTCCTCGCGTCGAAAACCCAACACAACACTCGCCACCGGCGGATAACTTATTTCGGTGAACCGGGAAAACTTCGGCGTGAACGCTGCATCGATGATTAATTCCGCTAGCCGATAAGCCGTGCCACAGTAGATTACCACGCCAAATTCCGCTTCTCCTTTTGAGGTCGTTACCCGCCAGCCATCACCGGTTTTCTTAAGCTTCGATACCGGCGCATTCAATTCCAGCGAATCACCCAGTTGCGCTGCCAGCGTATCCGGCAAAACTTGCAAGCCTTCGTCAAAAGAAAACTTTGCCGCGCGGTCTTTCGCCACTTCGCCGGATTTTTTCCGGTCACGCGCGCCAAAGATTTGGCCTTTGATCATCGAACCATAATTAACTTCCAGCGCTTTTAGTTTCGGAAACGCGTGTGGCAGCGAAAGCTTGTGCGGGTCGCCCGCGTAAATCCCGGCGACGAGGGCGTCAATCGCGTGATCGAGAAATTCCTGATTAAAGCGGCGGACGACAAACTGCCCAATGCTTTCTTCCACACCATCGCGACGCGGCTTAATAAATGGCTCGCGCAGCACGGCAAGCTTGGCCTTGGCGGTGAAAAGCGGCGTCGTGATAAATCCCAGCGGTGTGCCAGGCATTTCAATCGGACGACCATAGCGCACGACGTAGCGCGCCTCAGCTTTCGGGTTAGTGTGAAGTTTGCGGGATTCGAGCCCAGCATCGCGGACGAGTTGCGCAATTTTTGGGGACGTTTCGAGAATTGTGTTCGGACCGGATTCGGCTAAAAAACCGTCCTTACGTAGGGACTGAATCACGCCACCAACGCGATCGCCCGCTTCATACACTGTGACTGACACCCCTTGACGTTTCAGATAAAACGCAGCGGTCAATCCGGTGATCCCAGCGCCGATAATCGCGACGGACTTCATTCGCATTCAAATCGTCTTCGAATGTCTCCGCTCATTCGCCGCGCCGAGCGTGTTATCAAAACACATCGCGATGTTGCGGATGAAGAGGCGGCCGGCGTCGGTCACATCGAGTCCACCGGGCTTGAGCTTCACGAGGCCGTCGGCAGCAAATGGCGCAAGCAAGGCGAGTTCTTTTTCAAAGTGTTGCTCAAAGTTGACGCCGATTTTCGCGCTCATGGTGGCGAAGTCGAGCGAGAGGTCGCACATCGTCCGCATAATAGTTTCGCGGCGGATTTTATCCTCGTTGCTCACGATATAAGCCTTGTGCAGCGGGACGTTGCCCGCGTCCACGGCGGTTTGATACTTCGGCAACTCCTTCTCGTTTTGCCAGTAGACATCGGGCGTTTGTGACACGGCGCTCATGCCGAACGCGTAAATGTCCGAACCGGCGCGCGTGCTGTAGCCTTGGAAGTTCCGCTGCAGTTTTTTCTCGCGCTGCGAAATGGTCAGCTCATCGTTCGGCTTCGCAAAATGATCCATGCCGATGTACACATATTGGTTGTCGGCGGTGAGTCGTTCAATGACGAGCTTGAGCACTTCCAGTTTACTTTCGGGCGTGGGCAAAACCTTTTGTTCTAGTATTTTTTGGGACGGCTTAATCCACGGCACATGCGCGTAGCTGAAAACGGCGAGTCGGTCAGGCTTCATTTCCAGCACCGTATCGAGCGTTTCATTGAACGAAGCCGGAGTCTGAAAGGGCAGACCATAAATCAAATCAAGGTTGATTGAGCCATAGCCAAGTTCGCGCATCCAATCCATCGCCTGCTGGGTCATTTCGCGCGGCTGAATGCGGTGGACGGCTTCCTGCACCTTCGGATTGAAATCCTGCACGCCCATCGAAGCGCGATTGAAACCAACTTCGCGCAACGCGACCAGGTGCTCCCGGGTTAGCCGGCGTGGGTCGACCTCAACGCTCGCCTCAATGTCCGGTGCAAAGGTAAAATGTTTGTGAATAATTTCGCCGAGCTGGCGAATCTCGTCTGGACGCAAGAAAGTTGGCGATCCGCCGCCGAAATGAAGTTGAACCGCCTTGCGACCTTGGTTCAGCATCGGCGCAAGTCGGGCAACTTCGCGACCAAGATAGTCTATGTACTGACGGCCTTTGTCGTGATTGAGCGTGATGACGGTTGTGCAGCCGCAGAACCAGCAGAGCGTCTCGCAGAAGGGAATGTGGAAATAAACCGAGAGGTCCCGTGGCGTGCGGTTATTGTCCTCTATCTTGGCGGAAAGCTGATCCCACGTAACCGCGTCAGTAAACTTGGTGGCAGGCGGATAGCTGGTGTAACGCGGCCCAGCCACGTTGTACTTCTTCACCAGTTCAAGATCTACATTCAGCGTTTTCATCTAAAACTTTTCACAGTATCCACCAAAGCGGCGATGTTTTCCAGTTTTGCTCCGGGTGTCAATCCGTGGCCAAGATTAAATATGTGTCCCGACCGGCCGCGCATGGCCTCAAGCACAACCTTAGTTTCCGCCGCCACGATTTCCGGCGTAGCTTCAGCCAACAAGGTGGGCGAAAGGTTTCCCTGCATAGCGATGTTCGACGGAATGATTTTCCGCGCTTCGACAATGGAAGTCTGCCAGTCAATGCCGAGAACATTCGCACTGCTGGCAATGAGGTCGGGCCAGTTGCCGTGCGTGCCGAGGGAGAAATTGATAACCGGAACTTTACCACCGAGGTTGGCGATGATTTGGTTCGTCCACCGTCCGCTGGCTTCCTGAAATTCGGCAGACGATAAATGTCCGCCATGGCTGTCGAAGATTTGCAACGCATCAATACCAGTAGCGATTTGCATTTTCAGGTAAGCGGTAACCGCCTCAGTAAGTTTTTCGGCGAGCGCATAGTAAGTCTTTTTATCTTCGCGAAACAATTGCAACGCCCGGCTGTATTTCGGCACGCTCGCGCCTTCCATCATGAAGGTCGCCAAGGTCCAGGGCGAGCCGGTGAATCCGAGCAGAGCTGTTTTGTCGCCGAGCTCATTACGTAAAGTTTTCAGCGCCTGCTCGACGTAGTTTAATTTCTCGCAAACATGTTCGATAGAAAGCTTCTCAATGTCTGCCTTGCTCGTGACCGCA
This sequence comes from uncultured Verrucomicrobia subdivision 3 bacterium, assembly GCA_903865745.1. Lineage (GTDB taxonomy): Bacteria > Verrucomicrobiota > Verrucomicrobiia > Limisphaerales > UBA11358 > UBA11358. Next base: position 19,539 of record CAIPKV010000037.1, on the reverse strand, counting down.
AAATCCATCTGGACCCCGCCGGTCTCCTTGAAATGATAGGTCTGCCCCATCGCTTCCGGAATAACCAGAATGTCGCTGAACAGAATCGCCGCGTCGAAACCAAACCGGCGCACCGGCTGCAGCGTCACCTCGACGGCGAGCTCGGGATTCTGGCAAAGCTGGACGAAGGTATACTTTTCCTTAAGCTTGCGGTATTCCGGCAGTGCGCGACCGGCTTGGCGCATGAGCCACACCGGCGGACGATCCACCGGTTGGCAGCGGGCGGCGCGGGCAAAGCGTTCGCGGGCGGTCAAAGCCGGTTCAACCACCGCTCCAGTCTTTTCAAGGGAATTCATTTGTAAAGTCAACGGCCCAAGCATATCAGGCTCCTTATGGAAAACAGCTTCGTTTTTCAGAAATGAGATAATTTTTAAGTTTGGCGGACCGGTTGAACTTAGTTAAAAAATTTGCAACTTTGTGCATCGACCGGTTTTCAATTTGAAGTGATGAGCAAGCAACCATCAAATCCTAGCGAATTGCTGTGGCGCCGGAAACTTTCCGAAGCCGAGCGGAACGCCCTGCGCTCCCAACCAGAACTCGAACTGGAAGCGCGCCTGACCAGTGCTCTAGGACAGCTTCCTGACGGATCCGTGCCGTCCAATTTCACCGCCCGCGTCTTGGCGGCCGTCGAACTTGAGGAAGCCGCCGCGACCCGCACACGCTCTTGGTCCTTGAACTGGCGTCTGCTCTGGCCCCGCGTCGCCGCCGTTGCCGCCTTCCTGTTTTTTGCCGGTGTCGGTCTCCAATGGCACGCGTCCCTTTCCCGAGCGGCGCTCGCCCAAAGCGTTGCTCTCGTGGCAGCTCAGCCCGCACCCAGCGTGGACGCCTTGGAAAATCTCGACGCCATCCAGCGCATGAGTCGCCCTGCCCGCGCGGATGGCGAACTTCTGGCCGCGCTGCAATGAGCTTGTTGCGCCAGCTATTTTATTGCCTAGCCGCCGTGTTAACGGCTTTAACGGCCTATTCCCAATCTCCAAAATCTTCGCCAGCTTCCGCTAACAGCCAGAAAAACCATCTACGCGTCCTGTCATCGCCGGTGGATTTTTTCCGGCAACTGTTGGCCATGTCGCCTGATGCCCAGGAGAAAGCTCTCGCGAGCCGTTCGCCCGCCGCGCGCGAGCGGATTACCGCCAAACTCGCCGAGTATGAGGCGCTGGATCCGGACGAACGCGAACTCCGGCTGCGCGCCACCGAATTACACTGGTGGCTGATGCCGCTACTCCGTGCGCCGGCAACCGAGCGCGCGGCTCGGCTGGCGCAGGTACCGGCGAATTTGCGCGACCTCGTGGAGTCCCGGCTCATGCAGTGGAGCATTTTGCCGCCGCCGTTGCAGGACGAAATCCTCTCCAACGAGACCCCGCTGCATTATTTCTCGCTGGTCGAGAATGCCAAGCAGCCAGCCGCCTCGGCGGACCAGCAGCGCATCGCCAAGCAGTTCAACCAATTCTTCGAGCTCACGCCGGAGGAGAAAGAGTCGACGCTCAACACGCTTTCCGAGGCCGAACACACGCAGATGCAGGCCACCCTCAAGTCCTTTGAAAAGCTCCCGCCCGACAAGCGCCTCATCTGCGTGCGCAACTACTCCAAGTTCGCCGGCATGAGTGAAGCCGAGCGCGCCGAATTCCTGCGCAACGCGGCAAGCTGGTCGAAGATGTCGCCCTCCGAACGCCAGGCTTGGCGCGACCTCGTACAGACCGTGCCCATCTGGCCACCCATGCCACCGGGATACGAGCCGCCCAATCCGGTTACGCCGCCCGAGCCGCCGCTGCCACCGGGCGCGCCGAATCCGGGTGTGGCAACCAATGCAAACTGACTCGCAGTTTGAAATTTCAATTTCCTGCGCCGCCGCCTAACTTTCCTCCGTGCATCCGATAGCCTTTTACTTCGGTTCCCTTCCCATACGCTGGTATGGCGTCATGATGGCGCTGGCTTTTCTTGCTGGCCTGTGGACCGCCACCCGGCGCGCCCGCCTCGTCAACGTCCACGGCGACGTCATTGCCGACGTTACGCTCTGGCTGATGGTCGGTAGCATCATCGGCGCGCGCTTCGTTTATGTGACGACCTATTGGAAACAAGAATTTGCCGACCAACCCTTCTCCGAAGTTTTCATGATACAGCACGGCGGCCTTGTCTATTATGGCGGACTCATCGGCGCGAGCATTGCCGGCGTCATTTATCTGAGTTGGAAAAAACTTCCCGTATGGAAAATTGCCGACATCCTCGCGCCCAGCATCGCGCTCGGCAGCGTCTTCGGTCGCATCGGCTGTCTGCTCAACGGCTGCTGCTATGGCCGCGTCTGCTCTCTGCCGTGGGCCATCCATTTTCCCGCCGACCACGAGACGCATGGCGTCGGCGTTCACCCCACCGAGCTTTACGATGCCTTACTAAATTTAATTCTCTACGGCTTGCTCGCCTGGTTGTTTCAGCGCAAGAAATTTGACGGCCAAATCTTTGCCACCTACCTCATCGTTTACGCCGTGTTCCGTTCCATCGGCGAATTTTTTCGCGGCGATTATCCCACCGACCATCTTTACGCCGGCCTAACCTCCGCCCAACGTGCCAGCGTCCCCATCTTCGTCGTTGGCATTAACCTGGCTCTGATCTTGTCCCGACGGAATCGGTCGGCCAAAACCGGCAAAAATTGACAGGATTAATAGGATGTACAGGATGAAGCTTAGCCACATGATTTAACCGGCGTTTTTTCTGAATCCTGTGAATCCTGTTCATCCTGTCACAACTCCCCTCTTCCTCGCGGGACCCACTGCCGTCGGCAAATCCGCCATTGCTCTCGCGCTCGCCGAAGCCATCGGCGGCGAAATCGTCACCGTCGATTCCATGCAGGTTTATCGCGGACTCGATATCGGCACCGCCAAGCCCACGCCCGCTGATTGCGCCCGCGTACCACATCATCTCATAGATATTTGCAATTTAACCGAGGCGTTTGACGCCGCACAATTCATCCGGCACGCCCAAGCCGCCATCGCCGCCATCACCGCGCGGAATCAGACACCCATTTTCTGCGGTGGCACCGGTCTTTATTTCAAAGCCTTTCTTGAAGGCCTCGGTGAAACTCCGGCCACCGATACGCAACTCCGGGCGGAACTCGAAGCCGCACCTTTGGCCGACCTGCTCGCCGAGTTGCGCGAGCGCGATCCGGTGGCTTATGAGAAAATTGACCGTCTAAACCCGCGGCGCGTCATTCGTGCCGTCGAAGTCATCCGTCTCACCGGCAAAAAGTTCTCCGCCCAGCGCGCGGAATGGAAGAAGGGAGAGTCTAATGTCCAAGGTCCAAGGTCCAAAGTCATCTACTGCTTTACACGTCCGACGCAAGAATTGCATTCGCGCATCAATATACGCGTGGACGAAATGTTCCGGCTCGGCCTCGTGGCTGAGACCAAGCAACTTTTGACGCGCGGCCTTGCGGCGAACAAGTTCGCCCTGCAAGCCATCGGTTACCGGCAGGTGGTAGAGCATTTGCGCGGCGAACGGGGACTGGCCGAGACCATCGAACTGGTTAAAATCAAAACGCGCCAGTTTGCCAAACGGCAACTGACGTGGTTCCGCCGTCACGGCCAGTGTGAATGGCTGGAATTGGCCCCCACCGAAACCGCCACCGCAGTTGTGGCACGCATTTTAGCCGCCCGCCCGCCCGTTTCCTGACCGGCATCCGCCACAATACCAGACCTCTCAGTACCCTCAATGAGACCTCTCTCGACCGGCACCGCGAGCTATCCTTATGGATGGGGAACGTCATCTTTTAGGGTAAAGTGTCCATTTCCTGACTAAGAGTCCTTGCGGACGGCCACCATGCCTGTGGACACCTTACTGCCAAGCCTTTGGCTGAATAGAATACGACACTAGGGCGGCACGAGCCGCCCTGGCCTAATTCACTGTCCGGCAACCCGCAGGTTGGCTTACTCCACTGGCAACTTGGTATTGAACGGTTCGGCGGGCAGGCCGGCGGCGTTGGCGAGGTTGGGCTGCGCGAGTTGGTTCCAGGCGAAGCGCACGGCGACCGGTTGCGCGACCCCGGCGGCGGAGACTTCCACGGTCTTGCCAACAATCTTCGCCTCGGCCAGCACAAATTTGCCATCGGCTTCGGCGACTTCAAACCAGGTGAGCGGCTGGCCGTCCCGGCTGATGAGGCCGCCAGCGGTGTGCTCGAATTCCAGCACGGCGACGTTCCCCTTGATTTTCATCTCCTCGAACGCGGGGCTTTCGCTGGCCACTTCGCGCTCATAGGTTTTATCCAAGGCAAGCAGAGCGAGGCGGTGGCCGACGCTGGCCTTGTCGCGCGGATGGATGTCGTTCAAATCATCCACCAAGTCGGTGGTCACAATCATGCCGGTGTGCTTGATGTGGCGGGCGGCGCGGCTTTGCTGCACCCAGAAGCGCGGCAGCGGATCGGTCTCAGAGGAATAGTTGGTCAAGTTCTTGATGTATTTGTATGGGGCAATCTCCACGAAGTAGAAGGGGAAAGCGCCTTCGTTCCAAACTTTGCGCCAGCCGTTGATGAGGGCGGCCATCTTCAGGTCGTAGTTGGTCTCGCCATGGTTGGACTCGCCCTGATACCAGATGGCGCCGCGCATCGCGTACCCTTCAATCGGCGCAATCATGGCGTTGTAAAGCGCGGTGGGCGTGGTGGCGGCAATCTTATTGGAAACTGAGTACGAGGTCTTTATGCCTGCGAGCGACGGCACGGAGGCGAAGCCGACCGGCGGCGTCCACGGCTCAATGCGCGTGCCGCCCCAGGAGGAATGAATCAAACCGACCGGCACATTCAGGTTGGTGTGCAGCTCGCGACCAAAGAAGTAGAGGGCGGCGGAGAAGTGCACGGTGTCGAGGGAGTTGGAGCTGCACGCTTGCCAGGGATGATACTTCTCCAAGTCGGTGCGGGGCTGCGCATCGAGCATCTTATCCACTTGGAAGATGCGGATGTTGGGGTAATCCGCCGCCGCGAGTTCTTGCTGGTAGTTAAGCACCGGCTTCTGGCCGCGTTGCAGGCCGATGGGCTTCTCCATGTTCGACTGGCCGGAGCCGAGCCACACTTCACCGACCAAGATGTTGGTAAAGGTCTTGGTCTCACCCGCCGCGACGGTCAGGGTCTGCGGCGTGAACGAGGCCTTGAGCTTGCCGAGCTTCACGAGCCATTTGCCATCGGCATCAGCGCGCGTGGTCTTGGTCTGGTCGCCAAAGGTAACGGTCACTTCGGCTCCCGGTGCGGCCCAGCCCCAGACGGGGACGGCGAGCTGTTGCTGGAGAACCATGTTGTCGCCGAAGATGGCGGACAGTTTCAATTCCGCGTGGGCGGCGAGTTGAACGGACAATAAGATAAGGGCGAGGCGAAGTGCTTTCATCTGGATAGTTTGCGGATTCGGCGCGGTGCTGGCAAAACTATTTTGCCTGCGCAGCCGCTTTTGTTACGCTAACCAGATGCGAATGACCCTATGGATTGCCGGACTGCTGCTGGCCGTGAAGGTTTCCGGTGCGGAGCTCAGCTTCAATTTTAGCGACTATTCCGAAGGGGCAACGCCCACCAACTTTCAAGCCGTGCTCGGCGGCAGCGGTGCGCCAGGCGTCTGGTCGGTGGTCAATACCGAGGTGCCCCCCATGCTCACGCCGCTCACCGACCGAGCGCTGGTTGTGGCACGCAAGAACGTGCTCGCGCAGACGGGCGTCGACCCGACGGATGAGCGGTTCCCGATGTTCATTTACTCCGCCCAGAAGTTCCGCAACTTTAATTTCACCACGCGGTTCAAAGTGGTCAGTGGTATCACCGAGCAGATGGCGGGTATCGTCTTCCGCTACCAGAACGCCTCGAACTACTACGTGGTCCGCGCCAATGCGCTCGGCAATAACGTGCGTTTCTATAAGGTGGTGGATGACGTGCGCTCCGACCCCATCGGGCCGGACGTGCCGGTGAGTGCCAACGTGTGGCATTCGCTCGGCGTCCAATGCGAAGGGAACCAGATCACGGTGTCGTTCGATGGAAAACCCGTGATGCCCACGCTCGGCGATAACACCTTCACGGAAGGGTTGCTCGGGTTCCGCACGAAGTCGGATGCCGTCTGCTATTTCACCGATGCTTCGGTCGATTACACGCCCATCGTCCTGAACTCGCAAGTCATCTTGAATGGCATTATTGAAAAGCAGCCGCGCATCCTCGGCCTGCGCATCTATGCGGCCCAAACCAACGGCATCACTACGGTCATTGCCAGCAAAGACACGGCGGAAGTCGGCAAGCTGGGCACCGAGGCAGAGGCCAATGCCATTAACAATGGCACCACGTCGTTTGGCCGCGAGAAGGGGGCGGTGGTGATGACCTTGCCACTGCATGACCGCAATGGGGATTTCATCGCGGCCGTGCGCGTGCGGCTAAAATCATTCTTCGGTGAGACGGAAGACACGGCGCTGGCGCGTGGCCGGATGGTGGTAACCCAGTTGCAAGACCAGATTCTATCGACGCAAGACTTGTATTAACGGGCAGATTGGTTATTCGGAACGGGCTTCAACGCTGACGACTTCGCCCCCGGCACATTCCGCCAGGATTTCCATGGGCCGGCAGCAGACTTCGCAGTCCGTCGTGAAGATTTGCCGCGCGACACTGGTGTCCACGGTGACCTCAAAGGTCTGGCCACAGTACGGGCATTGGATGTCCACGAATTCTTCCATACCGGCAATCTAACGCCGCCGGGCGAAAACGCAATGGTGTCCGGCAGATACTTTTCCGGTTTGCCACTGCCACTGGATTAAGAGATAGTGTGCATCCGTTTTTACGGCCCAATTATGAAACCTCAAGTCGAAATCTACGACACGACCCTGCGCGACGGTTCGCAGGGTGAAGGCATCAATTTCTCGGTGACGGACAAGCTCCGCATTGCCGAGAAGCTCGATTCTTTTGGGGTACACTACATTGAAGGCGGCTGGCCGGGCAGCAATCCCAAGGACATCGAGTTCTTTGCGCAGGCCAAGAAGAAGAAGTTCAAGCACGCCAAGCTCGCGGCGTTCGGCTCCACCCGCAAGAAAGGCGTCGCCGTTGAAGCCGACGACCAGGTACGCCTGCTCATCGAGGCGGGCACGCCCGTTGTCACGATTTACGGCAAGACCTCCATGTTGCACGTGAAGGAAGTGCTGCGCTGCACGCCGGAAGAGAATCTAGCGATGATCGGCGACACGGTGAAGTTCCTGAAAGACAACGGCAAATTTGTCATCTACGACGCCGAACACGGCTTCGACGGCTACAAGCTGGACGCGGATTACGCCCTCGCGACGTGGCAGGCGGCGGAGAAGGCGGGCGCGGATTTCGTGGTGCTGTGCGATACCAACGGCGGCTGTCTGCCGCAGGAAATCGCCGCTATCACCAAAGTGGCCGTGGGCAAACTGAATTGCAAAGTCGGCATCCACACGCACGACGACATCGGCCTCGGCGTCGCGAACGCCTTGGCCTCATTGGACGCGGGCGCGGTGCATGTGCAAGGCACCATCAACGGCTACGGCGAACGCACGGGCAACTGCAACCTGACCAGCGTGATTCCGTGCGTGGCCCTCAAGCTGAAGAAAACCAGCGTACCCGCGAAGTCGCTGGCAAAGTTGAAAGAGCTTTCTGCCTTCGTGGATGAGGTGGCGAACTTGCGCCACAACCCGCGCCTGCCATGGGTGGGTTCATCGGCCTTTGCGCATAAGGGCGGCGCGCACGTGAACGCGGTGCAGAAGCTGGCTTCGAGCTACGAGCATGTGGACCCATCGCTCGTGGGTAACGAACGCAACATTCTCATCAGCGACCTCGCGGGCCGCAGCAACATCGTCATCAAGGCGCAGGAACTGGGCTTCAAGCTCACGAACGAGACGCCGGAGTTGAAGCCGATTCTCAATCGCGTCAAGGAACTCGAGAATCAAGGTTACGAATACGAAGCCGCCGAAGGTTCGCTGGCGTTGCTTATCAGCAAGGCGCTCAAGCACCGCGAGCTGCCGTTCACCATTGTCACCTATCACGTTTCCATGCGCCGCGACGAAAAGGGTTCCGTGTGCGAAGCGACCGTCAAAGTCCGAGTTGGCAATAAGCTGGCGCAGACGGTGGCGGAAGGTGACGGCCCGGTGAATGCGCTCGACGCCGCCTTGCGCCTGGCGCTCGCTAAGTTTTTCCCACAGCTCAAGCGCATCACGCTCACGGATTACAAAGTACGCATTCTCGACGGCGTGGCCGGCACGGCGGCGAAGACGCGCGTACTGATCGAATCCACCGACGGAAAGCGCGAGTGGGGCACTGTCGGCGTGAGCGAAAACATCATCGAGGCCAGCCTCGAAGCGCTGGTGGACTCGATGGAATACGCGCTGCTGAAGAAGTGATATTGCAAGCCACAGATGGGCAAAGATGAAACACAGATGGAAAACCTTTTGCCCCGAATCTGTGTTTCATCTGTGCCTATCTGTGGCTAAATACTTTTGACCATGTCTGAAATTTCCAAAGCTTATGAACCGCAGTCCGTTGAGGACAAATGGTATGACTTCTGGCTGAAGCAGGGTTGCTTCACCGCCGATCCGAAGTCTACCAAGCCCCCATATTCCATCGTCATCCCCCCGCCGAACGTCACCGGAATGCTCCACATGGGCCACGTCTTGAACAACACCATTCAAGACATTCTCAGCCGCAAGGCGCGCATGGACGGCAAGGAAGTTCTCTGGCTGCCCGGCACCGATCACGCTGGCATCGCCACGCAGGTGATGGTGGAAAAGCATCTCAAGAAAGAGGAAAAGAAATCTCGCCACGAACTCGGCCGCGAGGAATTCCTCAAGCGCGTCTGGTTGTGGAAAGAAAAGCACGGCGACATCATCATCAACCAGCTCAAGAAGCTCGGCTGCTCGTGTGATTGGACGCGCGAACGCTTCACGATGGACCCGGAGTATTCGCGCTGCGTGCAAAAAGTGTTCGTGGAGCTTTACAAGAAGGGCCTGATTTATCGCGGCAAGCGCATGGTGAACTGGTGCCCCGTGTCGCAGACGGCGCTTTCCGATGAGGAAGTGGAAATGAAACCGCAGAACGGTTTCATGTATCACTTCAAGGTGCAGGTTGCCGAAGCGCCGGACACGTGGCTCACCATCGCGACAACGCGGCCGGAGACGATTCCCGGCGACACTGCCGTGGCCGTCAATCCCAAGGACCCGCGTTACGCGCAGCTCATCGGCAAACACATCGTACGTCCGCTACCGGCTGAATTGCCACGCGAGCAGAAGCTCATTCCCATCATTGGCGACGAGCATGTGGATTTTGAATTCGGCACCGGCGTGCTCAAGGTCACGCCCGCGCACGACAAGGCAGACTTCGACATCGGCACGCGTCATAAGTTGCCGCTCATCGAAGTCATCAACGCCGACGGCTCGATGAACGCCCTCGCGGGTGCGTCACTGGCGGGGTTGGATCGCTTTAAGGCGCGCAAAGTCGCCGTCGAACTGCTTGCGGAACAGGGCGCGATGATTGAGTCGAAGCCTTACGAGAACAACGTCGGGTTCAGCCAGCGTGCAGATGTGCCGATTGAACCGCGTTTGAGCGAACAATGGTTCTTGAAGTATCCCGCCGTACCGCAATCCAAGGCGTGTGTGGCTGAAGGCCGGATGAAGTTCCATCCCGACCGCTGGGCGAAGGTCTACGATCACTGGCTGACGAACATTCAAGACTGGTGCATCAGCCGCCAGCTTTGGTGGGGACATCGGATTCCGGTGTGGTCTGTTACAGATTCTGACGAGGCGAAAGCAAAAGCTCGCTTTGAGCATTGGGCAGAACAACTAAAAAGCTCCTCCGAAAGTTCGATTCGGAGAAATGGCAACGTTGTTTCAATCGCGACGATAACTCCGGGCGTCCAACACACTTTAGAAATGAGCGGTTGGCAACAAGACCCCGACGTGCTCGACACCTGGTTCAGCTCATGGCTGTGGCCTTTCGCCACGATGGGCTGGCCGGAGAACACGGAGACCTTGACGAAGTTTTATCCGACCACCGACCTTGTCACCGGGCCGGACATCATCTTCTTCTGGGTCGCGCGCATGATCATGGCCGGCTACGAGTTCATGGGCGACGTGAAGTTCGCGCTGCCGGATGCGATGCCGTTTCAGAATGTTTATTTCACCGGCATCATCCGCGACAAGCAGGGCCGCAAGATGTCCAAGACGCTTGGCAATTCGCCTGACCCGCTCGTACTCATCGCCCAATACGGCGCGGACGCCCTTCGCTTCGGCACCATGCGCAGCGCACCGCTGGGCCAGGACGTGCTCTTCGATGAGAAGGACGTGGAGCTGGGCCGCAACTTCTGCAACAAGCTCTGGAATGCGTGCCGCTTCCGCCAGATGCAGGGCGGCGAAGTTCAAGGCGAGATTGAACGCACGTTACTTACGCCGGATGACAAATGGATTCTGCTCAAGCTCGACTCCGCCATCCGCGAAGTCACGGTGGCGCTGAATGAATACAAATTCAGCGAGGCCACCGCTGCACTTTACAAGTTTTTCTGGAGTGAATATTGCGACTGGTATGTGGAGGCGTGTAAAGCCGTGTTCTTTGGCACTGACGCGACACAGAAGGCCAATACGCTGGCCGTGATTGATTTCGTGCTGTCGCACACCATCCGCCTGTTCCATCCGTTCCTGCCGTTCATCACGGAAGAGCTATGGCATGGCATGGGTTTCGCCACCGATATGCCGAATAATCAAGGCGGCAAGACCATTATGAACGCGCCGTGGCCCCTGCCCTTCGACGACGATTTCAAAGGACACTACGGTCTGGACGATTGCTATGTCGAAATCACTGACACGAAATACGAACTCGTCCGCAATGGTCGTGACCTGCGCCGCGCCGGCAACATCCAGGCCGCGAAGAAGGTGAAGTACGTCTTCAAGCCCGCGCAACACCTCACGCCCCATGACGCGGAAGTCATCAAGCTGCTGCTCAATGCTGAAGCGCTCGAAGTAAATGCCGACTACCAGCCGCCAAAAGGCACGCCGACGGTTAATACCAAGCTCGGTGAATTATTCCTGCCGCTGGAGGGATTGATTGATGTCGCAGCGGAGAAGATTCGCCTCACGAAGGAAGCGGAGAAAATCCAAGCCGAAATCGTGAAAGTCGAACAGAAGCTGGCAAACCCGAACTTCACCACGAAGGTTCCGCCGGCTGTGCTCGCCGAACACGAGCAGCGGCTGGCGGAATGGAAAAACAAGCTGACGCACACTCAGGCGTCACTCGCCGCGCTGGGCTGAAAATCCGTTCTGCAACGGGGTGTCCTGCTAATTCATGCTTTCCTAATTAGTTTGCTGGTTTAATTTTTCGGGCAACATGGAGCACGGACTCGTCACCGACATCGCCATCTGCATCATCGCCGCGTGGGTGATTGCCGTGGTTTCGCAGGTCGCGCGCCAGCCGCTGCTGCTCGCTTATCTCCTGGCCGGCTTTGCGGTCGGGCCGCATGGCTTCAAATGGGTCACCAATCCCGATTCCATCCAGACCATCTCAGAAATCGGCCTAGCCCTGTTGTTGTTCATGATCGGGCTGGAGATTGATCTCAAGCGGATGTTAAGCGCAGGTCGCGTGATCACGTTCACGGCGCTGACGCAAGTCCTCGGCTGCGTGGTCGTCGGCTGGATTGTTTTCAGCTTCATCGGACCGGCGCAAAATCATCTCGAAGCGCTCTACCTCGCGGTGGCAGCGGCGATGAGCAGCACGGTCATCATCGTCAAAATTCTTTACGACAAGCGCGAGCTGGAGACCCTCGCCGGTCGCGTGACGCTGGGCGTACTGGTGTTGCAGGACATCGCCACGATTTTATTTCTCGCCGTCCAGCCGAACCTGAAACATCCGTCCGCTGGCGTCATGCTGGTGGCCGTGTGGCACGTCATCCTGCTGCTCTCGGTGGCACTGCTGGCGAGCCGTTACGTGCTGCCGCCGGTGTTCAAATTCATCGCGCGATTGCCGGAACTCGTCCTCGTCGGCGCGCTGGCGTGGTGCTTTGCCATGGCGGGCTTTGCGGACCATCTCAAGTTGTCGTCCGCAATGGGCGCGCTCATCGCCGGCGTGATGATTTCGACGTTCCCCTACACGCTCGACGTGGTGGCTAAAGTAACGAGTCTTCGCGATTTCTTTGTGACGCTGTTTTTTGTCGGCCTCGGCATGATCATTCCGGTGCCGACGGTGACTTACATTTTGTGGACGCTGTTTCTGTGCCTGGTCCTGGTTACGAGTCGACTGGCCACGATTTTTCCGGTGTTGTATAGGATGCGGCAGGGTTTTCGCGTCAGTCTGCTGCCGGCGATTAATCTTTGCCAGATGAGCGAACTCTCGCTGGTGCTGCTCGCGCTCGGCAAGGCTAGCGGCGATGTGTCGGACAACATCATCGGCATCGCGGCGTTCTCGTTCGCATTTCTCGCCGTTGGTTCGACCTATGCGATCATCGGCAACGATTCCCTGCTGCGCCGCGCCACGCCGTGGCTGAAAAAGCTGGAGTTGCAGGACCTCGACCAGACGGCCTTTCTCGCGCGCGACCATACCCATACCAAGCGCCTCGGGCTGCTCGGCTTTTCGTGGACGGCCAGTTCACTCATCGCTGAGATCGAAAGCAACCGACCCGACTTAATTCCCGAAATCGTTGTGATTGATTTCAATCCCGTCGTGCATGAGAAATTGAAAGCCCGCAATGTCCATGCGGTGTATGGCGACATCACCGCGCGCGACGTGTTACATCATGCAGGCGTGGCGCACGCGGAAGTGCTCATCTGCTCGTTACCAAACATGGTCTTGAAGGGCGCCAACAACTTGAAAATCCTTCGCCAGCTACGCGAGTTGAACCCGACGGCGAAAATTATTGTTCACTCCGAACTACTCGCCGACATCCCGGAACTTTACGCGGCGGGCGCGGATTTCGTTACCGCGCCGCGCCTGCTCGAAGCTGCCGATTTGCTGCATTGCCTCGAATCTGCCGAGAAAAACCTGCTCCTCGAAAAACGGCAGGCGCAAGAGAAACTCCTGCGCGACCGTAAAGAAGTAATCCCCTAATAATATTTATGAAAACCGTATCCCTCAAAGCCGCTCTCACCACCGCCATCAAGGCCGCTCGCGCCGCCGGCCAGGTCATGCGCAAAAACTGGTACCTACCCAAGCACGTCAACTCCGCCGAAGCCCACGACATCAAGCTGGAACTCGACGTCCAGTGCCAGGCACTCATCGAGAAGATTCTCGCCGCTGCGTTCCCGCAAATCCCCGTGCTCGGCGAGGAAGGCAATACCGGCGATACCACTGCCGAATACCGCTGGGTGATTGATCCGATTGACGGCACGGTGAATTACTTCTTCGGCATGCCGCACGCCGCCGTTTCCATCGCGCTCCAACATAATGCGCAGTCCGTCGTTGGGGTGATTTACGACCCATTCACGGATGAAATCTGGACGACGACGAAAGGCGCTCCGACGCGGCTCAATGGCCGGATTGTCCGCGTGAGCGACCGCACGAAGATCGAAGATTGCATCATCGCCATGGGTTTCTCCAAGAGTCAGGACAACTTCGAGAAGAGCCTGCCACACCTCATCCGCATTTCCCGCCGCGCCAAAAAGATCCGCATCATGGGTTCCGCCGCGCTGGAACTCGTCTATATCGCCTGCGGCCGACTGGATGCCTACGTCGAACGCACTATCAACCTCTGGGATGTGGCCGCCGGTTCACTACTCCTGGAAAATGCCGGCGGTGAATTTTACACGCAGCCTGCGCCCCATGGCAAAATGCGGATGTGCGCTGACAACGGCAAACTGCGCAAGAAACTTCAGATTGGCAGCATGCTCAAATAAACCTTAAGCTTTGCGAGTGCCTGCGCGCGATGGCTTAGTTTGTTTTTAATATCTTCACCAAGCTCGGCGAAGGACTGCGTGAAGCCATCCGGCACAAACAGCGGGTCATAACCAAACCCGCCCTGCCCGCTCGCCGCCAGCTGTATCCGCCCCTCGCAGGCACCGTCGAATAATTGCGGCCTGATGTTGGCCGATAACAAATTGATTTCCGCGAGCGCAATCACACAGCGGAAACGCGCGGTGCGCTGCTCCAGCGGCACCTCTTTCAGCAGGCGCAATAACTTGGCGTTATTGTCGGCATCCGGTGAGTTCTCGCTTTTATCCAGCGCCGCGAAGCGCGCGGAATGCACGCCGGGCGCGCCGTTCAATGCGTCTACTTCCAAACCCGAATCGTCCGCCAAGACAAAACGGGTCGAGTGTGGCATGTCGATTGACATGTTCGAAAGCCATCGCGCCAGTTCCACCGCTTTCTTCGTCGCATTGCCCGCGAAGGTGTCGGCGTCTTCCACCACCCCGGGTGCGCCGTAAAATTCCTTTAGCGTGAGACATCGATAATTCGCGCCGAGAATGGCTTGAATCTCGCCCACCTTGTGGGCGTTGCGCGTGGCGATGAGCAGCGTTGTCATGCGGCTAGAGTAACGAAGTTTTTTTTGCTGGCGAGCTTGACGCAATAATTTTCACCGGCAGAATCATCGGATGAAATCACGCCTCGTCCTCGCGCTCGGCCTTTCGTTGGCCGCGCTTGTTCCGCAAATCGTCTCCGCTGAAACCGTCTGGCTCGACGACCTGAACCTCTCCGCCGCGACGCAGGGCTGGGGCGAGCCGCACAAAAACCAGTCCGTGGATGGCAAACCGCTGACCATCGCGGGCCAATCTTTTGCGCGCGGCTTCGGCACGCACGCGGAAAGCAAACTCCACGTCAATCTGAACGGCGGCGCGCAGAGTTTTTCCGCCAGTGTCGGCGTGGACGATGACGTAAACGGCAGCGCCGCCTCGAGTGTGGAATTCATCGTGCTCGGCGATGGCAAAGAGCTGTGGAAGAGCGGCGTCCTGCGCGCCGGCAATGCGGCCAAGGCTTGCGAAGTGAATCTCGCGGGCGTGAAATCGCTTGTGCTGGAAGTCACCGCTGCGGGCGACGGCATCGATTCCGATCACGCCGACTGGGCCAATGCTAAATTCGAGACCGCTGCGGGCAAACCCGAAGCCGTCGCCGGCGAGACGCCGTTAGCCGCCGTTACGCCCTACATCCTCACGCCCGCCGCGCCCGCCACGCCGCGCATCAACGGCGCGAACGTCTTCGGCGTGCGCCCCGGCTCACCCTTCCTCTTCACGATTCCGGCGACCGGCAATCGCCCCATGGAATTCTCCGCGCAGGATTTGCCGCACGGCTTGAAACTCGATGCCGCCACCGGCCGCATCACCGGCAAATTGAAAAAGCAAGGTGAATTCATCGTCATCCTCGGCGCCAAAAACGCACTCGGCACGGCGGAAAAGAAATTCCGCATCGTCGTCGGCGACCAGATTGCGCTCACACCGCCGATGGGTTGGAACAGTTGGAATTGTTTCGCGGGCGCCGTCTCCGCCGAACACGTCAAGAGCGCGGCGGACGCCATGGTTCAGAGCGGCCTCATCAATCACGGCTGGACCTACATCAACGTGGACGATTACTGGCAGAACCATCGCAACTCCAAAGACCCCACGCTCCACGGCGAATTCCGCGACGCCAAAGGCTTCATCGTGCCCAACGCGCGCTTTCCCGATATGAAGGGCATGGCGGACTACATCCACAATCTCGGCTTGAAGGCCGGCCTGTATTCTTCACCCGGGCCGTGGACCTGCGGTGGTTGCGCGGCGAGCTGGCTGCACGAGGAACAGGACGCGCAGACTTACGCCAAGTGGGGTTTTGATTATTTGAAATACGACTGGTGCAGCTACGGCAGCATCGCCTCGGGTAAAATTACCAACGCCATGAACATCCCGCTCTATGGCAAGAGCGCCACGAACGATGCCGGCGCAATTTATCCCTACGCCGTCATGGGCAAATTCCTGCGCGATCAGAAGCGCGACATCGTCTTCAGCCTTTGTCAATACGGCATGGCCGACGTGTGGAACTGGGGCGGCTCGGTTTATGGCAACTGCTGGCGCACCACCGGTGACATCACCGACACCTGGCGCAGCATGAGCGGCATCGGCTTTAAGCAGGACAAATGCGCCCCGCACGCCCAGCCCGGCAATTGGAATGACCCCGACATGCTCGTCGTCGGCCAGGTTGGCTGGGGTCATTTGCATCCCTCGCGCCTGACCGTGGATGAGCAATACACCCACATCAGCCTTTGGTGCCTCCTCTCCGCGCCCCTGCTCATCGGCTGCGACATGACCAAGCTCGACGACTTCACGCTGAACCTCCTGGAAAACGACGAGGTCATCGCGATCGATCAGGATGAATTGGGCAAGGAAGCTACTTGCGTTGAAACCAATGGTGATGTCCGCGTCTATGAAAAGGAACTCGCGGACGGCGGTCGCGCGCTCGGCTTCTTCAATCTCGGCCCCGCCTCAGTCGACTTGCAATTCAACGATCTGGCCAAGCTCGGCTTCACCGGCTCGCTGAATGTCCGCGATTTGTGGCGGCAAAAAGATGTGGCTGATGTAAATGCCGCGAGCGGCACCCTGCCCCTCACCATTCCCGCGCACGGCGTCGTGCTCTACAAGCTGACCGCCGCGAAGTGATTCACGCCAGCAGTTGCGCCAGTCGCGGGTACTTCCGCTTCTGCTCGTCAATGAGCCGGTTGTAATGCTTTAACCGTCGCAGCGCGTGCCCGATGAGATACACCGCCAGCCCGATAAGGCCCAGGTTGATGAGCAACAGTGGTATCAGCCAATGCATGACGGCATGCAGCTCATAGGATTTGGATGTAGCCACTAGCACGCTTAAGACCGACAGCGGGAACGCGAAGATGGCGATACCCGTTCGCAGTGTGGACAAGGCGGTGCGTTTCTCTGCCAGCAACAATTGCATCTCCTGGATGACGAGCATGTCCAGCGGTGCATCCGATTGTTCACTCATGGTGAAACGACTCTAGCAAAATCCTTCGTAAGGGAAACACTTTTGCCGCCCGCAAAAAGGGCGGACGGATGATTCCGCCCGCCCCGGAAGCTTTGAAATGCGGCTTACGTCGCGCGTTTGCTGATGGGGCCGGAGTACGGGCCTCGACCCGCCGCGCCGTTGGCGGGGTCTTGCGCCGCATTCTCCGCGACGATCACCGCGTTATCGCGCACGGCCATCAGTGCCGTCGCGGTCAAGTTCGCCGCGTTGTAGTTGGTGTTCGCGGTTTCGAGCGCCAAGGTCGCCAAGAGGTTAATTAGCCCTTGGAAAAGCCGTTTGACCGATGGGTATGTCCCGTTGCGTGATGGAAACGCCTCGTTCCCTCCACGCAACATGACATTCCCTCCACGCTTTGCCTCGTTCCCTCCACGCTTTGCCTCGTTCCCTCCACGCTTTGCCTCGTTTCCTGCACGCAACGCCTCATTCCCTCCACGCTTTGTCACAAACGCTGGACGCTTTGTCACAAATCCTCCACGCTTTGCGACATTTCCTCTACGCTTTGTCATATTCCCTCCACGCTTTACGACAAACGCCGGACGCTTTGTCACATTCCCTGCACGCCAGGGGTCGCCGCAGCACGCTTTGGGGCATTCCCTGCACGGAAGATCACGTTCCCTCCACGCATTCCGACGTTCCCTCCACGCTTTATGACAAACACTGGACGATTTGTGACGCGATTTGTTGGATTTGTGGGCAATTCGGCAGTTTCGGCGTTAAATCGGGTAAAATCATGGCTTCGGCGACGGAATTCAACGCCAAGCCGCCAAGGCACCAAGGCGCGGGGAACGATTCTCCCGCTCCACCAAGGGTAGTTGAGGGAGCGGGCCGGGGTGAGGTGGCGCGTTCGCAGAAAATGCTGGAAAAGTCTTGGAACCAAGCCGGACTTGAATTAAAAAAGGCGGGTCAGCTACGGAAACACCAAGAAGAATAACCATGAAAACCACACTACAGTCCCTATTCATCGGGCTGGCGCTTCTCGCTGGCGCTCACCAAACCACGGCGCAAGTGACGAATCTGGGCATTGCCCCGGCGCCGGGCGGGCAATCCGTGCTGTACTGGCCGGTCAGCACGACAAATTACGTGTTGCAGACGACCACGAATCTGGCTGCACCGAACTGGGTGACGGTGCGCACGGCTTACCCGGTCAATGCGGGGCAGGTAACCAATTCGGCTCCGTCCGGCTTCTTTCGGTTGCAACCGGTGACAGTGCCGGCGGGCATGGCGTTGGTTCCGGCGGGCTGGTTCACGATGGGCGACACGCTGGATGGCGAGAGCGATGCCATCCCCACCAACATTTTTGTGTCGGCGTTTGTGATGGACGTGAATCTGGTCACTTTTAGCTTGTGGCAAACGGTGTATAACGCGGGGACCACCTTTTACGGTTATGGTTTTGACGATCCCGGCGCGGGCAAGGGGACAAATTATCCGGTAGAGACGGTGAACTGGTATGACTGCGTGAAGTGGTGCAATGCACGCTCGCAGTTATCGGGACTGACCCCGTGCTATTATACGGATGCGAATTTGACGCAGGTTTATAAAACCGGGGATGTGGATGCCGTCTATGTGAACTGGACTGCAAGCGGCTATCGTTTGCCGACGGAAGCGGAGTGGGAGAAGGCCGCTCGGGGCGGGTTGAGCGGGCGGCGGTTTCCGTGGGGCAACATCATTGATGAAAATCTGGCCAACTACTACGGAGAAACCACTAGCTACAGCTATGACCGAGGTCCCAACGGTTACAACTCTATTGGCAGCATCGGTGGAACGAGTCCGGCGACGAGTCCGGTGGGTTCGTTTGATGTGAATGGCTACGGGTTATACGACATGGCGGGGAATGTGTTTGAATGGTGTGGGGACTGGTATGGCACGCCGTATGGTCAGCCGACCATAAACAACCCAACGGGAGCAGGGTCAGCATCGGGCTACCGTGTGTTGCGCGGCGGCAGTTGGAACAGCGTCGCCGGCAACTCGCGGTGCGCCTCTCGCCTCAACGGCGGCAACCCGGGCAATGCCAACGTCATCATTGGGTTCCGTTGTGTGAGGGGGCTTTAGTTTTTGTTCTTTTACGCTTTAACCTCATGAACCCCGCCAAAGTAACCATGAAAACCAAACTCCAATCCCTGTTCCTCGGGCTGGCTCTGCTGGCTGGCGTTCACCGAACCACGGCACAAGTGACGAATCTGGGCATTGCCCCGGCACCGGGCGGGCAATCCATTCTTTACTGGCCGGTGAGCAGCACGAATTACGTGTTGCAGACGACCACGAATCTGGCCACGCCGAACTGGGTGACGGCGACCAATGCGGTCACGGTCAATGCCGCGACGGTGACAAACTCGGCCCCGGCGGGTTTTTTCCGGTTGCTGGCCACGACCAATACGACGGCGGGCATGGTGCTGATCCCGGCAGGTTCGTTCACCATGGGCAACTCCCTTTTCTTAAACACGGCCACGAATGACCCGGACATCACCGATGCGAATCCGACGAATGTGTATGTCTCCGCGTTTTACATGGACGTGAATCTGGTGAGTTACGGGCAATGGACGAATGTGTCTGCGTATGCCACGAGCCACGGCTACAATTTTGTG
>CAIPKV010000036.1 GCA_903865745.1 uncultured Verrucomicrobia subdivision 3 bacterium | reverse complement strand
TGATTCGGCGCTGTTTCGTGCCACGCTTGATCCGGTGAACGGAACCACGAATTTCGTCAACGGGCTGGACTATCGCTGCTGCGAAGGTTTGTGGTGGAGCCGGCTTCCCAACCTGGACCATCTGGACACCGTCAAAACCGGAACGACCGGCAATTTCGACTTGAGCGTGGAAAGCCGGGTGGAACATGTGGGTTTACTGTTTAGTGGCTATCTTCAAATTGCGCGGGCCGGCCTTTACACCTTTTACACCACGTCGGATGACGGCAGCCGCCTGTTCGTTGGAAATTCCTCGCTCCAGGTCAAGGTGACCGGACAAACCGCCTTGCCCAAGCCGCGCATGATACCCGACGATTTCTCGGTGCGCGATGCAGAAGGCTACGAGTGGTCCGAAATTGAAGGAACAATCACCTCCGTCAACCGGCTGGATGACATCTTGGAGATTGAGCTTTCCATGGAGTCTGGACGCGTGCTGATGAAAGTCGCGGAGAATTCCGATTGCTCCTTTACGCTCGTGCCGCAAAACCGGATCCAGGTTGCCGGGGTTTCCCTTGACCTGCTGCGGTTGGACGGAACCAAAGTGCCCGGCGAGTTCTTCGTGCAGAATTTTCGCGATATTGCGCAGCGTTACGTTTCACCCGATCTTTGGGCTGACTATCCGTGGTTGACGATCAGCAACGCCCTCGCCGCCAAGTTTCCTGGCAACGCACCGCCGGTGGTTCATTTCAGCGGAAAAATCAGCGAGACAGAAGCCGGCCGGCCATTGTTCTTCGAGGACTCGTCTGGGAGGATCGCCTTGGATTTTACCGGTTCAAATCATCCGGATGTTGGGCAGACCTGCGAAGTGCTCGGGCGAATGAGCGGGATCGACACCAACCGGACATTGTGCTGCGGCTTCTTCCGCCAGGCAGGCGGGAAATCCACCAATTTGGGGGCTATTCCCATGCTGACCACGGTCGAGCAAGTGAATCGGTTGGATCTGGAGGAATTGAAAAAGAGCTATCCAGTGAAACTACGCGGGGTGATCACCAGTGTTCTGCAAGGGGATGCGGTTGTTCTTCAAGACGCGACCCGGGGAATTTTTGTGAACATCGGAAAACCCATTCCGCTCCAGGTTGGTGATTATTGCGAGGTCAATGGAGTTGCCGCCTCCGGAGAATTTTCTCCGTATATTTCCGCTTCCCGGATCGAACACCTCGGCACCGGGGCGTTGCCAAATCCCGTGCTGCCCTCTTGGGATCAACTGCTCAACGGCAGCCTGCATGGCCAATATGTGGAACTGGAAGGGGTCGTCACCTCCAATGATAACAACATGATTACGCTGCTGACCCGCGATGGCCGCATCCGGGTGCAACTGGACTCCATGGGGTCAGCCATTCCGCAGGCGTATTTGAACGCTCTGATCCGATTGCGCGGCTGTCTGTTTGCCGACTGGGATGCCCAAGCTCGGCGGGTGAAAGTGGGTGACATCCGCATTGACCAGCAGTGGGTGAGTCTGGTGCAACCGGCGTCTGTGGATCCGTTTGCCATCCCGATCCGGCATGTCGTAGATTTTTTGAAGTTTGATCCCCAAGCGGGAGCGCTGCAACGCGTGAAAGTTTCCGGTCAAATTATTTTTCAGGAGGGCGTCAACGGTTTTCTCATGGATGGTCTGAACGGCCTGCGTTTCACTTATGCGAAGGAAGCGAACGCCCATGTTTGCGACCGGGTAGAGGTGGTGGGTTTTCCCGACTTGGGCGGGCCGTCTCCGGTATTGCACGAAGCGGTGGTCCGGCGTTTTGGTCCGGTGGAATTTCCCAAGCCTCGCCGTCTGGAGCCAGATGCGCTGCTGCGGGACGAGTATGATTCGACGCTGGTGCAACTGGACGGTGTATTGCAGGAAACGATCCCCACACCGGATGGGCTGGTGCTGGGCATGCAAGCCGGCTTGCAACGTTTCACGGCGACGCTCAATGATGCGAAAGGTCTGAACTCGCCGTTGGTGCCGGGCAGCAGGTTGGAACTCACCGGGACTTACGTTGGCCAGGGCGGCAACCGCGTGCTGGACCGGCCGGTTGAATCGTTCATTTTGAAGCTCAACTCGGGCTTTGATGTCCGCGTTTTGTCGCGCCCGCCGTGGTGGAACTTGAAACACCTGTTCGCCGTGGTCGGAGCCCTTGTCGGTGTGCTCATGGCGGCTCTGGTCTGGATAAAATTGCTGCATCGCAAAGTCGCGGAGCGTTCGCAGCAGATTGAAATTCAAATTCAACGACGCCAGCAGGTCGAGCATCAGCGCGCGGTGGAACAGGAACGCATCCGCGTGGCGCAAGATTTGCATGACGATCTCGGCGCGGGTTTGACGCGCGTCAACATGCTGACCACGCTCGCCGCCAATCCGGCAACCACGGGCGAGGAAAAGGCGCACTACCTCACCGATTTGAACGCGATGGCCCGCGACATGGTGACTTCGCTGGATGAAATCGTGTGGGCCATCAATCCGCGCAACGACACACTCGCCTCGCTTGTCGGCTATTTCTGCGCCCACGCGCAGCGGTTGCTGGCGCTGGCGTCGGTGAAATGCGGATTGGAGGTCACGGAAGAATTGCCCGACATCCAGCTAGATTCAAAATTCCGGCACGAGCTGCTCATGGCGTTCAAGGAAACCATCACGAACGTGATTCGCCACGCGGCGGCCACCAAAGTCTGTCTGCGCATCGCGGTTCAGCACGGCGTTTTGGTCATGGAAGTTGAGGACGATGGTCGCGGCCTAGTTGACTGCCGGAAGCAAGCCGGTGCCGACGGTCTTGCCAACATGAAAGATCGTTTAAATGCTTTGGGCGGCCGATGTGACATCCGCGCGAATCCAAGCGGAGGAATCACGGTTCGTTTTGAAGCGCCACTTACCCCAGTTACAAAATGATCAAAGTAGCCATAGTTGAGGACGACAAAACCCTGCGACAGGGATTTGAAACGCTCATCCGTCTGGAGCCGGGCATGGAATGTGTTTGCAGTTGCGACAGTGTGGCCGAGGCGCTGAAGCAAATTCCAAAGTTCAAGCCGGACGTGGTGCTGATGGACATCCAGTTGCCGGACAAAACCGGCATTGAATGCACCGTCAAAATCAAGGAACTGCTTCCGGCGGCACAGATTGTCGTGGTCACGGTGTATGAAGATTCCGACCGGATTTTTCAGGCGCTCCAGGCCGGTGCCTGTGGCTATTTGCTGAAACGCTCCGCGCCGGAGCGCATCATCGCTGCGATTCGCGAGGCCAAGCAGGGCGGTGTGCCGATGACCCCGGAAATCGCACGAAAAGT
>CAIPKV010000035.1 GCA_903865745.1 uncultured Verrucomicrobia subdivision 3 bacterium | reverse complement strand
TGCCGAACGCAGCCTTTGGTGGGAACCGATCTCCTGTGGTCTATCTCCAAACCGGAGGCTAGACAACGATTTACGTCCAGCCGAACCCAAAACCATGAAACAGGATAGACTGCACGACGAGGCGTCGATTACCTGTTAGGCGGCTACACACGTTTTATGCACATTTTGCCACTCATCATTTTAGTTGTTATCGTTGCGATTATCGCCGTTGCGGCAGCATTGCTTCGGCCATCAGACCGCGCAGCCAAGCCATCGGGCGAGTCGCCAGCTTATGAAGCTATCCCGGCTTTGCTGACAGCAGCCGAGCGTTCGTTCTTCGGCGTGCTTCAGCAGGCATTGGCATCCGATTACCAGATTTTCGCCAAGGTTAGGCTGGCAGATATAGTTCGCCCCGTTAAGAATCCGAGCCGCAGCGGTTGGCAGTCAGCTTTTAATCGCATCACTGGCAAGCACGTTGATTTTGTGCTTTGTGATTCGGAGCGTCTTGGCATAGTTGCGGTGGTTGAGTTAGACGACAGCACGCATCAGCGATTGGAGCGCGGAGTTCGCGATAGCTTGGTTGACAGCGCACTTGCAAGCGCCGGCATTCCGGTTTTACGAGTTTCGGCACGTCAGGCTTATTCGCCAGCGCAGATTCGTGAGCAGGTGCAGAGTCTTTTTCGGTCACATGAGAGAGTCACTAAAAACGCCGCCTAACAAGTCGCCGGAGCCAACCGCCGTTGGCGCTGTCAGTTCCGCTGTCGCGGTTCACGTCGCGAGTCGGCGGTGGCTCAGCTTTTTTCGTTAGGCATCACCGCGCGCACTTATGAAACCACGCACACTGAAGATTCTGATTACCGGGATAGCATTGCTGATTTTTGGCCCGGTTCTCGGCTGGGTTTGTTGCATATTTGGATTTTTCCAGATGCAGCAGTCCATAGCACAGACGCCACCAGGCACGATGCCGGACATCAGCCAGTTGCCATCGCGGATGATGGCGAATCTTATCCCGATACTTATTGGATTAGTCATCGGAGCAGTCGGAGGCTTTCTGACTTTATATGCACTCATTACACACAAGTTTGGTCCGAAAGGTGATGCCTAACAAGTCGCCGGAGCCAACCGCCGTTGGCGCTTGCAGTTCCGCTATCGCGGTTCACGCCGCGAGTCGGCGGTGGCTCAGCTTTTTTCGTTAGGTGTCACTACGTTTATGTCCGACAACACGCTCATCTCACGAGTCAGAAAGCTCACACCAGAACAACTCGATGCCGAGTTGGCGTCGCATGACCACAATGACATTGGCAGGCACGTCATTCTTCAGGAGAAGACACGCCGAGCTATCGCCGAGGCTGCACGCCCGAATTGGATAGCGCGAGCGAGTCTTGTTCTCGCGTTGATTGCAGCCGTGTTTGCCGGCATTTCCGCGTTGCCAGAGATTCGGAGTTGGCTTCGAGGCAGTCCAGCGGCAGTTGCGGTTGTTGCACCAGATTACGGACCACGACCAACCGACGCCTGCAAGCAGGCGTTACAGAATTATTTCGGACCGAACTTTGCAATCGAATACACAGAGCCAAGAAAGGCGATTGAGGATGACCCAGACCAGCCCGACCAGAAGATTTATGGCTGGCTTTTCGAGGCGAGCGGGAATTTCAAGCCACCAAGTCAGAGCAATTTTCCGATGGCGGTGCAAGTGCTTGCCCGTGGTGATACGATTATTCTCGAAGGCCCGATTTCTGGCCCATTCGAGCATTGGGGAGCAAGAGCTTCCAAGCAGGATACATCAGCGCCATGACCGTGACACCTAACAAGTCGCCGGAGCCAACCGCCGTTGGCGCTGTCCGTTCCGCTGTCGCGGTTCACGCCGCGAGTCGGCGGTGGCTCAGCTTTTTTCGTTAGGCCACATCGAAAGTTTATGCAGATTTTACCGACATCAAAAGAGTGGCTGGTCTTGATAAGGGGCGTAGTGGCATTTGGGGCCGGATTTGCTGTGTGCCTGTTCTGTCATCATTTGATCAATCGAGCGTGGATACAAACCGGAGAGATTGTGCCAGCGGACATCCAAGTGAGCCGTGATGTGGTTTCTTGGATGTGGCTTCCGTTAAGTATGCTTCCGTGGCCTCATCATCAATTAGGAGATACATGGGACCATCTCCAAAGATGGTTCTTCGGAGTCGTCTATGGTATTGTCGTCGCACTGTTGATTTTATGGCTCTTCAGGACGAGCCGACCAAAGAAGATATGACGAAGATGTGGCCTAACAAATCGCTGCAGGCAACGCGGGATGGCCGCTCCAGTTCCGCTTCGCGGTTCACGCTGGTTAGTCCCGCGTGCCTGAGCTTTTGTCGTTAGGCAGCAAGACACGCACTGAACATAACAACACGAGAAAGGAAATATATGACACGAGACCAAATCGAAGCTTGTTGGAATGACCCACGCAACAAAAAGTGGGGCGTCTATTATTGCAAGGCAGACCCACGAGTCATTGTGCCGAAGCATCCGAAGTGGATGGGCTGGACGATAAACGCAGCCCGACCCAGCGCGTTTCCGGTATTGTTGCTCTTGCTCGCCATTTTGGCTGTTCCAGTATTCATCGTGGCTTTCAAGGGCGCGGGGATTGGCCTCACGCTTGTTACCGCTGCCGTGACCATCACGATCATGTGCTTGCTATGCGCATTTTTGGCTTCACGCACAGAATGAAACCGTTGCTGCCTAACAAGTCGCCGGAGCCAACCGCCGTTGGCGCTGTCAGTTCCGCTGTCGCGGTTCACGTCGCGAGTCGGCGGTGGCTCAGCTTTTTTCGTTAGGCCACTTGAGCGCACATGAATCTATTGCACGACATGAAGTTTTCAGTCCGAGGATTCTCGCCCAAGCGGATGGCATATCTTCTGGTGGGTATCAGCGCGGTGCTGCTGCCATTTCATGCAGTTAGTGTCGCCTTGCTGATTTTATTTCCTGTATTGGTTTTGGGACTTTTCACACCACGAAGCGACCGTCACAGATTTTTACCGCAGCTACTTGGCCTTGCCTTGTTTGTTATTTACATTGTAATTGAGTTATGACGACACCGTGGCCTAACAAGATTGGATGAGAAGGCCGACGCCGGGCAAATCGATGATTTGATTTGCCCAGGAAAAACGATGTGCCGAGCGTTGACCCAAGTGGCAACGCTGGGCGGAACCAAACGCAACCCAAACAAAGCAGCTTTTAATAAAAGACTTGGAATGGACGCTAATCTTGGAGTGATGACGGTCCGGCGACAGAGCCGCCGCAAGGCGAGCTCGATAACAAGATGGTCACACTCCGCCCGCAAGGACATCGGATCCAATCGTGAACCGCTCTCGCGAGCGAGTTCGTATGGAAGCGAGATCCACTCCCGCCTTGCCAACGATGCGCCCTCCAAATAAAAACCAATGTGCTAATTTTTTTGACATGACCGCCTTCTCATGGAAGTCGCTGGAAAACACAACCAAAACCCGGATTTAATGAAAATGGCATATCCCCACTTTTCACGTCCGAATACCTGTTAGGCGGATTATACATTTATGGAAACTCCATCCCACAAACAGAAGCTAGTGACGATTTACTTGGATAATTCGGCCTACGCGAAGGGCAAGGTTATAGTCGGAAGTTACGGCGATAAGCATGGATTCATTGAGGAGCATTTGGAGGCATATCTTTCAGATGGTTGGAGAGTTGCAGCAATCCACGGCTTTGGTGGTAACTCGGACGCTTTGAATGTTCGCGGTTGGATTACAGTATTGCTTGAAAAATCCGCCTAACAAGATTAGATGAGAAGGCAGACCGCTGACGCAATGACGCGTTGGTGCTAAAGTCTGCCTATGAAAACTAACACAACTAAAACCAGTCCAGCTCCGTCCCTCTGCGTAATCTGCGAAATCTGCGGGTAAACTTGTCCGTCCCCTCACCCCAGCCCTCTCCCCTCCGAGGGGCGAGGGAGTTTACTTCGCGGCAGCGGATGGAAGGTGAATTGCGCGGGCACCTTCGCCGCCGGGTCCAGTTCCACGGTGTAATAGCCGCCGTCGTTCAGCAGTTCGATGCCGGAGAGCGCCGGACACAGCCGCACGTGAAAGGGCCACCAATAATGCGCCTCATGCAGCGCGGTGGTCAGCCGGCGGATGGTATTCCCCAACCAGCGGATGGGCGGAATACCGGACAGCACCCGGCTCTTCCACAACACCAGCCGCGTGTGCAGATGGCCGATGATGGTCTGCTCAATCTGCGGGAGGCGGCGGCGGATAGACTCTTCGCGCCACAAAAAGGGCAGAGCCGTCGGGTCGTGACAAAACAAGATGACGCGCTGTTCCGGTCGGAGCGCCTCGAACGCGGCCCGAATCTCGACGAGGTGAACTTCGCGCAGTTTTAACCAAGTGTCCCACTCTTCTGGTAAGGATTCCGAACGGCTGGCCGGCATGACAATCAAAGGTGAGGCGACGCCTAGCAGGAGATAGTTTCCCACGTTTAGTTGCCAGAAAGCCGGCAGGTTAAGCCCGGTCGTAGCCGCCTGCCAACTGGCCAGTCGCAGTCCACCTTTGCCACCGAAGAAAGAGAGTTTGCCCAGCTCATGATCGCCCAAGGTGAACTGGATGCGGTCGCCGAACTTGGCGCGCAGCTTGCCCACACATTCCTGTGCGCTGGCAAAAGCCGCCGCATCGCTGACGCCCACGAAGCCGCTATCGCAGGAATAATCGCCATTGGCCACGACGTAATCCGTCGGAGCGGATTCTTGGAGGAAGCGCTCCAGTTGCGGCGCCTGCTCGAGCGGGTGGCGCATCCAAATGAAATGGCGGTAGAGCCAGACGAGCGCGCTCAGCAGGGGATTGTTGATGGAACGCGATTCGTAGTCATGCCCCCGGGCGCGCTCGGCGGCCCCGGCGTAATGGATGTCACTGACAATGGTGACTTTGGTGAATTGCGAGCGGGACTTGTCTGACGCGCTGGCTTCCATGCACAAACGTCAGGCGCGGGGGCGGGCATCCAGGCATTCGCGAACGATCTTGGTAAGTTCGGTGGTGCCGTAAGGTTTTTGAATGAAGCTGGCGTTGGTGCGTTCGAGGAGACCGGGGCTGACTTCATCGGCCGTGTAACCGCTCATGAAGATGACCTTAAGTTCAGGCGCAACGGTCACGAGTCGTTCGGCAAGTTCAACGCCCGAGACGCCTTCGGGCATCACCATGTCGGTGAGGACCAGATCAATTTTACCTTGATAGCCTTCCCAGACGGCGAGCGCTTCGCGACCGGAAGTGGCTTCGAGAATTTCGTAGCCGGCTTCCTTCAAGATTTCCCGCGCCAGTTCGCGCAACATCTCTTCATCTTCAACAATCAGGATGCGTTCATGGCCACCGACGATGGGCGCCACCGCGGTGGGTTCCGCCGCGTGCGCTTGGGGCAGGGATTGCGTAATGGCCGGTAGAAAGATGCTAAAAGTCGAACCGCAACCGGGCTGGCTCTCGACTTCCACCCAGCCATTGTGCTGGCGTGCGATATTGAACACCGTGGCGAGGCCGAGGCCCGTGCCTTTGCCGACATCCTTGGTGGTGAAGAACGGTTCGAAGATGCGGGCGCGCGTGGCTTCATCCATGCCGCAGCCGGTGTCGGTGACTTCGAGGCGCACGAAATGGCCGGGCGCAGATTCGGGATGAACTTCAATGTGTTCGGGGCCGATGAAAGTCTCAGAAATCTCGATGATAAGCGTGCCGCCCTCGGGCATGGCGTCGCGGGCATTGCTGGCAAGGTTCATGACGACCTGCTCAATCATGCTCTGGTCGGCGTGAACGAGCGGCAGAACCGGTGGACTTTTGAAACGCAACTCAATCGTTTCGCCCACGAGGCGGTCGAGCATCTGGCTGGTGCTGCCCACGACTTCGCGCAGATCGAGCAGGCGTGGTTGCATGACATTTTTGCGGCTGGTCAAAAGCAGTTGCCGCGTCAACCGCGCGGCACGGTCGCCGGCAGCATAGACTTGCGAGAGCGATTCCTTGGTGTCCGGCGGCAGGGTGTCGTTGTTGAGCAGCTTGCTGGTGTGACCCTGAATGATGGTCAGCATATTGTTAAAATCATGCGCAATGCCGGCGGCAAACTGGCCGAACGTCTTCATCTTCTCTGACTGCAGGAGCTGCGCTTCGAGGTTCAAGCGCGTCGTGATATCCTCGCCATAGCAATGCACCACGCCGCTATCCGGGACGGGATGGAACGACCACGTGACCGTATGGCTGCCAATCTTGGTGAGGAGGCTGGTCTTGCTGCGACTGGCGTTCAGGCAGTCTTTGACGATCTGTTGAAAGTTTGGTGGCAAAATCTCCCGGGGATGTTCCTGGCCGAGCGCGGAAGCGAGCTGCTCAGCGGCGTCATTGTAATAATTCACTTCGCCATCGTCAGCGAGTTCGAGCGCGGCATTGGGATTTTCCTTCACGAAGGATGCGAGCTTCTCGGTCTCGGTCTCGGCCTTGATGCGTTCGGTGGCCATGCCAACCACGTTGGCGACGGCGAGCATGAATTGAATATCGTCCGGCGAAAATTCCCGCTGGTGCGTGGTGTGGGCGGCGAGTACGCCGAAAGGTTTGTTGCGCGTCGGTATCGCCACCGCCACGCCACTGGTGACGCCGAGTTCGATCAGTAAGGGGGATTTTGTGAAATTAGTTTCCGTCTCCCAATTGTTCACCGCAGACACCTCACCGGTCTCGGCCACCCAGGACATCTGCGACGGCTTATTCTGCGCGTTCGTGGCATCGCCGGAAATCATGGGTGCGAGCCCGTAAACAGCGAGCGGATAGAGTTGGCCGTTGGGCAAGCGTTGGAAAAGCATTGCGTATTCCACCGAGAACATTTCCGCCACGCGATAAACTGCCTGCTCATAGATGACCGATAAATCACGGTTCGTCAGCGCACATTGGCCAACGGCGGCCACCGCTGTCTGCTGCATGGCGCGGTTGAGGAATTTGCGCTCCGCATCGTCGCGCTCTTTCTGGCGCTGTTGCAGGACCGACGCCATCGCGTCGAATTTCAGGGCGAGTTGGCCGATTTCACCTTCAGCGACCTTCAACCCCGAACGCGCCTCTAAATCACCGTCCGCCAGCCTTTGCACCGCGCGGGTCAACGCCCGTACCTGTCGCAAAATGAAGTTTTCACCACCGTTCCACGCCGCGATCAGCGCCAGCATGCCTACGATGAAGCTTTCCCATGGGACATTCAGCGCGTAAGGCCGCAACCAGGCCGGGGCATAGCGCCAAAACCAGTCCTGATTAATGATGAAAGTCAGCACCAGCGCCGGTGAGATCCAGAGAAAAACGCTCGCCACCAGTTGCATTCGCAAACTGGAAAAACGTTTGAGGAGTTTGACGGTCATACTGGCTGCCGCAATATAACGTAAATCGTCGGCGGTAAAACTGTTTTTCAGTCCTCCACCGTAAGCGCTGTCGTTCGCCCACGCGGCAGCCGCCCAAGATGAAGAATTATATAGCTTTGCAGCCATTCGCGTAGCTCGCTGTTCTGCGCTGAACTTAAGCGCAGGCGCGCGCCATCTTCCCAGTTGGCTAGGAGCAGTGCCTCAGTAATCTTCTTTGTGCCTGGCGTCAAACGCGTCTCTGTTATGTCGGGCGCAAGGCCGAGTTCGTGGAGTAACTTCAATTCGAGCGCGAAGATGTTGTGCGACGAAGGTTTTAATTCGCACAGCGCTTTCAGAAAAGCACGCACTAGCGCGAAAATCTCTGGCAACGGGGTTTCCGTCTCGGTCGTTTGTTCTAAGAAGTTCGCCGCGTAGGCTGCCTGCTGGAGCTTTCCTATCTCCTGACGAATCGCGCCATGGGTTTCGTGCAGCTTTACTTCGCGGAGATTGTGCAAATCTGAACGTAGGCTGCGGCTGAAGGAGAAATCCGCAGCGTAAAACAAATCCAGCTTGCCTGCGAATGGCGACTTGGGCCGTCGTGCGCCCTTGGCCACTGTGGCAATCCGGCCGAAGGTCGGCGTAAGCCAATAGATTATCAAGCTCGTCTCGGTGAGCGGACGGGTGCGCAGAATCAGGCCGCTGGCCGTTTCAATCTTCACCGATTCGGGGCAGGATTTCCGGTGTGATTGAGCCGAGGCTAACGATGTATTTGATGCCATCGGCCACACTCATTTCGAGGCGCGTCACCTTATCTTCCGGCACCAGCACGAGAAAACCGGAAGTGGGATTAGGCGTGGTGGGGATGAAGACGCACACGACTTTCTCCTTGGTTTTCTGCTGCATCTCGGCGCGCTGTTCGCTGGTGAGAAAGCCGACGCTGTACATGCCTTCGCGGGGAAACTCCACCAGAACCACGGTCTTGAAAGAATTCTTGTTGCCCGAGAAAGCATCATTCACCTGCTTGATCGCACCGTAAAACTTATTGAACAGCGGCACCTGCATCATCGCCGAGTCCAGCCAATCAATCATCCGCTTGCCGATATAATTGCGCGCCAATAGGCCGACGATGGAAATCAAAACCACGGCAAGCACAAAGGCCAGCACGCTCCAATACCAGAAGAGGCTGCCAGAAGCCCCGTTCTCGTAGATGTATTTCTTGTCCAAGACAAACCTGAGAAAAAATAGCAGTGTGTCCGTGAAATTTGAGACGGTACGAAACAGCCACATCACCGCAGCAATCGAGACGATGGCTGGCAGCGTCACCGCCAGTCCGGTGAGGAAGCTTCGCTGCCAGCGTGCGAAAAATGTTTTCTTCATGCTTTGAGTTTAGTTGTGCGGGAAAGTTCTGCGAGCGCAAACCGTTTGGCCAGCAACCGCACCAGCCGGTTTTCTTCACGTTTCATTTTACGCCGCAAGTCCGGCTTCAAATCGTCATAGCCGAGTAGATGCAGAATGCCGTGGACGACATAGCGTACCACCTCCGTCTGCCAGGTAGTCTTGAAGTTCTTCGCCTGAGTAACGGCGTCATCGACACTGATAAAAAGTTCGCCGTGAATCTTTACGCCGCTCTCGCGATGGTCAAACGTGATGACGTCCGTCGAACCTTCGTGCTGCAAAAAATCCCAGTTCACCTGCGCCATTTCTTTCGCGCCGACGAGATTGATGCCCAGTTCAACCTCAGTAATCTCCAACTCAGCGAAAATATCTGTCACAATCTGCCGGAGCAGACGTGTCTTTATTCGCTTCGTCCGCTGGCGGTTGACGATGACAATGTTTTGTCCCATTTATATTTTGCGAATGGCGAGTAGGATCACCGGATTAAGCAAGGTCTCGTAAATCGTATATCGCCAATCGTAAATTTACTCCGTCTTCGCCTTGCCGCGATGGTTCTCGTAAGCCGCGATGATGCGCTGCACCAGTGGATGCCGCACTACATCACGCTTGGAGAATTCCACGATCGCGATGCCTTCGGTGTGCTTCAGCGCCCGATGCGCTTCCGCGAGCCCGGATTGTTTGTGCGACGGCAAATCCACTTGCGATTCATCGCCCGTAATGACCGCCTTCGAGCCGTGGCCCAAGCGCGTGAGAAACATCAGCATCTGCTCCGTCGTGGAATTCTGCGCCTCATCCAAAATGATGAACGCGCCATTCAGCGTGCGCCCGCGCATATACGCGAGCGGCGCAATCTCAATCGTTGCGCGCTCCATGTGCTTGGTGATTTCCTCAGCCGGCAGCATATCGTGGAGTGCGTCGTGCAGCGGTCGCAAATACGGCGTAATCTTTTCCAGCAAATCACCGGGCAAAAACCCCAGCGCCTCGCCCGCCTCAACCGCTGGCCGCGTCAGGATGATTCGTGAAACCGAACCTTCGCGCATGGCCGACAGCGCCATCGCCACGGCGAGAAACGTTTTGCCCGTGCCCGCCGGGCCGATACCGAACGTGATGTCGTGTTTGCGGATCGCCTCCAGATATTTCTTCTGGCCCACGGTTTTGGCGGTCACGGCTGGCTTGCGTTCGTGCGTCGTCACGCGGTCGCTCACCATGTCTTTCAAAGTCGTCGCACCTTCATGCTTCACAACTTGCAGGGCATGGGTGAACTCGCGATTCTTCACCGCTGAACCGGCCAGCAGCATGTTTTGTAACGAGGAGAAAAGCTGTTTGGCGCGTTCGACCGCCTCAGTGGAGCCATCAAGTTTGATCCAGCCTTCGCGGGCAGTCGCCTTGACGCCCAATTCCGTTTCAAGCAAAGCTAGATTGCGCGGCTCATGGTTAAACAGTTGCTGCGCGAACCGCGCGTTCTCGTAATGAAGCGTTTCAGTTGCCACAAATCAAAAAATTAATTTAGCCACAGATATACACAGATGAAACACAGATGGGGTCAAAATACCATTCGTTTATATTCCACCTTTTCACGGCCAAAGTTAATCAGGAAACCAAGCTTGATGCCTGTGCCGCGTAATTCATTCAGAAGCTGCGCCTCATGGAGGGTTTGGTAGGTACTGTCGGTCTTCAATTCCACAATAATATTTCCTTCAATCAACAGGTCGGCGGCATAGTCACCGACGATGACGCTTTTGAATTGAACTTGGATTTTTGGTTCCAGTTCAACCTTCACGCCAAGCAATTGAAGTTCAACCTGCAATGCTCGCTGGTAAACCTTCTCCAAAAAACCAAATCCGAGGATGTTGTGAACCTCAAACGCCGCACCGATGAGTTGCTGGGTGACAGATTGAAGTGAAAAGTCCTTTTCCCCTGTCTTTATCTGTGTTTCATCTGTGTGCATCTGTGGCAAATCATTTCCCCAGTTCCGCCCGCAGTTTCGCCCCAATCTCTTTCAACGCATCCGGCACGACACTCGTATTGGCGATGACCGGCATGAAATTGGTATCGCCGTTCCAACGCGGCACGATGTGGATGTGCAAATGTTCCGCGATACCCGCGCCCGCCACCTTGCCCAGGTTGATGCCCACATTAAAACCGTCCGGCTTCATCACGGCAGTCAGC
The DNA here is from genome assembly GCA_903865745.1 of uncultured Verrucomicrobia subdivision 3 bacterium. GTDB lineage: Bacteria > Verrucomicrobiota > Verrucomicrobiia > Limisphaerales > UBA11358 > UBA11358. The sequence continues at coordinate 13,848 of CAIPKV010000035.1, read as the reverse complement.
GCGTTGGTGCAGCGGCGGACTAGTTTACAGAGATCGGTGGTTTCCTCATCCGTCAGACCGTTCAAGTCCGGCACTTCCTTATAAGGCACGACCATCAGATGCCCGCCGTTATACGGATAACGGTTCAGCAGTGCGAAGCAGGTGCGGTCGCGTACGACGACGAGATTCTCCACGTCTTCGGACGATTGGCCGATGCGCGTGAACAGACCTTCCTTAAGGTCCGGCTTGGGTGACAATATATATTCGATGCGCCACGGCGCGTGGAGTGAGTCCATGGGGAAGAAACTAACGCGTGAAATTTATGGGAACAAACTTAAAATCGCCGCCGCCGCGCGTCCGGCCGCGCCGGGTTCGCCGAGCGTCGTAATAATCTTGGCGAGTTGTGCCTTGATTTGCTGACGGTGCGCCCCGTCCTGCAACAATTCCAGCGCTGCGCGCGAAAGATTTTCCGGCGTGGCTTCGTTTTGGATGAATTCCGGATAAACCGGCTCGCCCGCCAGTAGGTTCGGCATCGTCAACGATTTCACCGTCACGATGCGTTTGGCGATTTGATACGTCAGCCACGAAGTTTTGTAGAGCGTCACGGTTGGCACGCCGAAAAACGCGCATTCCATCGTCACCGTGCCCGTCGAGGCGAGCGCGACGTCGGATTCCGCCAACGCCCACGGTAATTCGCCAATCTGGATTTCCAGATTCGCGCCCAATGATTTGGCGAGAGCCATCAGGGCCGGATTTGGCAAAACCATTTTCGCGCGCGTTGCTGGCAATCGTTCCTGAATAGCTTTGAGCGCCGCGAGCATCACCGGCAGATGCCGTTGTAATTCACCCTTGCGACTACCCGGCAGCAGCAGGATTTGCGATTGACGATTTACGATTGACGCGTCGCTGGCCGCGCCGCGCGTCAATCGTAAATCGTCATTCGTAAATCTCCCCATCATGGGGTGTCCGACAAACTCCACCCGCAACGACGGCACGCGTTTGGCATACCACTCCTTCTCAAACGGGAAAATGCTCAGGAGCAGATCGTAATCCCGCGCCAGCTTGTCCGCGCGACCGGGGCGCGAGGCCCAGACCTGCGGCGAGACGAACTGCACAATCTTCGGGTCCCACTGGGAGAAAGGATTATCGCGGACGTAGCGCTTGACCGCCTGGCCGAAGCGCAGATTGAACCCGCCGTAATCCACCCCGATGATCACATCCGGCTTGCGTTCGATGGCGAGCGCGAGTAATTGGTTAAACAGCCGCCGGAACTTCAAAATATTCTTCAGCACATCCGTGATGCCGATGACCGAGTGCTGCGTCAGGTCGAAAGCCAGGACCACGCCGGCGGCGGACATCTTCGGGCCACCGGCACCGAAGAAGACCGGCGAGGATGGCGGGTGGTGGAAGGTGGATGGCAGTTTCCCGCGCAGCGCGGTCACCAGTTCGGCTGCCAGCAAATCCCCACTCGCCTCACCGGCGATGAGCATGAAAGACTTCGGTTTCAACGCTCGGATTTTAGCGCAAAGGCGCCCCGACGCGGAGGAAATTCTGCCGGTGACGACGTGAGACCGTCATCTATGCTTGATAAAAGCTGATTGTGGCAGAACTAGCTACGCCTTGATGGGTTATCGGGTGGTTCTGTGGTTGTGAACGACCGATGGGATGGTGTTCACAGGTGTTCCATGCGGTCCCATGGATGATCCATGAGGTCTCACAGACCTTCCATGAGCCCTCACAGGTGTTCCATGGGGTCTCACGGATGACCCATGAGGTACCACAGGTAACGCATGAGGTCACACGGACGGTCCATGAGGCCTCACAGACGACCTGTGAGGCCTCACCGATGATTTGTGGTTGCTCATGGAGAACCTGTGGTTGTCCATGAAAGGTCTGTGGTCGCCCACGAATGACCGGTGGTCACCCATGGGGAACCTGTGGTCACCAGTGAATGGCCAGTAATCGGCGCTGGAGAACCCAGTGGCGGAGACGGAGGTGGCAGCGGTGACTAGCAGTAACTAGCGGGCGGCTGGGTCACACCAGACATGACCTATGCGAGGGGATTATTCCGTAAATTAAATCTGGCTCGTTGACATTCATTTTATCTGCTGAATCTGCCGGGTGATTTCAAAGGCCAGGTCCAGCGCGCGCTTGGCGGATTCGCCGCTGACGACGGGCGTCTGCTGTTCGCGCACGCAGTTGATAAAACTTTGCAGTTCCAGCTTGAGCGGCTCGTCCTTCGCAATCGGCACCGGCTCGCGCACTATTTTCTTTCCCGCAAACTGGCTGACAATGACGGAGTCTTTGCCGATGCCGAGCTTGGCAGCCATGATTTTCTTGAGCAACGAACTCTCTTCCTCGCCATCGCGCGCGACGCGATAGATGAATCCTTCCTGCACACGGTAATCGAGCGAGATATAGCAGGGATTGGTCGGGCCGCTGAAGACGCGGATCTTGCGCATGCGCTCCGGGCTGACGCGGCTGGCGGTGAGGTTGGCCACGCAACCGTTGGCGAAGCGCAGGCGCACATTGGCGATATCCTCGCTCTTGCTCAAAACGGGAATGCCCACGCCATCCACACTGGTCACGGGCGATTTCACGAACGCGAGAATCACGTCGAGATCGTGTATCATCAAATCGAGGACCACACCGATGTCCGTGGAGCGGGCGGGGAAAGGCGACAGCCGATGGCACTCGATGAACTTGGGTTCGGTGGCGACTTGCTGGAGAAAATTGAAGACCGGGTTGAACCGCTCGACGTGGCCGACTTGGAGTACGAGTTTTTTCTGCTGCGCAAGCTCGCACAGCTCGGCGGCTTGCTCGGAGCTATCGGTCATCGGCTTTTCGACGAGGACATGCTTGCCGGCGGTGAGCAAATGCTTGGCGAGGTCGAAATGGGTGGTGGTGGGCGTAACAATGTTCAGCGCGTCGCTGGCGGCGGCCGCCTCGGCGATGGACGCGAAGACGTGGAGCTTATGTTTCGCGGCGATGTTGCGGGCGGTCTCCGCGTGGGCATCATAAATGCCTGTGAGTTCCACCGCACCGGCGGCATGGAGTTCGGCGTAGATGCGGGCGTGATGCTGTCCCAGGGAACCGGTGCCGAGAACGGCGACTTTGACTTTTGCCATGCGCGAAGTTTGCCAGAGGCGAAGCGGGGCGGCAAATCGTTACATTGTTGAATGGATGAAACGTGCAGGGTTGAATTGGAAACTGGGCAACGACTGCCGCACACCCTTTAACAATTTGTCCGTTCAACAATTCAACAAAAACAACTTCCAACCAGCAACCGGCAACCGTTAGATTATCGCCGTGCCAGTTCTTGCTTACATTTTGACCGCGCTCGCGGCGTATTTGCTCGGGTCGATTCCGTTCGGCTTCCTCGCGGCCAAGGCGAAGGGTATTGATATCCGCAGCGTCGGCAGCGGTAACATCGGCGCGACGAACGCCATGCGCGTGCTGGGAAAACCCATCGGCATCGCTGTGCTGTTGCTGGACGCGTTGAAGGGATTCTTTGCCGTAGGTATTGGATATTTCATTGCGAACCATTATGGGTTCGGCGGAACTGAGATTGAAACCCCTCGGATAATTGCCGGTATCGGTGCCGTACTCGGCCACAACTATACTTGCTGGCTTAAGTTCAAAGGCGGCAAAGGCATCGCTACGACGGCTGGCGTTTATCTCGCGCTTGCGCCCTGGCCGCTGCTGATTGCGCTCGTCGTTTTCATCCTCGCCGTGGTGCTGACCAAATATATCTCGGTTGGTTCTATTACAGCAGCGATTGCCTTACCCGCAGCGGTCTGGGTGATGACGCCGCACAATCTGTTTCTTGGCATTGTCACCACGGCGCTCGGTGTGCTGGCAATTTACAAACATAAATCCAACATCCAACGACTGCTGGCGGGTACGGAAAACCGGTTTGGTCAAAAGAAGGATACGAAATGAATATCACGATACTTGGCGCCGGCGCGTGGGGCGCGTCGCTCGGCAAAGTTCTTCACGATAACGGCCACGCCGTGACGCTCTGGGATAGAAATGCCGACCTGCTCACCGAACTCAAGCAAGGCCATAGCGAACGCCTATTGCCCGGCGTGAAGCTGCCGGTGGACTGGCAGACCGAAACAGATTTTCAAACAGCCAACTCCGGACGCGACTGCTTGGTGCTTGCGATACCATCGCAATTCTTCCGTGACGTGGCGGCGAAACTGAAAGGGCATCCGGGCATTCTTGTCAGTGTCACCAAAGGGATTGAATTTGAAACCGGTGAGACGATGAGCCGCATCTTGCTTGCGCAGACGACGTCGGACAAAGTGGCCGCACTGTCCGGGCCGAGCTTTGCGCGTGAGGTGGCGCTGGGTATTCCCACTACGGTGTCGGTTGCGAGCGAAAGCGACGCCACGGCGCACACGGTGCAGGGCCTGTTTCATCGCCCCGAATTTCGCATCTATCGCAGTACGGATATTCTCGGTGTGGAATATGGCGGTGCACTGAAAAACGTCATCGCCGTCGGCGCTGGTGTCAGCGACGGCCTGGGCTATGGCGACAACACGAAGGCCGGTCTGGTCACGCGCGCGTTGTCGGAAATGCGGCGGCTCGGCGTGGCGTGCGGTGCACAGCCGGAAACGTTCTCCGGTCTGAGCGGCCTCGGTGATTTAATGCTGACGTGTTTCTCCAAGCAGAGCCGCAACCGTGATTTGGGCGAACGGCTCGGGCGTGGCGAAACAATGGCCGCGATTCAGGCGTCGCACCCTAAGCTGGCGGAAGGCTATCCCACGGCGCGTTCGGCGCATCGGTTGGCGAAGGAGAAGAAAATCGCGACGCCGATCATTGATGAGGTTTACGCGATGCTTTACGAGAGCAAGAATCCGAAGCTGGCGGTGCGCGATTTGATATCGCGCGCATTCAAAGCCGAGGACTGAAACAACCTTGAATAAGGAGAGCAGGGAGGCAGGAGTTTGTTCCTGAGTTCCAGCTTTCTTTATTTAACCGTTCGGCGGCGGCGTGATGAGCCACTCGTTGAGAGGAAAGCGGTTGCCGCAGTCGAGGCATTGCGTGACGTTGAACTGGGCGGTGCAATGCGGGCAGACGCCTTGGGTAAGAAATGTGTCAAAGGCCGCGCCACATTTGCCACAGCGCCAGAGCGCACCCAGCGGCGGCGCGGTTTTGCAGGAGGGACAGGCAAAGCCATCACGGCGGGGAATCTTGGCAATCTTCGACAGGGCCCGCGCCTGATTCAGGCCACCCCAGCAGTTCAGCAAGATGAAGGTTGCCATAATACCCATCCAGACGGAGCCGACATAAACCGCCAGCGCAATCATTCCAAGAACCCCGATGAAACCAATCACGGTCGCCGCCATCAAACTATTCGCCCGGCCAAACGGAAACCAGAGCAGCGAGCGCAGGATTTGACCGCCGTCCAACGGATAGACTGGCATTAGATTGAAAATGAGCAGGATGAAGTTGATGTTGCGAACATTGGTCAGCAGCATGAAACCGTCGGGATGACCGGTTTCCCAGCCGGACTGGCGGCCAAGCATCACCAACCCGATAAGCAACGGCGCCAGTACAACATTTACCAGCGGCCCGGCGGCAATGCTCCAGAGCTGCGCGCCCGGACGTTGGGGTGGGTTGACGTAAGCCACGCCGCCGAGCGGCCAGAGCACGATGTCCTGAGTCTGCCCGCCAACCGACCGGCAGGCGAGTTGATGGCCGAATTCATGCGTCAGCACGAGGGCGAAGAGCCCGAGCACTTCGAGCGCGTTCCAGCCGTAATTGGAATATTCATTCGGCCGGCTGGTGAAATAAATAAACGCCACGAACCACGCCCAGTGCAGATAGACGGTAATTCCGAGCAGCCTGAATAACTTAACCGAGCCTTTGCGCGTGGGCATTTACATCGCCCCCTTGATGAGCTTGAGCAGGTCAGCGTGCGACTCGACGGCTTTGAACTGCGGAAATTCTTGTTTCACTTTTTCCGGCGCGTGGATCAAGAATCCGACATTCGCTTCGCCGAGCATCGCGGTGTCATTGTAAGAATCGCCCGCGGAGATGACGTGGTAGTTCAGGGACTTCAGCGCGGCGACCGATTTCTGTTTCTGATTCGGCTGGCGCAACTGGTAGCCGGCGATGCGGTCGTTCTCCACGATGAGCCGATGACAAAAGAGCGTGGGCCAATTGAGCTGCTTCATCAGCGGTTGCGCGAATTGCTCGAACGTGTCGGACAAGATGATGACCTGCACCAGCGTGCGAAGTTCATCGAGAAATTCTTTGCCGCCCGGGAGCGGCTTGAGCGTGCCAATGACTTCCTGAATGTGCGAGAGCTTGATGCCGTGCTGGTCGAGGATGCCGATGCGATAATTCATCAGCTTGTCGTAATCTGGTTCATTCCGCGTGGTGCGGCGCAGTTCCGGGATGCTGGTCTTCTCGGCGACCGCGATCCAGATTTCAGGTGTCAGCACGCCTTCCATGTCCAAGGTAACAATGACTTGTTTCATTCGCGCGAAGTTTTTCAAAACGTGGCGGGGCTGTCCAGTCTCGCAAAATTATTTTAGTTCCGGATGCGCGGCAACCAAGGCAACGAGTGCGGCCTGCGCCTCCGCGTAACCGGGGTTGATCCGCAAAGCCCCGGTGAATTGGATCTTGGCCTCGGCCAGTTTGCCGGCGGCGGCGAGGGCTTTGCCATAATAACATTGGATCACCGGGTCGTTGGGTGTGAGTTGGGCGGCGACCGCGAGATGTTCGGCGGCTTCGCTGGCGCGCCCTTTACGGAGCAGCGCCATGCCCAGATCCCATTGGCTGATGGCAAACTGGGGCGCAATGCGGACGGACTCCTGATAAAATTGCAGCGCCGCATCGGCCAAGCCGGCTTCCTCCAGTTCGCCGCCCAGATAAGCATCGGCGGTATAATTGTCCGTGGTGACTTCGACCGTGTGGGCCAGCAGCGTCAGACTGTTTTGCCAGTGCGCCAACTGGAGTGAGGTGACGACGAGACAAGCGCCGAGCGCACCGGTTCCCATCAGCGCGGCAAATATTTTTGGGCGCGGTTGCGTGGCCAGCACATTCACGCCCCAGACAATCAGCACGAACAGGCCGATGCTCGGCAGGTACATATAGCGGTCGGCCATTGCCTGCGGGCCGACTTGCACCAGACCGATGGTTGGAATCAATGTCCCTGCAAAATAAAACCAGCCGAAGAATAGAAAGGGATTCTGCCGGGCCCGCATTATTACCATTACGGACCAAATCAGCAGGCAGACCGCCGCCGCCAGCACGAGCCACAGTGGCCAGTGTTTTTGGTAGGGATAAATGACCGCTAGATCCGCCGGCCAGAAAGTCTTGGAGAGATAACGCACATAGGAAACCAGCGCATTGGCTACACGCACGGGCAGCGGCAGGGCGTCGGCCGACCACGTGGCCCCGCCGCCTTTCTGGGCGACATAATTAACGGCGCTGGCGGCCACCGCCAACGCTAGAAACGGAATCTTTTCTAACACCAATACTTTGAGATTCCGCACTCCGCATTCCGCACTCCGCATTCGCCCCAGCGGCCAGTAGTCCACGAGCAGCAGCACGAACGGCAGCGTCACCGCCATCGGCTTGGCCATCAGGCTGCAAGCAAACAGGAACAGCACCAGTGCGTAATCGGTGGCCTTGAGCTTTAGGCTTTGGCCTTTGAACGAAGCTGCATAGCGTGTGTACGCCAGCAGGGCGAGCAGCCAGAAGAACGCGCTCAGAACATCTTTGCGCTCCGCGACCCACGCGATGGATTCGACATGCAGCGGATGCCACGCGAACAGCGCGGCGACAAAGGCGCTGCGCCACACGGCCCCGGTCGCACCACGCAACCACGCAAATAGCAGCAAGACATTGGCGATATGGATACCAACGTTGATTAGATGCGGACCGGCGGGTTTCAGACCGAACAACTGGCAATCCAGCATGTGCGAAAGCCACGTCAACGGATGCCAGTTGCTGGCAAAAATGTTTGTGAACGCCCAAGCCACGCCCGCCCAGGAGAGTCCCGCCTGCACATGCGGATTGGCCGTCACATATAGGTTGTCATCCAGGATGACGAACTCGTGATGCGTCACGGGCCAATACAAAAACAACGTCCCCAGCGCCAGGACGAGGCAGATGATCGTCAGCCGCAGTTTGGCTTTCGATGGCTCAATGACGTTTGCTGAAATCACAATTCACAGGGCCGGTTATGGCCTGATAAAAATCTTCGCCGCCGCACCTCAGCGCAATTCCGGGTGCGCCGCGAGCAGGCCAGCGAGTTCAGTTTTCGCCGTAGCCAGCTCCGGCTGCAAGCGCAACGCCTCGCGATAATGCGCGGCGGCTTCGGTAAACTTCTCCTGTTTCACAAGCGTCTCCGCCAGCCGCGTGTGGGCATCGACGAAATCCGGCCGCAGCCGCAGCGTCGCCACGAAGCAGTTCGCGGCATCTAGCCAGCGCTGGTTTTGCTGGAAGAACACGCCGAGATTGAACTGCGCGCCGACATTGCTGGGGTCGAGCTTGGTTGCGGCCACGAGATGCTCGAACGCCTGGTCTTTCAGACCGAAGCCGATCAGGCAGAGACCGAGGTTATACTGGCTGATGGCGTAACGCGGCTCGATTTGCACGGCTTCCTGATACAGCACGCGGGCGCGACGATAATCGCCCGCGAGTTCGAACACCTTGCCGAGTGCATTATCGGCGACGTAATTGTTCGGGGCCGACTCCCGCGCGTGCAGGAACACGCTGGCGGAATTTTGCCAGTAAGAAATCTGTACCGACGCGGTCAGCACACAGCCGACCAGGGCGCTGCCCCCGATGAGCGCCAGGAGTAAATTCCCTTTCGGCTGCGTGGCGAATAGTTCCGCCGCGCCCCAGACCAGCACGACGAACAGGCCGACGCTGGGGATATAAAAGTACCGGTCCGCCATGGATTGCGCGCCAACTTGCACGAAGCCAATGACGGGAACGAGCGTGCCGAGAAACCAGAACCAGCCCGCCGCCAGCCACGGCTGTTTCCGGAGCAGCAGCAGCGCGAGCACGGAAATCCACGCCAGCAGCAACACCGCGCCCGCGATAGCGGCGGTCGGCCAATGATAGACGTAGGGATAAATCAGCGAGAGTTTAACCGGCCAGAAAGTCTTGCCGAGATAGCGGAGGTACCCGACCGGCACATTGCCGAGCCGGCTCGACCAGCCCATGGGGCTGACTGCGCCTGCACTGCGCTGCGCCAGAAACGTCACCGTGCACAGCCCCAGCGAGAGCAGGAAGAACGGAATCTTTTCGACGACCAACCTCTTTAAATCCTGCATTCCACCTTCTGCCTTCAACATTCTGTTCAGCGGCCACACATCCAGCAGCAGCAGGGTGAAGGGCAGCGTCACGGCCATCGGCTTGGACAACAGTGCCAGCGCCGCGAAGACCAGGGCGAGCAGGTAGAACCGTGTCGAGTTATGTGCGACGGGCGTCGTGGCGGCGGATTGGTTACGCGTTTGCGCATGCTGCGTGTAGGCGATGATGGTCAGCAGCCAGAAAAATGTGCTTAACACATCCTTGCGTTCCGCCACCCACGCGACGGATTCGACATGCAACGGATGCCACGCGAACAGCGCCGCGACGAACGCGCTCCGCCAGTTGGCACCCGTGGTGGTGCGCAGAAACGTAAAGAGCAGCAGCGTGTTCGCGATGTGAAAGAGCACGTTGACGAAATGATGGCCGCCGGCGTTCAGGCCGAAGAGCTGGCAATCCAGCATGTGCGACAGCCAGCTCACCGGATGCCAGTTGCCCACGTGAATGCCGTTGAACGCCCAGATGAGACCGTGCCACGTCAGCCCGGCCTGCGTCACCGGATTTTCCGTGATGTAATCCGGATCATCAAAATTGATGAAGGGATAGCCGGTGACCGGCCAGTAGAGCGCCAATGTCCCCAAGGCGAGGACGAGGCTGGTTAGTAAGAAAAACTTTTTATCCGAGGGCGCGACGGTCATGGGTCAGAGCCAGGCCGATTCCGCCTGCCGCAATTTATAATGCACCGTCTCCGTATAGCCCACGCTGCGGGCGAGCGCGATGGCTTGGGCAAAGTTCATTCCGACCTCCGTCGGCGCATGCGCATCCGAGCCGAACGTGATGGGCACATGTTTGTTAAAAGCGATTTCCAGCAAGTCGCGGCCCGGATAGATTTCCTCGCACGGCTTCCGCAGACCGGCGGTATTCAATTCGATGGCGCAACCCGCCGTAGCCGCCGCCTCCAGAAACTTATCGTAGAACGGCGTGCAATCCTGCGCGGGGCGGATGCCGAATTTCTTGGGCAAATCCGCGTGGCCGATGATATCGAACAGCCCGGACGCTGCCGCCAGCGTGAGCCGGTCGAAATAAATCTGCCAGACCTCGTAGGCGTCCCGCTTTTTCCATTCCGACAGCTTGGCGGGATTATCAATATCCCACGCCTCCGAGACGTAATGCACGCTGCCGATGAAATAATCCCACGGATGCCGCGCGGCGAGCGAGCGGATCCAGTCCTCGTGGCCGGGCAGATAATCCACCTCCAGCGCGAGGCGGATGGTGAGCTGGGGAAACTTCTGTTGGGCGAGGCGCACCTTGGCGACGTAGTCATCGAGCTGCCGGTCTTGCATGCGCCAGTTATCGAAATCATCGCGGGGCATGGGCGAATGATCCGAGAAGCCGATTTCCGTGAAGCCCAGGTCCAAGGCGCGCTGCGCATAATCCACCGGCTCGCCGACGGCATGGCGGCAGAGGGGAGTATGCATGTGCAAATCAGCGGGCAGCGACATGGCGGGGAGTTTTACGATTCAAGGTGCAACATTCAAGCGCTGAATCGCGGGTGTGATTGGGAATGCTGGCGTCTTCTCCCTCGCCTACCCGTCACACCGAAATCGGACCGGTCGCGCTGGAATCACAGGGAAGCGGATGAAGGCAAATCGGAGGAGTGGGTTGGGCTGAGGGGCGTTCGATGAATCATCACCAACACCGCCGCGTCCTGAGCCACCAACCCTAACTCTTGGCGGATTACGGTCAAGGCTAGGACGGCAACAGTAGGCAAATTATTTGCCAGCAGAAAACTTCTTCTGCAACCACTCTAAAACAACTTTCTGTTCCTCAATACCAGCGCGTCTTACTTGTCCGAGGTGCGGTCAAAACATATTGCCTGAACTTAGATCCGCTCTGTCATTACGGGTGAGCATCATATTCAGCCGATGAATAAATGCTCCCTATGCCACTGCAAGAATTCCAGTCGTGGACCAAATCGATTTGGCAGCGTGATTTTCTGCCCCTCGTAAATGAGAAGTGAAGATTTTACAAAACCATTTGTGGAACTCCTGATTTGTTTTGAATAAACAACTTTGAATTGCTCATCAATCGTCATCAATCCACGGTCAAATGCCTTGTCAAACAGAACACAAAGAGCCAATCCATTTTCAGGATTCAGACGATGTTCTTTACTTTTAGACCACGGAATGATGTGGCCAGCAACCAGAAGCTGCGGAACTTCAACTGCCGAGATACAACAACGGTTATTGTGGCTCGAAAGTACAGATCGACGAAAGAAATCTTGGTAAATTCTCTGGTTAACAAGGATTTTCTTTTCCGTATCTCCGGTTGGAATCTTGGTTGCAATGATTTCTTCTTTTTCAGCAGTAGAAGATTTGGCGTGGAACTTTGCCAGTAACGTCTGGCTTTCTAAAACCAGCCGTTCCCAATCATTCCTAAATTCATTCCATATTACTTCGTCGCTTTTTGAACCATGCGCCAGTCCGCTGATTCCTTGCTCCGCAAGCAGCGGATCAAACGCGCCGAAATTGCCAAGCTTGCGTGCCACGGATGCGGGAGTTCTTCCCAACAAATTCGACAGCTTGATTACTTCGGGATTATTAGCCTTCGTCTTCTTGAACGGAATCTGGCAATAGAGATAAAGTGCGAGAATTTGTTCTTCGCGAGTCCACAACGTTCCATATTTGCTTTCCATTATTTTATGCTGAACGGTGCAACCACGACGCAGCGATTCGAATTATCCGTCTGCGGAACATAGTCGGCATCGGAATCAACTTTATATTCTCTGCACATCATATTCTTTGGCATCCGTTCAATGTGATACGGAATGTCGTCAATGAAAATTGTTCCAGCTTCGCGGTCGCCACTTTTTTCAAGTGGCACTTGAAGCATAAAGCCGCTTTGCGATTTAATTATGATTGAATGGGTTGGTTTCATGTTTGATTGCCGACACGTTCTGGTGCTTTGGTTGACGAGACAAAATTCATTATGCTGTTGCGCGGGTATTTCGTATTTATGCGCGTAAATAATTTAATGCTTTTTTCCCGACACGCGAGCCAAAATCATTTTATAAAGAGTCCAGCCATTACCCTGAATTATCTCACCGGTGCATGGACTTTGACAAAGCCACAAACGGTCGCTACTTGACTACCTACCCTAGGGAAAAGGATAAATATCACGATTTTAAGCGTTTTTATCGTAAAAACCGCCATCCCGACGGCTCCCATTTCAGGGCAAGCGATCGCACCAACGCCAACGCCCACACCGGCTACTACCTCACCCATTCAGTCATCTGTCCAAATAATAAAACCAAAACGGCGCAAGCTTATGCCTGCGCCGCTGTTGGTCTCTCAACTCTCAACCGTCAACTCGCCACCCGTCTAGGTGCAGAAGCCGGTCATGGGCACGCTGTATTCGCTGGTCTGGTTGCCCGCCGCCATGCCGCAGACGCGGAAGGTGTTCGATGAACCCGGGATGAGTTTATCCACCACGACGTCGTTCAGGTCGGTGTAAACACCCACCTTCGTCCAAGAGCCGTCTGGATTCAGGCGCTCCACAATGACCGCCCGCACGTTGCCGGTGACGGTCAGGTTCAGGCGAATCTTCGTGGTCACTTCGTTCGCAAACGATGCGAGGGCCACCGTGCCGACGGGTGTGGGACTCACGCCACCGGGACTGGTAAGATGGAATCCGGAGGCCGTCAGGATTTCCACATTGCCGTTCGCTAGTTTCTCCACCGCATCCGCCGCTTCATCGGCCATGACGAGCAAAGCCGCCTTTACGGTTTTTTTGTGTTGAGTGTCCGTGGCCGTGCCGTCCTGGCAAGCGGTTTCGGCATCAATAAATTCCTGCGCCTTGAGCTTCAGCGCGGTGCCCATGGCGAGCAGCGTAAGGAAGAAGGCCAGCGTTTCGAGGTTATTGCCAACGTTCGCTAGGAACGGTCCGAGCAACGGCTCGGCCATTTTGGCACTGTCTCTGAGGAGGTGTTGTTTTTTCATAGGACTATTTATTACTACTTTGTTTCCCTTTGAGATCGTCGCGTCCTCAACCCTGAGATTCCCGTAATCAACATCATCGGTTGAGACGACCTTAACACACCAGCACGCGATGGGAAGGGGCGGCGACAAGTACAGGCGGCGGTTACAATGACTATTAGCGGCCATTACCACCCCTGTGTCTAAAGGGTGAAACCATCGAAAAAACGTCTTTTGCCCGAGTCCAAGCCTCCGGCCACCAAAAAATAAACCGGTTTAGCTGCAACCGAATCACCAAAACCCGTCCGCAGGGGGCTAGAAGTTTAACGCCAAGGCGCAGAGACCCGAAGGCGCCGGGTTAAACTAATTTTTGAAATTCCTTGGCGCTTTGGCTTCTTAGCGTCTTGGCGTTGAATTCTGTCGCCGGTAAGGGGGCAAGCCATGATTGAACCCGCTAAAATGCCAGAAAGTGCGAAATTGCCAACAAAACCAACAAATGCCGTCACAAATCGTCCAGTGTTTGTCATAAAGCGTGGAGGAAACGTCGCATTGCGTGGAGGGAACGTGACCTTCCGTGCAGGGAACGCCCCAAAGCGTGCTGCGGCGACCCCTGGCG
>CAIPKV010000034.1 GCA_903865745.1 uncultured Verrucomicrobia subdivision 3 bacterium | reverse complement strand
TCTGCCCGCTGGTCTCCGCCTCCCGCAGGATGCGGATGATTTGCTCCGTCGTATGATGTGTCTTCTTCATGATGGTTTTCTTTTCGTTACCCGAAAACCATCCCATCCTCAATGGCCTAGTTCAGAGGGGCCCAATCACCCCCATCAACTATCCTACCGACCTGATCCCTTACATTAAGCTGAACTCAAATGCCAGCATCCCGCAATGCCCAGCAGGCGGCACCTATGCGGATGCTGCGGTTGGTACGAACCCGACCTGTACCCTGAGCACACTCACCCCGCCGCACGCGCTCCAGTAATCAAAAGTATCAAATAATTGTTTTTCACCACGGCTCGGGCGAATGCCCGGGCCTTTTTACTTTCACGTGGATGGGAAATTGGATAAAAACCCTTGGATGTCACGTCACCGTATTCTCGGCTTGTTGTTGGCCCTAGCCACGATTCTGGTATTCTGGCCATCCACTTGGAATGGGTTTGTGAACTATGATGACGATTTATACGTCACGCAAAACCTGGTAGTGCAGAAAGGGTTGACGTGGGAAGGTGTTAAATGGGCGTTCACGAAAATCAATGTTAGCAACTGGCATCCGCTTACTTGGTTGTCACACATGGCCGACTGCGAAATCTTCCGTCTTAACGCCGGCGGGCATCACCTCATCAGTGTCCTGATACATGCTTTCAATGCCATGCTACTTTTCATCCTTTTGTCGCGATTGACGAGCAGACTATGGCAATCTGCATTTGTTGCTGCGCTATTTTCCTGGCATCCATTGCACGTCGAATCAGTCGCATGGGTATCCGAGCGGAAGGATGTTCTTAGCACTTTTTTTGCGCTCCTGGCCATACTGGCTTACGCCCGTTATGTAGAGGAACTCAAAGTTAACAGTTCAAAGTCTAAAATATATTTCATGTGGAGTCTGATGTTTTTTGCATTTGGACTGATGGCGAAGCCGATGATAGTTACTCTACCCTTTGTCTTATGGCTCTTGGATTATTGGCCGCTCGATAGAATCTCATTTTCAAAACTTCAGATTCAGAATTTGAAACGCCTACTAACTGAAAAATGGCCGTTTTTTTTAATGACCATCTTCGCCTGTATTATCACCGTCATTGCTCAAAAGGGTCAGGCTATGGTTACCTTGAAACGTGTCACGTTAGGGCAGCGGTTGGAAAATGTCGTCACGGCCTATGCCGAATATTTATGGAAAACATTCTGGCCGACGAGCCTTTCGGTTTTTTATCCGTTGCCCAAACAGATTCCTTTCTGGGAAGTCTTTCTTGCGTCAGCAATTTTGGCGGCTATTTCAATTTTAGTCTGGAGCCAGCGGCACCGCCCATATTTGGTGGTGGGCTGGTTGTGGTATTTGGGAACACTTGTACCAGTCATCGGGTTCGTGCAGGTGGGGGATCAGGCAATGGCCGATCGTTACACCTATTTTCCACTAATTGGAATTTTTATCGCCGCAACTTTTCTGATTGATGATTTTGCTGGGCAGAAGCGCTTGCCGTCGCGCTGCCTTGGCCTTCCGGCTGGTCTGCTACTGGCCATGTGCCTGCTTCAAACGGAAAAGCAGTTGGGTTATTGGCGCGATAGTGAAATGCTGTTTACCCACGCTCTCGCAGTGACCAAGGACAATGACTTAGCGCATCTCAATCTGGGCGCGGCTTATCAGGATCAAAACCGGCAGAGAGAAGCCTTGTCTGAATATCAGGCGGTATTGCAATTGGCTCCGGGTCGAGAAGAAGCCTACAATAACATTGGCCGCATATTGAGCGACCAAGGCAAACCGGCAGACGCTCTGGCATACTGTGAAGTGGCGCTGCAGTTAAATCCAAAGTCTCCTGAACACCACGACAGTCTAGGGATAATCCTAGCTGAACTGGGACGTACAGACGAGGCATTTAGCCATTTTGACGAGGCGCTTAAATTGAATCCTAACTATGCACCTGCTTTTTTTCAGAAAGGCCGATTATTGCTTCGTCAAGGCCACGATTTTGAAGCAGTGGAAAAGTTGAATAAAGCCCTTCAAATCGAGCCCGATAATTTCCAAATGCTTATATACACTGCTCGCGTGTTGGCGGCAGGTGAAAATGCTTCGACCCGCAATGGCGTACAGGCGCTGATTTATGCTGGCAGAGCTGCCTCGTTGACCAGTGCTGCCCAGCCGGTCATACTGGATACTTTGGCCATGGCGTTAGCAGAGGTCGGTCGTTTTGATGAGGCTCTCCAAGCCGAACAGCGGGCCGTGAAAATTGCCCGGGCTGATGGGCAGAAAGAAGATGCCGCCATTATGCAGCAACGACTAGAACTTTATCAAAAACAACAGCCTTGGCGTGAAGTCTTCTGCAAGTAGTGAATTTTGTTGCGGTTAAAGTGAGCGTTTTTTATTGTCAGCGCGATTTGCTGTTAATTTATTGTTGGAGCAAATATTTTGCGCAAAATTCATGAGTACCATCCTTAAAACCCAGAAACTGCGCGTCGAATTTCGCAGTCGTGAAATGCGCCAAGTTACCAAGGTCGCTCTCGCCGGCCTCGACCTCGAAGTCCGTGCTGGCGAAGTCTTTGGCTTTCTAGGACCCAACGGGGCCGGTAAGACCACCACTATGAATGTTCTGCTTGGCTTCGTTCCGCCCACGAGCGGCGAGGCCAGCCTTTTTAGCATTGATGTTCGCCAGCCCATTGCGCGCCAGCGCATCGGCTATCTGCCAGAGTTGACTTATTACTACAAATTTCTCACGGCCGAGGAACTGCTCCGTTATTACGCCAAAATATTCGGGTTGTCACGCGGGGAGACGGATAAGCGAATTGATCAGTTGATGAAACTAGTTGAACTCGAACATGCCCGCAAGCGTCCGATAAAATCTTACTCCAAAGGGATGCAGCAGCGTGTTGGTCTCGCACAGGCGCTTATCAACAATCCCGACTTGCTTATTCTTGACGAACCAACAAGCGGGCTCGACCCACTGGGGCGCATGAAAGTCCGCGAAATCATTCAGCGCTTAAAGGACGAGGGTAAAACAGTTTTCTTCTCATCACACGAACTGGGTGAGGTTGAGACTGTCTGCGACCGCGTCGCAATTATACATCAAGGCGAACTCAAGGCCGTTGGCAATGTCCATGATATAACCGGTCAACATGCAAGTCTGGAAAAGGCATTCCTTGAAATCATCGGAGTTAAAACTCAACCTGCGTCATGAAGAACATTTTAGCCGTCGCTGGCATCGTTATTAAGGAGCTCTATCGGCGGAAGGATTTTTACGTCCTGTTCATTGTGACCATACTAATTTGCCTCGTAATGGCATCGGTTAACATTTTCAATGACGCCAAAATCGTTCGTTATCTTAAGGAAATCTGTTTGCTGCTAGTTTGGATCTCCTCGCTCGTCATCGCCGTCACCACCACCGCAAGGCAGATTCCGGCTGAACGCGAAAACCGCACGCTGCTTCCGCTCCTCGCCAAGCCGCTCACGCGGCCACAGCTCATCTTTGGAAAATTTCTTGGCTGCTGGCTTGCCTGTGGGCTGACGCTGATTTGCTTCTACGTTTTCTTTGGCGCGTTGGCAGCCACCCGCGAACATCAATGGCCGCTGCTGGATTATTTCCAAGCTGCCGTGCTTCACTGGTTCATGCTCGGCATCGTCGTGGCTATGGCGCTGCTCGGTTCGCTGGTTTTCGCCGCACCATCATCCAACAACACGATTACTTTTATAGTTGTTGGCGGCATATTGTTTGTCGGTCGACACCTCAATCAAGTTGCGCTTACGATGCATGAACCAGTTCGCACTGTAGTTTATGCTGTTTATTATGCAATTCCTCACCTAGAGTTATTCGACGTACGTGACCTAGTAATCCACAACTGGCCGTTGATTCCTTGGTCATATTTTTCTCTCGGACTGATTTACGCACTTGGCTATACGGGGGTGTTTCTCACCTGTGCCTGCCTCGTTTTCCGTCGAAAAGCGGTAAATTGAAAAGTGAATTCCTCGCGCACAATTATTTTGCTTCTGGCAGCTCTTTTAATTTCCTGTTTTGGCCTCGCCGCCCATTTACAACCGCAGTTTGAGGTATGGCGTGGCAGCCGAATGACTGGCGATATTTTTAACGTAGTCCTCGGCGAGGGTCGTCGGATGTTCGCGCAGTCATTTTACGTCAAGGCTGATGCATATTATCATAGCGGCTATTACCCCACTATGTTCGACGATAAAGCCGCCTTCCAGACAGCGCACATGGCTGAGGACACGGGTGCCGTTAACAGCAAGAACAAAGGCGACGAAGAGGGGTTTCTGGGTCCGACGCGTGACTGGATAGATGCCTTTGGTCGACACTTTTTCCCCGACCGACATACACATCTTGACGAAGGCGGGCCGGCGGATGATTTGGGTGGCAGCGAAAATGTTCGGGAAATCCTACCATGGCTAAAGCTGTCTGCCGACCTAGATCCCGACAATGTACAAACCTACACCGTTACCGCTTACTGGTTACGGCTGCGTATGCACAAGGTTGCTGAAGCAGAGGCCATATTGTACGAAGGTCTTCGCAACTGCCCCGACAGCTATGATATTCTCTTCGAACTAGGCCGACTTTACGACGAAAGTTATCATGACACTGACCGGGCGCGGAATGTTTGGAATGCCGCTATCCGCAAATGGCTGAAAATTGGTTCAGATGAGCAAAAGGACAACCGAATAATCTTTGAGCAGATTGCTACGCATCTCGGCAAGCTGGAAGAAGATGCAGGCAACCTACCGGAAGCTTTGAACT
The DNA here is from genome assembly GCA_903865745.1 of uncultured Verrucomicrobia subdivision 3 bacterium. GTDB lineage: Bacteria > Verrucomicrobiota > Verrucomicrobiia > Limisphaerales > UBA11358 > UBA11358. The sequence goes on along the minus strand of CAIPKV010000034.1, from coordinate 27,125 downwards.
GGTATTCGGCCGCGCAAAAAGTTTCCACCGCTCCAGCAATCTTGCAGTTACGCATTAACGCCGTACGTAAAAAAATTGGCATACTAATCTCAGACACACCGCCAAAACTATACTGATTGCGCAATTCCGCTTGGTCTTTCCACTGCCGCTCTGCTTTAATTTGCTTGATGAAAGCGCGCTTAGCAAAAATTAGACGCCATACGTTGGAAACGCAAATTTCCCTCCGCCTCAATCTCGATGGCAGGGGGAAATCTGCTGTAAAAACCGGCATCCCTTTCTTGGATCATATGTTAACTCTATTTGCAAAGCACGCGACGGTGGACTTGTATTTGCGTTGTAATGGCGACTTGGACGTGGACGCTCATCACACAGTGGAGGATTGTGGCATTGCGCTTGGGCAGGCCGTTGCCGTCGCGCTAGGCGACAAACGAGGCATCCGTCGTTATGGCCATGGCTTCCATCCAAAAAATCCCTTTACCGGCGAAGCTTTTGTGCCGATGGATGAATGTCTGGCTCGTTGTGTTATAGACTTCAGCGGTCGGCCATTTTTGGTTTGGCGCGGATTGAACCAATTTTCGCAAAAAAAAATTACCGATGCAGAAAAAAACCAGGATATTTCAAGCGTATTCCGGTTTGGACTTGCTCGGGAATTTTTCCAGAGTTTCGCTAATGAGGCACGGTGTAACCTCCATCTCGAACTTCTATACGGCGACGAGCCACACCACATTGTTGAAGCACTCTTCAAGGCGTTTGCGCGCGCGGTGGACGCCGCGCGCCGTTACGATACGCGCATAGCTGGCCTATTGCCCAGCACCAAGGGCAAACTCTGAGGCTGCGGGGGGGCAAACAATGGATGACGCTACCTTCATGCGCGTAGCCCTGCGGCTGGCGCGGCAGGGTCAAGGCACGACTTCCCCAAACCCAATGGTTGGTGCGTTATTGGTGAAGGGTAAAAGAATCATTGGCCGTGGATGGCATCGGCGAGCGGGCGAACCACATGCAGAAATAGAGGCGCTTCGCGACGCGCAAAAAAAAGGCCATGCTCCTCGTGGCTCAACTCTTTACGTGACGCTTGAACCATGTTGCACGCTTGGCCGTACGCCGCCATGTACGGACGCAATCATTTTAGCGGGTATAAAAAGAATAGTTGTTGGCGCGACCGATCCGAACCCACGACACTCGGGTAAAGGCTTTAAGATTTTACGTTGCGCTGGTATTGAAGTCATAACGGATATATTAAGTGATGAGTGTGTGAAATTGAACGAAGTGTTTAACCACTGGATATTACAGCATACTCCGTTCGTCATAGTTAAAGCTGCGATGACTCTGGACGGAAAAACAGCAACGTCTCGAGGTGAGTCCAAGTGGATTACCGGCGAAAAAGCCCGGGCTTATGGCATGAAACTCCGGCATGCTAGTGACGCCATTCTCGTCGGCATAAATACAATTTTGGCAGATGATTCGAACCTTACGGTTAGAAATTCGATGGCGAAACCTATACAGCGTATTATTTTGGATTCGCGAGCGAGAACGCCTTTGACGGCTAAAGTCGTAAATGACGAATTCGCGGCATTGACGACCGTTGTCGTCAGCCGGTGGGCGCCAGCGAAACGAGTTGGGTCTTTGGCGCAAAAGGTAAATGTCATCATCGCGCCGGTATTAAAGTCAGAAATTGATTTACATTGGTTGATAAAAAAACTTGGTGCGCAAAATGTTACCAGTCTATTGGTGGAAGGTGGTGCTGAGGTGAACGCCTCGTTCTTACTTGGTGGGCTGGCGCAACGAATCGCGTTTTTTTACGCGCCTAAGATTTTGGGAGGCCATGATTCGTATAAAGCCGTAGCAGGCGAAGGTGCAAAAAAAATAAATGCAGCTGTTATGCTTCGAGATGTCGAATGGCGAAGCCTGGGCGCAGACTTATTACTAACCGCGCGGGTGGTTTGATTACTAATTCATTTTATGTTCACAGGTATTGTTGAAGAGGTAGGCGTTGTTGAAGAAATTACGCCGACAAAAAAAACTATTGAAATGACCGTGCGTGCCAAAGTCTGCGGGCGCGGCGTGAAGGTTGGCGACAGCCTGGCGGTCAACGGTTGCTGTCTCACGGCGGTAAAGATTTCGCCCTGCGGCAACTCGAAATTATTAAAATTTGACTTGCTGCAAGAAACCTGGCTGCGAACAAATTTTCAGTTCGCTAGAATTGGTTCGCTCGTGAACCTCGAACGTTCGCTACGCGCTAACGGCGATTTGGGGGGGCATTTCGTGACTGGTCATGTGGACGGTATTGGCAAAATCATCCGGTGGGAGCGCGCGGGCAAGGATCATGTTCTCGACATCGCCGCGTCGGTAGATGTGATGCGCTATCTCGTGTTCAAAGGCTCGGTGGCGGTGGATGGCATCAGTTTAACAGTTGCAACCGTTAACAAGAAAAATTTCAGCATCTGGATTATCCCACACACGTTTGAAGTGACGGTTTTGCGCGAACGTAAAGTTGGCGATGTGGTCAACCTAGAGGCCGATTTGCTCGGCAAATACGTCGAGAAATTCCTTGCCGTGCGTCGCTAAAACGTAACCTGATTGTCATGCCTTCGTAATTTAGTTTTGCCAGATTATCTTCGTGAATCAGACACCCGAATCCATCCGGCTGTTGGTCGGCTCATCCGAGCAATACGTTGCACGTATTGCAGTACGCCCGATTGAAATACAGGCCGCTCAAGAACTACGCTTTCAGGTATTCAACCTCGAATTGAATGAGGGGCTGGCGCAATCCTACGCGACCGGCCTTGATGCCGACCCATTTGATGCGGTCTGTGACCATCTGATTGTAGAGCATTTGGGCACCCAGCAGATTGTTGGAACCTATCGCCTGCAGACAGGTGCCAGCGCGGCCCAAAATTTGGGTTATTATTCCGCGCAGGAATTTGACTTCACCGTATTCGAGCCAAAGCGAAATGAGATTATTGAGCTTGGCCGCGCATGCGTGCATCGCCAGCACCGCAACCTCATCGTTCTAGGATTGCTTTGGAAAGGTATTGCAGATTATGCCAAAGATCGTGGTGCACGCTATCTGATAGGCTGCAGTTCGCTGACATCGCAGGACGCGACGGTGGGTGCCTCGGCTTACACTGAACTGTCTCGTAAGAATTATCTGGCTGACCAGTCGTGGCGCACATATCCGACGGCGGCATTTGAATGTCCGCTTGACCGGCTGTCGGTAGAAGATGTTAAAATTCCAAAACTGCTCCGCGCCTATTTAACGCTTGGTGCAAAAATCTGTGGTGCCCCTGCGCTCGACCGGCAGTTTGGCACAATCGATTTTCTCACACTCCTTGATTTGGAGACCCTGTCGTCATCAGCTCGCGAGCGATTTCTCGGTTGACCTTGCGGCGATTCACGTTTGAAATCCGCCCATGACATTCCGTGTTGCGGGCAGGCTTGTTTGGCTGGCGTATGAAGTCACGGCTGCGCTCTTTGACTATTTATTTGACGTCGTACTGAACGCCCCCCAAGACCTGCGCTCCGCCCGAGCCGATTGGATGCATCGCGCAGCGTGCTCCCACCTTAAGATTTTCGGGGGTTTTGCCAAGGTTTCTGGCGAGATTCCAAAGAGCGGCCTGCTCGTCTCAAACCACTTAAGTTACCTCGACATCGTGGTGATTTGCTCCGTCGCGCCGACGGTCTTTGTGTCCAAAGCGGAGGTGCAAAATTGGCCGGTGTTCGGTCTGCTCGCAAAGATGGGCGGAACCATTTTTATCCAGCGTGAGCGCCGCACGCAGGTCGGCGAGGTGAATGATGAGATTGATAAAGCATTGACGGCCGGCGCGCTAGTGGTGATTTTCCCCGAAGGCACAAGTTCCAATGGCGAAACCGTTCTGCCCTTCCGCGCCCCGTTGCTCGAACCGGCTTTGCGCGGTGGCCATATGATTTCCATTGCGTGTATCCAATACGAAATTGATGATGGCGACCCCAAAACGGAGGTTTGCTACTGGGGCAACCACACATTTTTTCCGCATCTAATGAACCTGCTGGGCAAAAAATCTGTTCGCGCCTCGCTGCGGTTTGGAAAATTCAACCGCACGACCGACGACCGCAAGGAACTCGCGAAACAACTGCACACCGCCGTTTTGGAATTGAAGGCGACGGAAGTAGAATAAATTACCAACTTACCGGTACGGTCAGTTTTTTGCCAAAGCGGTTGGTGTAATGAAGTTGCCTGTGTTGCGCGCCGTATTCGTGGACGAGCTTGGTTATTTTCACATCGTAGCAGCAATATTCCGCAATCTCAACCAGCTTGCCTTGCTTGAACCATTCGATCGCCTGCAAGCCCTCCGCCGTTTTCTCAACGCCGAACGTCGCCGTGGCGATGGAATCGAGAGAGAGCCGGTGGCCAAGCTTTTCGTTCAAGACCACAAGCATATCGAGTGTGGGCAACTGTGTCAGGTCCAGCGCGGAATAACCGTGCAATACCTCGTAATCAAACCGTAGGTTGTTGAATCCGACAATCAGGTCGGCGCGTTGCAGTTCCGCAATCAAATCATTCACCTGCGCCTCGCCATAGATTTTATATTCGCCGCGTGCCGTACTGTAAGTCACGCCGATGCTCATGCCCATCTTGGAAATATTGCCCCAGCCGCCAACCTCGTCGGCGGACTTCTGTGTTTCCAAATCAAAATACACTATGTTCTTGGCCATCTGCTTCAATTTACGATTTACGATTTACGATTTACGAGCTTTTTTACAGTCCACATCACTGGCGCAAATCAAAAAACTTTGGACTTTAGACTTTGGATAATGAACCTATATTTTCGTCATGGCTCTGACACCTTCCACGATGCTGCCGCTCGGTATGAGCGCGCCCGATTTTAAGTTGCCCGACACCAACGGCAAAATCGTCTCGCTTGCCGATTTCAAGGACAAGACCGCGCTCGCCGTGATTTTCATATGCAACCATTGTCCTTACGTCGTCCACATTCGCGCCGGCCTCGCCCAGCTCGCGCGTGATTACACGCCGCGCTGCGTGGGCATCGTCGGCATCAACTCAAACGACGCCAAGAATTATCCCGCCGATAGCCCGGCCAAGATGAAGGACGAAGTGAAATCCGCCGGGTACGTTTTCCCGTATCTTTACGACGAGACGCAGGCCATCGCCAAAGCCTATCGCGCCGCCTGCACCCCGGATATTTATCTATTTGATCGGAGCCGCCGCCTGGTTTATCGCGGCCAGTTTGATGCGAGCCGCCCGGGCAATGGCATTGCAGTTACGGGAAAAGATTTACGCGCCGCGCTGGACGCCGTGATAACAGGAAAAAACACCTCGGAATTTCAAGTCGCCAGTATCGGTTGCAACATCAAGTGGAAGGCTGGGAACGAACCAGATTATTATTGAAGGCAGAAGGAAGAATGCCGAATGCAGAAGTCTTTTCCCAGCTTAGTACGATTGGTTTCTAACTTCAGCATTCAGCATTCGGCATTCTCACTGCTTCATTCGCGGGGCAGCTTCTCCTCGACCATTTCGCAGAGCGCGTGGAACAAAACCTTTTGCGCCTCCTGAATCCGCGCTGTCACTGTGCCCGACACGATCAGGTCAATGGTCGCCACGCCCTTCGTGAAACCGCCGTCGCGACCGAGGATGGCAATACTCTCGACGCCTTTGCGCTTGGCCTCTTCTAATGCGCGCAAAATATTTTTAGATTTGCCGCTCGTCGTGATGCCGATGAGCACATCGCCCGGTTTCGCGAGACCCCAGACCTGACGCGCGAAGATTTCGTCAGCGTGATAATCATTGCACACGGCCGTCATGAATTCGCCATTGGCCGTGAGCGAGATGGCGGGGTAGGGGCGGCGGTCACCCATGAAGCGGCAGAGAAATTCCGTGGCCAGATGCGTGGCGTCTGACGCGCTGCCGCCATTCCCGCAGACCAGCAGCTTGTGACCACCGGTGAGCGAACGCAGGACGAGCTGCGCCGCGCATTCCAGCGGTGCCTCTAGCGAGGACAACCCACGCAGCGTGACTACGGAATCTTCAATGGCGCGTGACAAATGACTCATGCCAAAAGCCTAAATGCTCGCCGTTGAAAGAAAAGGCGAAAGCGGATGGGGTTCCGGCATACCTAAAGGCGTTCTTTTCGCAAATTCGGGTGTTCCCCCGGAGTTCGCACCCTTTCCCTCGGGCAATTATCCCTTTCCCCCGAAGTTTTGGTGCTCTCCCCCGAGGCTTTTAGGCCTTCCCCCGTAGCATTTTATTAGGCAAGCGCCCTATTTTAGAAGTTTCGTGGTCAATTATCGCCAGCCGACGGGTAATTAGGCTCAATCCCCAAAGTATCAGTGAAGTTGTTTAGAAAAGTAACGGACTCCGGCTGCGCTTTATTCCTCAAACAGCGCCGCCGCGAATTGTTTCGCGTCGAAGGGCTGCAAATCGTCCGGCTGCTCGCCGAGGCCGATGAATTTGATGGGCAGCCCGAGTTCCTTCTGGATCGCCACCACTATGCCACCTTTGCTCGTGCCATCCAGTTTGGTCACGATCAGGCCGGTCAGCGGCACGGCTTTGTGAAATTCCCGCGCCTGATTCAGAGCGTTCATGCCCGTGCTGCCGTCGAGGACCAGCAACACCTCATGCGGCGCGCCCGCAAGCTGTTTGCCAATGACCCGATGCAGTTTCTGCAATTCCTGCATCAAGTTGTGTTTGGTATGCAAACGGCCCGCCGTGTCGATGAAGAGATAATCCGCTTTGCGCGCCAGCGCGGCGGTGACGGCGTCATGCGCCACGGAGGCCGCGTCCGCGCCGTAGCCGCTTGCGATGACATCGACTTCGAGGCGCTTGCCCCACAATTTGAGCTGCTCAATCGCCGCCGCCCGAAAGGTGTCGCACGCGGCCAGCAGCACGGATTTCTGCTGCGCCTGAAAATAATGCGCGAGCTTGGCGCTGGTCGTGGTTTTGCCGGTGCCATTTACGCCGACGATGGAGACGATGGTGGTACCGTGCGCGACTTTGATTAAATCCGGCTGATTACTCGAAAGACTTTTCTCAATTTCTGCCCGCGCTATGGCCAGATAATCCAGCCCCGCAGTGCCTTGGGTTTCGTAAGCCAGTTTTACCGCCGCAACAATCTGCGTGGTCATCGCGATGCCCAAATCGGCGGCGATGAGCGCGTGCTCGATCTCTTCGAGCGACTCGGCGGTCAGCTTCGGCGAACGCGTGACGATGCGCTTGAGTTCGTGCGTGAGCTTGGCGTGGGTCTTGGCCAGACCGGCTTTGAATTTAGCGAAGAGTCCCATGGCTAAAGGCAGAATTAAGAATGCAGAAGGAAGAAGTTATTTTGCCGCGACCGCCTGACGTTTGGCATCCGCAGCTTTCTTCGCGGCGTAAAGTCGTTCCACGTGTTCGTAAGGCAGCTTCATGGTGCCGATGAGCGGAGCCTTTTTACTAAACCCATGACAGTCGCTGCCGCCGGTCACGAGCAGATTATATTTCTCCGCAATTTCCAAATAGCGCTCAGCCATCACGGTGGAATGCTTGGTGTGAAAACATTCAATGCCGTCCAGCCCGGCATCCACGAGGTCGGGAATGATGTCGTCGGTACGGTTCAATCCAGGATGCGCCATCACCGCCAGACCGCCCGCCTGATGAATTAGTTCGACACCTTCCAACGCGGACATCTTGGTCTTAGGCACCCACGCGGAGCGGCCTTTTTTGAGATATTTTTCAAAGGCATCATCAAGGTTATCAATGAGCTTTTCCTTCACGAGCGCACGGGCGACGTGCGGGCGGCCGGGCGACTTGCAATTGGCCAGTGCGAACACGGCTTCCGCCTTAAGCGGGATGCCAAGCTTGTTTAGCGCGGCGCACATTTCATTGATGCGGTTCTGGCGATCGGCTTGGAATTTGGCAATCCGGTTGAGCAGCACACGATTTTGTGGGTCGAGGAAATAGCCGAGGATGTGAACTTCAGTGTCTTCGTGTTCCGCCGTCAATTCCGCGCCGGAGATGAATTCCATCTTCACATTCGCGCAGGCTGCCGCCGCGCGAGCGCAGCCCTCGACGGTGTCGTGGTCGGTCAAGGCGATGCACGCGAGGCCAACGTTTTGTGCGCGCAACACCAATTCCTCCGGCGTGAATGTGCCATCGGAAAACTGCGTGTGGAGATGGAGGTCAGCAAACTTCATTTCACGTTACGCGCCGGACGGAGAATTTCGCCGCGAATTTTGTCGAGGATGCCGTTGACAAATTTGCCGCTATCCTCCGTGGAAAACTTTTTTGCAATGTCTACGGCCTCATTGATGCTAACGACGGGCGGGATGTCCTGGCGATGCAGCATTTCGTAAATCGCGAGGCGCATGATATTGCGGTCCACGGCAGCGATGCGGTGGAAATCCCAGTTCCGTGCGTGGCTCTTGATTTTTTCATCAATCGCATCGCGGTGTTCCAGCGTGCCGCGGATGAGCGGTTCGGCGAACAGGCGCATCTCCGCCTCCTCAGCCGTGGGCGGCGGCAGTTCGGTGACTTCGCCCCACTTGGCGTGGCCGGATTTTTCGTCCTCGATGGCGGCTGCGCGCTGGGAGTTCCAGAACGTCGCCAACTCAAGTTCAAGGTTTTCTGGCGGGTTCAGGTCATGCTGAAACAGGAATTGCACCGCACGCTCGCGCGCTTCTCGTCGTTTGCCCATGCAAACATGATGCCGCAGAAAGATGCGGCGCGAAATGAAAAATTGCGCCTGTCTAAAATCCCGCTAAATTTTCGCGCATGAGCAAAGTCACAAAACTGCTGCACACTCGCTACCGCGTGAACGATTTGGAACGCACGGTTACGTTTTATCGCGAAATCCTCGGTCTCGAGGAAATCAAGCGGCATAAATCGCCGCGCGGCTCAGAGCTGGTTTTCCTAAAGACGCCCGGCAGCGAGGAGTTGATTGAAATTACTTATTTCCCCGGTAGCGGTCCGGTGCAAGTGCAGCCCGATTTGACACACCTCGCGTTCGAGGTGGACAGTCTTGAAGCCTTCGGCCAGAACCTCGCTGCGCATGGTTTGAAATACTCCGACGGTCCGACGACCAGTTCTAGCGGCACGACGTTCGCCTTCATTGACGCGCCCGAAGGCTACGAAATTGAATTGATCCAGAATAAATAACCAGCCAACTATATTACCAATTCCCAACTTCTATCTCCTAATTACTAAATAAACATGAGCGTTCTAATTGTCGGCACCACCGCCCTTGATTCCATCAAAACCCCCACCAAGGAAAACCCGCGACTGCTTGGCGGCTCGGCCAGCCATGCGGCGGTCGCGGCGAGTTTTTTCTCGCCCGTGAAATTGGTTGGTGGCGTCGGCGAAGATTTTCCCAAGAAATACATCCAGCTTTATCGCAAACACAAGATTGACCTTGCTGGCCTGCAGATTTTGCCCGGCAAAACCTTCCATTGGTCGGGTGAATACGAGGTCAATATGAACAATCGCCGGACGCTGGCCACGGAGTTAGGGGTCATTGAGACGTTTCAACCCAAGCTGCCGGCAGCGTATCAAAATGCGGCGTTCGTGTTGCTCGGTAACATCGCGCCAGCGCTTCAGCTCTCCGTGCTTGACCAGTTGAAGAAGCCTAAATTCGTCGTCGCCGACTCGATGGACCTGTGGCTAAACATCGCCCTCGGTGAATTGCTGAAATTGTTAAAGCGCGTGGATGGCTTCGTGCTCAACGATAGCGAGGCGGAGCTGCTCACGAAGGAAGACAACATTTTCGTGGCGTTTAAGAGAATTCACAAGCTTGGCCCGAAGTACGTCATCATCAAAAAGGGGTCCCATGGCTCAATCCTTTCTGGCCCGAAAGGCGTTTTTATCTGTCCGGCGTATCCGCTGCATACCGTCGAGGATCCGACTGGCGCGGGTGATTCATTTGTCGGCGGCATGATGGGCTATCTCGCCACCGCCAAAGGCTCAATTGATGCGAACATCCGCCGCGCGATGGTCTATGGCAGCGTCACTGCGTCGTTCTGCTGCGAAGGTTTTGGCCTCAATGCCACCACGAAAGCCAAACGTGCGGACATTCAGAAGCGTATGAAAGAGCTGGAAAAGCTGACGAAATTTTAACGCACAAACTTCGGCTCAAACACCGGGCCAAGGCCGTGCTTGCGCAGCAGTTCGCAGAATTTTGCGATGGCGCGCTTTTCATCCTCGCCGAGATGGTACTGAATATGCCACTCGAAATAATCGCGCCGAAAATCTTCGTCGAACTCTGCGCGCATTTGGATGATGTGTTCCAGAGTTTCCATGCCATAGCGCTTGGCCTGACGCAGTTCGCTGCGTAAGACCGTGTTTTCGATTCCTCGGCGCAGTGCCCAGACTGCATAAACAAAAGGCAGATTCGTCATTTCCGACCACGCAAGGCCAAGGTCAAAAATCTGATGGCTGTGCGGCGTGCGCTGAAATTCAATCGCCGGATCGCCAATGAGCAGGACAAAATCCTTCTCCGTCGCGGCGGCATAATTTTCCAGCGGCTTGAATTGTGGGAACAAGTATTTTTCTGCGAGCAGAACTTTCAGCAGGTTCACGCTGGTGAGCGAGGCGGTATCGCAGAAAACTTCTTTCACATCCGCCAGCGGCTTTTTGTGCGCGAGAATGACGCTGTAAACTTCGCCCAGTGATCCAATAGCCACGCCGTCGAGAATGTCGTAGCGGTCATTGAGCAGAACCTCGGTTATGCTGACAAGTGCGGCGTCTAGTTCATCGCGCCGGAGCATTTCGGCTAACTTGGAAGGCGTCGCAAATACTAGTTCGCTGTCTAGATCGCGGGTAAGCGGTGCGGCGTTGAGATACGGTACCGAGCCGATACGGAATTTTTTGTTATCGCCATCAGCCATGCCGGTTACTTCGCCTCAATGGTGAGGTTGTCGCGTTGGAGCGAACTGCCTTCAGCGGCAGCCAGGTTGGCGAGCGCCTGATTGTAATTGGCCAGCGCGCGGATTTCCTGCGAGCGCGCCGTGGTTAAAGCGGTTTGCAATTGCAGCACGATGAAGGTGGTGCTTTTACCGACAGCGTATTTCCCTTGTTCGGCATTGAGCGCAGCCTCAGCGTAGATACGCTGCTGCCGGGTGGCATCCGCACTTTCCCAAGCGGACTCGGCGGCCTTGACGGCATTGTCAATTTGCACCATGACATTTTGCTCAAGCTGCTTCAATTGGAGCAGCAATTGTTTTTCCATCGCCTTGCCCGCCTTCAACTGATTTCGTGGACCAACATTGCTGAGCGGAAGGGTCAGCTGCCCGCCGTAGGAATAATATGGTCGGCTGGTGTCGCCAATCTGGTTGAACGAGTCCCGATATTCATTGCCACTGCCGTTGAACCCATAACTACCAATCAAATCCACCTGAGGATAAAGCTGGTTGCGGTAGAATTTCAATTGGATGCCTTGTTGCTCAACATTCAATCGCGCCTGTAACAAGTCCGGCCTTTCAGTCATGCCCTTGCTCCAACTATCCTGAACGTCAAATAACTGCCGTTCTGCCGCTAGCGCTACGGTCGGTTCGATTTCCACCTCGTGCCATTGGGGATAATTATCCGTGAGTAAGTTTTTCAAAGTATTCTGGTCTACGGACAGAGTATTTTGAGCCGCGATCAGGTTGGCTTGGCTTTGTGCCACCTGAGCCTCGTCCTGCTCAATTGTCCCGCCGTGCTCGGCGACTGTCCCGACGGCCATCCGGCGTTTGTCATCGTCGAGCTGGGTTTGCGCCAGCAACAGCGCTTCCTGTTGAACCTTTACATTTTCGCGGGCAAAGATGAGCTCGTAATAGGCGTTCTCCACGGACGTTACCGTGGTGATGATTTGCAGGCGCAGGGCCTGCTCGGAATATTTCAATCGGTTCTTGGAGACGAGAATCGTAAGGCGATTGTTATCAATCCAGAAATTTTTCAGTAACGGCTGGGTCGCGGTGAGTCCGATGGAACCGCTAGAACTGTCGCCCGTGAGAAAATTGGTGCTGAAGGTTTTGCTGACGTGTTGCTCCGAAATGTTGCCGCCGAGATTGTAGTTCATGCCCCACGGCGTGTTGCCGGTGAACCCGGAATTAAAGCTGTTTTGATTGTCAATCGTGGGGAGGGTGAGATTCCCGCTTTGATCCAAATAAGCGCCGGAATCATTATACGAATGGGTTCCGCCGAGGGTAAACTGCGGATCATAGCCGCTATAAGCGCCCTGCAAGTTGTACAGCGAGATTTGTGGCGCGGTCTGCTCAATCTGCACGTCGAGGTTATGCTTTAACGCCTCCGCGAAGCAGTCTTGCAACGACAGTGGACGCGCCGTTGTATTATTCGTCTGCGCAGATAGTTCCGCAAGACCTGCGGCTAGAATCAAGATGGCACCGATTTTTTTCATTTGCAAACCAGACGCCGCCACCTGCGAGAAAGTAACCGAAAGGTTACTTGGTCGGTACGGACTCAGTGATGATGGCGTTCCTTTCGAGAAGTTCCAGCACTTTTTCGTGTAGCACCTGGTCGTAAAGCTCGTTTATGCCGTTTCGCTTTTGCAAATCCTTTATGAACTGGTCGACGGGAGTCTGATACATCATCGCCAGATTCTGTGCGCGCCTAATCACATCCTCCTGCGTGGCTTGGATTTTTTCAAACTCGGCGATGCGGCCAACGACGAACGCCAGTTTGACGCGCTCTTTGGCGGTGCCGGCTGCCATTGCATAAATTTCGTCCTTCTGGGTTTCAATCAATTCGCGCGCGATGCCGCGTTGCGTGTTCTGTCGGACAACGTCGTAAACGACATTGCGCGTCTCGTGGGCGACCGCCGATTCCGGCAGGTCGAAATTCACCTTACCTAGCAAGGCGCGGATAAGCTGGCCACGCAGGTTCTTCGAGCGCGAGTATTTCAGCTCGTTTTCCAAGTCGCCGCGAATGCCAACCTTGAGTGCAGCCAAATTTTCAGCACCAAATTTTTTTGCCAATTCGTCGTCGAGCGCAGGTAGGGATTTTTCCTTCACCTCAACAAGTTCAACTTCATATACACCCTTCTTTCCTTGCAATTCCTTAGTGACGAAATCCGCTGGAAAATCAATATTAACCGTGCGTTTGTTGCCAGCGCTGGCGCCGATGAGTTGCTCCGCAAAACCGGGAATGAATTTCCCCTCGGTCGTTTCCACCCAGAAATTCTTCTGCTCGGTCAAACCCTTCGCTGTTGGTGCTAATTCGGTGATGATTTTGCCATCGCAGGTGCCGGTATAATTTACGACCGCAATGTCACCGCTAGCGAGTGGTCGGGCGACTGTATTGTAGTTAGCATGCTGTCCACGCAGTAAATCAAGGGCCTTTTCCACGTCCGCATCCGTCACGGACTTGGTTTCAAGAGTGGCGGGTAAGCCCTTGTATTCCGGCAACTGAAAATCCGGCGCGGTTTCGACCGTGGCGGTGAACTGCAAACTCTGCCCGCGTCCAAACTGGACTTCCTCAATGTCGGGGTAGCCCACGACTTGAAGTTTTTGCTCGTCAATCGCCTTGCGGTAGGCGTCGCCGATAAGCTTGCGCTTGGCCTCGTCCTTGATTTCCGCGTCGTATTTTTTTACAACCATCGGCAGCGGTGCCTTGCCTGGTCGGAAGCCCGGTAGCGTGGCCTGCTTCTGATAGTCTTTCGTAACAGCATTAAAAGCCGAGTCAACAGCGGTTGCGTCGAGTTCCACCCGCACAAGCTTTTTGCACGGGGCCAAATTTTCAACAGATACGTTCACAATAAATTATAGGTTAAACGAGCCGTGCAGCATAAATAACCGGCAGCACAATGGCAAATTGTTTTGATGGCGGAAAACGGATGATTCCGCTTTCATATCGGCGAAGTGAAGCCAACTTTCTTCATCACCGGCACGGATACCGGCGTGGGCAAGACCGTCTTGACCGTGCTGCTTGCGCAATTCCTGCGCGAACAAGGCGTGAAAGTCGCCGCGCTCAAACCGGTTTGCTCTGGCGGTCGAGACGATGCCGTGGCGCTTCACGCTGCGCTGGATGGTAAGTTGACATTGGACGAAATCAATCCGTGGCATTTCCGCGCGCCTATCGCGCCGGCGTACGCCGCCAAACTGGAAAACAAGAAGTTGAAACTTTCTGCCGTCCGAGCACACATTAGCGTGTGGCAAAAAAATTCTGACGTGACGCTAGTGGAAGGCGCGGGTGGCCTATTGAGTCCACTCGGTGAAGATTTTGATTCGCGGGATTTAATAGTCGCCTTATGCGCCACACCCATCATTGTTGCACAGAACCGGCTTGGCGCTGTGAACCATATTTTGCTGACGCTAGCGGCTTTGCCGAAAAACCTCAGAGCGCGGGCAAAGGTAGTCTTGATGTCGCCGGCTAGGCCGGATTTCGCTACGGCGACGAACACAAAACTATTGGTGCAATTTTTTCCTCCAGAACAAATCTTCGAACTTCCGAGGTTTGGCAAATTTTTTTTGTCCGCCAAAGTTTTTAAGCAACCGCGATTGAAACGTACGCTGTCCGCGCTCGTGGCTGCCTAATTTTTTGGTGGTGTGTTGGTGGGACCGAAGGATTCCCGCCATGGCTGATGATTTCTGTAGAGTTCCAGCCGCTGCTGGATTGGCTTCAGGTCCGTCTGTTTCAGCGCGGTGGCTACTCCAATTGCAGATTGAGCAGCCATTTGGGCATCGTCAAATTTCCCCAGTTCGGCGCAGGCCATCCCCAGCACGTCCAGCGCGGTCGGACGGCTGCCGCTGGTGAGCAGGTTGGCCTTGGCCGCGAGTGCGAATGCATTAGCCCCATTGCGCGTGGCGGGGTTTTCCGATGCTGCCAGTACCTGCGCAGTGAAGGTTAAGATGTCAATGTTGTTGGGGTCAATACGCAGCGCGGTGCGCAACTCGTCGATCGCTTCGACATCACGATTGTGTCGCAGGAAAATTTTTGCCGTCTCGAAATGCGGCCAGGCATAATGCGGATCCAGTTGCGCAGCCTCTGAAAATTCTTTCAGCGCCTCCTGCTCGTTGCCAGTGGTGACAAGCGACAGTCCCAAAACGTGATGTAGAAACTGTTTATCTGGGCTGATACGCACTGCCTTGCGATGTTCGGCCAACGCTTCCGCCGAACGGCCAAGCCGGTCGAGTGCATTTGCTAGGTTATGGTAACCTAGATAACGATCCGGTTCGAGTTGGGTGGCGGCGCGATATTGCTCGGCAGCTTCAGCGAGCCGCCCTTGTTTTTCGAAGCCGACGCCGAGGTCAATTCGGGCGACGTCGTTGTCCGTGGTTACAGCGAGCGCGTGCTTGAAAAGGGTGACACTGTTTCGCCAATGGTGAAGTTGAATTTCTGTTGTGATGGCAAAGGTGGCAAGAATGATAATGGCAATTCCCGCGAGCACCGGCCCGGGAATTTTACACCGCGCACCGAACTCGCACGCGGCTAAAGTGACGGCGATGAAAAGGCCGACCGATGCCAGATAACTGTAGCGGTCGGCGAGGGCGGCGTCGCCGACCTGCACCAAGCCGATAACCGGTACCAGCATCCCGATAAACCACAGCCAGCCAGCGAGTATATATGGCCGCGTACGATGCAGTCGCAGTGCGAAGAGCGAAATAAAAATCAGCAGCGCTACCGATATGGTGACGGTAGCAGCGGGTATTTTTTCGCGTAGTGGATAAAAAACGGCGAGCTTGGTTGGCCAAAATGTTTTGGCAAGATACTCGGCGTAGGCGAATGGTACACTTTTAAGCCGGTAATGTAGGGAGGCGGTCTCGAGCGAGACAACGGCGTTGCTGTCGGACTGCGATTGCGCGAGTATAGTGATAGCGCACGAAAGCGCTGCCACAAAAAAGAACGGCCACTTTTCCAAAACCACGAGGAAGTCAGCTCGTGAACATTTGAAAATTTCGATACGCCGCAGCGGCCAGAAGTCGAGCACTAGTAGCAAGCATGGCAGCGTGACGAGCATCGGTTTCGCCATCAGGCCCAACGCAAAGGTCGCCAAGCTCCACGCAAAATATTTTCTAGCGGCTGGATTTTGCGCTTTGGATTCCTCGACGTATCGCGTGTAATTTAACATGGCCTGCAGCCCGAAAAATGTGCTTAAAACGTCCTTGCGTTCAGAAATCCATGCGACGGATTCGACGTGCATCGGATGCCATGCAAACAGCGCGGCGACAAATGCCGATGGCAAAAGCATTTTCGTCATCCGGCAGAGCAAGGTGAACAGCAGCACCACATTTGCCGTATGAAACAATGCGTTGACGAGGTGTGGGCCAGTGGGGTTGAGGCCGAACATACTGCAGTCAATCATGTGTGACAGCCACGTCAGTGGATGCCAGTTGCTTGCAGCCATTGTGGTGAATGCCCATTTAACGCCCGCCCACGTCACCCCCGCCTGCACGGTGGGATTATCCGTGACGTAAAGGCCGTCGTCATAAACGACAAAGCTGAACCACGCCACCGGCATAAACAGTGTGAAAGTGGCGGCGGCGAGCAGCAGGGCGATGCGGCGCGGTTGCGACATGGGCTTCTTTTATGCGATTTTGAGGGCGGGGCAAAGCGCGATTCATTTTTACGTGCAAAAAGTTTTTGCAATTTATGCCGCCGACCATGATAATTCGCCTGACGGTCAAATGCTCGAGCACCGTCACTTGGCCTAAAACCGGTTCCTCACCACCAAGTTTTGAATTTATGAGCGGTATGCCTTTTACACTAATCGGAGCGGCCTCTAACCAGACCGAACTCCTTTATATCTGGGACCGCGCGACCATTGAGGCGAAAGCCATCATCGCGCTGCTCTTCGTTTTTTCGATCGCCGCGTGGTTTGTGATGATGTCCAAAGTCATCCAGATGCGCCGGGCGCGCAAACTGAATTCCCTCTTCGGCGAGGAATTTACCGCCCAGAAGGCCGTGCTGGAAATGTTTGATCGTAAGCTGGAGGTTGAAGGTTGTCCGCTCTACGCCGTTTATCAGGCCGGCTGCACGCAGCTCGACGCGCGTCTGCGCGGGTCGGGCGGCGACCGTGCCAAGCAGCAGATCACGCTCAAAAATATGGAGCACATCAAGCGCGCCATCGAGAACGTGGTTGCGAAAGAATCTTTGAAACTCGAGTCCGGTTTGATTTTGCTGGCGATTGCGGTAAGCGGCGCGCCATTCATGGGGTTGCTCGGTACTGTGTGGGGCGTAATGAGTACGTTCGCAGGCATCGCGCAGCAGGGGTCCGCGACGATGGCAGCCATGGCACCGGGTGTTTCCGCCGCGCTTGTCACGACGGTCGCCGGACTGTTGGTGGCAATCCCTTCAATGTTCGGCTACAACTGGCTCGTCCATAATTTGCGCGCTTTCACTGTCGAGTTGGACAACTTTGCGCAGGAGTTCGTCTCCAAGATTGAAACGGAATTTCTCAAGGACGAATAATTTTCCATGCGCCGTTTCTCCCAACGCAGTCATTTGGTGACTTTGAGCGACATCAACATCACGCCGTTGCTGGATCTTGCGTTCGTGCTGCTCATCATTTTTGTCATCACCACACCGCTGTTGGAGAAAAGCATTGATTTGAAACTGCCGCATGGCGGTCAGACCGAGAAGAAATTAGATAAGTCCGACATCCGCACTGTGGAGATTTCCAATACCGGCTACTATGCGTTGGATAAACGCCGGCTGTCGCTACCACAAATCATCTCGCAACTTGCAAATGGTTTCCGCGCGAATCCAAATCTAGTTGTTTATATTCGAGCCGATTCCGGCTGCCGTTACGACCTCGTGGCGCAAGTGCTGGATGGTTGCCAGAAATATGGCATCACGCGCTACTCACTGCGCACCGACCCGACGCCAAGATGAACCGGTTGCAAAAGAAATGTCTAATCGCCACCGTGGGTTTTCATCTGCTGCTGGTGCTGACGATTCTTTTCGGCGCGGCTTTTTTCACCAGCCGACCTAAGCCGGATGAAACGCAACTGCTTACCGTCATTCCGGCAAATCTCATAGACGCGGCGTTCAACAGCAGCGTCAAGGCCGCGCAGCCGCCTGCTCCCACGCCGGTGGTTTCGCCCCAGCCACAACCGACGCCTGCGCCACCGCAGCCGCAACCGACACCGACTCCCCCACAATCGAAAGCCGAGGTCGCACCGCCAACTCCAACGCCGCCTACGCCGACCTTGGTGCAGCGCGTGGAAAAACTTTTTACCCCGGAGACGCCAAAACTTCCTCCGGATGACACCATGCCGGTGGAAAAACCGACCAAGCCTCAGCCGCACAAAATCAATGTGGATTTAACCAGGCAGGTTGTACGCTCTGTGCCGAAAGAAACGCCCGATACGAGCGACGCTGACGCGCGCGAGGCGGCTAAAGAAGAGAGACGACGGGCGAAAGCTATTGCTGCTGCCGCCCGCGCCATCAAGGATAATGCTTCCTCTGCCACCACGGTGGAGATGCCCGGTGCCGGCAGCGTGTCGTATGCGAACTACGCGTCGGTTGTCAAAAGCGTTTATGAGCAGGCGTGGACGCCGCCAGATGATACTTCCAGCGATGACGCCAACACTAAAATTAGCGTGACCATTGGCAGCGACGGCACGGTGATTTCTTCGCGTATCCTGGACGCGTCGGGTGACACGCGGGTGGACGCCAGTGTGCAGCGGACACTCGACCGCGTGACTTTTATCGCACCGTTTCCGGACGGTGCGAAAGAAAAAGAACGGACCTTTATAATCAACTTCAACCTCAAAGCGAAACGGATGCTTGGATGAAAAAAATAATTATATCTCTCTTAACCATCGGCCTTGCCTCCATTGCGCTCAGGGGCGCGCGGGCGCAGGAAATTCAAATTGAAAACACAATCAATGTGCTTGGCCAGACCAAACCCATTCCCATCGCCTTGAGCGGGTTTACCGGCGAGGGCGCGGAGGTCTTGAAATTTGACCTGACCGTGCAGGGTTTCAGCTTTGTCACACCGGACGCGGCGCAGTATCTCGTCAGCGGCAGCGACGTGGGCGGCATCAGCGGCAGCCTGACAGACAAGTTCGCCAAGCGCGTGCTGCTCTCGCGCAGCTACAATGGCGCGAGTTTGCGGCGGCAGGCACACGCGTTCGCGAACGACATCGTGGAGGCGGTTACCGGCAAGAAAGGCATCGGCCAGACCAAAATCGCCTTCAAGTCGCAGCCGTCGGGCTACGGTGCCGGGGAAATCTACGTCTCCGACTTCGATGGTGCCAATGCCCAGCGCATCACCACGGACAACGCCATCGTGGCCAAGCCCGCGTGGGTACCGGGGCGGCTGGCGCTGTATTACACATCCTACGCGCTGGATAATCCGGACATTTTCTATCACAGCCTGACCACCGGCCAGCGGCGCAAGATCGCAGCCTATTCCGGTTTGAACACCAGCGCGGCGGTCTCGCCGGACGGCGCAAAGATTGCGATGGTGTTGAGCAAATCCGGCAGCGCGAATATCTGGGTGTGCAGCGCGGAAGGCACGAATGTGAAACAGCTTACTTACGGCGTGCAAGATTCGTCGCCGTGCTGGTCGCCGGATGGCCAATGGATTTGTTTCGCCACGGAAAGAAATGGGCGTCGCCGGCTCGCGAAAGTTCCGGCCGGTGGCGGCACGGTGCAATATCTCAACACCACTGGCGCAGCGAACCCCACGGAGCCGGACTGGTCGCCGGATGGCAAATGGATTGCGTTCACGTCGCAGATGGGCGACTTCGACATTTGCGTGATGCCGGCGGATGGCGGCGCGTCGCCGAGCGTGCTGGTGGGCGGACAGAACCCGTCGTGGGCACCGAACTCGCGGACGGTGGTTTTCAACCGCTCGATGGGCTATCGGCAGATACTGTCTGTGCTTGACGTTTTCACCAAACAAAGCAAGGATTGTGCGCGAGCGACCGGAAGCAGTTCCCAGCCCGCTTGGGCGAAATGATTTTCTTTTTCGTCACAGAATTTTAACCGAAGATTTTAACTAATACATTCAACCGAATAAAAATTATGAAAATGAACCAGATTGTTTTTCCGCTCGCCCTCGCGCTCGCCGCGACGCTGGCCACCACCGGCTGCAAACATACCCCCATGAAAGTTACGCCGATTCCTGGATCGCAGCCGGCTCCGGTCAGTGATAATAATAATTCAAGCACCTTGCCGCCCGGCCAGCCTATTAACAATGATAACGGTCCGGGTGCTAACAATAATGCACCGGGCGGCGGTCCTACTGCCTCTCCGGACATGTTTGACAACATGATTAAAGATCCGGCGGCGCTCGCGGCGAACACGATTCATTTTGCGTTCGACAGCGCGGCCATTAAGAAGAGCGAGGACGCCAATCTTTCCGCCGTGGCCTCGGCGCTGGCTGGCAACGCGAACGACAAGTTGCTCATCGAGGGCAATTGCGATGAACGCGGCACCGAAGAATATAACCGCGCGCTTGGCGAACGCCGCGCGCTGGCTGCCCGCGAGGCACTGGCCAAGCAGGGCGTCAGCCCCGACCGCATCCGCACCATCAGCTACGGCAAAGACAAGCCAGCCGACCCCGGTCACGATGAATCTGCGTGGAGCAAGAATCGCCGCGACGACTTCATCCTCTTGCACCCGAAGCCGGGCGTCTGATTCGGACGGTTTTCAATTCAAGGCCGCGCCTCGTGCGCGGCCTTTTTTATTTATAGTCGCCATCGGGTTTAATCTTAATCCGGCAAACTGGCTCTTTTTGACCACAATCTCCCGATTTTTGGGTTTTTCGGCTATTAATCATGAATTTGGCCATTTTTAGACGGATAAGAATCATTCTAAGGCGTATAAATCTTCCTCCTAGCCGGGTAAAAATCATTCCTATCCGTGACTGGGTTCCGCCCAAAGCCGAAAGCCGGCCTAAAAGGATGCGCGGCCATTTTGCGGCTTTACTTAAAGGGCCAGCGGGCGTAAGGTAAATTCAGAAACAATTCTATTATGAACGCAATGCTTGCAGGTTTTTTTGGTGGTTGGGAAATCGTTCTGATTTTGGCCGTGGTGCTGTTGTTATTTGGCGCGAAGAAGTTGCCGGAACTCGCCAAAGGCCTTGGCACGGGCATCAAGGAATTCAAAAAGGCCACGCGCGAGGTGACCGACGAAATCCAGAACGCGCAGGTCGAGACGCCAGCCAAGCCGGTGACCCCCGCCGCCCCCGCGCCTTCGCGCGCCGACTCGCCGGTGGCGCAAGCTGCCAATCCGCCGAAGGCCTGACGGCCGGACCCGGACATGGTGGATGATCCCGATTCCGAACATTTCGACGAGACAGCCGAGGGCGGTCCCGTCAAATCCTTCCTCGAGCATCTCGAAGATTTCCGCTGGTTGCTGATTAAATGCGTCGTGGCGCTGTCGCTCACGATGCTGGTCTGCCTCATCGGTGCGAATTACGTCATCGGCGTCATCAAATGGCCGCTGACCCGTGCCCACGTCAATTATCCGGGAACCAACCAAATCGTCACCGTCAGTTTCGGCGCCACGCGGCTGGGCACTTATCCCATCACGCCGGAGCAGCAGCAACTGCTGCACACCGGCACAAACCGCTACGCCTGTATCGTCGTCGAACCCAGCATGGTTGGCACGAACTCGATTCTTATTTGGCATGTGAACGACGATCCGGTTGCTCTCGCAGAAGCGCAGCGGATGCACATTGATCTCGTGAACCTGACGCCGGCGGGCGGATTCTTCGTGGCTTTCCAAGTGGCTTTTTACGGCGGCATGGTGCTGGCGTCGCCGTTCCTGTTGTATTTCATTGCGTCATTTGTGTTTCCGGCGCTGCGGCTGAGAGAGCGGAAATATATTTATCAGGCGTTATTCATCGGCGGCGGGCTGTTTTTGATTGGCGTTTCCTTCTGCTATTTTGTCCTGATGCCGGTGGCGCTGGCGGCGTCGCAGATGTATTCGCAATGGCTCGGCCTTGGCGCGATGGAATGGCGCGCGGAGGAATACATCAGCTTCGTCTGCAAATTCATGCTGGGCATGGGACTTGGTTTCGAACTGCCGGTAGTGATTTTGACGCTGGTTAAAATCGGCGTCCTGAATTATCGGATGCTCCGTTCGATGTGGCGTTACATGATTGTTATCAATCTAATCTTGGGCGCAGTATTGACTACGCCGGAAGTCGTCACGCAAGTCCTAATGGCCGTGCCGCTGTATATGCTTTATGAGATTACCGTCTGGATTGCATGGTATTGGGAATGGCGCGACCGAAAACGCGCTTTACAAGCCGGCAATAAGGCGTAAGCTCAAAACATCAACTGAAAATCGTATGCGTAAAATGTTTTTCTTGTTCATTGCCGCCATCGTTGCCGTCGCTGTGACGGGCTGCGAGGGTCCCGAGCACAAATTGGCTCGTGGCCTCAGCAACACCTTCGAGCTGGTTCGTTGGGGCGATATGCGCCGTAGCGTCGAGCAGAATGCCGTGTTCTCCGCGCCAGATGTGAGCTATTCATATGGTGCGGTTCATGGCTTTGACCAGTCCATCTGCCGGGCTGGCTTGGGCATCTACGAGGTGGTTACCTTTCCCATCCCGTCCTATAAGCCCATCTGCACCAGCGTTGTCCCGGCCCAAACCCAGTATCCGGATAGCTACAAGCCCGGCCTGATTTCAGACTCGACCTTCAACACCTGCACCTACAGCGGCTATTCCGGAGGCGACATTGCGCCGTTTGTACCCGGCAGCCGATTCTCGGTGTTCGATAACTGATTTAAGTTGAAAGTGAATTTGTTAAACCGTTGAATCATTAAATTGGTTCAACGGTTTAACTATTTAACGAACCAACGATTTAACCCAGCTGTGCGTCTCGTAAAAAAATCACCCTGCAAGGTCAATCTGCTGCTAAATATTCTCGGTAAGCGCGCCGACGGCTTTCACGAACTGGAAACTGTCATGCAGCCGGTGAACATCTGCGACGAAATGGTATTTGAGCGGACCGGAGTTGGCCTGCAACTAACTTGTAGCAACCCCGAACTGCCGGTGGACTCGAAAAACCTTGTCCATCGCGCCGCTGCCGCGTTTCTCTCCGCCGCGAAAATTTCTGATGATGTTCGAATTCATCTTCAGAAAAACCTTCCGCTTGCCGGTGGCATTGGTGGCGGTAGTGCTAACGCGGCGGTCACCTTTAGCGCTCTCAATGAACTGTTCGACTCGCCGCTGCCGCCAGAAAAGCTGCACGAGCTAGCCGCTGCGCTCGGCTCCGATGTGCCGTTCTTTCTCTACGACCAACCAGCGCTCGCCACTGGTCGTGGTGAAAAAGTACAGACGCTAGAAAAATTCCCCGCGCTGCAAGGCAAGGCTTTCTTCCTCGTGCATCCCGGCTTCGGCATCTCAACGCCTTGGTCCTATCAAAATCTGGCGCGGTTTCCCGAAGCATTGAATGGTCAAACCGGTCGCGCGCAGAAGCTGGTTTCGCTGTTGAGGTCTGGTGACTTGAAAGCGGCGACAGCGGAATTCTATAACTCGCTCGAAGCGCCCGCGTTTGACAAGTTTCCCGTGTTGGAGTTATACAAAGAATTTCTCCGCGAGAATGGCGCGCTGGTTTCACTAATGTCTGGCAGCGGCTCGACAACCTTTGCGATCGCCGAGAATCTGGAGGCTGCGGAAGCGCTGGCCGAAAAATTCAAATCTCAGTTTGGCGACCACGGCTGGATGGCGACGGTGGCTATTTGAAACGCTTAACCTTCGATAGCGCAAACTCGGTCATTTCTTTTGCCGCCGGTATCTTGCACAGAATCGTAATCAACCAATAGCTGCCACCTGCGATTCCAGCGGGCGCAAAAACCGCACCCAGCTTCAAAACCAGCGTCGCGTGACCGAGTTTTTGCTCCCATAAATTCCAACCGCCCCAAGCTAGGATGCCAGCCAGCATCGCCGTCAGGGCTATGGGTAGGAGCGTGACGCGCAGCGATTCCATTTCTAGCTTCCCGAGCTTTTTCCGCAGCGCAAAAAACAGCAGCCCGGCATTTAGTGCGGAGGTGAACGTGTTGGCGATGCCGGGACCACCTTCGTGCAAAGGGAAAATCAGCGCGCTGCCGGCAAGAAAATTGATAACGAGGCAGACGATGCTGATTTTCATCGGGGTCCGGGTATCGCCGAGCGCGTAGAATGCCCGCGCCAGAATATTCACTGTGGAAAACATCACGAGTCCCGGCGCGAGGCACGTCAGCGCGTAGCTGACCCTTGCCGTGGAAACTGAGGAGAAGGCACCGCGTTCGAATAGCAGCCGCACAATCGGCTCAGCCAGTGCCACCAGCAGAACGCAGGCGATGGCATTCATGAAAATCAACGTGCCCAACCCATGCCGCAGCGTGGAGCGGAATTCGGGATAGTTCTTTTCCGCCGCCAAACCGGACAATGTCGGCAACAAATAGGTCGCTAGAGAAATTCCAAATACGCCCTGAGGTAGTTCCATTAGCCGCACCGCGCCGTTGAATGACGACACAATGCCGGTACCGACGCTCAGCGCGACGAGTTGTACGAGTGCTACGTTAATCTGAAATGCCGCCACTCCAATGGTGCCGGGAATCATCTGACGCACCACGCGTTGCACTGTCGGGTCGCCCCAAGGCGGGACCCAACGATAGCGGAAGCCGTCGCGCCAGAGCGTCGGAATCTGAAACGCTGCCTGCGCCACGCCAGCGGCGAGTACGCCATAAGCGAGCGCAAATATTTGCACTGGCAGTTTTTTATCCTTCGGCAAACCCATGCCAAAGTGCGGCGCTAACCAGAAAACCGACGCAATCATCACTATGTTCAGCATAGTTGCGCCCATGGCCGGAATGAAGAAATGCCCGCGTGCATTGAGCATGCCCATCATTGCCGCCGCGAGGCAGACGAGCAGCATGTAAGGAAACATCACGCGCAGCAGTTGCAGCATGAGTGCGGTTTTTTCGTCGAACTGGTGCGCCGCTAACGCGATGGAAATGCCTGCCATAACCAGCGCGATGATGACGCTGGCCGAAATCACGAGGCCGGAGATGACGGCGTTGGCCGCGCGCCACATCTCGGTTTCGCCGTGAAGCTTTTCTTTCTCTTTGAAAACCGGAATGAAAGCCGCTGTGAGCGCACCTTCGCCGAGTAGTCGGCGGAACAGGTTCGGAATCGTGAACGCGTATTGGAAGGCGTCGTTGACCCAGCCCGTGCCCATGAAGCCGTAATAGACCATCTCGCGCACCATGCCGAGCAGTCGGCTGGACATGGTCGCAACGGCCATCGCGCCGGAGGCTTTCAACATTTTTGACACCGGCGAAGATTAAAGTCCCAAGCCCCAAGTCCAAAGTCCAAAGTTCATCGGCAATTGGAAATTGGCATTTTAGCTCTAACAATTTAACCTGCCTGCGTGAGCATCATTGATGAACTGAAGTGGCGCGGCCTGGTCGCCGACTGCACGGACGCGGCAGAATTGGAAAAGAAAATCGCCGCGCCGATCACGCTTTACTGCGGATTCGACCCGACGGCGGATTCACTGCACGTCGGCAATCTCGTGCCGCTGCTCGCGCTGCGCCGGTTTCAGCTGCTCGGCCATCATCCGATTGCCGTGGCCGGCGGTGCGACCGGTTCCATTGGCGATCCGAGCGGCAAGACCGCCGAGCGGCAGTTGCTGACCAAGGAAATCCTCGACCACAACATCGCCAGCGTAAAAGTTCAGCTCGCCAAGCTGCTTGATTTCGAGACGAAGCAAAATCCCGCGCGGCTCGTGGACAATGCCTCGTGGACGCAAAACATTTCGTTCCTCGATTTTCTGCGCGACATCGGGAAGCATTTTTCCGTCAACCAGATGGTCGCCAAGGAATCCGTGCGCGCCCGCATGGAAGACCGCGAGGTGGGCATCAGCTACACCGAGTTCAGCTACATGCTGCTGCAGGCGTTTGATTTCATGGTGCTGCGGCGCGATGCGGATTGCGAATTGCAGATTGGCGGCAGCGACCAGTGGGGCAACATCACCGCCGGCATCGAGCTGACGCGCAAGAAGCTGGGCAAACTGGTCTTCGGTCTCACGCTGCCGCTCATCACGAATGCGGACGGCACGAAGTTTGGCAAGACCGAGGCGGGCGCCATCTGGCTAGATCCGAAGCGCACAAGCGTTTACAAGTTTTACCAGTTCTGGATCAACACGGACGACCGCGATGTCATCCGCTATCTGAAATATTTTACCTTCCTGACGCAGGACGAAATCACGGTGCTGGAAAAGGCGCACGCGGAAAATCCCGGCGGACGCGTGGCGCACAAGGCGCTGGCGAAGGCGGCGACAATTTTAATCCACGGAAAACAGGCGACGCTGGATGCAATTCGTGCAAGCGAACTTTTATTTAGTGGCGATTTATATTCAGCCTCTGAAAGTGAATTCAAATTGATTGTTGATGAATTGCAGACAAAAGAAGTTGATAAAACAAAATTTGAGGGCGAAGGCTATCCACTGATTGACCTCTTGGTCTATATCGGCGTGTCTCCATCCAAAGGTCAGGCGCGAAAAGAAATTGAAAGCGGTGCCATTACAATGAACGATTATCAAATGACATCCACGAACACAAATTTGCAGCACAAAGTGATGCCGAATGATTTTCGCTTCCACGGAAAATATATTTTACTGCGCAAAGGAAAAAAAAATTACTTCGTTGTGACGGCTAAGTGAAATCATTGGGAGTCCGGTCATGATCGGAAGTCAAAGCCTATCAAGACACCCATTATTGTATGGGAATTTTTTTCCCGGAGTGTTGTTGGATAATTTCATCCTCTAAATCTACCGCGTTACAATAGGTGTGTATTTTTGACAACAAGCCGCCATGATTGCATTTAGCAAGGTGTCCTTCATAAAAATCCCTCGCCCTTTTGTGAGTGGAAAAAGCTAGAAAAACATTGCATTTTACGCACCCCTTGCCCGACATCCCTGGAAGTTTCTTAACCCAGTCCCTAACCATGACGCCTGTTGATTGAGCGTATTTTTGGAAGTTGGGAACTTGTTCGTGGATAATTGCAAGTCTTCCAATTATTGATTCATCGGGGATATCATCTGCCGATATTCCCAAAATTAAAATGCAGGTTCCATTGCTTGGACCCCGTTCATTAGACCACTTGTGATGAGACAGTTTCCGGTGGTTTCAGTTTGTTGTTTTGCTGCCACTCAAGGTTCCGGTGGAAGGCGGGCGTAGCCCGCCGGGAACCGGAACCTTGCTCACGCTGATTCTT
>CAIPKV010000033.1 GCA_903865745.1 uncultured Verrucomicrobia subdivision 3 bacterium | reverse complement strand
TATGGACATGGATGTCATTGCGGAGACCGTACATGGTGGTCTGGAGCGTGGCGATATTGCCGTCCGCGACGATTTCGAGATGGGGCACATTCTTTTGGAAGCTGGTGGTGAGGACGGCGCGCGCGGCGTCGCGGGGAATGATTTGGCCGTGGTCGCCGCGGGCAACTGCTTGGTAACAGGTATCGTAAACGCCGAATTGCGTGGTGAGGGTGAGCGGAGGCACGGTGTGTTCCGGCCACGGCAACG
This sequence comes from uncultured Verrucomicrobia subdivision 3 bacterium, assembly GCA_903865745.1. GTDB lineage: Bacteria > Verrucomicrobiota > Verrucomicrobiia > Limisphaerales > UBA11358 > UBA11358. The sequence goes on along the minus strand of CAIPKV010000033.1, from coordinate 10,222 downwards.
GGAAAAGAATGTTAGTCGCGGCGGCGGTGGTGATGTCGAACGCCTTGGTGTGGAATTCGATGTTGTTAAGTTCGTCGAAGTTAGTGATGAGTTTCGGTTGCATAATAATCGTTCTTTCGTTGATAACTGCGTTGCTGGTTAACCGTCCGTTTTACGGGAATTAGCGAGAGCAGGCGTGTCAGCGATTGAAGGTCTGACTGTGGATGCAGGGGCGAATCGAGTCTGTTATGCGCCTCTCAAACCGAGACCACAAGGTAAATCGGCTACAATCGCACGAGCCAAGTGCGGACCCCCGAGGGGTCGGGTGCCAGTACAGGACGGGTCGGGTGTCCAGACAAGACCCCTCGGGTGTTGGCACAAGAGGGGTCAGGTGTGGACCCAAGACCCCTCGGGTACGCACCCCCGACCCCTCTTGGGTGAGTACAAGACCCCTCGGCGGTGGGCACAAGAGGGGTCGGGTATGGACCCAAGACCCCTCTTGGGTGGACCCCTGACCCCTCGGGAGCATACCCAAGACCCCTCGGGGATGGACCCAAGATGGGTAGGGAAGGCAGGCTTTTGGGTTAAATTAAGCTTAAAACGTGGGCCTTTGTGACTTAAATGGGTAGGGAGGGCGCGCTGCGCCGTCCGCCTTGCCCGCGCATTCTGGTCGGTTGCGGGCAGGCTCCCCACCGGATTCCGCTGGCTAACAAGCCGGGAAGCGCCAGCGGGGATATCGCAGCGCGATGGTCCCTACCTTTAAATGATGGAATCGGATGAAGGTCTAACGGGCTCAGCGCAGGAAGAGTTCGGCGGCGGCGTCGGCGAAGCGCAAGCCCTGATGCGTGAGGTGAAACCGGTCAGCCGTCCGCTCGGCCCAGCCGTGCTCGACGGCCTGTTCCATCTCGCCGGCCCATTCGTTCCGCAGGTCAAAGCCGGTGGTGCGCTTGAATTCCTCGAACGGCCACCCGGCATTCATTCGCAAACCGAACGCGGCGATCTCTCCAGCCCGACGCAAGGGGGATAGTTCTTCGCTGGTTTCGATGGCGCGTTTGCCCTTTTCCAATTGGTCGCAATAAAGCTGGGTGTTGGCCCAGTTCTTGGTTCGCACGCCGCGCACGTAGCCGGTGGCGCTGGGGCCGAGGCCGTAATAGCTGCCGCCGCGCCAGTAGTTGACGTTGTGCTGGCAGGCGTGGCTGGGAATGGTGAGGGTTGAAGGTTGGGAGTTGAGGGGCTGATTGCGGGCAAAGTTCGCGATCTCGTATTGATGGAAGCCGCCTTTGAGCGCGGTGGCGATGAGTTCTTCGTACATCTCGCAGGCGAGGTTTTCATCCACGGAGAATTCACCGGCCTGAAGTTGCTCGAAGAGCGGGGTGTCGTCTTCGTAGATGACTTCGTAGCTGGACAGATGTTCGCTCTGCATGGCCATGGCCTCGTTCAAGGTGGCGCGCCAGATCTCCATGGTCTGGCCGGGAATGGCGAACATGAGGTCGAGGTTCACATTCTCGAAGCCGGATTTACGCAGGATGTCGTAGGACTTGAACACCTGTTCGCGCGAATGGACGCGGCCCAGGCGGTCGAGCAGTTTCTCATCGAGGGATTGCACGCCCATGGAGATGCGGTTGACGCCGAAATCGCGGAGCAGCTGGCACTTGTCGGCGGAGACGGTGGCGGGATTGCTCTCGATGGTGAACTCGGCCGCGCCGAGCAGGTTCAGCTTCTCCAGAGCGCGCAGGATGGTTTCCCACTGGCGCAGGTTCAGGATGGAGGGGGTGCCGCCACCACAAAAGATGGTCTGGGGCTTGAGGTCGGCGGCAACGATTTCGAGCTCGCGCACGAGGGCGGCGACGTAGCGGTTGATGAGTTCGCCGGAGGAGGCCTCGGAATAGAAGGCGCAGTATTCGCATTTCTGCGCGCAAAAGGGGACGTGTATATAGAGGCTCGTGGGGTGAGCCGAGACGCTGTGCGACATGGCTTCAGGTTAGCGAAGCCACGGGCGGATGCGACTGAATTCCGCGGTGGTTCAGGCCGCCGAAGCGCGCTGAACGTTCTGGGCCTTAAAACCTTTTTCGCTGGGGATGGCTTCGAAGGTGACCGGCTCGCCTTCGTTGAGGGTTTTGTAGCCTTCGCCGATGATGGAGGTGTGATGCACGAAGACATCCTGCCCGGAATCGTCGGCGATGAAACCGAACCCCTTCTTATTACTGAACCACTTTACTTTGCCACTGGCCATAGCTGCACTCCTGATTTTGCGAGGCCGGGGAAAAAAGAAACGGACGCGCTGGTTCAGCTGCGTCCGTGAATCATCATCTTTCCCAAATACTCATGCCTCGGTGTTGTGGAGCGACTATGAAAGCAATTAATCCAACCGTCAAGGGAAACTTTTAACCAAGGCAAGCCCGGCCTACTCCACGTGCAAGGCCTGCTCCAGCATCTGGGTGAGATGGCTGCCCAAGGCGCTCTCGGTCACGGCCAGATTGGCCCCGGCGGCCTGGGCGGCGGCGATGAGGTCGGTGGCTTTGTCCGGCGCGAAAGCGATGATGGGAATATGGCTGGTAGCCTCGGTGTCCCGCACCTTTTTGATGGCGTCATTAATCCAGCCTTTGGAGGCCACATCGGCAATCAGCAGGAGGGGCATTTCGCGATGAACGGTGGCGGCCAGCCGGGCGGCATTATCAATGGCGAGCACGCGGTAGTTCAAATCCTGCAAGCGGTTCACCAACTGGCTGCCGGGCATGAGCCGTTCGTAGAAGACAATGGCGAGCGGCTGCATGAAATGTTACGGCAGATCCGTCGCACCCATCAGGAAACGATCGCACTCGCGCGCGGCCCCGCGACCTTCGTTGAACGCCCACACGACGAGGCTCTGGCCCCGGCGACAATCGCCGCAGGCGAAGACCTTCGGATGATTGGTGGTGTACTTCTCGAAGTCGGCTTTGGCATTGCTGCGCGGGTCGCGCTCGATGTTGAGGGCTTCGAGCAGCGGCTGTTCGGGTCCAAGGAAGCCCATGGCCAACAGCACGAGCTGCGCGGGCAGGACCTTCTCCGTACCGGGAATATTCTTGGGGATGAACTGACCTTTGTCGTTCTTGGTCCACTCGACTTGCACGGTGTGCACGGCTTTGACCTGGCCATGTGCATCAGCTTCGAACTTGGTCGCGGTGGTGAGATAGATGCGCGGGTCGGCCCCGAACTTGGCGGCGGCTTCTTCCTGGCCATAATCCACCTTCAGCGTCTTGGGCCATTCGGGCCACGGATTATCCTCGGCGCGTTCGAGCGGCGGCTTGGGCAAGATTTCCACCTGCACAATGCTCTTACAGCCGTGGCGCAGGGAGGTGCCCACACAATCGGTGCCGGTATCGCCACCACCAATGACGACGACATCCTTGCCGGTCGCATCAATGAAGTTGCCGTTCTTGTGCTGGTCCAATACGGCTTTGGTGTTGGCCGTGAGAAATTCCATGGCGAAGTACACGCCCTTGAGCTGGCGACCTTCAATCGGCAGGTCGCGCGGCTTGGTTGCCCCGGTGGCGAGAATGACGGCGTCGAAGTCTTTCAGCAGCTTGTCGGAAGGCAGAGTCTTGCCGACCTCAGTGTTGCAGACGAACTTCACGCCTTCCTTTTCGAGCAAGGCGATACGGCGCAACACGACTTCTTTCTTATCGAGCTTCATGTTGGGGATGCCATACATGAGCAAACCGCCCGGACGATCCGCGCGTTCAAACACGGTGACTTCGTGGCCGGCCTTGTTCAATTGCGCGGCCGCGGAGAGACCCGCGGGACCGGAACCGACGACGGCGACCTTCTTACCCGTACGCTGCTTGGGCGGCTCGGGCGTGACCCAGCCATTAGCCCAGCCGTGGTCAATGATGCTGACCTCGATGTTCTTGATGGTGACCGCCGGCTCTTTCATGCCGAGCACGCACGAACCTTCGCACGGGGCAGGGCACACGCGGCCGGTGAACTCAGGGAAGTTATTCGTCTTATGCAGGCGGTCGAGGGCTTCGCGCCAGAGACCGCGATAGACGAGGTCGTTCCACTCGGGAATGAGGTTGTGAATGGGGCAGCCGCTGGCCATGCCGCTGACGAGCTGGCCGGTGTGGCAGAACGGGATGCCGCAATCCATGCAGCGCGCGCCCTGCTTCTTCAGGTCGGCTTCAGATTGGTGCAGGTGAATCTCAAGCCAGTCGTTGATGCGCGTGAGCGGTGAACGGTCGGCGGGTAGTTCGCGTTGGAACTCTAGAAAGCCAGTGGGTTTTCCCATGTTGATTTAGTGTTAAGTATTAACTCGGTTTCAGTGGCCGCCTTTGACGTTCTCTTCGAAGGCCGCCATGATGGCTTCGTCGCCGCTCAAGCCCTGCGATTGCACCTTCTTGAGCGAGGTCAGGACGCGCTTGTAATCCTGCGGCATGACTTTGACAAACTTCGGCACGTAGCTCTTCCAGTCGGCCAGCATCTTGGCAATGCGTTCGCTCTTGGTGTAAGTCTGATAGCGCTGGATCAATTTCCAGAGCGACTCGATCTCATCGGCGTCTTCGAGCTTCTCCAAGGCGACCAGCTCCATGTTGCAGCGCGAGGCAAAGTCATTCTCCTCGTCGAGGATGTAAGCCACGCCACCGCTCATGCCAGCGGCGAAATTGCGCCCCGTCTTGCCGAGCACGACGACCCGGCCGCCCGTCATGTATTCGCAGCCGTGATCGCCCACGGCTTCGACGACGGCGTCCACGCCGGAGTTGCGCACCGCGAAGCGTTCGCCCGCCATGCCGCACACGAAGATTTCGCCGGCGGTAGCGCCGTAGAGCGCCACGTTGCCGATGATAATGTTATCCTTGGAAGCGAAGGTGGAACCCTTCGGCGGATAGACGATGAGCTTACCGCCGCTCAAGCCTTTGCCAAAATAATCGTTCGCGTCGCCTTCGAGCTCCAACGTCATGCCCTTTGGTATGAAGGCGCCGAAGCTCTGACCGGCGCTGCCGTCGAACTTCAAGTGCACCGTATCTTCCGCCAAGCCGTTCGGGCCATGCTTCTTGGTTATCTCGCTGCCGACAATGGTGCCGACCACGCGGTTCACGTTGATGATGGGCAGTTCAGCCTTCACCTTCTCACCGCGCTCGATGGCGGGCTTGCAGATATCGAGCAGCTTGGTCATGTCCAGGGATTTATCCAGACCATGATCCTGCGCCTCCGAGCGAAAGCGGCCAACCTCCGGGCCGACCACCGGCTGATGGAGAATCGGCGTGATGTCAACACCATTGGCTTTCCAATGTTCAATCGCCTTCCACGGAATCAACTTATCCGTGCGGCCCACCATGTCTTCCAGCTTGCGGAAGCCGAGCTTCGCCATGATCTCGCGAAGTTCCTGCGCGATGAAGCGCATGAAGTTCACGACATGCTCCGGCTCGCCCGTGAAGCGCTTGCGCAGGCGCGGGTCTTGCGTGGCAACGCCGACGGGGCAGGTGTTCAGATGGCAGACGCGCATCATGATGCAACCCATCACCACGAGGGGCGCGGTGGCAAAACCAAATTCCTCCGCACCCAGCAGCGCGGCCACGGCAACATCGCGGCCGGTCTTCAACTGGCCGTCGGTCTCAACGTAGATGCGGCTGCGCAGCCCGTTCAATACGAGCGTCTGATGCGCTTCGGCCAAACCGAGTTCCCACGGTCCGCCCGCGTGTTTGATGGACGAGAGTGGTGACGCGCCTGTGCCGCCGTCATGACCGGAGATGAGTACGACATCCGCGTGCGCCTTCGCGACACCCGCCGCGATGGTGCCGACGCCGACCTCGGCCACGAGCTTCACGCTGATGCGCGCGTCGCGGTTCGAGTTCTTCAAGTCATGAATCAGCTCGGCCAAATCTTCAATGGAATAGATGTCGTGATGCGGCGGCGGAGAAATCAAACCCACCCCGGCAGTCGTGCCACGTACCTTGGCGATGGGGGGATAAACCTTCTTGCCGGGCAGCTCGCCGCCTTCACCGGGCTTCGCACCCTGCGCCATCTTGATCTGAATCTCCTTGGCGTTGACCAGATAATGGCTGGTCACCCCGAAGCGTCCGCTCGCTACCTGCTTGATGGCGGAATTCTTCGAGTCACCCTGCGCGTTGGTCCAGATAAAGCGTTCCGGATCTTCGCCGCCTTCACCGGTGTTGCTACGACCGCCGAGGCGGTTCATCGCGACCGCGAGCGTCTCGTGGGCTTCCTTTGAGATGGAACCGTAGCTCATCGCGCCCGTCTTGAAACGCTTGACGATGCTTTCCACCGATTCAACTTCTTCAATCGGCACCGGCGTTTCCGCCAGCTTGAAGTCCAGCAACCCGCGCAAGGTGCACAGGTTCTTGGCCTGATTATTAATCAGCTCGGCGTATTCGCGGTAAATCTTCTCGCTGCCCAGGCGGCAGGCGGTCTGCAGTTTGTGAATCGTCTGCGGATTAAACAAATGATGTTCGCCGCCGTCGCGCCATTGATATTGGCCGCCCGCGTCGAGTTCGGTGTTCACCGCGTCGCGCGCGGGGAAGGCGCGATGATGCCGCGCGAGGGCCTCGGCCGCGACGACTTCCAGTCCAACACCCTGGATGCGTGACGGTGTCCAGGTGAAATACTTCTCCACGACTTCGGTGTTCAAACCGATGGCTTCAAAGATCTGCGCACCGTGATAGCTCTGAATCGTCGAGATGCCCATCTTGGCCATTGTCTTGACGACCCCTTTGATGGCGGCCTTGATAAAGTTTTTGACCGCCTTCTTATGGTCGGTTTCCGCCAGCAGCTTCTCGCGCATCAAATCTGCAATCGTCTCGAACGCGAGATACGGGTTGATGGCCGTACAGCCATAACCAATCAACAGCGCGAAATGATGCACTTCGCGCGGCTCGCCGGATTCGAGAATCAAACCAATCTTCGTGCGCGTGCCGCTGCGAATCAAATGATGATGCAGACCCGCCACCGCCAGCAGCGCCGGAATCGGCGCCAGCGTCGCGCTCACACCACGGTCGGACAGCACCACAATGTTCGCGCCATCCACAATCGCCTTGTCCGCTGCGGCAAACACTTTGTCGAGCGCGGTCGCCAGACTCTTCGGGCCATCCGCCGCCTTGAACAGAATGGGTAGCGTCACGGATTTGAAGCCCGGACGGTTGATGTGCCGCAACTTCTCCAACTCTTCATTCGTAAGAATTGGATAATGCATCTTGATGAGCCGGCCGCTCTCGGGCGTCGGCTCCAGCAGGTTGCCTTCGCCGCCCACCATGATTTCCGTCGAGGTGATAATCTCCTCGCGGATGGGATCGATCGGCGGGTTCGTCACCTGCGCGAAGAGCTGCTTGAAATAATTGTAAATCAACTGCGGCTTGTTCGAGAGCACCGCCAGCGGCGTATCCGTGCCCATCGAACCGAGCGGCTGCATGCCGTCGCGCGCCATGGGTCCGACGATGAAGCGCAAATCCTCGAACGTGTAGCCAAACGCCTGCTGCCGTTGCAGCACCGTCGCGTGATCTTCGTCATGCAGGTGCGGCGGTTCCGGCAGGTTCTCAAGCAGCACGTGATTTTCTTCCAGCCACTTGCCGTAGGGCAGGGCGGATGAATACTTCTTCTTAAGCTCTTCGTCCGCGATGATGCGGCCCTGTTCGAGGTCCACCAAAAACATCTTGCCCGGCTGCAAGCGGCCCTTCACCGCGATGCGCTCCGGCGCCACCGGCAGTACGCCCGCTTCCGACGCCATAATGACCACGTCATCTTTCGTGACGTAATAGCGCGAAGGCCGCAGACCGTTGCGGTCGAGACACGCGCCGATGAATTTACCGTCCGTGAACGCCATCGAGGCCGGGCCATCCCACGGCTCCATCAGGCAGGAATGAAATTCATAGAACGCGCGCCGCTCCGCATCCATGCTCTCATGGTTTTCCCACGGCTCGGGAATCATCATCATCATCGCGTGCGGCAATTCGCGGCCCGCGAGCGTCAGCAGCTCCACGCAGTTGTCGAACTGCGCCGAGTCGCTGCCGTCCGTGTTGATGACGGGAATAATCTTCTTCAGGTCATCGCCGAAAAGCTGGCTGGTGAACAGCGCCTGGCGCGCCTTCATCCAATTGACATTGCCGCGCAACGTATTGATTTCGCCGTTGTGCGCGATGTAACGATTCGGATGCGCGCGATCCCAACTGGGGAACGTGTTGGTCGAAAAGCGCGAATGAACCAGCGCAATGGCGGTGGTCACGGCGGGATTACGCAAATCGTCGTAATACTTCTCCACCTGCTCGGACATCAACATGCCCTTATAGGTCAACGTGCGCGCCGAGAGCGAGGAAACGTAAAACCATTTGCCGGCTGCAAACTTCTTGCCGTAACGAATCGTCTGTTCCGCCACTTTGCGGATGACATAAAGTTTACGCTCGAAGGCCGCCTCGTCTTTGATGGCGGCCCCGCGCCCCACAAAAACTTGCGCCATGAAAGGTTCCGCTGTCAGCGCGCCTTTACCCAGCGAAGAATTATTCACCGGCACATCGCGCCAGCCCAGCACCGTCTGGCCTTCCGCCGCGATGATTTTGGCGAACTCCGCCTTGATGGTTTCGCGCTCCGCCGGATTCTTTGGGAGAAAAGTCTGGCCGACTCCGTACTGGCCCACGGCGGGCAGCTTGAAGCCGAGCCGCGCGGCTTCGGTCACAAAAAAGTCATGCGGAATCTGAATGAGAATACCCGCGCCGTCACCGGTGTTAGCTTCGCAGCCGCACGCACCCCGGTGGTCCAGGTTTACAAGAATTTGCAGGGCGTCGCTGACCAATTGGTGCGACTTCTTCCCCTTCATGTTAACTACGAAGCCCAGCCCGCACGCATCGTGTTCGAACTGCGGATCATAAAGGCCTTGTTTAGGCGGCGCCCCGAGGCGTACCGCAACGGTCTCATTAGCTTTCGGCATTTTATTCTGGTGGACGCGGAATGGATAAGTCCGCGTTCCTTTATTTTTTACCCAAATTTAACCGATGCGCAATAAATGATTTCAATTTTAAGCGGATTTTACGCAGCGGAATCATTTTTTCCACCCCGCTCTAAATTAGCCAGTGACATGTTTTTGCAGCAAAAAAGCCGATGCCGGTTCGCCACGAACCCAATTTTCAGGTCGGGTAGGCCGCGCAGTCCTCTACGTGCGGCCGACTGCTAACGGTTGCGTCCGGGTTTCAGTTGCAAGCATTACGAAGAGGGTCTTGCGCGGGGAAGAACTTTACGACCTTGGTTTGCCACCCAGGCAGCTTCAATCCAGCAACAAACTTCAGATGGCGGCGCGGGATTCCGGGACGCGGTCCAGCCCCCACGTCCGGGCGTAGGCCACCAGCTCACGGTCATTATGAAGATTCAGTTTCTGCCGGATATGTTTCCGGTGCACCGACACCGTGGCGGCCGAGATGCCGAGTTCGCGCGCGATCCCATCATCGTCGTGCCCCGTCACCACCCGGCGCAGCACGGCCTGCTCGCGGTCGCTTAAAATCTTCTGAAAGGATTCCGGCTGCGACAGCCATTCATGCTTGATCTTCTGAAAGGCCGGGCTGAAGTAAAGGCCGCCGTTGGCAATCACACGGATGGCGTCGATTAAAGTTTCCGGAGGGAGCGTCTTTTCCACAAAGCCGTGGACCCCGCTTTGGATTGTTCGCCAGACCGTGTTCGGATCCAGCCGCCCCGTCATGATCAGGAGGCGCAAGTTTGGCATCTCGATGAGTAACCGCTGGGACAAATCCAAACCGTCGAGCTTAGGCAGGTCAACATCCATCACCACTAAATCCGGCTTGAGTTCCCGGCACATACGCCAGCCGGCTTCCCCATCTTCCGCGCGACCCACCAGCTCGAACTCCAGATGCCGGCCCAGCCACGCGCCCATACTGTCTGCGAGCAATTTGTGATCATCCACGATCACAATCCTTATGGTTGCTTGTGCCATACTTAAAATCTAATGGGTCGGCTTTTATTATACGAGCATAAAATACCTCAAAAAGGGTAAATTGATTTGATGAACTTTCCACAGCCACCTGCGCAAGCTGTTGGTGGGTAGGGGATGTGAACACAAACAAATATCATCAATAAAATATGAATCTTCACGAAGGGATAAAATTGCTGGCGGACGGTGATTGGGCCCCTCTGAACTAGGCCATTGAGGATGGGATGGTTTTCGGGTAACGAAAAGAAAACCATCATGAAGAAGACACATCATACGACGGAGCAAATCATCCGCATCCTGCGGGAGGCGGAGACCAGCGGGCAG
>CAIPKV010000032.1 GCA_903865745.1 uncultured Verrucomicrobia subdivision 3 bacterium | reverse complement strand
CTCTGCCCGCTGGTCTCCGCCTCCCGCAGGATGCGGATGATTTGCTCCGTCGTATGATGTGTCTTCTTCATGATGGTTTTCTTTTCGTTACCCGAAAACCATCCCATCCTCAATGGCCTAGTTCAGAGGGGCCCAATCACTGGATATTGTCATCTTTATGTACAAATATGTCTAATTAATGGACACTTGAGTTAGGATGATGGTTTTTAGTGGTGCGTTTGCCATTCTTGTAGCTAGCTATCCTCATTTGAAGTGAGGATTCTTGCCGCAGGAGTGGTTTGTTAGCGCGACCTCGGCGGTCTCAGTCCCACAACCTGAACGGAAGGCCATTTTTCTCCATGAAGTTGCCGCAACGAGGACAGCGACCAGGATCATTCCAAGGTTCCACGGTATGATTACGCCCCACAGGACAAGCCAATGTAAAATTTTGCCAAATCAACTGCGCTCCAGTCGAACCTAGGCGCAAAATCACCGGTGGAATTTCCGGTCGGAAAAAGCCGGGGAACTTGATACTCTCCCCCGCAACCACCCGGCGTCTCACCTTCACAAATACATCTAGTAAACTCCGACAGTCTCGGCAAACCACAGTCTGCACCTCGCAATGGACGCCGCTATCTGCCCCGCCAGAAACCTTGGCGTGGTAATGGCACAGTGGACATTCGAAATGGTACGTCTTACCCACGTATTTATTTCCCCACACCCGCACAGGCGATAAATTTTTCCGCCAATCCATTTTTTGCGCTGGGTTGCCAGACCGCACCAACCGAAATGAGCGGTGGAGATGGGCGCAACGGTAGCAACTTCAGCCGGGGGCCGACCAGACACGCGACACAACTTGGAACCAGCGCAAATCCGCGTCCCGATTCCACCGCCGCCACAATACTAGTCACGCCATCGTATTCGACAGCAATTTTTGGTTTGCGCCCGACCAACGCAAACAATTTTTGCAGCATCACATGGTACTCGGGGTAATCTTTCCGGCTATAGGCAATCAGCGGTTCGCGGGAAATTTGTTCCAGCGAAATACTTTTCATTTTCGCCAGTGGATGTTTGGGAGTAACGGCCACGCATATTTCGTAACGCGCCAGTTCTTGGAAGCTTAATCCGCGCAGCAACTTCGCCGAAGGTCGCACGCTGAGACCCACCTCGAGTTTTTTTTCGCAGAGCTGCGCCAGCATTTCTTCCGTGGACAAGTCATGGAGCACCACGCGCACGCCCGGATATTTCTCCTGAAATACTCTTAACACCACGGGCAGAATCTGCACGGTGAGCGACGGGGCATAGCCGACGTTGATTTCACCACCGACTCCGACTGAAACGATGCGCGCCTTTTTTACGGCTTCGTCAGCGTGCTGCAAAACTGATTTGGCTTCGGTCAGAAAAGTCTTACCTGCGGCCGTCAACTTGAGCGATTTAGCGCCGCGTTCAAAAAGGGAAAATCCAATTTCGTCTTCGAGGTCGCGGATTTGCCGGCTTAAACCGGGCTGCGAGACGCGCAATTTCAAAGCGGCGCGCGAGACATTCTCCGTCTCGGCAACAGCGACAAAGTAACGAAAGTGGCGCAGCTCCATGAGAATTCAAGTATGCCTGAAAGGCATGGTGAGGCAAGAAACATGGTATTTCCCCAAGTTGCCAAACGCGCGTAAGGTGTAGCCATGAAAATGATTCGTCGATCCAATGAACGGGGCCACGCCAACCACGGCTGGCTGGACACCTACCATACCTTCAGCTTCGCAGACTATTATGACCCGAAATGGATGGGCTACCGGAGCCTGCGCGTCATCAATGATGATCTCGTGCTGCCGGGCATGGGCTTCGGTACCCACCCGCACCGTGACATGGAGATTATTTCCTATGTCTTGAGCGGTGCAATTGAGCATAAGGATTCGATGGGGAACGGTCGCGTCATCCACGCGGGCGAATTCCAATACATGGCCGCCGGCACCGGCGTACAACATAGCGAATTCAATCCGTCGGCCACCGAGCCGCTGCGCCTGCTGCAAATCTGGATTCAGCCGGATACAAAAGGGGTCAAGCCGCGTTACGCCGAAAAGAATTTTGCCGCTGCGCCAACCGGGAAATTCAACCTTGTCGCCAGCAAAAGTGGACGCGATGGTTCCATAGCTATTCATCAGGACGCCGATTTGTCTTTCGCGAAGCTGGATGCTGAACAAAAGCTGAATTACACCCTTGCGCCGGAACGCCATGCATGGCTCCATGTTGCGGCGGGCGAAGTGGACGTGAATGGCACGCTCCTCAACGGCGGCGACGCCATTGGCATTAGCAATGAAAGTGTGCTAAACATTTCCGCGGCAAAAGCGTCCCAGGTGCTTTTGTTCGATCTCAACTAAAAACATTAACCATCCAAAAGATAAAATAACATCATGCCTACCGTATCTGTCATTTACTTCTCCGGCACCGGCCACACTGCCAAACTGGCCGAAGCCGTTCACCAAGGCGCCGCCTCCGTGGCGGGCGTCTCGACGCACCTAATCGCCATCAACGGTGACGACATTGTCAAAGGCCGTTACACCAACGATGGAGTGTTTGCCAAACTGGACGCGAGCGACGCGATTATTTTCGGCAGCCCGACTTACATGGGCGGGCCGGCGGCGCAATTCAAAGCTTTCGCCGATGCCACAGGCGGTAAATGGTATACCAGTGCATGGAAAGATAAAATTGGTGCCGGCTTTACTGTTTCACAGGGCGCGAGCGGAGACAAACTGAGCACCCTACACTATTTTTTCACGCTCGCCATGCAACTTGGCATGATCTGGATTGGATTGCCTGAATTGCCGAACCAAACCACCGGCATCAATCGTTTAAGCAGCTACAGCGGCGTAATGGCGCAGGCTGGCCAGGAACCAACCAATGTTGCGCCAAATGAAGTAGACAAGCTCACCGGCGAACTGCTGGGCAAACGCGTGGCGGAATACACGGTGAAGCTGAAAAAGTAACTGCGCAGAGAATATCCGCCGCTGGAATAAAATCTGGCGGCGGGTATTTTATTTCGCCATCGCATTGCCCGCCACAAATCCGGTTGTCCACGCGGCCTGAAAATTGAAGCCGCCCGTGACTCCGTCGATGTCCAATAGTTCGCCCGCGAAGAACAGCCCGGGACAAAGCTTGCTTTCCATCGCTTGAAAATTGACCTCGTCCAGCTTTACACCACCGCACGTCACGAACTCGTCCCGGTTCAGACTTTTGCCCGCTACAGAAAATTCCGAGCGCAAGATTTGGTGCGCCAGTTTGTGAGCCTGCGCCTTCGTGAGAGCCGACCAGCGTGCGTCGCGCGGAATTCCCGCCGTCAGAACCAATTGTTCCCATAAGCGCGCTGTCAACGGGAACAGGGGCACATTCACAAGCAGCTTTGCGCCCGCCGATACACGGCGCGCCTGAAACTGCTGCGTGATTTTATCCTCATTCAATTCCGGTAGCCAATTTACGAACAGCGGAAACTTGTAATCCAACTTGTGCAAAGCCCGCGCACCCCACGCTGAGATTTTTAGGACAGCCGGACCGCTCAAGCCCCAATGCGTCACGAGCAACGGGCCACGCTCGTGCAGTTTGGCAACGGGTACCGAAACTTCCGCCAACTCCAGCGAGACGCCTGCGAGCGAACGCAACCATGGCGTCTCGATTTGAAATGTGAACAGTGACGGCACCGGTTCTTCGAGAGTATGTCCGAGCGACACGGCCAATCGTCCCGCCGCCACCGCACGACAGCCACCAGTTGCGAGAAGTATTTTATCGCCCAGGATTTTCTCACCATCCGTTAAAGCCAGCTCAAAACTCCCGGCGGCATTTTTGGCAATCGATTCCACCGCGCGATTCAGTCGCAGCTTTACTCCAGCCTTTTGCGCCGCGTTCATAAGGCAATCCACAATGGTCTGCGACGTGTCGGTAATGGGGAACATCCGGCCATCGCTTTCCGTCTTCAATGTTACACCGCGCGCGGCAAACCAGGCCACGGTATCGCGGGCCGAAAATTTTGAGAATGGCGATAACAAGGCGTGGCCGCCGCGCGGATAACGCGTGGCAAATTCACGCGGCTCGAAGCACGCATGGGTGACATTGCAGCGGCCGCCGCCGGAGATGCGCACCTTGTCGAGAAAACGCGCATTTTTTTCCAGCACCGTCACAGCCGCGCCATTTTCCGCCGCCGCGATGGCCGCAAAAAAACCTGCCGCGCCACCCCCAACCACGATGATTTGCCTCGAACTCACGCGCGGAGCATCGCAGAATCCCCGCGATGTCCGAAGAAAATTTGCCATCCGAGCCGCCCGTGCCGCATAAGCGGCGCGTGCGCTATCGTGGGAAAAATCCTCGACGCTTCGAAGAGAAATACAAGGAACATGGCAGCGACACCGCGACGATAGCGAAAGTCGTCGCGGCAGGAAAAACCCCAGCCGGCACGCACCGGCCGATCATGGTCGCAGAAATTATCGAGGTGCTCGCGCCGCAACCCGGCAATCTCGCCGTAGACTGCACACTCGGCTACGGCGGCCATGCACAGGAGATTCTCACCAAGATTTTGCCCGACGGAAAACTACTGGGCCTCGACCAAGATCCGATTGAACTACCGAAAACAGAAGCGCGTTTGCGTGCTCAAGGCTTCAGCGACAATGTTTTCAGCACGCACCGCAGCAATTTCGCCGGGCTGCCGCAAATATTAGCAGCGCAGGAAATTGCCGGCGCGGATGTGATCCTTGCCGATCTCGGCGTTTCCTCAATGCAAATTGATGATCCGGCGCGCGGCTTTTCTGTGAAATTTTCCGGTCCGCTCGATATGCGGATGAACCCGCAACGCGGCCAGCCAGTTTCCGCGCTGCTGAAGAAAATCCAGCCAGCTGCGCTTGCGCAGTTGCTCATGCAAAATGCCGACGAACCAAAGGCCGTGCAGCTTGGCTCGGCGCTGGCAGGAAAAAGCTTTGCGACCACGCACGAACTGGCTGAAGCCATCCGCGCCGCGCTGCCGCATGTCCCCAAGGAAGAATGCCACCTAAATATCCGGCGTGTATTCCAAGCCCTGCGCATCGCGGTGAACGACGAGTTTTCCGCATTGGATAATCTGTTGCGAAACCTGCCGGCGTGTCTGAAGCCGGGTGGCCGCGTGGCGATTCTCACGTTTCACTCCGGTGAAGATCGGCGGGTGAAGAAAGCTTTCATCAATGGTCACGAAACCGGGATTTATTCAGCGATCTCCCAGGACATCATCCGGGCGACCCCAGAAGAGCAACGCGCCAATCCGCGTTCGGCACCCGCAAAACTGCGTTGGGCACGGCGGGCAAATGTTTGAGCCACAGTTAGTCAGACAGGCTTTAGCCCGAAACCGCGCCGTAACTTGATTGTAACAAAACGCGTATTTTCCTTTAACAATCTGCAACTACAATTTCCCCAAGTGCTTGAAATTCAATGTTGCCAGCGGAATTACTACATCTTGGACCAACCGTGCAACTGTCTGAACGAACAAGCTAAACCAACTAGGGGCCACCCAAATAATTTATGACCGAACAAATGAATACCATCCGTTCCAAATATCTCGCCCGGTTCACGCCGATTATCCTATTGCTATCGCTCGCCATCGCGCCGCTGTCGGTGCTGGCCGACCTCACCTATCTCGCGCCCGGCCAGCCCGACGCCAAAGTTATCCTTCCGCCGCCACCCATCTTGGGTTCGCCCGAGCAACTCGCCGAGTTGGACGAGGTCAGAGCCGTTTATCACGCCGCCCCTGACGCCGACAAACAGGCTGCGTATTCGGAAAAAAGTTTCTCCGTCTTCAACTTTACCGAAGCCGTTGGCAGTTTTTTCAATGAAACCAATCTGCCAAAGACCGCCGCTTTCTTTGAGAAAGTCCAAAAGGACGCTGAGACCGTGACCGACCTCGGCAAAGATTATTTCCATCGCCCGCGCCCGTTTGTCACCGATCCCAGCCTCAAGAACGGCAAGCTGGAAAAAAGCTTTAGCTATCCTAGCGGCCATTCCACTGAGGGCATGGTACTCGCCTTGGTGCTGGCCGAGGCGGTTCCCGACAAGCATGATGCCATTATCGCCCATGCCCGCTTGATGGGCTGGCATCGCATTGAAATCGCCCGCCATTATATGACCGACATCTATGCTGGCCGCGTATTGGCGCAGGCCATTGTCCGGGAATTGAACCAGAGCGATAGTTTTGGAAAAGACCTGGCCGAGGTGAAGGCTGAAATCGCCGCCGCGCAGAAATGAATGAAAAGCCCCCGGCTCGTGAAAGCCGGAGGGTTGCGATTGTCTTCGGGATTTTTCAGCCCGCAAAGGTCACGGTAATGATGTCGCAGGGCAGACCAATCTGGTCGTCGACCAATATGCCGAAGGCCTGATACTCCCGCACCTCGGACACGCCGGGCACCGCCAGCGGCGTATGGTCGTCGTAGGGCGAGTTGGTATAGCGCGCGACGAACTTCCAACCCATCGTCCCCTTGATACGGTAGTAGAGGTTGATGCCGCTCGCGCCCAGTTTCTTGAACTTGAAGCGCACATACCCGCTGAACACCGTGGCGGTGACTTGCGGTTGATAGGTTTCGGAATTAAACGGCGTGCTCGTCCCGATGATTTGCAGGAGGGCGGCGATGTCCTCGGTCATGCCGGGCTCCGTCTTCCATTTGGTCACCTCGTTGCGAATGCCAGTGAGGCTGGTGGCGATCTGGGTATTCTTGGCTTTGCAGGCGAAGGTCGCGGCGCGCTGGGCCGTTTCATCCGCATCCATGGCGTCGGTGGCGTCAGAACACCAGCCGGTGATTAAGGCCAGCCGGGCTGGCGTGATCGTCAGGATAGTAGCTACCCCGGTGATTTCAGTTTCGAGGTTGAGGAACCATTTTCTTTGGTCCCCCTGTTTCGGTGGTACGAAGTCTGCCATATATTTATAGCTCCTTTCGACATCGGCCAAGGGCCGATTTTGTTTAACCGTCCGGGCGCCCTAAATTTGCGGCAGCACCTACCGGTCTATCATTTACTGCCGGCATGAGAAGCTTTATTTTTTGGCGGCTTCCCTTAAAAAGCCGTAAGTCTTTGCGGTTTAAGGGAGAAACCCCCTGGCCGGACCTCAAAATAGTTTTGGCGGAGCAGCTAAACCCCGGGAGCGAGTGGAAAAACCCTAGGAGCGAATGAAAAAATCCCAGGATTGGGCCGAAGAATCCCAAGGTTATTTCACTCAGCCCCGGGGTTAACCTCGGGAACCCCGGGAGCGAACGAAAAAATCCTAGGATTATTCCGCTCGCTCCCAGGATTTTGTCACGCAATCCTGGGGCTGAGCCAAAAAAACCCAGGATTCTTCAGAGCAATCCTAGGATTATGCGGAAGAATCCCCGGGCTGAGCGGAGCAATCCTCGGGCTGAATGGTTTTGCCCGATGCTTAAGTCAGGCAGCCCGATGATTGCGCCGCTCCGTCCCCAGATTTTTCCCCTCCAGCCAAGGCCAGTGCTCGAACTGTCACGGTGATGTAACTTGCCGCCAACTCCGTTTGTCCCGCACTCTACCGCCATGCACTTAAAATTTTTGATTGGGCGACTGGTTATCGGCCTGCTCGCCGGGCTGACCTGCTCCGTTCTGGCCGCCCAGCCGGATAGTGCCGACTTTGAGGCTACGACCAATAACGTTGGGTGCACTGCCGGCGGTTTGGAAACGCCCGTCAACCAAAAGGTCACGCCCACCGGCACCCTCGTGGAACTGCCGCGCGTCCGGCCGAACGCGCTGGCTTTGAGTCCGAATGGAAAAATTCTCGTGACCGCCGGGCTGACGCAGGAATTGATCGTGGTGGACCCGGTAACGGGGAATATTTTGCAGCACGTCCCCTTTCCGTCGGATAACGCGACGGAGGAGAAACCGGTCGCCGCGGCCATCCTCAGCGCGAACGAAAAGCCGCAGCTAAGTTTTACGGGTTTGACGTTTTCACCGGATGGCTCGCGCATCTATCTCTCGAATGTGAATGGTGACCTCAGAGTGTTTGCCGTAGATGCGAATCAAAAAGTTTCGCCACTGAATACCATTCCGCTGCCGCCCGCCAACGCGCCCTCGCGGACCAACGACATTGCCACCGGCATCGCCGTGACGCGGGATGGCAAAAAAATCTACGTCGCGCTGAACCTCTCCAACCGGCTGGCAGAGCTGGATGCGGCCTCCGGCAAGATTTTGCGGTTGTGGGATGTGGGGGTCGCGCCGTTCGATGTGGTGCTGGTTAAAAATAAAATCTATGTCAGCAACTGGGGCGGACGCCGGCCGGATGCCGATAGCGTGACGGGGCCGGCAGGTCGCGGCACAAAAACCCGTGTGGACGCCCGCAGCATTGCGAGCGAAGGCTCGGTCTCGGTGATTGATCTGGCGGGTACGAAACAATCGGAGATTTTGACCGGCCCGAACACCGGCGCGCTGGCCTTGTCGCCAAACGGACGCTGGCTCGTCGTCGCCAGTGCGGGCAACGACCTGTTGAGCGTCATTGATACGCGCAACGATGAAGTGGTGGAAACTTTTAGCGCGCGGCAGAATCCGGCGGATTTATTTGGGGCGCAGCCGAACGCGCTGGCCTTTGACAAAGCTGGCAAAAAACTTTTCGTGTGCAACGGCACGCAGAATGCCGTGGCCGTATTCCAATTCAAGCCGGGCGAAACGAAACTGCTTGGCCTGATTCCGGTCGGCTGGTTTCCCGGCGGGATTACGTTTGACGCGAAGCGCAAACAGATTTGTGTCGCGAATCTCAAGAGTCTGCCGGCCAAAATGCAAAAGGCAAAGTTCGGTGCCGAGGGTTTTGGGTTCAACACTAAGGAATACAGCGGGTCGCTTTCACTAGTTGCCATTCCCTCGGAAAAGCAATTGGCCGCACTCACCCAAATCGCGCTGACTGACTTGCGTTACCCGCTGTTGGCACAGGCGGCTTTGCCCGCGCGCAAAAATCAAGCACCGCAGCCGGTGCCGGAACGCGTGGGCGAACCCAGCGTCTTTCACCACGTCATTTATATCCTAAAAGAAAACCGCACTTATGACCAGGTGCTCGGCGATGTGGCGGCGGGTGATGGTAATCCGGACTTGTGTACGTTCGGTCAGCGCGTCACGCCGAATGAGCACAAGTTGGTCGGCGATTTTGTGCTGCTCGATAACACTTATTGCTGCGGCATCTTGAGCGCCGACGGCCACCAATGGGCGGATAGCGCCTTCGCGACAGATTATGTGGAGCGCGAATTTGCGGGCTGGCCGCGTAGTTATCCGGCAGGTGGTTTTGCCGAGGGCGGCCGGGATGCGCTGGCGTATTCGCCGGCGGGCTTCATCTGGAACGACGCGGTGGCGCACGGCAAAACGGTTGCTGATTTCGGCGAGTTCTCCAGTGACGAGAAACATTGGAAAGATGTTACGCGCACGAACGACGTGAATTTCCTCGATGCCTACCATGATTTCCTGGATGGCTCGAACGCGATTAGTTATTCCTGTGAGCCGGACATCGCGGCGCTGCGGCCCTACATCATGACAAACACCATCGGCTGGGATTTGGACGTGCCGGATGTGTGGCGCGCGGCGCAATTCGTCAAGTCATTGAAGCAATTTGAGGCGGCGGATAATTTGCCGGACCTCGTCATTCTCTGGCTGCCCAACGATCATACGAGCGCGACGAAGTTTGGTTCGCCCACCCCGGCAGCCCAGGTTGCCGACAACGATCTGGCGGTCGGTCAAGTTATCGAGGCCGTAAGCCACAGCAAATACTGGAAGGACACCTGCATCTTCGGCATCGAGGACGACCCGCAGAATGGCTGGGACCACGTCAGCGGCTATCGCACGACTGCCTATGTCGCCAGCGCTTACACTAAACGCGGCGCGGTGGTACACACTCAATATAACCAGACAAGCCTGTTGCGCACGATGGAGCTGATGCTCGGTCTGCCGCCGATGAACCAGATGGACGCTACGGCCACGCCGATGTTTGACTGCTTCACGAACACGCCGGACTTCACCAAGTTCGAGGCCGTTACCAACACGGTACCGCTGGATGAAATGAATCCGCCGGCCAAGAAAATCGAGGACGCGCTGCTCCGCAAGGACGCCTACGTTTCGGCGAAGCTGCCACTGAACAAGGAAGATCAATGTCCCGAGGACGTGTTAAACCAGATTCTGTGGCGCGCGGCGAAAGGTAAAGCTGCTTACCCGTTTTGGGCGGTGAAGGCGACGGACGACAAAGACTGAAAAGAAGTTAAGAAGTGGAGCCAGTTGTCGGGCTTGAACCGACGACCTGCTCATTACGAATGAGCTGCTCTACCACTGAGCTAAACTGGCCTGCACACAAGCCACTTTGCCAGCGACACCGAAACCCGTCAAGACTGAACGCGGACGGCGCGCTAATTTGATAGGTGATTGGTATCCGGTAAGATTGACGAGCCGGACAAGCCGGCCACGGGCGCGACCAGGTTGGTCAGGCCGCCGTTTTCAGCGCTCAAGATTGAGGGATCGATCCGGGTGCCGCTATCCAATGTGGTTGGGGTTGCAAGTGCATCCGACCGCTGGGATCTATTCTGCATTGCGATAAAAAACAAGAGTCCAACCAAGATGATGACCAGAACAATTGTTGCCACACCCACTCTGGCAATAAACTTTTCTTTGGACGATGAAAAACCAGAGGGCTTGTCTATCATATGATTTCTTTTAACTTGAATCTTTCGGTCAGCCCAGCAGGTTGTGTACTTCCTTTAGTTTGGCGACGATGTTGATATCCGCCTGGCAAGCCGGCATACAGTCGCCGCAGGCGATGCACGCCGTGCCGTTCTTGGTCAACGTCTTATATTCGGTGCGGGCGCGGGACAGATCGTGGTAATCCAGCGCGTAACGCTCGTAGCGCAGAATATCAGCGATGGCGATGTGTTCCGAGCAATGCGTGACGCAGTCGGCGCAGAGCAGACAGGTCGTCCCCTTGTTGAAGGCCGCGAGCAGGTCGAGCGCGTGCCGGTCGTGCGAACCCACCGTGCTCTGGCGCGCCGCCGCGACGTTTTCCTGCAACTGGTCAAAGTTCTTCGTGGCGATAACGGCGGCCGTGAGGTTGGAATTGGACATCAACCATTTCACCATCGCCGCACCGGGCGTGCTGCCCTTGAAGCGCGGTTCGGCCAGCATGGTTTGCATCCGCTTATCCGTGGCGGCACGGCCCACACCGCCCATCGTCTTCATGGCGATGGTGCCAAAATCATTTTTCTTGGCGAAGGCGAGCACATCCGTCAGTTGCTGTTTGTCACCGTAGGTATAGAAAAACTGCGCGGCCTCGAACGGCGAATGCTCGATGAGATACGTGACGATGTCATAGGCCATGTCGCCGCCGATGTTGTTGTAATGGTGCTGCGAAATCGCGAGGTGCTTGACGAGGCCTTCCTTTTTCAACCGGTCAAAGGCATTGATAATACCAAGATTATTCTTCGCCTCGTCAATGGAATGGTAGCCGAAGTGAAACTTAAATACGTCGTAATAGCCGACACCGGAACGCGCAACCGCGTGTTTAACGAATTGATAATGCTGCTCCTCGTCAATATGCCCCTTCATGTGGTCGCCACCCACGCGGTCCACGACGACTTCAAGATGATACGACTCGCGCGGCTGGCTCTTGATTGCCTCGGGCATGGTCTCGGCGGTCCAGCGATGCGCCTTGTGCCAATAATTCACGCCGGCCTTCACCGCGAGCGGAATGACATCGGGACTCCAATCGGACGCGCCGACGAGCGCGCTGATTTCCAAGCCGGTCCGTCCGTAGCGGCGGCGCGGGAGCTGACCGCTGTTCTCGGCGGCAGAAACCTTTAGCGCGCCCATGCCAGTGAGCGCGATGCCCGTGGCTCCGGCCGTGCCGACCTTGATGAATTCCCGCCGCGTCAGTCCGGCGGCCATTTTGTTTTGGTCATTCATGAAGAGCCTTTCGCGGTTAGTTGAATTGATTAACGATTACAAACTGACCATGGCGGTGCCGCTTGTCAACTGGCATCAGCAGCACCTCTAAAAATGGGGCACGCGCCGGTGGCGCCGGCGCGTGCGGGAGGAACAACCGTGGGTCGTGCGGTTGCTTGTGGAGGAACTAAACAAACCAACACCAACGGCGCTATTCCAACAAAGGTCCGTCGCAGACAGAAGGCGGCGCGGTGACATTCTGGCAACAAATCATTTTTCCGCCGACCGCCATGGTGCGAGCGGACATTTTGACAAGAGCCGCTTCACGCGATTGACACAATTTTTTCACACGAACGTCGCTGGCCAATCCAGCCCCCAGATTTAAGCTGTTTGGTATGGAAGGTTTAGTCCACGGAGTTCATGGTCGGCTGGCGATGTATCTGGCGGTGCAGGCGGTCTGCGACGCCAAGCCGGCGGTGTGGCGCCGCTCCGAGAAATTCGCGGCCGCCTATGCCGATTTTTGCGTGTGCGTGCGCAACCTCGTCCAACTTCAACCAGCGGTCGGCATCTTCAAGTCCGTGGCCAAGGGCATCGCCGTTGAATCAGCGGTGGCTGACACGATTCTGACCACCGAAATGGATGAGTTGATCGAGCATTTTGAACCGGTGGACGTGGCCTTCGTGGATGACTACACGGCGGCTCGTTCGCAGGAAGTTGACGACTTCGATTTGCCACTGGCGCAGCCGATGGCGATGTCATAACGTCGGAGCTGTCGTTTGAGTTAAATAAGGAGCAGCGCTGTCAAAGGCGCACGGACGGTTCGAATGACACGACCGCCCAATGAAATACCTGATGCAATTGATTTATCGAATTATGGGACGGGTGTTTTTCTCACGGCAACAGCCCTGGGAACAGGAGCGAAACGTCAAAACCATGCTCATCACTGTCGGCTTTGCGCTGGCCTTGGGGTTAATCATCACGAAGGGCATCCATATGCTCTACAATCACGAGAAATGACCGGCACCTAGGCGGGATTCAGCCGAACTTAGCCTGCGACGACCTTCCGCCGACCCGCGACACCATTCGGTCCACCTGCGACGGCCATTTGCCGAGTTGCGACGCCGTTCTGACGACCTGCGACGCCGATTCCTCCAGTTGCGATGGCCTTCCGACCACCTGCGATGGCGAACACCTAGCTGCGACGGCTGTCCGACGACCTGCGACATGCTTCCGACGGGTTGCGACGCCATTTTTGCCAGTTGCGACGGCTAAACCCCTGTTCCAATGTCGAATTAGCCGGTTTGCGATGTATAATAATAGACAGTTGGCAGCCCACTCGAATGCCCTCTCCCTTAGTGATGGCCCAATTAATCGTTCCGCCAAGCCCGAGGCCGAAGCGTTGGGGAGCGAGATGGACGACAATGTTATCAACCACAGTCTGGGATGAAATTCCCATTGGATTTCCCGCGCCGGTGTGCGAGAAGTAGTGCCTGATTCTTATGAGCCACAAAATCGCCATCATCACCGGAGCATCCCGCGGCATCGGCAAAGCCATTGCCCTGCGCCTCGCCAAGTCGGGCATTGATTCCATCATCACCTACAAATCATCCCAAGCCGAGGCCGGCGAGGTCGTGAAAAAGATCGAAGTGCTCGGCGCGCGCGCCGTGGCCGTGCCACTAGATGTCGCCAACCGCGATTCCTATCTGAACTTCGCCGCTGTCGCCACGAGCGCGCTCGATAAGATCGGCGCGACGAAATTTGATTTCCTCGTCAACAATGCCGGCATTGGCCTCTCGCAGCCGTTCGCCACCACCACCGAAGCGCAGTTCGACGAGATGACCAATATCCATTTCAAGTCCGTCTTCTTCCTCTCGCAATCGCTGCTACCGCTCATCAACGATGGCGGGCACATCGTCAACATCTCCACCGGCACCAGCCGGTTCGTGCTGCCGGGCTACTCGATTTATGCATCGCTGAAGACCGCCGTGGAAGGGCTAACCCGCTACATGGCCAAGGAACTTGGCCCGCGCAAAATCCGCGTTAACGTGGTGGCGCCGGGCGCGACGGAGACGGATTTTCGCGACGGCTTTATCCGGAACAATCCGCAGTTCAAGCGGATGATGGAAGCGAACATTGCGCTGGGCCGCGTGGGCCAGGCGGAAGACATCGCCGGCGTGGTCAACGCGCTGCTGTCTGACGATTGCTACTGGGTCAACGGCCAGCGCATCGAAGCCTCCGGCGGTCAGGTGTTATGATGATTCGGCTGGCGCGCCCGGCGCGTCAGTGATTTTTCTCGGTGAATTCCAGCGCTCCCGGCGCGGATGGGGCGGTTTTGCAATAGTCGGCTTCACCAATTATGGCCTAAGGTTTACCAATATACGGTTAGTCCTTGGCGACCGGTTTGGGGATAGTTTGGGATGTTAATGGTAACCGTGACGGCTCGGCGGAGGGTTCGTGCCCAGGGCAAACGGTGACCACACAGGCCCAGCTATGCACACCAACTTTAATCAATTGAAATACCTCGGAGCGTTGGCCGGCATCGGCCTGTTCCTGTGCTACGTCCCGGCCCCGGCCGCCGCCACGGACGAGGCACCCCCGGTTCCCAAGATGCGCAAGAACGATGTGACGCCTTTGCCGGATTTTAAAAAGCCGGTGTCCGCGCACGCGCCGTTTCAGGACGGGGATTGCAGCATTTGTCATCAACGAAAAGATCACAACGACCCCGGGCCCATCCTCAAGCAGGTCAATCTGCTGTGTCTGGATTGCCACGATGATTTTAGTAAAGTGCTCGCCCGCAAATCGGTCCACGAACCGGCGCGCATTAACTGCGTGAGTTGTCATAGTCCGCACAATTCGATGTATCCGCACCTGCTCGTCGAGGACTCCGGCACGCTGTGTTTGAGCTGCCACACGAGCATCAGCAATCTGGTGGCCAACGCCGCCGTGAAGCATGACGCCCTGACGACCGGGGCCAAGTGCGTGAACTGTCATAATCCGCATGGCGCGAATGTGCAGCACCTGTTGAACAAACTGCCCTACGATCTCTGCGTCGGTTGCCACGGCCAGGACGGCGTGAAGGATCACGATGGCAAAACGCTGACCAACATGAAGCAGTTGCTCGCCGACAATCCGCAGCATCACGGTCCCGTCGAGTCCAAGGATTGCAGCGCCTGCCACCTTCCGCACGGCGGCGATCATTTCCGGTTGCTGACCAAGGAATATCCCGCCACTTTTTACTCACCGTATGATCCGAAACTATATGACCTCTGCTTTGACTGTCACGAGGAGTCCATGGTCAAGGAGCCGAAGACGACCTCGTTGACCCGGTTTCGCAACGGCGACCAGAACCTCCACTACGTGCACGTGAATAAGGACGAACGGGGGCGCACCTGCCGCGCCTGCCACGAAGTCCACGCTTCGAAGCAGCCCCATCAAATCCGCGATGCCGTGCCGTATGGCCACACCGGATACATGCTCAAGGTAAACTTCACCAAGACGGACACCGGCGGCCAGTGCGCCGAAACTTGCCACGTCACGCGCAGCTACACGAATGTCGTCGTTCACCTCGTCCCGCCGACCGTGGTTGCGACGAACGCGCCGGCAAAGTAAGCTGCCGTCATGCGCCTGCCCGCGTACATCGCCGCCGCCGGAATGTTGTGCGCGCTGTCCGCGCTGGCGTTTGCCAACGTACCCGTCGGTTCGCCGATTGAAAATGTTTTGCTGCCCGCGCTCGCCGGCGGCGAACAAACGCTGCTGTCCGAGACCAACGTCAGCGTTTTCATCTTCATCAACCCGGAACTCGCCCATTCCAATCAGGCGCTCGCGGAAATATCCCAGTTCGCACAAACGTTGACGAATGCGTCGGTACATTGGTGCGCCATCGTCTCCGACCGCGTGCCGCCCGCCACTGTGGCGGCCGAAGTACAGGCCATTGACCTGACGATGCCGGTGCTAATTGACCGCGATGACGCGCTCTTCGGCCAGCTCGGGGTCATCATGCGCCCGTCCGTCGGCATCACGGACACGAACCGCACACTAGTGGCCTACGAACATTTCACGGAGGTGAACTACGCCAATGTCGTCGCCGCGCAAGTACGGCACGCGCTCAAGGAAATTTCCGACGATGAACTCGCGGCGGTGTTGCGTCCGCCCGCCGGGAACATTGACGAGGCGGACTCCGTGGCCCACCGCTATTTCCGGCTGGCCGAAAAGCAATTTGCCGCCACGAACTACGACCAAGCGCTAATCAATCTTCAGAAGAGCCTCGACCAAAAGCCGACCGCACCGGCGTTTGCGTTGCAGGGGAAAATCTTCACCGCCCAGAACAAAACCAACGAAGCCGCCGCCGCGTTTGAATCCGCGCGGAAATTAGAAACCACTCTACCACCCACCTCAGCGCCGTAGCGGCGGCAGATTCGGAAGATGTTGCGCCGATAGAACGAAATCCGTCTTTTATTGCGGATTCTGGAGGGGGCATCAGAACAATTTCCACCGGTTCAGGACTCTGAAATTTTTAAAAAAAAGCATTTGACAATGCTTGAACACGATTTAATATACGACAATATAAATCGTTGTTTAATCAACGATGCCATTCAACCATTTTCTTTATTAAAAAGAATGTGGAGTAGAACGTCGGGTGGATTTTTTATTTGAACATAATAACGACTCGTATGATTGATAATTAAAAATGAGTGCCGCGCATCAAAAAACGCCAGGCAGTGATGATTTAAAATGGATTGAGCTGGTCGTCCAGCAGGTTCGATCATTGCGCTATGGCGTGGTGGAGATCATTGTCCACGATTCGCGAGTGATTCAAATTGAAAAGACCGAGCGGCTGCGGTTGGAAAAAAATCCGAGCGACAAGCATCCGGATTAAAACAAAAGACAAACATACACAACTTTATCGGAGGCTGACCGGACTACCGGAAGTTCCCATGAAAACAGAACTAAAAAATCGTCCATGCGGAACTGGATTCAAAAACTGGCGACCTTGTTGCTCGCAGCCGTCTGGCTGTCGGGCACGGTTACAGTGGCGGCGGATGAAACCATCCTAAATGTCTCTTACGACGTAACCCGGGAATTCTACAAAGACTTCAATGCCGCATTTGCGGCCTACTGGAAAGAAACGACCAGCAACACGGTAGCCATCAACCAGTCGCATGGTGGTTCCAGCAAGCAAGCGCAGGCAGTCGTCAATGGCTTGGACGCGGATGTGGTGACGATGAACCAATCGTTCGACGTGGATTTATTATTCTCGAGCGCCCGCTTGATTCCGCAGAATTGGGCGGTCCGACTCCCAAACCACAGTGTGCCTTTCACTTCAACGATTGTATTTGTCGTTCGCAAAGGTAATCCGAAGAACATTCATGATTGGGGTGATTTGATTCAGCCCGGGGTTTCGGTCGTCATTCCGAATCCGAAGACTTCTGGCAATGGGCGTTACAGCTACTTGGGAGCGTGGGGCTATGCGCTAAAAAAATCTGATGGAAATGAAAAAGCGGCGCGCGAATTTGTCGGCAAACTGTTTGCCAATGTGCCGGTTCTGGACACTGGTGGGCGCGGGGCCACGATCACCTTTGCCGGTCATGGAATTGGGGATGTGCTGCTTACTTTTGAAAGCGAGGCGGCGCAGGTGCAGCAGAATTTTGCGGACGACGCCTTGGAGGTGGTGGTTCCGCCGGCGAGTATTCTCGCCGAAAATCCGGTGACCTGGGTGGATCGCAATGTGGAGCGGCATCATACCGAAACCGTTTCCCGTGCATACCTGGAATATCTTTACAGTGATGCCGGCCAGGAATTGGCAGCTAAATATTATTTCCGTCCGAAGAGTCAGGCGGCTTTGGATAAATATCCCGACCGTTTCAAGCCGCTCGATTTATTCACCGTGAGTGAAGTCGCAGGCGGCTGGGCGCAGGCGCAGCAGACGCACTTCGCAGATGGCGGAATTTTCGACCAAATCTATCAACCTAATAAATAAAGTTATGGCACGCATATTCAATGACATTACGGAAACCATCGGCAATACCCCGCTGGTACGTTTGAACCGCACGGCGAAGGAACATGGCGCGGTCGCCGAAGTTCTGCTCAAGCTCGAATTTTTCAATCCGCTTTCGAGCGTCAAGGATCGCATCGGCGTAGCGATGATTGACGACGCGCTAAAATCAGGTGCCATCGGTCAGGAAACCATTCTGATTGAGCCGACCAGCGGCAATACCGGCATCGCGCTGGCGTTTGTCGCGGCGGCGAAGGGTTTGAAGCTCATTCTGACGATGCCCGAGACGATGAGCATCGAGCGGCGGAAGTTATTGAAAATTCTTGGAGCTAAACTGGTATTGACCGAAGGCGCTAAGGGCATGAAAGGTGCCATTGCCAAGGCAGAGGAATTGCATCAGCAAAGTCCGAACAGCGTAGTGCTCCAGCAGTTTTCCAACCCGTCAAACCCAGCAATTCATCGCCGGACAACGGCCGAAGAAATCTGGCGCGATACGGATGGCAAGGTGGATTTTGTCGTCGCGGGCGTCGGCACGGGCGGCACGATTACCGGCGTGGCGGAGGTCATCAAAAAACTGAAGCCGTCGTTTAAGGCGATTGCGGTCGAGCCAACGAAGTCGCCAGTAATTTCCGGGGGCGCGCCGGGGCCGCATAAGTTGCAGGGTATTGGCGCAGGCTTCATTCCGGTGAATTTGAACACGAAAATCGTGGATGAGGTGATTCAGGTGAATGAAGACGATTCCGGACCGATTTCCAAGCAGGTCAACGCGCAGGAGGGAATTCCGATTGGTATATCGAGCGGCGCAATTGTGTGGGCGGCGTTACAAGTCGCGAAACGTCCAGAAAACCGGGGCAAAACGATTGTCGCCGTCGTGCCGTCGTCCAGTGAGCGCTATCTTTCGACGTGGCTCTTTGCGGATGTGAATTCGGATTCTGACGACATCAGCCAGTGGCAAACGGCGCATTGAAATTTTTACCGACGCAATAAAGCGAGGCCAACTCCAAACCAAAACTAATATTAAAAAGGACTGACCGGCTGACCGGAGGTACTTACAAACAAAACAAACAATACAAAGAACATAAATATGAAAACATTAAACATCAAAAAATTCCTTGCCCTTGGCCTGACTCTGGCCGGAGCGGCTTTTACGCCGAACCTGCAAGCCGATGTCCAACTGCTCCTGTCGGGTGGTTCAGCCAGTTCGGCCGTGATCTTCGATCGCGCCACCAATCTGTTTACTGCTAATGGTGGAACCTTGACATCGGTCACGGCGGCGGCGGCTCCGAATAATAAAACCATTAAGACATTCGTTGGCACTTTGGGTGGTACCAATGCTGGTCTCGGAACGGTGACCTTGGGCATCAATCTGGCAGTGGGTGCCGTGGGTGGGTTACTTGATCTTTCCTCCGGTAATCCCGAGCAGGTCGTGCCGGCCGGTGGCTTTACAAGCTCCAGTTTCATTCCGACCTTTGTGGATTCGAGTGCTCGACCTGACTCAGTTGGCATACCCTCTTCCCAATTCGCTGAATCGCCGGTTTATGTCGTTCCTTATGTGTTTATCAAAAACACCCTCGGGACAAACACAACTACTCTCACCAATCTGACCCAAACTCAGGCACAAGCCTTAGAGTCCTCGGGCGCCACCATTCCAGCTTCATTCTTTGGCGGCAGTGGCACCAATGTTATTTATTTCGTGGGACGCAACAAGGACTCGGCCGTCCGCACGGAGATTGATCTCAATATCAACTCGCTCGGCTTTCAAACCTATACGACGAATAGCTCAGGCCAAGTCGTTCAAGATACCAACAGTGTTGATTTGGAAGGACTCGTGGACCCGGGTCAGTCTTCAGGGAGCGCCGAGGCAGGCATTGTGGCGTATATCACCAATTCGATTGGCGAAGTTGCCGTGCAAAACATTGTCAGCCATACCGCCGCTTTGTCCTATAACGGAGTTGCGTATTCCACGAACAGCGTTTTGGACGGCACCTATCAACTTTGGAACCCGGAATATTATTACACCTCCGTCAGCACGCCGCTCTCCTCATCCCAGTCAACGGTCTTCAACTTATTTTATTCCTCCATCACCAATTCAAGTTACTGGAGCAACCCCAACTTCCAGGGCAGCTTTATACCAAAGCCCTGGGTGGATGCGAATTTGATTCGCAATGGCGATGGGGCTGTTATCAAGCCAAATACCGGCTACACCGTATATTAATTTCAAGAATTGCTATCTATTATTATCATGAAAAAAATAATTCCATTAGCATTGGCTGCGCTTGGCCTGCTGGCATTGCCGCAGGCACGGGCGTGGACCTATTCAGACGGAGATGTACTCCTGATCTTTCGGGACACCGTCAAAGACGTAGAGTTTGACCTGGGAAATGTAAGTCAATTTCTAGGGAAAACCAATGGCTACACGGTGCAAGTGACCAACTGGAGTACTAATCTAGTCGTTAACACCTTCGGCTCAGGCACAATTACAAACAGTTCGCTGGCCGACGGCCCCATCACAGTCCTGCTGGTCGCTAGTACTACCACCAATGCCTGGGTCACCAGTATAGATCCCAATCCCAGCGCCTACCAGCAAGCTCCGGCAGCTTTCGGTGGCATCTATGGCGCAATCAATCAGGTGGGTAATAATCCGCTAACATACCGCGCCGCAACCAATAGCACTTGGGCACAGTCCTATGTGATATCAGTTGCCGGCACGCTTAAAATTGCCGCCTACGACTACATTGTTTCTGGCGGCACCTACAACGGTATTACCCGGCTAGGGGGTAACATTCCGTTTATTGATGAGACTGGTATTCCCGCAAGTCTGGATTTCTGGTTGGTGGCTCCCAACGGATCCACCAGCCAAATCCCGGATCACCTGGTGGGAACCTTCAGTCTTAGTGCTGCCGGAGTGCTGACGTTTGTGGCCGGGCCGCATACGCCATCAATAACTGGATTCGCGCACGCTGGTAATGTCAGCACCTTCCAATTCCCGACCACAGTAGGTAACACCTATTATGTGAGTTATACTAACCAGCTAGGCGGTGCGGTGTCCACGTGGCCGGTGGATCCCAACTCCCTGATTGGAGATGGTAATACTGACACCATCAGCCATACCAATTCCGGAGGGGCTGCGGAATTCTATAGGATTCAGGCTAACTAACTAAGATTCGGCGTGCGAATGGCACGCCGGAAAATCACGGCCGACCCAGCAAAAACCGGGTCGGCCGTTAAACATAAATTCGTCGAGAGGACAACCGCAGCGAATGAGATACGGGCGGCACATTTTGATTCTGACCATAGCGTTGGCGCTTCTGCCGGGCGCGCTGCGGTCACAAACCAATACGCCAGTGTTTTCCATTGCCACAAATGCTTCAGCCCGAGCTGCATCGACGTTTGAAGTGAAGGCCTATCGTTTCGAAGGTGAGACTTTTCTGCCGCTAGAAAAATTGTCCGGCACGCTATCCAATTATACTGGCACGGTGGATCTCGCGCGCGTCCATAATGGACTAATCAAACTGCAAAAGGTTTATTGGCAATCCGGCTATACGAATGTCAGCGTTACGCTGCCGGAGCAGAAGCTAGCAGACGGCGTTATTCTTGTAAAAATCATTACCCGTAAGTCAGCCAACGTTTTGGCTGCGGTCGCAAAAACACTTTCCCAGCCGCCACTGACCTTGGCGGTAAAGACCTACCGCATTGAGGGCAATACGGTTTTGGAGCCGAAAGATTTTGGCTGCCTTTCAAACTATACTGGCACCAACGTTACATTTTCGCGCCTGCGCGAAGGCGTGGGCAAGGTGCAGTTGCGCTACCGTGAACTTGGCTTTCCCACTATTAGTGTCACGCTGCCGCCGCAACGCATCACCAACAATCTCATTCGCGTGAGGGTGATTGAGGGCAAGCTGGGCGCGATTCGCATCACCGGCAATGAGTATTATAGCTCAAATAATGTCCGCCGCGCGCTGCCCAGTTTGACGACTAACATTTTACTTAATACTAAATGGTTTCAGCCGGAACTCGATGCGGCCAATCAAAACCGCGACCGGCAGATTTATCCCGTTATCGAGCCCGGTCTAGAGCCCGGCACCAGCGACCTCACACTCAAGGTGAAAGATCGTTTCCCGCTGCACGGCCGTTTTGAGATTAACGACAAGTCCGCGCCGGGAACGCCGCTACTTCGTTCGGACACGGCTATTCAATATGACAACCTGTGGCAACTCGAACATCAGATTGGTTTCGACTACAATTTTTCGCCACAGGAGTACAAGTCGTCCGCCGACGCGAACGGGTTTCCCTTGGATCTGCCGCTGGTGGCCAGCACGAGCGGATTTTACCGGATTCCGATCGGCGGTGGCGCCGGGCTGCGCGAGGATTATGACCAGAAGCCCGTCACGTTTGGCTACAACGAGATCAGCCACAAGTTTAACCTGCCGCCGCCATCCGGCCACCCCGATCTCACAATTTACGGCTCGCATTCCTCATCGGATACAAGTCTACAGTATGGTCCGCTAAAAACCATTATCAATACGAACTACCTTGATATCAGCCAGCAGAATGTCACGCATTCACCCACCATCAACAATAACATAGGTACCAAGCTAAGCATTCCGATAAATGAATTTCTGGGTATTACTTCGGCCCTAAGTCTTGGTGTGGACTGGAAAAACTACCGCGCGAATACTTATTTCACAAACCTAACTTACTTCGACCTTTACGCTCTGGACGCCTTTGGCAACCGAGTGTTAGTGACCAACCAGACCGTACCAATCGCCGCCAATAGTTACCACTCCTTGTATTATTTTCCGCTGTCATACGGCTGGTCCGCCCTGCGTCCGGACCAGACTGGCATATTCCAGTTCACCTTCACCGAAGCCGTTTTTCTTTCACAACTTGAGTCAAGCCGGACTAATTTCCAACAGGTCGCCGGCAACCTGCATGCTGGCGGCTATTTTACCACTTTGAACGCAGGTCTCATCCGACAGCAAAATCTTCCCGGCAACTGGTCCATCGTAGCCAACGCCAATGGTCAATGGGCGAGCGAGCCGCTCATCAGTAATGAGCAGTTTGGCCTCGGGGGCACCGCTGGCGTACGCGGCTATCAGGAGGGCGAGGTTTATGGTGACAACGGCTGGCGCGGGTTGCTCGACCTGCGGGCACCGCCCGTGAATGTTGGCTATTTTCCGACTACCACCGGCGCAATCCCAGCTATACTCCGCTGCTCCTGTTTCATGGATTACGGCCAAGTCTATTTTATTGACCGGCCCGGACAGCCGGCCGTCAGCGAATGGGGCACCGGCCTCGGGTTTTTTCTGACAGCGGGCGAACATTTTGATGCTAGGTTCACCATCGCGTGGGCGCTAATCGGTGCAGCACCGGTTGCTAGCACGGCGGCCACTTATGTCGCCGTAAAAACCCAAGCAGATAGTTGTCAGGCTTATTTCTCCGTCGGTTATCAATTCTAAATCCTATGAAAACAATCGCTAAATGCCGCCAATCCATCTGGTTCGCTCTGCTGGTGTTTTTCAGCGGACGCACATCCCAAGTATTCGCTAACCCGACCGGAATGACCGTTAGCTCGGGACACGCCACGGCCCAGCAACTTGGCGCACAACTCAATGTTACCGTCAGCCAGTTGGCGATTTTGAACTGGCAAAGCTTCAACATCGCCGCCGGCGAAACGACCTCCTTTTTACAGCCGTCGGTTAATTCCATCGTCTTCAACATCATCGGCAACCGCGACAATAACCCGTCGCAGATTTTTGGTAATCTCAACGCGAATGGCACGGTCATTCTAGCCAACGCCAACGGATTCTATTTCGGACCCAATTCGATGATTAGGGTCGGGGGCAGCTTCATCGCCACCACCGCGCCGTTGTCGCCCGATTTCGGAGCGGGAGCAACCTGGCAGTTCACCGGCATGCCGCCGCTTGCCAGCATTGTGAATTATGGCCAAATCGAAGTCGGCAAAGGACGTTCGCTGTTTCTCATCGCAGAGAACATCAAGAACTACGGCAGTCTTACCGCTCCCGCCGGTGATGTCGGTCTTTATGCGGGCGACACCGTGCTCGTCAGCGAAAGCCCCGACGGTCGTGGACTGAGCGCCGCGGTCACGATGCCCAAGGGTTCGGTGGATAATTTTGGCCGGGTTACTGCCGACGCCGGTTCGATTGCACTAGCAGCAAAAGTGGTAAATCAAGCAGGCACCTTGCAGGCCAACTCGCTGCAAAACCAGAACGGAGTTATCGAGTTGGTTGCAGCCGACGCAGTCAACCTGGGCGCGAACTCCCAAATTCTTGCGCAGGGCGATAATTCTGCCGACGGTAGTGCGGGCGGTAAAGTGACTATCAAGGCTGGAAACAGCTTTAGTGATACCAGTGGCAGTTCCATCGTCACCGCTGGCGGCGCGAACGGCGGTAATGGCGGCAATGTCGAAATCAGCGCGGCAACTATTCACTCATTAGATTCCACGATGAATGCAACCGCGCAGGCCGGTTTCACGGGTGGCGACTTTTTACTCGACCCGGTGAACATCACCCTCGGGAGGTCAACTGCGGGCGGCGCAATTAATGTTTTAACCGCATTCGCCGGTTTCAATTCCATCCTATTGCAAGCTACCAAGGATATTACCATTAATGCCAACACGACGTGGAATTTGAGTTCAACCACGGGTCAGTCCACCGGCCAACTGACTTTGGAAGCGGGTGGCAACATCACTTTCGGGACGAGCGCTAAAATTGTTGATGCGAACAACTGGTCCGTCACACTTGAAGCTGGCTATGATTTTGCGAACAGTGCCGTGGTGTCGGGAGTGGGAAATATCAGTTTGACTGGCGGCTCAAATAGCAAAAACCTGAGCAACCCCATTAATCTTTCTGCCGGCTCGCTGACCATGGTGGCGGGCGGCAATATTACGGTGGGCAATGGCTCGGTTTTCACTACTGGCGGCGGCAGCATTTTTGCAGAGGCGGTGGCGGGCAATTTAAACGCCGGTTCGGCCAATGGCGGCTATAATTACAATGCTGGCGGTGGTTCATCCGTTTCGGCTCCGGGCGGAATTGCCACGGCAGCGGGTGGGGATGTGACTTTGATTGCCGGAAACAATATTATCTGTGTTCCCAATGTTCCTCCTTCGCTTCCAGATAACCAGTCGGTGGGCGCTTCAGGCGCTTATGGCTCTGGCAATGTCACGGTGATTGCCGGTAATCAGATAACGGGTAATTTCAATTTGGCCAACGGCGTCGGCACCTTGCTGGCTGGCGTGCAGGTTTCTAGCTCCCAAGCCGGCATATTACAGAACCTCGGCGCCAGTCTGGTCAACTATGACGCGACGTTGAGCGACTTGAAGACAGCGTTAGCTCAATCGCAAAATCTCAATGGTAATATTGGCACCGAACTAAGTCCGATCACTTTGGGTCTGATTCAGGGTTCGTGGAATGCTTGGGCGGCCAACAATATCAATCTCCTTGAGGTTCAGAATCCGAATGGCACCTATAATGGAAATACCGTGGCCGTGCCGGCCGGCGAATTTGTCGGCAATGAAGACAACCCCGTGGTTCCCACCAGCCTGCCGTATCTATTTAATTATGCACCCGATGCAGCGGTGCATCTTTGGGCGGGAAACAGCATCACGCTGGGCAGCCTGACTGTGCCGCTGGAGCGCCAATCCGACAACAGCGGTATGCCATCCATTTATGCGCCGATTCTATCACTGGATGCGGGTGCTGGCGGTATTACGCTTGATAATTCCCTTTTCCTTTATCCATCGAGTCAGGGATCTTTACAAATTACCACCCGGGATGGTGGCAATCTGGTGGGTGCGGTGCAGGGCAGCAGCAGTGCCCTTCCTACGATCACAATGTCGGGCAGTGGGTTGCCGGATTGGAATTCCATTGTTAACGGTGGGCAAGCCATCAAGGCGTTGCATCGAGACGATGCCAATCCGGTGACGTTGGATATTTCCGGCAGTATTGGCAATTTTGGTTTGAATGTTCCGACCTTCGCGCAAATCAATGTCCAAGGCACCAAGCCTTATATTATTGGAGGTCAGGATTATTTTGGAACTTACAATTTTAGTTTTTCCGGGCGTAATTTGTCACCGCTCGAGACGACGGTAATCAACGTCAACGGCGACATTAATTGTCGCAGCGACACGACCTCGGAGGCCTTGGACCAGGCGGATGCACTGCCTTCGGCTTTATTCTCATTGAGCACGGATCCCGCAGTCACTGACTTGCTGCTATATCACGCGGTGTCGGGGACGACGTCCGGCAGCCTCATCTTTGTCGGTGCCATGACGCAGACTGAACGCAATTTCCTATTAAACCCAACTGTTTATGTGGTCGATAAAAATGGGAACAAGGTGCTGGATGCCAATGGAAATCCTGAAACGACCACCCTGGTCCTCACCGCTACCCAGATTGCGACGATAAATCAGCTTTATGCCGACAGCCAGAGTGCCGCGATTGGCAACGAAAGCCTGGCCTTGGCGGGGTCAGGTGTATTCAAGGTCACCGCGAACAACATCAACCTGGGCAATTCCGGTGGCATTGTAGTAAACCCGCTGGATTCCACGCTGGCCAATATTTCGCTTCAAAGCGCGGCATTAGACGTCCACGCCAAAGGCGACCTAACGATGACTGCCAGCAAAATTGCTAACGAGAGTTGGCTGGGTGACGTCAACCTGACGGTGGATGGCAGCTTGAATGTCGGCGGCCAGTTCACCGCCTTTGACGATTCCAGTGCCGCCAAGGGGATTTTCACCACGAGCGGTGGCAATGTTTCGGTCGTCGTCAATGATGTTGTGAACGTCAATGGTTCGCGCATTGCTGCCTATAATGGTGGCAATGTTTCGGTCGAATCCTTGACCAGTGATGTCAACGCCGGTGTGGGTGGAGCTGGCTATGTTAGTGTGGACGCGCAAGGGGTGAATTCGAAAGGAGAAATTAGTGTCATTTCTCAAAACATTCCGGGTAGCGGTATTCTAACCACCACGCTTCCGGGTTCCCCTGCCATGCTGGGCAACATCACCATCACCGCCCCTAAGGGTAGCGTAAACGCCAATCTTGGCGGCGTGTTGCAAATAGCCTATAACGGATTGGGTAGCAAAACGGCTGTCATTGACATTAACGCCGGCAAAGACATCAACGCCACCGGCTCCGGCATTATCGGCAGTAACGTCAAATTACAGGCCGGCGGCAACATCAACGGCATCATCGTTGGCAGCCAGGGTATCAATGTCAATGCTGGCCAAAACGTCAATGTCACCGCCGTCAGCGGCGGCAATGTGAACATCAACGCCTCCGGCACCGTCGCCGGCACCATCGTCGGCGGTGGTAATGTCAGTGTCAGCGGCGACACTATCATTGCGGCCGTGGAGGGTGGTACGGTATCTACGAGCGGTAACGCCACAGGTGCCAGCCTAGGCGTGCCGCAGGCGAACACCTCCAAGGATGTTGCCGAAACCACCGACGCCAATGCCGCTACGCAAAGTTCGTCAGATTCCGACGACGAGCTAAAAAAGAAGAAGAAGGTCATCGCATTGGCACAAAAGGTGAGTCGGGTGACGGTAATTCTCCCACCGAAGAAACTTTCCGAAAAAGCTACAGACAACAATCCATTGTAAAATTGAAGCCGAAACAAAAACTTTAACCCTAAACGGCCAGCACATCGAAGCCGCCGGCAGTTAGGTGCTGTGAGGATTTTTTTAATCCTCATCACAATGTCCAGCCAGACGTATTGACAGCATAAAGCCCACGG
The DNA here is from genome assembly GCA_903865745.1 of uncultured Verrucomicrobia subdivision 3 bacterium. GTDB lineage: Bacteria > Verrucomicrobiota > Verrucomicrobiia > Limisphaerales > UBA11358 > UBA11358. Next base: position 133,931 of record CAIPKV010000032.1, on the reverse strand, counting down.
CATTCGCCGTGGGCTTTGAACTTTTATGGTAGATGGTTAACGACTATTTCTTTTTCGCGTGCACCTTGGCCGCGACTTTCAAGCGGAGCGCGTTCAAACGGATGAAGCCGGTGGCGTCGTCCTGGTTGTAGGCCTTGGTCGGGTCAGCTTCCATCGTGGCGATGTGCGGATTGTAGAGGCTCACTGGGGATTTGCGGCCGCTGACCATGATGTTGCCCTTGTAAAGTTTCACGCGCACGGTCCCAGTCACGTTTTTCTGGCTCTCGGTCACGTAGGCCTGCAACGCAAGGCGTTCGGGCGCATACCAGAAGCCGTTGTAAACTAGCTCGGCATACTTCGGAATGAACGCGTCGCGCTGGTGCATGACTTCGCGGTCCATGGTGAGGCTTTCCATCTGGCGATGCGCGAAATGCAGGATGGCGCCGCCGGGCGTCTCATACACGCCGCGCGATTTCATGCCCACGTAGCGGTTCTCCACCATGTCCACGCGCCCGACGCCGTGTTTGCCACCAATTTTATTCAGCGCCTTCATCACGCCGAGCGGGGAAAGTGCCTTCCCATTCACGGCCACAGCTTCGCCCCGCACAAAATCAATCTCTACGAACTCGGGCTTGTTGGGTGCGTCTTCGGGCAGCACAGAAAGCGTGGTGAAATAACTGCGGTTCTTCAAATCGTAGGAATCAAACCACGGATCTTCGAGAATGCCGGCCTCGTAGGAGATGTGCAGGAGGTTGCGATCCATCGAATACGGTTTCTTGGCGCTGGCTTGGACGGGAATCTTATGCTTGGCGCAATAATCAATCATCTGCTGGCGACCGGGAAATTCGCTGCGATAGCGTTCATCGCGCCACGGCGCGATGACTTGCAAATCGGGCGCGAGCGCGGCGGCGGTCAACTCGAAGCGGACCTGGTCGTTGCCTTTGCCGGTGGCGCCGTGGGCGATGGCGTCGGCTTTTTCTTTCTTGGCAATCTCGACCATGCGCTTGGCGATGAGCGGGCGGGCGATGCTGGTGCCGAGGAAATATTGACCCTCGTAAATCGCGCCCGCCTGAATGATTGGATAAATGAAGTCGCGCGCGAATTCTTCCTGCAAATCATCGATGTAGATTTTGGAGGCGCCGGTCTTGATGGCTTTGGCTTCGAGGCCGTCAAGTTCCTCTTCCTGGCCGACGTCAGCGCAGAAGCCGATCATTTCGGCGTTGTATTTTTCTTTGATCCACGACATCAGGACGGAAGTGTCGAGACCACCAGAGTAAGCGAGAACGATTTTCATGTGGCGAAGATTTTAACCGCCAAGCTGCCCGGAACGCAAAAAGGAAATTAAATAAGACAAGCAGATGCCCACCGCCATCACCTGATAACGGTCGTCCAACTTTTTAACTGCACCCAGTCTGGGTCCGGAATGGTGGAACTCACCCACTCCGAAGGCGGGTGGAGCATTCTCACATTCTCCATATGCCCGTCCACGAAGCTAAGCTCGTAGGACTGGCCATGCCGGGTGGAGGGCATATCGGGAATGCCGTTCACCGGACTCATGTCCACAAGAAACAGGGAGTCGTTGATGGTGCTCGCATCTTCATCAATCAGACACCACGTCTGCGAGGGCGCGGCGAGCTGATTTTCTTTTCGATAAAAAACATCCATCAGCGTGCCATCGATTGACGGCGAGATAAAGGTCGTCTCGTTGCCGGAGGGATCCCCATAGCTCCGGCCATTCAGCCAGGAATTCATCGAATAGCTGCGTAACACGGGCAGACCGCCGAGGCTGCGGTTATCCGCCGGGCAACGATACACGCCCGCCGCCTTGAGATATTGCCAGACAGCGCCTTGCTGCAATGCATAAACATTCGTGCAATCGAACTGCGGGGAGGGGCCATAGGTGGGTGACAAATCTTGAAGGCAGGCCCAGCCGGGACACCATGAATAGGGGTTCACCGGATTACTGCCGAAACCGAGCGGCCAGCTCGAGACCAATTGTCCCTGAGCGTCGTCGGTATACATTTTGCACGCGAGGTTCAACTGCCGGAGATTGTTCATACAGCCGATGCGCCGGGCTTTTTGTTTGGCGGCGGCCAGCGCGGGCAGCAGCAGCGCGGCGAGAATCGCGATGATGGCAATAACGACGAGCAGCTCGATGATCGTGAACGCGCGGCGGGAAATATTTAGCCGGAGATTTTTCATGCCGCTTACTGTCCGTTCGGACTGCCGGGATAGCACCACAGTTCGTTCGGGCCGGGCTCATTCACTTTCGCTGTCCACGCCACCAATTGCATCAGGCGGGCTGAGCCGTCAAAAATAGCCACCGGGGTTACTTTGCCATGCCGACCACTGGTGTTTTCATCGGGACTGCTCGCACCGTCATTGAAGAGGTTCTGATTATCATTCGCCGTCGTATTATTGCATTCCCAAAATGCCACGCCAGCCGGAGAAAGTTGGGTCAGTTTCACCAGGATATTTGTCCCCTGACCGTAGTCACACACCGCGCCATTCATGACATAGCTGGAAACCTGCTGGGGACGCAGCTTGAATAGGGGGCTGTTGGTGTCATCGCTCGGGCAGAAATACATTTTTGGGTTGGCCAGAATCGCCCAGAAACTACCGGTCTGGACCGGAAACTGCGCCGGGCCACTGGTGCCGGCATTGTAGGTATAAAGCCAGCCCTGGGGCGGGTTCGGAACATCGGGTGGCTCTTCCAGTGAAGCCCAGTTAGGAAAGGGCATTCGGTCGTTGTTGTCCGACGACACGAGGTTCACAGCCACGCCAAACTGCTTGAGGTTATTTAAATCCGCCACCCGGTAGCTACTCTGCTTGGCCTTGGCTAGCGCCGGTAGTAGCAGCGCTGCGAGAATCGCAATGATGGCCATGACCACCAGCAGCTCAATCAGCGTGAATGCCAGGGGGAAAACCTTCGGTTTTGAAAACACTTCCATGCGCTCTTAAATGGACGGGGTAATCTGCGCCGAAGTTTCATTTTATTGCATCGCAAAACGCCGCGCTTCCATCACGGCGGAAAACCGATGGCTAGCTTCAGCGCCGAATATTCGGGATGAATTTTCCCGTCACGCGTGCGGATGATTAAATCCGGCTCCGTCCACGTCTGGCCACGAAACCAATCCGGCAAATCGTCTGCGCGCATCATCCCAAACAAGGCAATGAGCGCCGGATCACCTTCACGAAAAACCACCGGTCGTTTGCGAACGATGACAAGGCCGGCTTCATTTGCGCCCGCCGCTACCCGCGCGAGCTGCGCCGGTTCGTGCGGGAACACACACGCAAAAAAACCGCCGGGCACGAGATGCTTCGCTGCAGTAGCGCAATAATCAGCAACGGTTCCGCGTAGTTCAAAACGGCACGCAAGTTTTTGCGGATGTTCGCTCTCGATGCCTGCGCCGAGTGGAAAATAAGGCGGGCTGCCAGTCACGAGGTCGAATTTTTCTTCGGCACGTAAGATTCCAGCATCACGAAAATCGCCGGCACGGATTTCGTAACGTTCGGCAAGGCCATTGTAACGCGCAGATTTTCGGGCGAGCGCCACGCTTTCACTTTGCGCCTCAACGGTGACGAATTTCGCGCCGGGCAAACGCCACGCACAAATCATGCCCACGGTGCTGATGCCGCTACCAAGATCGAGTGCGGTACGCGCCGACGGGCACCACGTCGTGCCATACCACGCCGTCAAAATATCGTCGGTGGAAAAACGATGGCCATCGCGCAACTGGAATAAACGAAAATGCCCGCTGATGGCGTCGAGAGTCTCGTGCGACTTGACCGCCACACCGGAATCCAAGCCCGGCGGAACGATGCCCGGTTTCGCCCAACCCTTGAAATGGGTGTCTGTTATCACGACTGGCTTTTGTCCGCTGAGATGTTTAATGGCTCGATGTGAATCAGCACGTCGCGCACCGACGGAATTTCCGCGCGAATCTTATTTTTCACTTCATGGCCAATGCGATGAGAATTTTCCACCGTCATCTGCGGATTCACCTCAACGTGCATATCCACGAAAAACTGGTAGCCCATCTTGCGCACGAAACATTTTTCCACGCCGTCAACACCGGGAATTTTTTCGGCAACGGAGCGGATTTTGTCAATCAGCTCGCGGTCGGGCGAACGGTCCATCAGTTCGTTGAACGCGGGACATAGCAATTGCCAACCATTGAAGGCGATAACGCAGGCCGCTACCAGAGCGGCCCAATTATCGGCGTGCTCGTAGCCATTACCACCGAGCAGCGCGATCGTGATACCCAGAAACGCCGCCGCCGAAGTGATGGCGTCGCTACGATGGTGCCAAGCGTCGGTTTCCACCGCCGAACTGGAAACCGTCTCCGACTCCCGCAGTACAAACCGAAACAGCGTTGCCTTCACGACAATCACAACCACCAGAATAATCAAAGTCCAGGCCGACGGTGCGACCCGCGGTGCGGCAATGCCCCTGAGCGAGTGAAGCGCTATGATACCGGCCGCCAGCAGCAGCATCGCTGACACGATAGCCGCCGCGAGCGGCTCGGCCTTGCCATGGCCGTAAGGGTGATCTTCATCGGGCGGCGTCTCGGCAACGACGAGCCCACGCCAGACAATAATGGAGCTGAAGATGTCCGCCAGCGATTCGACCGCATCGGCGATGAGCGCCTGCGAATGGCCGAGGATACCGGCGAGAAATTTGACAACAGTCAGCGCGACATTCGCGGCGAGGCCGAGGAAGGTGGCGCGGAGACTGCGTTTCAGCCGGGCAGTGGACATTTACGATTGATGATTTACGATTTTTAAAAACAGGACACGCCTAAAATCATCAATCGCAAATCATAAATCAGATAAGGTGGCAGAACATTGCGTCGCGGAGCTTTGGTTCGAACCAAGTGCTCTTGGGCGGCATGATGCCACCAGCATCAGCGATCTGCATCAGGTCTTCAATGCTGGTCGGGAACATCGAGAACGCACAGGCGTATTCGCCGCTGTTGACGAGCTTCTCCAATTCCGCCGTGCCCCGGATACCGCCAACGAAATTTATTTTTTTGCTCGTGCGCGGGTCATCTATGCCGAAGATGGGCGCGAGGACGTGATTTTGCAATAAAGTCACATCAAGCCCTTCAATCAAGTTCTTGCCCATTGTAAACTCGCGCTTGAAGGTAAGCCGGTGCCATTTACCATCAATGAATAAGCCGAGCTGGTGTTTGCTCTTCGGGACAGCTTCGCCGACGCGAATGGTTTCAAACACTTTCTCCAGCTTTAGTATTAGTTCAGGCGACGTCAGCCCGTTCAGTTCTTTCAGGACACGGTTGTACGGCAAAATCTGCATTTGGTTGTGCGGAAAAATTACGGAAAGAAACTGGCCACTATGACCGGCCCCATTGCGCGATTTGAAAACACGCCCGGCGGCCGCGCTGCGGTGATGACCGTCGGCGATGTAGAGAAAGGGAATTTGGGCGAACAGCGTTTCGATAAAGGCAATCTCTTCCGCGCTGGAAACCGTCCACGAAGAGTGGCGTACGCCATCGGCGCCGGTAAAATCTACAGCGGGTGTCCCAGAGATTTTCTGGGCGACAAATTCGTCGAACGCGGCCACGGCGCGGTAAGTCAGGAACACCGGGCCGGTCTGTGAATTGAGCGCTTCGATGTGCCGCACACGGTCATCTTCCTTGTCCACGCGCGTCAGCTCGTGCTTTTTGATTATGTTCGCCAGATATTCTTCGCAGCTCGCGGCGGCAACGAGGCCGACTTGCGCGTGCGCGCCCATAATCTGCCGGTAAAGATAAAAATTGGGCGACGGATCTTGTTTCAAGGCGCCTTGCGAAATGAGCTTCCGAAAATTCTCCGCGCCCTGCGCGTAAACTTCCGGCGAATACAAATCCGTGCCGGGCGCGAGATCAATCTCCGGCTTGCTAACGTGCAAAAAGCTCAAGGGCTTGTCGGCAGCCATCGCGCGAGCTTCTTCGGAAGACATGACGTCGTAAGGCAATTCGCAGATTTGGGCGGCGAGTTCAGGTTGCGGGCGCAGGGCGGCAAAAGGTTTAATGATGGCCATAAAATTCGGCCCGCAAGTTATCAGGCTTGCGCGGAAGCGCACGGAAAAATGCAGCGGCAACATTGGGTTGTTTAATGGCCGGTAAAAGGCGAATCTTCTCAAGGTGTTGGCAACGGCATCAATGACAACATGAAATTCAAATTCATCTTCTGGACGGCATGGTTGACCGGGTGCCTGGCATCGGCCGCCGACCCAAAAGCCGATGATGCCACCAACTCGATTCAACTGGCCCGCCAGCATGTTTTCATGATCAACAGCGCCGGCGTGTGCCTCGACCCGCCGGTGGAATGGGAGTGGACAAAAAAAAACCAAAGGTTTTCCGTCAGCAATTCGCTGGAAGAGATTGGGGCCGGCCTGGCCGCATGGAAAACCAGCGCAGCCACAACTAATTCAATTTTACCGCCGCGCGTGGTGGTGTTTGTTCACGGCGGCATGAACCCTTACACAGCTAGCCGGGACCGGCTGCTGGACACGAACCTGATGAACGCGCTGGCGGCGAGCAATTGCTATCCGATTTTTGTGGTGTGGAATTCCGGGCCATTCAGCGCCTATGGCGAGCATCTGCTGTACATCCGGCAGGGCGAGAAAATGCCGCTTTACATCGGCATACCCACATTGCCGCTGGTGCTGGCTTCCGACCTGGCGCGTGGGATAGCGCGTCTGCCGGTAACTTTGTTCGGCCGGTTTTATAGCGACGCATACACGACCGAACTGCGCAGCGACTCCGCATTGGCCAACGCCATCGGGGACTCACGCACGGCACGGTGGGAAAATTTCGAGAGTCTGCTCCATCAGGAAATGCCTAATACCTACCACCCGCCGCCGAAAGAAGGCCATGCCCGCAGCACACTAAATCGTGGCATTCACCTCACCGAATACGTGGTTACGCTGCCAACCAAAATCGTTTCACTACCCTTACTTGACGGACTCGGTTCGGAATCGTGGGACATCATGCTGCGCCGGACCCGCACAATGTACGAGCCGACGGCGAGCTACGAAATTAATCAGATGGTGAAAACTTTGAACCGGTCGGATCTGGAGCACACGAATCAGCTCAAAATGTTGCACCGCTGGTTGCATCCCGTGGCGAATGATGATGCGCTTTCAAAAACCAATGCCCAAGGCGGCGCGATGGATTTCTTCGGCGAAAAAGTAGCCACCTGGTCCACCAATTACACGTTTGAGTTTTACGGGCACAGCATGGGGACTATCGTGTTAAACGAACTGTTCCGCAACGAACCGAACATCCGGACTAAAAGCATCGGCTACCTCGGCGCGGCATGTTCCATTGAAGATTTCAAAACCGCCCTGCTCCCGTATCTGGCCTCCCATACTAACGCGCAATTTTACAGCCTCTCGCTGCACCGCGAACGCGAGCGGGACGAATACCCGCTGGCCGGGCTACGGGTCATTTTTCTTCGCGACCTCATTTCGCGTGGCTCGCTGCTCAACTGGGTGGACGATATTTTCGCCAAGCCCAACACCATTTCCGACCGCACGCTGGGCGCGTGGGAGAACATCACCCGGGCCCTGCCGGATGTGCCGGAGAACGTGCGCGGCCAGACACATTTCCGAGGTTGCAACATCGAACCCAGCGAACCACTTAGGTTAGACACTATGTTAGCCCGTTTGTACGGCGAGCGGGAGCCGCAGGTACATGGCGATTTTACGCGGGCGGATTTCTGGAGCACCAATTTTCTCTGGCCGACTGGCGTCAACCATACCTACTTGCGCAAGAATTGAAACTTTTTGCACTAAAATAAAACTTGCTGTCTGGCTTGCGCCTGATATTGTCTGCGGCTCTTTAACGAAAGAACTATTTATGGCACGTATTTGTGAATTGACCGGCAAACGCCCGATGAAGGGCAGCATTATCTGGCGCTCGGGTAAATCCAAGAAGTCCGGGGGCATTGGTACGCACATCACCGCGATTACCAAGCGTAAATTCAATGTGAATTTGCAGCGGGTGAAGGCGCTTTTGCCGAGCGGCGAAGTGCGTTACATTCGCGTTTCTGCCGCCGCCCTCAAGCAGGGCATCGTCACCAAGGCCCCCAAGCGCACTTGGAAAAAAGGCGACGTGGCTAAGAAGAAGGCTTAAAGCCAACCACCCAACATTTGAAAGCGAGGCCGATGGGCCTCGCTTTTTTATTTCGACTGGAAGGAAGAAATATTGGCCGAATAGAGGCAGAAAACTTATTTCGGCTGATTGCCCACAAGACCAAAAATCGCGATGGACTTTCGCTCCTGATTAGCTAGATTTTAGCGCCTTATGAAATCCGATACGACCACAACCATCCTGAATTTTATTCTCGCGATGCTGGTGATTCTCGGGGTGGTATTCGCCCTATTGAGCATGACCCGCACGCGCGAGTTTCGCATGTTAAGCGCCAACGCCACGCTGGCAAATTCCGCGCTGCTGCGCGCACAGGGCTTGGCGAACGACACGGCCGCCTTTAACGCCGCTGCCAAAAGCCCGGAACTGACCCGCATTCTTCAATCCATTCAACCCCCCACCGCCGCCAAGTAATATGAACCTCGATTCCGATTCCGAAATTGCCGCGTTGAAACGCCAGATGTTTTCGCTATTGCTCGCGCTGATTGTAGTGAGCGGCACGTTAACGGTTTATCTTTACCGGCAGGCAAGTGTAACCGGCAAGGACATTGCCGCCATCAAGCCGCAGGCAACGCAAATTATCGGCGCGTTCAACAAGGATCAGAAGTTGATTGTGGAATTTGTCAACGCGCTGGTTGCCTATGGACAGACGCATCCGGATTTTCAGCCGGTGCTGCGTAAATATGGTATCGGGGTAAAGCCGAACGCAGCCGCCGCCGCACCCAAGCCATAAGCCAGTTCATTTCAGCTTACCGCCGCAGTTGGGACAATAGTTCGACGGCGGCGGATTTTTTTGCCCGCAGCCGGCACAGGTGATGCGATTTGCCTTATGTTGGCGGTGAATCATCAAGCTGCGAATATAGGGGACCCAAGTGAAAGCGTAGGCGAAAATGAAGACGGAATCCCGCCGGTGCAGTGAGTAGCACAGCAACGTAACCGAGCCGATGAGGCTAAGCCACCAGAACGCCTGCGGAATGACGACCTGCTGTTTCTTTTCCGTGGCATACCACTGCACAATAAAGCGCGAGAAGAAAATGGCGTTGCCGAGCCAGCCGACGACTTTCCACACGCCCCAGGCGATGCCCAGGAACTTTCCGTTATGCCAGAGCAAATCCGTAAGCGAGTGCATGGCAGGATTAAGCCGGAGCCGAGGCGCGACGGCAAATCATTTTCCCGCCTCGGGCTTGAGATAGATGGTCTGCGACGGGAAGGCAAACTCGATTTTCTCCGCATCGAATCGTGATTTGATTTGAAGATTAAACGCCTGCATTTCTGCTGAATGCTGCACCACATCCGTACCGTTCCAAACGTGGACGACAAAGATGTTCAGCGCCGAATCGGCAAACTTATTGAACGTTATGAGCAGGTCACCGGTCTTAGGATTGCTACGGAATATTTCTTCGAGCAGCAGCGTGGCGCGCTTCACTTTCTCCGCTGGCGTGTCGTAGGTAAGACCGAAATTCATTTCCGTCTTAATGGTCGGGCGACGGGTGATGTTGGTGATGATGGCGTTGCCCATCAATTTATTTGGAATCGTCACATGATGCCCGTCGAGGCTGCGAACGATAGTGCTGCGCAGGCCAATGGTTTCAACCGAGCCATCCACACCCTCAACCCGGATACGGTCGCCGATGTGAAATGGTTTATCCAAAAAGATTGCCACCGCACCGAATAAATTCGCGACCGTGTCCTGCGCCGCGAGGCCGAGCGCGAGGCCACCGACGGATAGACCGGCGAGCAGGCTGGTGATTTTGATTTCCAAGTTGTCCGCCGTCAGCACAACCGAGGCGATGATTATGGCCGTCTTCGCGACCTTGCTGATAAAAGGCAACAACTGCAGTGCAAAGGCCCGATCCTGCGGCGAAACAATTTTCTCGTGCCAGATGCCCAGCAGCAAATCGACGACCTTCAGCAACACGTAGGCTACTGAACCGGCCACCACGACGATGAACCCGCGCGAAATATAAACCTGCGCCCGGTCTGGCCATTCAAATATGCCCAACCCGATGTTTAGCAGTATCACAAAAGACACAACCTTCACCGGACCGCGCAGCAGTTCCAAAATCAGGTCGTCATATTTCGAGTCGGTCTTGGCTGCGAGTTTTTTTAGCCAGACATTAACAAACCAATCCAGCAGCCAAGCCACACAAAATGCCAGCGCAACGTAAACCAACGAGGCGAGGTATTTCCATAAGGGTTGTTCCAACAGGGTCTGGTCGCGTAGGAAATCTATGTTGTCCAACCCGAAAGTAAGTGCGTGTTTTGGCAGCTGAATCTTAAGGAGTTGGTTAGCGGCAGAAACTTTAGCCGTAGCGGCGGCATTAGTTGTTTCCTGCGCGGTAGCCCAGACTGACCAGAACGCAATGGTCAACAGCAGCGCCAACCCAAGACGATAAACCCATTCAAATCTCCATTTCATCCGTTAACTATAAAAAATTGGGCAGCGGCTGCCAACTGCGATTCAACCACCAGCGACAATCTTGACAATCTCCAACCGATCGCCCGCACGCACCTGCCGACGGGAAAATTCCGAAGGGGCTACCGCTTCGCCATTATGCTCCACCACAACGCTGCGAGGCAGGAGTTGTTGCTCGATGAGAAATTTTTCCAACGAGCATGGCACTTTCACCGCAACCGGCTGGCCATTGGCCACGATAGAATCCATATCGCCAGTTGCGCCCATTAGTAGCGCGGCACATTGCGGTCGATCTCGTCCGACCATGCGGTAATGCCACCCTTCACGCTTTTCACGTATTTGAAACCCTGCTGGCGCAGGAACGCCAGCGCCTTCATGGAGCGCACGCCAGCCTTGCAATGTAAATAGTATTGCGTGTTGGGATCCAACTCGGTGAAGCGACTTTGCAATTCGCTCAAAGGAAGCAGCGGCACGCCAGCGACCTTGGCAATTTCGTATTCGTCCGGCTCGCGCACATCCACGACCTTGATACCAAGCGCAGGGTTATCTAAAGCTTTTTTCATGTCCTGTACGGTGACTTCATCGGGATTACCTGTGTTTTCCGGTTCCGGCACGATGCCGCAGAACGTCTCGTAATCGATTAATTCCTTGATAGTCGGATGCTCGCCGCAAATCGGGCAAGCTGGATCCTTACGCAATTTTAATTCGCGGAACTTAAGGTCGAGCGCGTTGAACAAAAGCAAGCGGCCGATGAGCGGCGCGCCTTTGCCAAGCGCGAGCTTCAGAATTTCCGTCGCCTGAATACAGCCGATGATGCCGGGGAGCACGCCCAGCACGCCACCTTCCGCGCAGCTCGGAACCATCCCCGGCGGCGGCGGTTCGGGATACAGGCAGCGATAACACGGCCCGCCGAGATGCGGCGCAAACACGCTGGCCTGACCCTCAAAACGGAAAATTGAGCCATAGACATTCGGCTTTTTGAGGAGCACGCAGGCATCGTTGGTGAGGTAGCGGGTTGGGAAATTATCCGTGCCGTCCACCACGATGTCGTAAGGTCGGATGAGGTCGAGCGCGTTTTCGGAGGAGATACGCGTGTTATGGATAACGACTTCGCAATTAGGATTAATCCCACGGATTGTCTCCTTGGCCGACTCAGCTTTCGAGCGGCCCACATCCGCGTCAGTATGAAGAATTTGGCGCTGCAGGTTGGAGTAATCCACTGTGTCAAAATCGACAATGCCAATCTTGCCAATGCCAGCGGCGGCAAGATACATGGCAATCGGCGAGCCGAGGCCGCCAGCGCCGATACAAATGACGCTAGTGGCTTTGATTTTCTTTTGCCCAGCCAGACCGACTTCCGGCAAAATCAAATGCCGGGAGTAACGACGTATTTCTTCATTGTTCAGTTCCATAAATCGAGTCGAACAAAGTAGGGCAAATGCTGAATAATGCAAGCCGTCGACTCAGGAGGTTGTGGCTAAGTTTAAAATTCACATGCAAACTTCAAATTCAATTCAATTTCACAAATAGGATTAAGAATTGTTTAAACTGCGCCAGTAAAACCCTGCTCTTTAGCTTGACGAATCCCTTGGTTGTGCCATTTTGCTACAATATAAATTAATTTTGTCCAATGGCCGCAGCTAAATCCAGTTTCCTTGACAAAGTACTTGGCCGCATCGGCCGACTCGATACCGAAGGGTTGCAGACGGTTGTGCAGCGGCTGGCACGTGAACGCAGTTTTCTCGAAACGCTCTTCAACACCATCGAAGACGGCGTGCTGGTGGCAGACGAGGCTGGCCGGGTCATTTATTTCAACCAGGCCGTTACCCAGCTCATCGGCCTGCCGCTGGATACAGAGGACAGCCAAATTGCGGACATCCTGCCCGAGGTAGATTGGAAAAAAATCTTGCATGCGGACCATGTCGCCGGTGCCGACGTTACGCGCCACGAATTTGAAATCCACTATCCGCGCACACGTTTTCTCCGGCTCTATGCCGCGCCGCTGGACGGTGAGGCGATCGGCAGTTCCGGCGTAGCGCTGATTCTGCACGACGCGACCGAGGCCCGGCAGAAAACTTTTGAGGCCATTGAGAGCGAACGCATCCAGGCACTAACCCTACTCGCGGCGAGTGTCGCTCACGAAATTGGGAATCCACTCAACGCGCTGCATATCCATTTGCAACTAATGGAGCGTGAGGTGAAAAAATTAAAGAGTGACGATTGGCGGACGACTAATGAGAAGAAAGCATCTTCGCGCGGCGTGCGTCAAACAGCGCCAGACACCACCGCAGTTGCAAAAAAGCTGGAGCATTATCTAGAGGTGGCGAAGGGCGAGATTCACCGGCTGGATTACATCGTCACGCAGTTTCTTGGCGCCATCCGCCCAGCACCGGTGCAGTTGAAAATTGCCTCGCTGAACGACATCGCGGAGAAAACCATCGAACTACTGCGACCGGAAATTGAGAATCGCGGTGTGACGGTGAAGACCAAACTGGCTCACAACCTGACCGCGACACCGGTGGATGCGACGCAGTTGCAGCAGGTGCTGGTGAACCTTATGAAAAACGCGGCACAGGCGATGTCCACCGGCGGCACACTTACATTGCAAACCGGTGAGTCGGGCGAGAGTGTTTGGGTGAGCGTTACTGACACGGGTGGCGGCATCCCGCAGGAGCAAATCAATCGCATTTTTGAACCTTTTTACACAACCAAGAAAAAAGGCAGCGGCCTCGGGCTAATGATTGTGCAGCGAATAATTCGCGCGCATAACGGTCGCATCGAGCTGGAAAGCCATGTTGGCCGCGGCACAACCTTTCGCGTGTGGTTACCGCTGCATGAGCGCAAACCACGACTGTTGGAAAACAAACCATCATGAAACCGACCTTATTGATCGTAGACGACGAAAAGACGACTCGGGAAGGCCTGCGTTCGGCGCTCGAAGAGCGTTACGACGTCTATATCGCCGAGGACGCGAAGGCCGCGATGAATCTTTTGGAATCCGAAAATTTCGACGTGATGCTCACCGATTTCCGACTGCCAAATGAGGACGGCATGAAATTAATCGCCCGCGCCAAGTCGCTACCGAAGCCGCCCATCTGTATTTTGATGACGGCCTACGGCTCGGAAGAGCTGGCGGTGGATGCAATGAAGCGTGGTGCCGACGATTACATCGCTAAAGGCCGTTTGCAAATTGACGAGTTGGAAATGCGCATTGCGCGTGCGCTGAAGCAGCAAAATCTGGAAACGGAAAATGTCGTACTGCGAAAGCAGCTCGATTCCAAATTTGGTTTAAAAAACATCGTCGGCGAATCGCCGGTGATGAAAGAGATTTTTGAAGTCGTGCAACAGGTCGCACCGACGCGCGCGACGGTGCTGGTGCTGGGCGAAAGCGGCACCGGCAAGGAACTCATCGCAAAGGCGCTGCATCAGTTGAGCCCGCGCGCGCAGCAGCCGTTTGTAACGGTGCATTGCGCAGCGCTCTCCCCGACGCTTTTGGAAAGCGAACTGTTCGGTCACGAACGCGGCGCTTTTACCGGGGCACACGAACGGCGTATCGGACGGTTTGAACAGGCCCAGGGCGGTACACTTTTTCTCGATGAGATTGGTGAGATTGATGCGACGATTCAGGTGAAGCTGTTGCGCTTTCTTGGCGAACGGACCTTTGAACGCGTTGGCTCGAACAAGACTTTGACAGCAGATTTACGGCTGGTGGCGGCGACAAACAAAGATATGGAGGAACTCGTCAAGGCCGGGAAATTCCGTGAGGACTTGTTTTTTCGCCTGCGTGTAGTTGAAATTGTGCTGCCGCCGTTGCGTGAGCGGACGGGCGATATTCCGCTATTGGCGCAAAGTTTCTTGCGGGAGTTCGCGAAGGAAAACGGGAAAGTGGTGAATGATTACACCGCCGATGCGCTCGAAGCCCTGATGAATTATTCCTGGCCGGGCAATGTTCGTGAGCTGCGCACAGCCGTTGAACATGCGGTGGTGCTCTGCCGTAGCGAACGGATTGCGTTGCGCGATTTGCCGCCGTCGGTGCGCCGAGAAGGCTCCATCAGCGAGACGAAGCTGTTTCAGGGAAAAGACCTGACCATTAAGGATGCGGAAAAACAATTAATCATTCGTGCCTTAAAAGAGACCGACGGCAATCGCACGCGGGCGGCTCAAAAAATTGGCATGAGTCGGCGGACATTCCACCGCAAACTTCACGAGTATCATTTGGAAGGATTTTGATTCATGAAGATTTCCGAACAGGTCCAGCACATTATTCACGCCATTGAGGTCGGCCGGCTTTCGCGGTGGCTGCAACTATTACCACTAGCGGCAGCGGTCGTTGCGCTGGCGGTACTTTACGACTTAAGTTCGTATCGCGGATTCAATTCGGCGGAGGCGATGGACGCGGCACAGGTGGCCCGCAATCTCGCCAGCGGCAAGGGTTACACAACGGATTTCATCCGGCCGTTCAGCGTGTTTCTCATCCAGAAACATAACCACGATATGCACCTCGGTGAAATCCAGATGTCAAACACGGTGGATTTTGCTGAACTTGACGGTGGCCACCCTGATCTTGCCAATCCGCCAGTTTATCCAACGTTGCTGGCGGGGCTCATAAAGCTATGGCCGCCAGAATGGAAGGCACAAACGCGCGAGCCATTTTGGTCCGAGGGCGGTCGTTTCCAGCGCTATCAACCAGAATTTCACATCGCCATTTTCAACCAGCTACTATTGGTAGTGGTGGTGGCGTTGACGTATCTGCTCACCCAAAAACTTTTTGGCATACCAGAGGCTTGGTTGGCAGCACTAATGACGTTGGGCGCGGATCTACTTTGGAAATTTAGCGTGTCCGGCCAGTCCACGCTGCTGCTACTCGTGATATTTCTAGGACTGGCCTGGTGCCTGACGAAAATTGAGGAAATAGGTCGAGGTCACCAACCAGCGGTCCGAAAACTTTTCCTGCTAGCCATAGGCGCTGGTGCGCTGACGGGCGCCGGGATGCTGACGCGCTATTCGTTTGGCTGGATAATTGTGCCAGTCGTAATATTTCTTACGCTCTTCGGTGGCGTGCGGCGTCCCGGCCTGGCGGTCACCGCGTTTCTGACTTTTGCACTGTTAGTAACGCCATGGATAATCCGAAATCTCGCGGTAAGTGGTACCCTGTTCGGTACGGCCGGTTACGCCGTGGTGGAGGGGACGTTGCCGGCGTTTCCCGGGTCGCGACTGATGCAATCACTCAATCCCGACATGACAGCGATGTATTGGCTGCGGCCTTACTTGTCAAAATTTCTAGTAAATGCCCGCTACATTTTGCAAGGCGACCTCCTGCGCATCGGCGGTAGCTGGGTGGCCGTGCTATTTTTCGGAGGTTTGTTGCTGGGGCTGCGGAACATCGCTGCTCAACGCATGCGCTATTTCACACTGATGTGCTTGGGCGTATTCATTGTGGCGCAGTCATTGGGCAAGACCCAGCTTTCTACCATCTCGCCCGATACCAGCTCAGAAAATTTGCTCGCCCTCCTCACGCCCTTCGTGGTGATTTTCGGCATCGCCTTTTTCCTGACGCTGCTCAACCAAATGAATGCTTCGACCCCAGAGGTACGCCTCGGGGTCGTCGTGCTAATCATGACCCTGTCCTGTCAGACATTCATCGCCAACCTGCTGCCGCCCCGAATTTCACCCGTTGCCTATCCCCCGTATTATCCGCCGGAAATCCAGAAAATCTCTGGCTGGATGCGACCCAACGAACTGCTCATGAGCGACATTCCGTGGGCCGTCGCCTGGTATGGCGACCACCAATGCGTTTGGAATACGGCCAACTCCGAATATGAATTTAACCAATTCAACGACTACGTTAAAAATGTCAGCGGGCTCTACCTGACGCTCAATACGCTGGATCAAAAACTTTTCACTGAATGCCTGCAGGGTGGCGTGGACAGCTGGGGTAATTTCGTTCTGAAGACCGTGGCTGCCAACCAAATCCCGCCGCAGTTCCCATTGAAAGTCGCGCCCTACGGTCTGCTCTCCGGCCTTTTCCTTACCGACCGGCAACGCTGGGAAACCGAATAAGCTTCAGGCCGCCGCGCGCTGCAGCCGGTCCATGATTCCGAACCACTCCGGCAAATCTGCTGGCGGCGCCTCCACGATAATCAACCTCGCGCCCGCTTGGTCGCAACGGTGCAACTCCGCATATAACGCCCGCGCAAACGCCTCGGCGTCATGCGGCATCACGCTCACATCCGCAAAACTTTCGTCCGCCGGAATTTGCGTATGCGCAATGACATGGCAATCCGGAATTTGAAACTTGAGACTTGAAACTTGAAGCCTCAAATCCGCCTCATCCCGCCAATACAGCACGACCAGCTTTGCCTTCGGCGAGTAATGTTTCTTCAACAGGCCGGGGCTTTTTCGGGCTGTCTCACCTTGAACTATAGACTTTGGGCTTTGGACTTCGCCGGCGACAGCCGTGAGCGATTCCGCGTGAATCATCCCCGGCCGTAGAATTCTTGGCGGCGACACTGTCAGATCCAAGACCGTAGATTCAATCCCCACCTGTGACTGACCCCCGTCCACAATCAAAGAGATCTTGCTCCCAAGTTGCGCGCGGACGTGCTCCACATTCGTTGGCGATATCTGATTGGAGAGATTTGCGCTCGGCGCGGCTAGTGGAAAACCGCACTCACGAATCACCGCCTGCATAAACGGATGGCTCGGCCAGCGCACGCCAATCGTTTCGCCACCTGCCGTCACCGAGTCGGGAATCTTTTTTGCGCGCGGCAACACCAAAGTGAGCGGACCGGGCCAGAATGCATTTGAAAACTTCTCCGCAAGCAGTGTGAATTCTTTTACGCAGTCATGCGCCATGGCATTGCCTGCGACATGGACAATGATGGGATTATGCGACGGGCGCCCCTTAATCTGAAAGATTTTCGCGACAGCCTTTTCATCCAGCGCATTCGCAGCGAGGCCGTAAACCGTTTCCGTCGGCAGCGCTACGACCTCGCCGGCGCGCAACAATTCAGCAGCGCGCCGCACGGCTTTCTGGAAAAGCTCCGGCGTGTGGGTAGAAAGGATTTCGGCGACCACGGCTTATTCGTAGCGCAAAGCCTCGATGGGGTCGAGCCGCGAAGCTTTCCATGCCGGATAAAAACCGGACACGATGCCGATGGCCGCGCTGGAAATACATGCAATCCCAATCCACGCATACGGCGTCAGCGTCGGCCAGCCGGTGAAATGCGACGTTGTTTTCGCCGCGCCCATGCCCAGCGCAATCCCGATGATGCCGCCCACCGCGCTCAGCGTCACCGCTTCGATCAGAAATTGGATCAAGATGTCGCGCCCGCGCGCGCCGACGGCCATGCGAATACCAATCTCGCGCGTTCGCTCTGTGACACTTACGAGCATGATGTTCATGATACCGATGCCGCCAACAATGAGCGACACGCTGGCGATGGCGGCCAGCAGCACCGACATGATGCGTGTGGTCGAGGTGGCCATTGCCATCAGTTCCAATTGCGTGCGCACCGTGAAATCCGGCTCCGCGCTCTTATGCCGGTCGCGCAACAGCGCGTTTATGTCGTCCTGTACCTGTTCGATGGCGTCCTTGCTCGCGGCCTGCACCATGATGGAGTTCACGAAGTTCCGACTCGTGATGCGGCGCATATGACTTGTGTACGGAATGACCACCACATCGTCCTGATCCTGGCCGAATAAATTAAATCCCTTCGACTCGAGCACGCCGACGATTTTGAATGGGATATTGCGTACGATCAATGTCTGGCCAATCGGATCGTCGTTCATGAACAACTGGTCTACGACGGTTTTGCCAACGATGGCGACTTTCGCGAGGCTGCGGACATCGCCTTCGGTGAACATCGCGCCACTGGCGATATCCCAGTCGCGAATTTGCGGATAGTCCGGCGATTCGCCGATGACCTGCGTGTTCCAATTCTGACCATTGGCGAGAATCTGCGCACGGTCGCGTACTTCCGGGCTGACGGCCACGACATTGGCCACTTCGTTTTTGATGGCGCGCGCATCTTCAATGGTTAGCGTCGGCGCGCTGCCCCAACCGCCACGCATACCGCCGCTGCTGAAATTGCCCGAGAAGACCGTGACCACATTTTGGCCGAGCGCGGCGACCTTATCTTCAACCTGCTTAGACGCGCCCGTCGTGATGCTTACCGACGCAATGACTGAGCCGACGCCGATAATGACGCCAAGCATCGTGAGTAGCGAACGCATCTTGTTTCGGCGCAGCGCACGCAGCGCTAACTTGAATGGCGCAAGAAACTTCATGGGGAAATGATGAAGTATGAATTATGAATGATGAAGTGATTCATCATAGTCCTTTCGAGCGTTTGGAAATTGTGGTGAAAATGGCAACCAACTCGTTCGCCTCTGCAGCCAATGGCTGAAGTCTTTTTAAAGGGATAATGCTTTCTTCGAGCAATAGCTCCAGCCAGTAAAGGGTTTCGTCCGCTTCTTTCAAGACATCGCCAATTTTAGAGATAAACTCAGCCTTAGAACGCGCGCGATGAGCTTCACGATAATTGGCACCGATGGAAGTGCCGGAGCGCAGCACTTGTTTTCCTAAAACTTGCGCCACCGTGTTTAACTTGGGCAAGGCGCAATAAAGCCGGATGATGCGTCGGGCAAATTGTTTTGTCCGCACGGGCAAATCCAATTCATCATTCATAATTCAGCCTTCATCATTTCTTGCATCATGCCAGCTTCACCGCCTCCTGCGCTTCGCGCAATTTTCTTAATTCATTTTCCGCATTAAAACGGTCGGCCACCTTTTCATCCGTCAACACTTTACCATCGCGCAGAATAATCATCCGCTTCGTATAGCGCGCCACATCCAGCTCGTGCGTAACCATGACAATGGTGATGCCCTGCTCGTTCAGTTTCTGGAACACGCCCATGATTTCAATGCTCGTCTGGCTGTCCAGATTCCCCGTCGGCTCATCCGCGAGCAGCAGCGACGGCCGGTTCACCAGCGCGCGGGCGATGGCGACGCGCTGTTGCTGACCGCCCGAAAGCTGGTTCGGCTTATGATCGGCGCGCGCGGACAGCCCGACGAGTTCGAGCGACTTGTTGGCGCGCTCCTTTTGTTCGGCAGCGGAGATGCGGCTATTATTATACAGCATCGGCATCTCAACATTTTCGAGCGCCGTCGTGCGCGAGAGCAGATTGAACCCTTGAAATACAAACCCGATCTTCTGATTGCGGATCTTCGCGCGGTCATCGCGGTCCAGCGTGGAAACATCCAGTCCATCGAGAAAATAATTTCCACGCGTTGGCCGGTCGAGACAGCCGATCATATTCATCAACGTACTCTTGCCCGAACCACTCGAACCCATGATCGCCACAAATTCCCCCGGCTCAATATCCAGCGACACGCCGCGCACCGCGTGCACATCCACCTCACCCGTATGGTAAATCTTGTGGATGTCCGCGAGCTTGATAACGGCGTTCATGCTTCCTTCTAACTTGTTTTAGTGGTGCCCGAAGCCGCCGCCGAAGGGACTGGACGCCGCCGCGCCGCCGGACGCATCCGCTTGCGCAACACTCGTGACCACCTTATCGCCTTCATTCAAGCCGGCGACGACCTCCGTGAAAATTCCATCCGTGATGCCCGTCTTAATCAGCATCGGCTTCAATTGCGGCGCCGCCGCGTCACCCGCCAGCACATACACCGTGCGGATACCGCGATTCCCCTTGTTCTTATGCGGAGCCGTGCCGGCCACCATAGTGTTCGTCACCGACACGCCGCCGACTGCGTTCGTCAGCACCACCGCATTATCCGGTGGCCGGAACCGCAGTGCGACATTCGGGATGCGCAGCGAATCCTCGCGTTGCGCCGTGATGATGGCGACATTCGCCGTCATGCCCGGTTTCAGTTTATAATCCGCGTTCGTCACGCTGATCACCGTGTCATAGGTCACCACGTTATTGACCGTGATGGGCGAATTCCGCACCTGCCGCACCTCGCCGTGGAACGTGCGCAGCGGGTACGCATCCACCGTGAAATCCACATCCTGCCCCTCCACCACGCCGCCGATATCCGCCTCCGCCACGTTCGAATCGATCTGCATCTTGGTCAAATCATTCGCAATCTGGAAAATGGTCGGCGTATTAAAGCTCGACGCCACCGTCTGGCCGAGTTCTACCGCGCGCTGGATGACCACGCCATCCACCGGCGAGATGATTTTGCAATACTCCAGATTCACCAGCGTATTGCTCAGCGACGCCTGCTTGATTTTCACCATCGCCTCCGCCTCATGCAATGTCGCCCGCGCCGTATCGAAGTCCGAACCCGAGATCAGCTTATTCGTGAAGAGCTCCGAACTGCGGTCATACTCCACCCGCTGCAATTCCAGATTCGCGTTTGCATTCGCGAGATCCGCCCCGGCCTGTTCCATGGCGGCTTGATACGTCGCCGGGTCGATCTCCGCCAGCACCTCGCCTTTGGTCACCGGCGAATTGTAATCCACGTACAACTTACTGATACGGCCCGACACCTGGCTACCGACCGTCACGTTCACCACGGGGTTTAACGTACCGGTCGCGGTGACCGTGGCCGTCAATTCACCGCGCGAAGCGGCGACCGTGGTAAAATTCAGCGTGACCCCATGGCTCTGGCGGAAATAAAAGTAACCGCCCACGCCTGCTGCGAGGACGACGATGATTAATATCCATTTCCAAGCACCGCCTTTAGATTTTTCTGGCATAAAATAATTGCTACAGTCCGTCTTGGCAGACCGTTTTTGCAAACCACAAGTTACGATAAATCCCGCCGTCGCCGCAATTTCAGTTTCCGGTTATCTGTGGATGGCGCGCGCGAACAGGCTGTGCTCCTGCCGCACCCCTTTATCCGAGTACGTGTCCAGCACCGGCAAGGGTTGGCCAAGGAGCGCCAAGGGGTGTCCCCCTTTTAAGAAGGGGCGCACCCCTTTGCGAAAGGGGCGAGAAGTTTTTCAAAAGGGGTGACGAAGTTTTGGAAAGGGGTGCACCCCTTTTCGGAAGGGGTGCGCCCCTCGGCCAATGGGGGGCACCCCTAAACAAAAGGGGCGTGCCCCCTTTCAAAAGGGTGGCCCCCCTTGAGCAATGGGGTGCGCCCCATTCGGAAAGGGTCGCACCCCATGGCCATGATTTGCCACCCCTTTTGAAAAACTTCTCGCCCCATTTGAAAAGGGGGGATGCCCCTTTTGGCAAATAACGACGTTTTTTGCCGTCCCGGAGCGTTATCTGGAGGTTTTGGGTCGGTAGTCCGTCAGCATCGCTGTACCGGCGTGAAAATGATTGGGCGCCGCACCCCATGCACGTGGTGGGTGAAGCGGCGCGGCTAATCCACCACTTAACTTCCGGTTAAAACTGCGGTCGGCGCAACGCCATTCTTGACTCGCGGCGTTTGGCTCCTATGATTTCCTCTTTGAAACGGCGGTTTAACCAATAAATTTAACATGACCAGAATCCAAAACATTGAGGCGCGCGAAGTCCTCGACTCGCGCGGTAACCCGACGGTGGAAGTTGATGTGACGCTCGAAAGCGGTGCGGCCGGCCGCGCCGCCGTTCCCAGCGGCGCCAGCACCGGCGAACACGAAGCCATCGAACTCCGCGACGGCGATAAGAAACGTTATCTCGGCAAGGGCGTGCTCAAGGCCGTGGCTAACGCCAATACCAAGATCAAGGCCGCGCTCATCGGCGTGGACGCGCTGGACCAGCTCACCGTGGACGCCACGATGCTGAAGCTCGATGGCACGGAAACCAAGTCCAAGCTCGGCGCGAACGCCATTCTCGCGGTCTCGCTCGCGAATGCGAAAGCCGCCAGCGCCGCGCTCGGCCAGCCGCTCTTCAAATATCTCGGCGGACCCAACGCCAAAGTTCTCCCGGTGCCGATGGCGAACGTCATCAACGGCGGCGCGCACTCGGATGCGCCGATTGATTTCCAGGAATTCATGATTCAGCCGCACGGCTTCGATACGTTCAGCGAAGGGTTGCAGGCGATCACGGAAACATTTCACGCCCTGAAGAGCGTGTTGAAGAAGCGCGGCCTGTCCACCGCCGTCGGTGACGAAGGCGGTTTCGCCCCGAAGCTCGACAGCGTGGAAGACGCCATCGAATCCATCCTCGAAGCCATCAAGAACGCGGGCTATAAGGCCGGCAAACAAATCAACCTCGCGCTCGACGTGGCGGCGTCGGAATTTTATAACCACGACGGTACTTACACCTTCAAGAAATCCACCGGCAAGACGGTGTCCGGCGCGGAACTCGTGGACTTCTACGCGAAACTGGTCGCGAAGTATCCGATTGTCTCCATCGAAGACGGCTGTGCGGAAGGCGATTGGAAGCATTGGAAGCAGCTCACCGACAAGATCGGCGACAAGGTGCAGCTCGTCGGCGACGACTTGTTCGTCACGAACGTGAAGTTCCTACAGAAGGGCATTGATACGGGCACGGCTAACTCGATTCTCGTGAAAGTGAACCAGATTGGTTCGCTCACGGAGACGCTCGACGCAGTGCAGCTCGCGCAATTCCATGCCTACACCGCCGTCCTCTCGCATCGCTCCGGCGAAACCGAGGACGCGACCATCGCGGACATCGCGGTGGCGACGAACTGCGGCCAGATCAAGACCGGCTCGCTCAGCCGCTCCGACCGTCTGGCGAAATACAACCAACTCCTACGCATCGAGCAGTTGCTGGGCAAGAACGCGGTGTACGCGGGCTTCAGCGCGCTGAAGAAGAGTAAGTAACTCAAAATTGAATTCAATGGCCGGAAGCCGGACAACCAGCTTCCGGCCTTTTCATTTGGCTAAGTTATTTTGCCGGTTGAATCTTTTTAATCTTGGGGTATAAGGTGTTTACCTGATTGTTAGACGGACGAAACATGATAACGTGACGTTCTAAATTAAATTATGAAAAAACTATTCATCCTCACCGCCCTCGTCGTTAGCACCGCCGGTTTGTCGGCGGAAGAACACGGCTTCCAAGCCTCCCTGACGCCGGATATCGCCGTTCAGCCGAAGACCGACCAGATCAACGGGCTCGCGCTAAGCATCTGGGGCGAGAACCCGCAGAGCGCGTTGGCGCTCGGCTTTGTCAACGGCAGCACCGGCAACAGCAGCGGCTTCACCTGGAGCTTCTATAACTACGCCGACTCCTACACGGGCGTCGCGTGGGGTCTAGCCAATTACAGCAAGACCAGTTTTGTTGGCTGGCAGGGCGGCATCTTTTTCATGCCGTGTCTGGTCAATGTTTCGCAAGGCACGTTCACCGGCTTTCAAGAAGGCATCGTCAATGTGGCGCAGGAATTCCACGGCTTCCAGCTTGCGGTGGTGAATTATACGGAAAATCTTCACGGCGTGCAAATTGGCCTGGTCAACATCGCGCTGAATAACCCGTGGTTCCATGATTTCCCGGACAAGCTGGCGACCGGCTTCCCCATCGTGAACTGGTCGTTCTAAGATTCCCTGGTTAACTTTCAAAACCGGTTGCCGTTCGCGGCGACCGGTTTTCTTATTGGCGGAAAAAGAGATTGCCCTGACGATGGCATTACTCTAAAAGATTCCCGTCGTCCACAATACAACCAAAATAAAAAATGAAAAAAGTATTACTCCTAACGGCCCTCGTTGCCGCCATCACCACCGTAAAAGCCGGCGAACCCTTTTTCCAGGCTTCGTTGACCCCGGACATTGCCATCTACAGCAAGACCACTGAAATCAGCGGCATCACCCTGAGCATCTGGGGCGAGAATCCGCAGAGCTCATTAGCGCTCGGCTTCGTCAATGGCAGCACAGGCGACAGCCAGGGCGTTGCCCTCGGCTTCTTCGTCAACTACTCCGACAGTTACACCGGTCTCGACTGGGCTATGCTCAACTGGAGCAAGCAGAAATTCGTCGGCGTCCAGCTGGGCGCGGTCAATGTCGCCAATGAATACCACGGCCTCCAGTGGGGCTTTGTGAATTACGCAGCCAACCTGCGCGGCGTGCAGATCGGCTTTGCGAACATCGCCGTGAATAACCCGTGGTTCAAGGAATTCCCGGACAAGCTGGCCACCGGCTTCCCCTTTGTAAACTGGTCGTTCTAAAATAACTTGAAGCTTCGAAACCGGAGGCCGTTCGCGGCTTCCGGTTTTTTATTTTAATAACCCTGCCGGGAGAGCCGCCACACCGCGATCATGATGCCAATACTGGCGAGCGACATCCAAAACCATGACGTGACCATAAACGACACCGCCATCATCGCCACGCCGCCGATGAGCGGCATGGTTTCCCGCTGCTTCCGCGCGTAAAGCAGATAGCCACCCGCCACCGCGCCCCAAAACATGGAGGCGAAGATAAAATGTTCATCCAACAGGCTGTCGGTCTTGATGCCATTTTTTTTCAACACCTCGGTCAACTGTTTCGACGCCGTATTCTCATCAGTGAAGCTGGGATCCATTAAGTTTGTATCTGCCCGCACTGCCAAGTTGGTGGTGAAAATTGAAAAGGCGAAAATCACCGGCAGGCAAGTCAGGGTAAATCTGCGTAGAGCACGTCTCATCCGGCAACAATTCTTGCTTCGCCGGGTTGCTTCGTAAAGAAAAACCGCGCGGCCGCGCGCGGCTTGCCATGGAAAAACTCTGTGATAGATTCCCGCCGTGAGCGAGTTCTTCCGCCCCAACCTCAAGCGCACCGGACGCATTGCGCGCGGTGTTATCGGCACGCTTTGTCTGGTCGCGGGCATCGTCATCGCTGGGGATTATTCGTTGTGGGGATTGATTTTGGTTGGCGCGGGACTGTTTGCCATTTACGAAGCCTTAAGCGGCTGGTGCATCGCCCGCGCCTGCGGCGTCAAAACGAGGTTTTAATTTTACTAGGCCGCGCTCACACCTAGAAGCCTGAGGCTCACCGTAATTTGAAGCCGCCTTGAAAGATTACTTCCGCCGCCACCACTACCAGAAAGATTACACCCACCAACGCGTTTAAGCGGAAGAAGGCGATGTTAATCCAGTTCAAACTGCGTCGCCGCGCAATCCAATGCTCCAGCACCAAGCAAATGACGATAATCAGCCAGCCAATGAGATACGCGACGTGGAACCGGCATAACAGACCGAAGCCGAACAACGCGCCGCACATAATCATATGCGCGAGAAACGCGGCGGTCAGCGCGTTCTGCGGTCCCCACGCGACGACGAGCGAGCGCAAGCCGTGCGACTTGTCGAACTCGTAATCTTGCAGCGCGTAAATGATGTCGAAGCCAACGAGCCACAAAATCACGGCAAAGGCGAGCAAGGTCATCTGTATTATTTCCAGCGGCGAAAGATTGCCGCCCTTCACCGCGAGCCAGGCCCCGATAGGGGCGAGCGCAAGCGCGACGCCGAGAAAAACGTGCGTGTAGTCCGTGAAGCGTTTCGTCAGCGAATAAAAACAGACCAGCACCAGCGCCACCGGCGAGAGATAAAAACACAGCGGATTGAGAAAGTAACTGGCGGCCACTAATCCCACCGCCGACAGGGCGCACAGTAAGATTGCACTGGCTAGAGAAATTTGACCGCTCGGGAGGTGCCGGTTCTTTGTGCGCGGGTTCAGCGCGTCGAACTTACGGTCCACGATGCGGTTGAACGCCATCGCACACGTCCGGGCGCAGACCATTGCGGCAAGAATCAGCCCGAAAGTGCGCCAGCCGGGCCAGCCGCGCTGGTCACGCGCGGCCACAAGCATCGCCGCCAACGCGAAAGGTAGTGCGAAGACCGTGTGCGAGAAGCGTACGAAGCTGCCCCATTTCTGAAGCGAGGATAGAGAATGGAAGATTGAGGATGGCAGAGACATTTTTTAACGTGCACTCTGGCAAAAGTCGTCAGCTTTGAGAATCATATTGGCAATCATGCCGCCGATGGATTGCCACGCCGCATCGAAGTCCCGGTGCTGGGCAATACTGAGGTAACCGCAGTCCAACGCATCGTCCAGCCACGATTGGGTTTCATTGGCTTCACCGAGTGCGTCTGTCAGCTTGCTAACAAAGGCGGCAGGATAACGTCGATGTCCCCAAGCCTCCGCAATCATGGATTTGACGGCGCGCGACGAGCGCCGAATTTGATCGGTCATGGAAAACTTTTCCTCTTTGGGGAAAGTCTTGGTCGCCTCAAACACGTTGCTGGCCTCGCTGCGAGCTTGCTGATACGCCCGTAAATCTCGAAAGCTTCTGATAATTGCCATGATTATTAATTGGCGCGTTCTACATCTGCCATCCTCAATTTTCCATCCTCAATCCTCGTCCTACTCCCGCTCTTCAGCCCAACGCGGCGCAATCTGGTTTGGTAGGCCGATATGGTCGAGCACGCGCGCGACGACGGTATCCACCAATTCAATTATCGTTTTGGCACCGGAATAAAAACTCGGATTGGCCGGGATTAGCGTCGCACCAGCGAGCAGCAGTAGCTCCATGTTTTTTACATGAATGAGGTTCAGCGGCGTTTCACGCGGGACGAGGATGAGCTTCTTCTTTTCTTTTAATACAACGTCGGCGGCGCGCTGCAACACATCCTCGCTGTAACCATGCGCTATTCGCCCCATCGTACCCATCGTGCAAGGGATGACCACCATCACGTCCGGCGGGTTCGAGCCGCTGGCGAACGGGGCGTTCATGCTTTTTAAACCGTGCGGTTTAACGCCCTCGGGCAATTTTAAGCCGTCGGTCAGTTCCTCGGCGACGACCTGCTGAGCGTAATTACTCAGTACAACATGGATTTCGTGCTGGCGCGGATCCAAGTTGTCGAGTAAACGCTGCGCATACAGCGCGCCGCTAGCCCCAGTGATGGCGACAAGAATTTTCAAGCAAACAAATCGTAAATCGTAAATCATAAATCGTAAATGAGGAAACAGCTTGAGTCCGTCTTTCGCTTCCGCACAATTGGCGCGTGTTCAAATGCGCAGCAATCATCTTCGGCGGACTCCTTTTGCTTGCGGCGGGCTGCACCAGCGTCCATGAGGGTTCGGAAGCACAGCCGCCACCTCAGGAATGGTCGCTGACCAACCCAGTCAACCAATCCGCGCTGACACCGCCCAACAAAAATCCAGCCGTCATCAACTCTCGACCTGCGTCCACAACCCATTTGAATCTGCCGCCTAAGCAGATTTCCCAGCCCGCACCCATTCTGACCTGGACTTCGCTAGATGGTTGGGCGCAGAAAAACAAACTTAACGCGCCGCGCAAATTTTCTACTTCACCAGTTGCCAGTTATGTCATCACCTCGTCGCAGGGTAAATTGATTCTGGAAATTGGTAGTCGCGAGGCTACTTGGAACGGCATTGAAATCAATCTCGGCTTCGCACCGGAGATTATTGACGACCAAGTTTTCGTCTATGGCCTTGACCTGCAAAAAAACCTGGAGCCACTACTGCTCGGCGAACCGCTGGTGTTTGGCGCCAACCGAATCATCGTCATTGACCCAGGCCACGGCGGCGCGAATGTCGGGACGCATAGCGTGCTCGACGGACGGTTTGAAAAAGAATTCACGCTGGACTGGGCGCGGCGCGTCAAGCCATTGCTGGAAACCAATGGCTGGAAAGTTTTTCTCACACGCACGAATGATTCCGATATCGCGCTTTCCAATCGCGTCATTTTTGCCGAAGCGCATCACGCGGATATTTTCATTAGTTTGCATTTCAATTCCGCCGCGCCGGATAGAATTCAGAACGGATTGGAAACTTATTGTCTAACACCAAGTGGAATGCCATCGACCCTCACGCGCGGTTATAGTGATTTGTGGAATGACCAGTATCCGAACAATAGTTGCGACGCAGAAAATCTTCAGCTTGCCGTCCGCTTACAAACTATGTTGTTGCGCGTCAGTGGTGAGGAGGATCGCGGCATCCGGCGCGCGCGGTTCATGGGCGTGCTGCTGAGACAAAAGCGACCGGCGGTTTTGATTGAAGGCGGCTATCTTTCCAATCCACACGAAGCGGAAAAGATTGAGAATCCTGAGTTTCGGCAAAAATTGGCGGAAGCTGTCGCGGCGGCACTCAAATGAAAACTGGCAAACACATTCTCGTCACTGGTGGCGCAGGCTTCATCGGGGCACACTTGGTGGAGAGGCTTTTGAAGGATGGCAAAGGCGTGGTGGTCATTGACGATTTGTCCACCGGCAGCTGGAACAACCTGCGCGCGGTGGCGCAACACCGAAATTTCCGTTTCATCCAGACCAAGATTTCCGCCTACGCCGAACTGCCGGAACTGGCGGCGGAGGCGGAATTCATTTTCCACCTCGCCGCGACCGTTGGCGTGGAACTCGTCGTCAAATCCGCGCTGCATGTTTTGGAAGCCAGCTTCAACGAGATGCAAACCCTTTTACGCGCCGCCGCGAAAAACTCCACGCCGCTACTATTGACCTCCACCTCGGAAGTTTACGGCAAGAGCGCCAAACCGGAATTCAGCGAGGAGGATGACCTGCTCATCGGGCCGCCCGGCCAGTCGCGCTGGAGTTATGCCTGCTCGAAACTCACGGACGAGTTTCTCGCGCTCGCTTACGCGCGTGAAAAAAAGCTACCGGTAACCATCGCCCGGCTGTTCAACACCGTCGGCCCGCGTCAGACCGGGCGCTATGGCATGGTGCTGCCGCGCTTCATCGCGGCAGCCAAGGCGGGCGAACCGCTAAAAGTTTTTGGCGATGGCGCTCAGTCGCGCTGCTTCTGTCTCGTCCACGATGTCGTTGAAGCCCTGGTGCGGTTGCAGAAATGCAGCTCTGCCCGGGGTGAAATCTTCAACATCGGCGGCACGGAAGAAATTTCCATCTTTGAACTCGCGCAGCTGGTCGTGGAAACGCTCGACTCGAAATCCAGGATTGAGCTAATCCCTTACGATCAGGCCTATGCACCGGGCTTTGATGACATGCGTCGCCGTAAGCCGCTGGTGGAAAAACTTGAGCGCCATGTAAGCTTCAAACCGCAGACGACGCTCAGCGAAATCATCAAACTGACGGCAGCTTAAACTTTCTGTAAGCCTGCAGGATGGCTATGATTTACGCGGCACGCCATATTTCAGGCCAATGTTTTGTTCGTAAACACCGAGCTTCACGCCGGGTGTTTCTTTTTTGCTTTTGAACTCGAGATTAATCCGCGCCAACCGGCGTTGCGCCTGTTCCGCCATGGGGGAATCAGGAAATTGCTCCACGATTTTTTCCAAGGTGGCCGTCACCGTTTCCACCTCGGCGCCAAGTTCCACTTGAACATTAGCGAGCAGGTTCAGCCAATGCGCAACCTGTTTGGGTGAATGACGCGGTTCATTGATCAGTTGCGCCAGTTCCATAGTCGCCAAATCCAGCCGCTGAAAATCGTGCGCGTAAATTTGTGCTAGCTTCTCGCGCACTTCCGAGTCATGCGGGTGCTGCTCGAGTTGTTTCAGATAGGCGGCGGCCAGTTTACCCGGCTCGATTTCCTTTGGGCGCAGGAATTCCGTCGAATCCAGCAAGCCAATATTCTTCAAGCCTGCCGGCACCGCCAGCGCCTGCCGGTCATGTTGCGCGAGGATGATCTTTTCCGTCTCACCCAGATGCGCCAGCCGCTGCTCGGCACGCAGGGCCACTTCCGAGCCGGGAAACCGCTCGATGATTTTTTGCAAGGCAGCGCGCGCCGCGTCAACGTCCGCCGCCTTTTTCAAATGCCAGTCGGCGAGTTGCGTCAGGGCCGCAACCACCTGCCGGTCGGGTGCCTCCGGCGAACCGCAGAATTTGTTCAAGGTGATTTCCGCACCCGGCAGATCGTTCAAGTCCTCGGCTTGGATATTGGCAAGTAACATGACGCCTTCAAAATCTTTAGGGAATTTTGCGAGTTGTTCCCGGATAACGACGATGGCCTCGAGTGGGCGATTGGATTTTCTTTTGGCCAGCGCAATAGAATAGACCGGCTTAGGTTCCGGCGGTTCACTACCGCCGTCGAAGATGTTGGTCAGCGGCTTGGAAATTAGCTCAATGATGCTATGCCGCCATACGATGTTGATGACCATGGCCAGCGCGCCCGTAAGTCCCAGCCCGACCGAAATCGCATCAAATCCGCCCCGACCAAAGGCCGGCACCGCGACGGCCAGCTCAAGCCACACGACCGCCCCAGTCAGCAGCCACTTGAAGACCAGCTTCGCCGGGTCGTGGCTCGTTTTCAGCGAACGCCAGAAGACCCACCCAACGAATCCCAGCCCGAATAGCGACAGGGATACACTAAGCCCGATGTGCAACGCGTGGCTCATGATTTTGAGGAAAGCTCAACCGGTCCGCTCACCGGCGCAAGCAAATTCAGGCGTAGCGATACGGTCGGGACAGCGAAAAGGTATTCGGCAAATGCCGCACCGCACTTACCACACCATCCGCCAGCAACACCTCGACAATGTCGA
The DNA here is from genome assembly GCA_903865745.1 of uncultured Verrucomicrobia subdivision 3 bacterium. GTDB lineage: Bacteria > Verrucomicrobiota > Verrucomicrobiia > Limisphaerales > UBA11358 > UBA11358. The sequence goes on along the minus strand of CAIPKV010000032.1, from coordinate 103,022 downwards.
AACGAAATTTCACTTCGGGATTTTTCAGCCGCCTTAGATAGTCCAAGGCCGTCTGCGAAAGCAGTTTTTTCTTCCGCGCGTTCACTGCGGCCGCTGGCCGCGTCCAGACTTCCGCTGAGCGTGTCTTCACCTCGGCGAAAACCAGGCAGTCGGCGTCCTGAAAAACCAAATCAATCTCGCCATGTTCAGACCGGAAGTTAGCCACCAGAAACTTCAAGCCCTGACCCTGCAAAAACTGCTTGGCCGCACGCTCGCCAAGCTTGCCGCGCCGCAAATGTTCCGGCTCTGCCTTACCAGCAAAACTTTCTTTAAGTTTTGCAAAGATGTTCATACCCATGGATTGAACACCAACCTGGGTTGCAAACAAATCTTTTTAAACCACGGGTAAAATGACTTTTGCTTTGCCAGAGCATGCGGTTTAATGGGTTGAAATAAAATGTCGCTAGCCGATTCCAACTTTCAGAAGTCCAACCGCAATCTCACCATCATCGCCGTGGTGGTGTTCATTCTCGATCAATTCACCAAATGGCTGGTGCTGAACCTGCTCGAAAAAGGCGACGAAAAAATCATCATCAATGGCTTCTTCAAGTTCGTGCACTGGGGCAACACCGGTGCGGCCTGGAGCCTCTTTCGCGGCAACAACGGCGCGCTCGCGCTTGTGGCCTTGCTCGCGTTTGTCGCACTGTTTCTTACGCGACACCATTTTAATTCCCACACGCTGCCCGGGCAGATTGCGTTCGGCCTCATCTTTGGCGGCATCGCCGGCAACCTCACCGACCGCCTGCTGCCCGCGCGCCATGAAGTGATTGACTTCATTTATTTTTACATGCAACAGCGTGGTGGCGGCGAAATCGGCTTTCCGGCATTCAATGTTGCCGACACCGCCATTTGTACTGGCGTCGGATTGATTTTTCTAATCACCTGGCGCAATGAACATGCTCCTCAACCGCCAGTAAATTAAATTTCCATGGCCGCGCGCACGGAACACTTGACGGTCGAACAGTCGCTGCCGGGCGAACGGCTCGACATTTTTCTACGAACTAACTTTCCCGCCATCTCCCGCGGGGCGATGCAGCGGCTCATTGAACAGGGGCATATCCGTGTGAACGGCCAAAACGTCAAGCCCACCCACACGCCGCGCGCCGGCGATAAAGTTGAAATTCATTTCCCCGAACCAAAGTCCGCCGAGGCGCGCCCGGAGGACATTCCCCTCAATATTTTGTTTGAAGACGAGTCGCTGCTGGTGGTCAACAAGCCGGCCGGCCTCGTCGTGCATCCCGCCGCCGGTCATGAGGAGCACACGCTGGTGAATGCGCTGCTGCATCATTGCAAAGGCTCGTTGAGCGGCATCGGCGGAGTGGCGCGACCAGGTATCGTTCATCGGCTCGACAAGGAAACCAGCGGCTGCCTCGTCATCGCCAAGAACGATGAAACGCACATCGCACTTTCGAAACAATTCGCTGGCCGCGTCGTGAAAAAGGTTTATCACGCCATTGTCTGCGGTGCGATTCCGCGCGATGCCGGCGAGATTCATGCCGCCATCGCCCGCCATCCCACGCACCGCAAACGCATGGCCGTCCACGACGACCATGCCGGTCGCGCCGCACACACCAGCTGGCGTGTGCTGGAGAAATTAAACCACGCCACGCTGGTCGAGGCCCAGATTCACACCGGGCGTACCCACCAGATTCGCGTCCATTTCCAGCACCTCGGTCACCCGGTCGTCGGCGATGACACTTATGGCGCACAGAAAAACAAGCGTTTGAAGGAACTCGTTAACTACGCCGCGCCGCGCGTGCTGTTGCACGCGCAGGAACTGACTTTCATTCATCCACGCACGCAAAAACTAATTAAATTTTCCTCCCCGCTGCCGGCTGATTTCAACCAGGCACTGAAATTGTTGCGGCCAAAGAAATAGGAGCTGCCTTTATGTTATTGGACTCCACCCGCAAGTGTTATCCGTTCGGCCTCATGAAATATGTTCTTCAGATTGCAGCGGTAATGTTCGGGCTATGGCTGACTGGCTGCGCTTCACCATCCAGCGTGGTCAGTCACGCCAACCCGGTAATAATCAGCCAGCCTATCACGTTGAATCATATCCTCGTGGAGACTTCCAGTTCGCCGGCCGGTTCAGCCGCGGAAAAGAATCTGTTGAATGATTCGATTATAACCAACTTAAAAGAAACCGAACTGTTTATGACCGTGAGCGGAAACCGGGCGGATGCGGGTACCGACAATGGCATCAAGGTGGCATCCGACATCCGGGAAATTAAAAAGGTTTCCGACGACGCGCGCGCCTGGGCCGGAGCGCTCGCCGGTCAGGCGCAGATCGTGGTTCAGGTAACGATTTCCGACTTAAAGTCAGGTAATCAAATCGAGTCCTTTGAAGTGGAAGGCAAATCAGGCAAATCCGCCTTTGCCGGAACCACGGAAGAAGCGATTGAAAGGGCCGCCGAATCAATCACCGCCGAAGTGGTGAAGCTAAACGCCAAAACTGATCCAAAATGAAAGATGGTGCCGGCGGAGGGGGTCGAACCCACACATCCTCACGGATACCAGATTTTGAGTCTGGCGCGTCTGCCAATTCCGCCACACCGGCCACCAAAGACGAAAACTATATCAGGGAGCGGCTTCGGGAAAAGAAAAAACGCCGGCGGAATATCCGCCGACGTATGAAATTTATCCTTAGATTAGAAGCCCACGGCGGACTGCGTCCCCTGTTTGGTGATTTCCTTTTCGCCTTCCCAGACGGCCAAACCTTGGTTGTCTGTCAGCGATAGCTGGAAGCTGTAGGTAGCCTGACTGGTGTTCCCAGCGCGGGCGTTCAACTGAATAATTTTGCCGGAGAGGCTGAAGTCCACCCGGCCTGTGGTGTTCTTGTCGTTCATGAAATCGTTCTTCTGCTGCAAGCCGCTGGCAAGCGGGTCTTCGGCCTGGCCACCGAGCCCGAAGGTGGTCGTAGTTACGGCTTTGCCGCTCTGCAACAGCGCCACGCGGATTTTCTTAACGAGCAGGTCGGTATCAATCTGCTGTCCGGTGTTATTGACGATACGGCTGATGGCGAGAACTGCCGGCGGGGTTTTCACGCGATCAAGCGCGCCGGAAGCCAGCAGGTCGCCAGTCATGGCGCTGGCAGCTTGGATATAGTCCTGAATGTTGATCTGGCCAATGCTCACGACGTTTTGCGTCCCGCCAGTCTGGACATAATGCGCATTGGTGCCGCAGCCGGTAACGAACACCGCACTAGCAGCCATGAGTGGAATGATGATCTTGTTTTTCATATTATGGTCGGTTTTGGATTAAAGGTTATGAGGTTACTGGCCTAAAATTAGTTTCAAACGAAAATCCTTGGCGGCTTCGGTAGGGGCAATGGCACTGATGTATTTGTCCTCCTTAGGATCAATCGAGTCAGAGATAACCGCCGTCGAGGATCCACCAACCTGCATCCCGTTCTGGTCAAACCACTCAAAGTGGTAGTTGTAGTTTTGCAAGGAGCTAGTGCGGTTGAGCAGTTCCACTTGCACCCGGAGAAAGCCGCCGGGGGTCATCGCGGTATTAACGCCAATCACACCTACCTTGCGGTTTAAGCCGGTGTCGCTGACCACACGCTGGTCAGAAACCATGTTGCGCTGACCTGTTTTCTGGGCGTTTTCAACCGAGTTCATGGTGTCATGACAACCCGTCACGGCGAGGGCGACAGCGAATAATGCGGCAATACTAGTTTTCATTTTAATTTAAACTGGCTGACGAGCAGCGGCGTGCCGGCGGTGATAGACTTCACGTAAACAACATTCACCGAGCTACCCGCGCTCAAAGGTGCTGAAGATGCTGGCACGCTGTTGGTCGAGGTCAAATCATTTTTCACCACGTTGGTCACACCGACAATATTGGCCACCCCATCCAACGTGAGGGGGATGACCATGTTGTTAGGCGTGGACAATTGAATCTTGCCGTCCGCAGGAGTCGGAAAACGGCAGACTTGAAACTCTTTCGGCAGCGTCGTCCAAGTGCGCGTATCGGCGATGTTGACAGCCATCTGGTAAACTGCCGTGCTGAGTTGCATAAACAAGCCAGCGATATCTCCACCAGCCTGACTGGCAGCTTGGTTGGCGGCGTAGGCAGCGATGGCCTTGGTCACCGTAGCTGCAATCGTCTTGGTAATCACCACTGGCAGTTCATTCTTGTAGTCCAGCGTGACAATACTATCCATGCTGCATATAAGCTGGGTGTTGTAATTCGTGCCATTGGCGGTGACGGTCAGGCTGCGCAGAAAATCTCCCTGCGGCTTGATGGTCGGAAAGGCTGCGCCTACATAGGAAACCTTTGAAACAATAATTGGAATGTCAATCCGCACTTGATCACGGATTGGCGCGCACCCGGTCTCAAAAATGACATAAGTCGTCGGTACCAGCGGCTTGGCATTAATCAAATCATCGGCCGTAGCCAAATCCTGTTTAACGTAATCATTTTCGGTAGCAAAGCTCGCGGCGCGTTCCAGTGATTTGTGGGCGCGCTCCAAATCAGATGCGTCGGCGGCATTAAACATGAAATAAATGCCATCGAGATACACCGTAAAGGGATTGACATAGTTGGCATAAACTTTGATGTCGTTTATATTCGTCATCGAACCTTCCAGCTGGGCTTGAAACTTGGGGTCCTGCTCCGCCTTGTCAATCTGCGCCTTGTCTTTTTCCTTGTCCGCGGCTGCCTGCGTCTGTTCGATGCGCCGTTTGTTAGCTTCCACGGCGTCCTGCTGGCGCTGGTAGGCGCGGAAAATCTCCGGCCGTGCCTTGTCCGTTTCGCCAAGCGCGAGATAATTCAGCGCGCGGTAGGTGTTCAACATGATGCCGTCGTAGGAACGGCCTTCGTAATCTAATTCGGCCTGATTGGACAGCAAGGCGCCCGCTTCCTGCCCTAAACGCACCTTCGCCTTTTGCGAATAATCATCAATCTGCGTCTGCGCCTGGTCAAAGGCCTGATTACTGTCATCGTATTTACCGGCCGCACGCAGTACGGCGCCCTGTTCCAACCGCCAGACGATCGCATCCTTGTTCTTAGCGTTGGCGTTAGCCTCCTTTGTCGCCTCGGCAACGGCGTTGGTCAGGTCACCCTGATGCCAATAGTTGATTACTTTATTTTGCTGCTGATAAGTTTGGCAACCCGTCCCCAGCAGACCAGCCACGGCTGCAGGCAGAATAAACTTTATGGCTTGTTTGGTAAAAAACTCCCCTAGGTTCTTCACGTTTTTCTCCTGATTAATTCGATTGGTTTACTGCGCTTTACGAAGCACGGCCCCGGCGTCAATGCCCGTGTCTTCCAAAATTGTGGCCATGGAAGTCTTCGGGTTGACCTGCGAAATCTTGACCTTGCCAACCTTAACTTCCTCGCGGCCGAGCGACTCCTTCGTGTCCGGGTCAATCATCTCTGCGCCCAGCGCAAAGACATTGAACACGTCGCCTTCCGCCACGCCCGCACCTTCTCCGCGATTGATGGTCACAGTATTATCGCGCTTCACCAGCACTTTGGCTGGGAAGAGCACATCCACCACATGATTGGCAATTTTTTCCGCCATCGAACGCGAAACCGCCACCATCATCTCGTCGCTGAGCTCGCCGTCCTTGACGGTGTAACTCCGTTCCTGCTGAATCTGCTTGAACTCATCGTTACCCGTCTGAAAATTCGCTGACTCAACCAGTTTACCTGTCGAGGAATCGTATATTTTCCCGACAATGGAAAAACGGAATACGCGCTTAGTGGCTGTCTCGCCCGTGCCGGTGAATGTCGCCTTTTCGACGTAGTCCTGATAGTCATCCACGGTCGCCACCAGCAAATATTTCGCACCAGTTAGCTGGCCTGCCTTCGCTGCCGTCTTGGCGTCTACGTTACCGGACGCGCCCAAGTCTTGCTCCTTAATGATGTCTGACAGGTCGCTGCGGTTCAGCACGTCGAACTTGCGCGTGGCGTTGATACGATCAATCAGCTGTCCGTCCAACGAATCAATGATGCGGTCCAACTCCAACTTTTTGCTGGTCGCGGCGGCGAGCGACGCCGTCGGCTTGATGGACGAGATGGCAATCGTGGCTTTCCCTTGCGCACCCGCGAGTGCGGGTAGCAGCGCGATACCGGCGACGACAATAAGTGTTTTTAGAATGGCAGATTTCATGGCAATGTTTTCTCAGGTCGTTCAATAAAGGCTTTTATAGATGTTCACGTTCGGCGCATTTTTCGCGTCCACGCGGTAATGGCTGTTCTTGAAATACTCCGCGACGCCCTCGACGCGCTTCACCTCGGCATCGGTCAGCTTGCGGTTTGCATCCAGCGTGGCCAGAAAATCCGTTGTGTCCTTCCACTTCGCATAGCCTTCATCGCTCATCTGCAACGCCACGCGCAAGGACTGGCCGTCGTAAACATTGATCGTGCGTGTCCAGTCATCAAAACCCTCACGCGAGAGGCGAAGCTTGTGGAGACCGGGATGCGCCTTGAATTCGCCGGGCGCGGACCCGAGTGCCACGCCGTCCAGTTCCACTGTCACATCCATCGGCTGCGCGGGTGCCGGTGTGCCGGTCACAATCTTGTTATCAGCGGTAACCCCCAGCGCGGAAACCAAAATCGGCTGCTGGCGCGGATCCGTCATCGTGCACGCCACCGAGAAACTCACCAAGCCCACCTTCGACATTTCCGTCGGCAACGAACTACCGCTTGCCGTGATCGCCGTCGCGAGTTGGTCCGCCGCGTCGTCGAGCAATGAGTTCAATATGTCTGAACTATCTGTCTGTAAATCCCCCGTCTGGCGCACCGTGCTTTCAGAAACAAACGTGCCGCCGCGCACCGCGCCGCCCATGCCCGCCTCGACAATTTTGTAACTCACGCGCAACCGGTGGGTGATGTTCAATGTTTGAATACCATTGCCACTGTAAGATTTTTTCTCCGTCCCGTAGCTCGTAATGGCCGGAATCAGGATATAATCAACACCGAGATTTTGCGCCAGCCGCAGCACCGAACTGTTATCGCTCAAAGCCTGATCCAGCGGCGACGTGTCCGGCGTCACGGCGATGTGCGCCGAATCGTATCTCGAGACATTTACCGCACCCGCATTCTGCTCGTCGGCATGTTCCGCGCTGGCGTGCAACGCGGTACCGGAAGTCTGCTCGTGGGCCTCTGCCGCGCCAGCGGAGGTATTCACTGCCACACCGGATTCTGTGTACTTTTCATTCTGAACCTCCGCATAGGTTTTTGTTTTGTTGCTGTTCGACGGCTTCCAAGTGTCGTGATACACGTCCGAGGCACTCGCCTGGCTGGCGTGCGCGTCCACGGACTGCGCGGCACCTTGTATCGCCGCATCCCTTTGCCCGGCATTAACCGCAATACCCGCCGCACTGCGGTCGCTCACCAAGCCGCTGTTGACTGCCGCGCCAGATTGCGAAGAAACGGCGACACCCGCGGACGAATAGGATTTCAGTGCATTAACCGCCACATCGCGGGTGACGACGGAAAAGCCCTTGCCCGCCACGCGGCTGCTCACCAAATCTTCCAGCACCGACACTTTGTCATTTAACGCTGCGTCCGCGCGGTTCTCCACGACGATTAAAATCTTCCGCTGCGTCTCGGCCGGGGCTGGCGTCGCGGCATTTTGCGCTTGCAGGCCAGTCACACCGAATAGGGCCAGCATGGCCATCAAAGAAAAATAAAGCTTTAACATAATTATAGCGGGTAAATGTTATTTCTGGGCGGGAGCCGGCGTTTGCGGCGGCGGCGCCGGATTGCCGGTCGGGGCGGGCATGGTGGCCGGGCGACCATATTGATCCACTAAGATGTCGTAGGGCACCTGGATGGTGCGTCCATCCGCCGTGGTTTCTGTCTTCCAATAGCGCACCATGTGGTAGCTCGGGTCGAAGCTGTTGGCAATGCCATGCGTGGTGCCCTGCACGACGCCGACGCCGAAGCCCGCGACATTGCCGGCTGCTGTGCCGACGCCCGCGCCGACGGCCTTGCCCGCCGTTGGCCCCGGTTGATACGGGCTGCCCGCGCCGTAGTCCGAGCGGCAACCGGTCGTCGCCGCCAAAGCGAGCAATCCCGCAAAAGTTGTGATAATGGGAGTATAATTCATGGTGAACCTCTTACTTTTTGATTCCTCCCCATTTTGACGCCCGCCTCCGGCGACATTCAAGTAAAATTTCAGCGCCAATAGCCGCGGTTATAATGCCAGCCGTAGCCGTTATGCCGATAGGAGGCTCCCAATCAAACCTGGCACCCATCGGCGCGGCGGATATTCGGCGTGGTTTTTAGGTAACTTTTATATTTCTTGGTTTAACAATCTGGCATTTCAGGTTTAATTATCCGCGTGATTGCAAAACGTGTCATCCCCTGCCTCGACGTCCACGACGGCCAGGTCACGCGCGGCGTCCAGTTCGGGGTCGCCGAGACGGGCGGCTTGCGCAATGTCGGCGACCCCGTGGAACTCGCCTTGCGCTACAATGAGCAGGGCGCAGACGAAATGGTTTTCTTCGATATCACTGCCACCGCGCACGGGCGCGGCACGATGGTTGAGGTGATCGAGCGCGCCGCCGACCAATGTTTCATGCCCCTCACTGTGGGCGGCGGCATCAAGTCCGTGGACGACATGTTTACCATGCTGCGCGCGGGCGCGGACAAGATTTCCATCAACTCCAGCGCCATCGCCAATCCCGAACTCATCCGGCAGGGTGCGGAGAAGTTCGGCAGCCAGTGCATCGTCGTCTCGATTGATGCCAAGAAGATTGCGACTGACAAGTGGGGCGTCTTCTCGCACGGCGGCCGCAAAGACACCGGCCTAGACGCGCTCGCATGGGCGAAGCAAGCCGTGGCGCTCGGCGCGGGCGAGATTGTCTTGAACTCCATCGACGCCGACGGCACGAAGGCCGGGTTCGACCTCGTCATCACGCGGCGCGTAAGTGAAGCCGTAGGTGTGCCCGTGGTGGCCAGCGGGGGCGCGGGCACGCTCGAACACATGGCCGACGTGCTGCTGGCGGGCAAAGCCGACGCCGTCCTCGCCGCGAGCATCTTCCATTTCGGCACTTATACCGTGGGCGACGTTAAAAAGTTTTTGAAGTCGAAGCACATCCCTGTGCGACTGTGATTGATTGAAACGTGCTTGCCTTGGCACGCGGTCAGGCGCAGTTTGTAGACATGATAAAAAGGCAGCGACCCATCTTCATATGGCTGCGAAGGATTTTCTTCGGTTTCCTGGCCCTGATTTTATTGCTTCTGTTAATCGTATGCGTGCGCTCCTTTTCGCCCGGCGCGCTCCAGAATCAGCAACTCCCCTTGGAACGCGCCACCATTCCGCCAGGCGCCAACTGCTTTGACGCGCTACAAGTCGCCGCCAGCAAGATGTGGCTGCCGAAAGATCAGGAACAACGCATTGATGATTTAGTCAGCAGCATCAATTGGGATGAAGCCTTCGCCCAAGCCTTTCTCGCCAGCAACCACGATGCGCTGGCCAGTTGGGATGCCGCAGTCAAGCTTCCCGACTTGCAGGTACCGGAATTATCCGCCGTCTATGAGTTGCCACCCTACTTGGAAGGTTGGAAAAAACTGGCGCGCATCGCCATGGTGCGGGAGAACTGGCTTCTTCATCACGGACAAGACCAGGCGGCGTTTAATCAACTCATCGATCATGTCCGCCTCGGCCGGCGGATGCAAAACTCTCAATGCGTGCTGATTGTTTATCTGGTCGGCCAGGCGGTTGATAACATGGGGTTGTTTCAAATGCGGCATTGGGTGGGGAAAACCCAACTGACGGCGGACCAATTAAAGACTTATATCGCCCAGCTAAAACCCCAGCCCCGCGAACTAAGCGATGCGTTTGCCAGCACCATCAAAGTCGAGCACCAGATGCAGGTCAACACGCTGGCGGCAATGCGCGACGGCCGCATCGATAACGGCTATATCCCGCGAATCGGATTCGGCTGGCCGTTCTTTAATTTTGGCCAGACCGAGGAACTTTTTACGCAAGGCACCCTCAAGCTCGTGGAGGCGGCCTCGCACCATTACGTCGAAGTGGATGTCGCCGCTATGACCGCCCTGCCGAGCCGGCCATCCATTTATTTGAGCGGAAACATGACCGGCCAAATTTTGTACTACTCCATGATGCCGGCCATGACGGCGATGTTAGCCAACAAGTGCAAGGGCGACGTTACCTGGCAGGCCACGCGCACCATCCTCGCCCTGCGCGCGTATCAATTGGCACACGGCCAGCTGCCGTCGGACTTGAACGCGCTGGTGCCGGAATACTTGGAGACCTTGCCGGTGGATGATTTCAATGGCCGACCGCTGCACTATGCGCCCGACCGGAAAATTGTTTATTCTGTTGGCCAGAACCTCAAAGACGACGGTGGTGATGACCACGACTCCGTTGGCGAACACCCGCTCGATCTCGTCTATAAATTCGATTTCTAAAGTTTGATTTGGTTGCCCAGACAGAAAGTCAACTCGCAGCTGGTCGGGCGATACTCGGCGGGCGGCGAAACGTTGATACCGCCAAACCATCTGCCTTAACCTTCCAGCCAAGCAGTTAACTGGTCGAAAAAAGCCATTTATCCGCAAGGAAAAATCATTTATCCGATAGGGTTGGTCATTTTTCCTGCAGGATTATTCATTTAACCTCCAGGGTTGGTCATTTTTCCTCAAGGTTTTTTGAATTATCTTGCAGGTTTGGTCGCTTATCCTGCAGGTATTTTGATTTTTCCTGGAGGTAAAATGATTTTACCTCCAGGTTTTTCGAATTATCCGCAAGGATTTGTCATTTATCCTGTCGGAAAAATCGGCGGTCTGACCCGGAATACTGACTGGCTTGGCGGAAAACCTCGTTAAACACCCGGTTTTGCGTTTTAGCTGGTCAAAAACAAACATTTGGCAGGCGGCTAAGCGACGGTGGCGCGGGGTGGCGGGGGTAGAGTCAGCTTCTGACCCAAGTGCTTGCGGACGGACACCTGTCTGTATTGAACGCCAAGGCGCCAAGACCCGAAGGTGCAAGGAAAACAGCCCAGCAAAATCCTTCAGTTGAAACCTTCCGGCTGCGCCTTTGTACCTTTGCGCCTTGGCGTTGAGACTTCCCTGTTTTAAATCCAGCTTGGCAGTTGGGGGCGCATTCTGTTTAACTGGCCGCGTTTGATGAAACCTTTTTCCGCCATCGCGCTGCTCTTCCTGGCGCTTGCCCTGATTTCCGCGACGGCGCAGGAGACGAACGTTTCCTGGGAAGTAGATGCACTGAGCAAGATTATTCCCGGCACGGTTCAAGGTTTGGTGGATTATGACCCGGCCACCGGCACGGCCATGGGCACCAACGGCATCTATATCAAATATGGTAGCACGACTTTGACTGCGGACTCGGCTTCGGTGAACCAGCAATCCGGTCAGGTGATCGCCGATGGCAATGTGCGTATCGAATCCGCCGACCAGCTCTGGGTGGGCGACCATATCCGGTACAATTTCAAGACGCATCAGATGCAGAGCGAATCTTTCCGCACGGGCAAATGGCCGGTGTACCTGACAGGCCATGACTTGTCGGGCAATTCCAGTAATAAAGTTTATTATGCTAATGATGCCTTCCTCACGACGGATGACGTGACGGACCCGGAATTGCGCGTGCACTGCTCGCGCCTCCGGATCACGGGCACCAAGTCGGTGGAGATGTGGAACGCAGTGTTTTATATGCACGGCGTGCCGGTGTTTTATCTGCCGTATTACAAGCGCAACCTCGGCCCGCACGCAAATAACTTCACGTTCTCGCCGGGCTTTCGAAGCACGTACGGACCTTTCTTGCTCAATACGTACAACTGGTACGCGGGCACGAACGCGGATGGCAAAGTCCACGCGGATTACCGCGCGAAACGCGGCCTGGGCGTGGGCCCGGATGTGGACCTGCACCTCGGCGAATGGGGCCAGGTCGGGCTGAAGTATTATTACCTGAATGATCAGAAGCCGAACACCAGCACGAACGCCTTCCCGCAATACGGCAGCATTCCTTACAACCGCCAGGTCTTCGCGGGCACCTGGCAGGCGACGCCGGCGACGAACTTGAACCTCAAGGCGCTGATCAATTATCAGTCCGACCCGCTCGTGCTGCATGACTTCTACGCGGGCACGTACGCGAACAACCCCCAGCCCAGCTCCTTCGTCGAGGCGAATAAATATTGGGACAACTGGAGCCTCGACGCGCTGACCACGCCGCGCATTAACAGCTATTTTGACCAGGTTGAGCGCCTGCCGGATGTGCGGCTCACCGGCTTTCAACAGCAGGTGCTCGACACGCCGGTCTATTACGACAGCGAAAGTTCCGCGGGCTGGTATCAACAGTTTGCCGCGAACACGAACTCCACTTATAGCAGCAACAACGGGACGAATATCAACTCGGCGGCGCGCTTGGACACCTATCATCAATTCACGCTGCCGTGGACTTTCTTCCATTGGCTCAACGTGACTCCGCGCGTCGGCGGGCGTGTGACTTATTACAGCGAGCAGAACGCCACCAACACCGGCAGCAGCGGCTCGGTCACACGGGAAGTCTTCAATACGGGCATCGGCACTTCGTTCAAGGCCTCGCAACTGTGGGTGAACGCGACCAACGGCTTTTGGCAGGTGGACGGTTTGCGCCACATCATCGAGCCGTCTGCGAACTATGTGTATGTGCCGGCCCCAAGCACGCCGCCGTCTAATCTGCCGCAGTTCGATGGCGAACAACCGAGCCTCACGGAACTGCCGGTAACCTTTCCGGACTACAACAACATTGATTCGATTGATACGCAGAACGTCATTCGCTTCGGCCTCCGCAACACCCTTCAAACCAAGCGCGATGGCGAATTGGATAAGCTGGTGGACTGGAATCTGCAGCTCGACTGGCGGCTCGATCCTCAGGCCGGCCAGAATACTTTGAACGACCTTTACTCCTCGTTCGCCTTCAAGCCGCGCACCTGGCTTACGGCGGAATCCCAGACGCGCTACGACCTCGATGGCGGCAACCTGAACATGAGTTTTCAGCAGCTCACCTTCGCCCCGAGCGACCGCTGGAGCTGGGGGCTCGGCTACTGGTATCTGCGCGGCGGCACTTGGGGCAACAGCACTTGGACCGAGAACCAGACGGTCACCAGTACCCTCTTCGTACGCGTGGGCGATAATTGGGGCGCGCGCATTACGCAGAATTACAATGCGGTGATTGAACGGATGCAGGACCAGCAGTTTACGATTTATCGCGACCTGCGCAGCTGGACCTCGGCGCTAACGCTCCGCGTGGCTAACAATGAGGGCAGCTCGGCCGATGTGACCATCGCAGTGATGTTCTCGCTCAAGGCGGCGCCATCCTCACAAGTAGGCGACGACGTGGTCAACCGCTTCCACCTCGTCGGGGAATAAAAACGGAACCGGCGAAGCGGGCGGATTCGTAATGCTCTTCTGAAGTAAGTCATTGAATCCAACATGAACCAGCTAAAACTAACTCTTGGCGCCTGGCTTGCGCTCAGTCTGACCTTCAATTACGTCTGGGCGGTTCCGACGCCAAGTTACGCTGGCTTGCAACTTGAAAACCTGCGCAACCCGGTGTGGGTTTCTCGCGACAACCTGCGCGACCCATCCGTTTTGAAAACCGATGCGGGCTATCTGCTGTTTTATTCGCGCTTCGCAGCGGAGCAGTCGGGCTGGGGCAATCCGAAGAACTGGACCATCGGCTGCGTATTCACCAAAGATTTTGTGCACTTCGAAAATGATCACGATGTTTCGCCGCCGGGCTGCGCGTCACCCGGCGACGTGGTCCGCTGGCACGGCCGCTGGCTGTTGCCGTATCAAACGTATCCTGCGAAACCGACCCAGTTGGTCTTCGCGGAGTCCACGGACTTGAAAACGTGGTCTGCGCCCAAGCCGTTTCTCACCGAAGCGCTGAACTTACCGTGGAACGGACAACATCGTGTGATTGACCCAAGCCTGATCGTGGTTGGTAATGCGCTGCATTGCTTCTTCATCGGCTCGGCCTATCGCACCAACGAAAGCGGGCAAAAGATTCGCGGCAATTTGATGGGACACGCCATCACACAGGATCCGGATTTGAAGCAATGGCAGATGCTCACGCCGGACGCGCCGCTCATCGGCTTTTCTGAACGCGCACCGGATGGCGTGGAGAACACAATGGTTTTCCGGACAGACGACCATTGGACGATGATTTACAGCGAAGGTTTGGGCGCGCAGCACTTGGCCCGCGCCAGTTCACCGGACTTGATTAATTGGAGATTGGAGGGACCCATTGCGCTACCGCGCCAAACTTGGATGGCGCATCGCTACGGCGCGCCCTATGTGTGGCAGGACGGTTCGCAGTGGCTGATGATATTGATGGGCGAAAACGCAGCGTACCGGACGACCTTCGGCCTGCTGACTTCCGCCGACGGGCAAGCTTGGACGCTGCTACCGGAACGTACGCCGGCCACAGGGGACAAGTAATCTGGAAAAGTTTACAGCTCTGCGGTGAGCGAAACGATGAAGGTTGAACCGCGCCCCGCCTCGCTGACCACTTCGATGGTTCCCTGGTGATCCTCGGCCACGCGCCGGCTGATGGCCAGCCCCAGACCCGTGCCGTTTTTCTTGGTGGTGAAGAATGGCTCAAACAACCGCGACTGGTTTTCCAACGGGATGCCCGCCCCCGTGTCTTCGAAGAAAATCTTTAGCCCCGCCCCGCCCGCCGTGCCGTGAAAGATCTCAGTCCGCACAGTTAGTGCGCCATGAGTACCAATGGCCTCGACGCCGTTCAGCACGAGATTGATGAATGCCTGTTGCAACTGCGATTCGTTGCCACGCACCGTGTCCGGTGTGGCACGATAATCGCGTTTCAGCTGAATCAACCGCTCGGTCATCTGATGTTCCAGCAGCCGCAGCGAATGGTCGAGCACCTCGTGGATGTTCACCTTCGTCATGGTGCCGGACTTCGGCGATGAGAGCCGTAGCATCTGCGTCGCCAGCCCGTCAATGCGCTTCAACTCGCGCCGTACCAGCCCGGCCATCTCCGCGTCGCTTTCTTTTTCCAAAAGGAGATCGATGTAGGTCTTGATGGCGACGAGGCCATTCTTAATTTCATGTGCGAGGCCGGCGGAGACGAGGCCGAGATTGGCGAGCCGGTCAAGCCGGCGGAGGTTATCCTGCAAATCATTCCCGGCGGCGGAAACATGCGCCGTTGCGGTACCGGACTTTTTTTCTGAATGACTGGATGACATTTGGTTTCATGGCTCCAACCGCCTCCCTCGCCACGATGATTCGAAAAGTTACCAGTTCACTTTAATCAAAGTAGCTGATGCCGCAAACAAAATCCGCACCGGAACGCGATTACGAATGATGTGACTTTTCCCAGCGCTGCGACTAGGCTGTTCGCGCTGATGAAAACCAAACTTGACTCCATCGAGGCCGTTCTCGCCGACATCCGCCGCGGCAAAATGGTCATCGTGGTGGACGACGCCGACCGCGAGAACGAGGGCGACCTCATCGTCGCCGGCCAGCATGCCACGCCCGCCGCCATCAACTTCATGGCCAAACACGGTCGCGGTTTGATTTGTGTCTCGACCACGGGCGAACGCTTGCAGCAGCTCGGCATTGACCGCATGGTGCAGCAAAATCGCGAAAGCCACCGCACCGATTTCCAAGTCAGTGTGGACGCCGCGCGCGGCATCAGCACCGGCATCAGCGCCGCCGACCGCGCCAAGACCATTCAGATCATGTCCGCGCCCGTCGCCGTGCCGGAAGACCTGGTGCAACCGGGCCACATATTTCCATTACGCGCTAAGTCGGGCGGTGTGCTACAACGCGCCGGTCATACCGAGGCCACCGTGGACCTCGCGCGCCTCGCCGGCCGGCGCCCCATCGGTGTACTGTGCGAAATTCTCAATGATGACGGCTCCATGGCACGGCTGCCACAGTTATTGAAGTTCGCCAAGAAGCATAAATTAAAAATCTGCTCCATCGCCGCGCTCATTGAGTTCCGCCGCACGCGCGAGAAACTCATTGAACATGAGGAAGTCGTGCAGATGCCGACTGACTATGGCGATTTCGACCTGCACCTCTACCGTTCCAATGTGGATGGCCAGCATCATCTTGCCCTCGTGCGCGGTGACGTGGCTGGACAGAAGAATGTCCTCGTGCGTGTCCATAGCGAATGTCTCACCGGCGATGTCTTCGGTTCACGCCGTTGCGACTGCGGTCCGCAATTGCATTCCGCCATGCAGCAAGTGGCCGAGGCTGGCTGCGGTGTGATTCTGTACATGCGGCAGGAAGGCCGCGGCATCGGCCTCGCGCCGAAAATCAAGGCTTACAAATTGCAAGAGCAGGGCTACGACACCGTGGAGGCCAATGAAAAACTCGGCTTCAAGATGGATTTACGCGAATATGGCCTCGGCGCGCAAATCCTCGTTGACTTAGGTTTGAAAACCATCCGTTTGCTGACCAATAATCCGAAGAAAATCGTCGGCCTCGAAGGCTACGGTTTGAAAATTACGCAGCAGGTTCCCATCAAGGTGAAGCCCAACCCGCACAATGAGCGCTACCTGAAAACCAAGAAGGACAAGCTCGGGCATCTGCTCTAATGTTAGCTTTCGGAATTAAAACTGATCTTCTTTCTCCTTGAACAGCACATTGAATGTCGTTAGTGAGCCGTAGCTTTTGGTAATATATTGTTGCATCTCCACCTTCTCGCCATCCGATAACTTCTCATGCGCGTTAATTTTCTGTTCTAGCACGCGCAAATTATTTCGGACCATCACGATTTTATGGAAAAATACTTCCAGCGGCACTTCCTTCGTCTGCAACGCAGCGTCCGCCGGGTGCAGCACCAGCCGGCCGCCGTTCCACCGCAGGCCGAGTTGCTCCACGACGGCATGCGATTTTTCCAGCGCCCGCTGCTTTAGCGCCGCCGCCAAGGTTTCCGCCACCAATTGTTTCAAGGGCAGTTCCAAGCCATTGATGTTCGCGAGCAGTTCCATCGACTCCAAGCCGCTGGCTTCGGGCGCAACCGTACGCTTGACGCCATCATCGAACTGGATTTCCGCCACCGCTTCGGAAATAGCTTTGACCTGACCAGAACCGTACTGCGGATGACGCACCTTCATGCCGATGCGGAGGGATTCGATTTTCATAGTTAGATTTTAGCCGCAGGTGAATACAGATGAAACACTGATTTTGATTTTGACAGTTCTCCGAAATCACCAAAAATCCAAATGATGGCACGCACCGACGAACTAGATCGCTTTGAATTCGAACGCGTGCTCTGGCAGCAACAGATTACGCGCGTTGCCGGCGTAGATGAGGCCGGGCGGGGGCCGCTCGCTGGGCCGGTGGTAGCTGCCACCGCCATCCTGCCCCCACGCTGGGCGGAATGCGGCCTGCCTGCCGAGCTCGCCGGGCTCAATGATTCCAAGCAACTCACCGAGTCCCAGCGCGAACGGTATTTTGAATTCCTTACCCGCTGCGCCGAGATTGAATTCGCCGTCGCCAGCGTCGATGCGGACGTCATTGATGAGATAAACATCCTCCAAGCCACGCATCGAGCTATGAACGAAGCGCTGGCTCAGCTAAATCCGTTGCCACCGCACGCGCTCGTGGATGGTCGTCCGGTAAAGACCTTGCGCGTCCCGCAAACCGCCATCGTCAAGGGCGATGCGCGGAGCTATTCCATCGCCGCCGCGAGTGTGCTCGCCAAAGTGACGCGCGACCGGCAGATGCGGGAGTATGCCAGGCAGTTTCCTGAATACGGTTTTGAGGCACATAAAGGTTATGGCACGGCAAAACATCTGGCAGCCATCGCTAAACATGGCGCTTGCCTCATCCACCGTAAAACTTTCGCACCGCTGAAACCGACAAACCTACTTTAGCATGAAGTCGTGCTCGCCCCGAAGATTGCCAGCTGTGAGGAGCAGCCGGTAGGTGACATCATTTGTGAGCGGCTGGGCGTGGGTGCCGGGAACCTCCGGCTTGAGACCGCGGATGTGCTGGCCATAAATAAAAGTTTTCTCGGGTACCGCATTCGAACTGGCCACCAGATGCCAGAGCGGGAGGACGTTGTGGTTCGCTTGATAGTCGGCGAGGACCACAACCTTGATTTCGGTAATCTTCAGCGGGCGTGTGAGCCCAAAAATCACCGCCGGCTGGTTGTTTTCCTGCCCCTGACGGAACCGCACATTGCGACAAGTGTGAAAGATAGTCACGGTGTGGGGCCGGAACCAGTCGGTGAAAAAGACCACATAGGCGGTCGCCAAAACCACCGCAACGAAAATGAGCAACCAGGTGTTTTTTGCCATGATTTGATGGATGATTTGCGGCGCGAACCCGGTTCCCAGAATCGCGTCAATTCGAACAGACGCGTGCGGCACCAATCTGGTTATAAAAATCTTCCCGGCAACACCAAAATAAAACCAGGGCACTACCTGCCCGACGCCAGTTGGATGGAATTTCAGATTGCATTTTGCATCCGGCATGGCATCCTTCAAAACTAATTTGTCGGGGCGTAGCGTAGTCTGGCTAGCGCGCTTGCTTCGGGTGCAAGAGGTCGTGAGTTCGAATCTCACCGCCCCGACCATTTTTTTCAATATAAACGATATATTGACTAAAATCTATCCGTAGTCTATCATGTGGATAGATGAACGCAGATGCAACTACCTCCGTTAAGGAATCCGAAAACTCCCACACTCCCGAAGCTGGCGCGGTCAAAGAGTTCAAAAAGAACGGCATCTCCGTCAGGATTCGCCCCACCCTCAAGAATGGCGTCACTCGCTTCGTGCTGGATTACCGTGCCAATGGGCAGCGCAAACTAGTCTGGCGCTCCACCATGGCCGAGGCCCGCAAAGCCGCCGACAAAGCCGTTGATAAGATCACGGAAGGCCAATCCGAAGTCCTCAATCTCAAATCCGCCGATGCTCACGTCCTTATCCGAGCCCGCGCCTTCATCAAAGGCAAGGCGGGTGAAACGAAGATAGAAAAAGAGATAGATGAGCTGGTCGGCGAAATTTGCGAAATCCGCCGAATGTTGGGTGGTCGGGAAACCCCGCTGGGAGTCACCCGCGACTGGTTGAAACGTAACGCCGTCGAACTGCCCAAGATTACCGTGGCTGACGCGGTCGGAAAGATGAAGACGCAGGCCGAGTCGGATGGCAAATCCAACCTGCGTCGAAAACAGTTGGCCAACGTGCTGGATCGTTTCGCAGAAAATTTCAATCAGGAAGTCTCCACACTCTCGCCGAAAATAATTGCCGACTATTTGACCGGGCTGGAATTGGCCGAGCGGACGCGGCGAAACCACCGCGATGTCATCGGGTTTTTCAATCGCTGGCTGGTATTGCGCGGCTATCTGGCGAAGGGCACGGACTGGCTGGAAGGTGTCCAAAACTACTCGGCGCGGAAGTTGGGGCAGATTTCCATCTACACCGCCGATGAAATGCGGCGGTTGATTGCTGCGGCCGATAACCGGATTTTGCCGATGATTGTCATTGGCGGATTTGCCGGCCTGCGTCACGCGGAAATTGCGCGGCTCGATTGGCAGGATATTGACCTGGAAGAAGGGTTTATCGAGGTCAAAGCCGAAAATGCGAAAACGGACACGCGTCGGATTGTGCCATTGAAAGCGAACTTGAAAGCGTTCTTGCTCCCGCTGGCCAAAAAAAACGGGAAAGTCGTTTCTTTGGTGAACACCACGAAGCAGCTTTTAAAGACGGCGACGGACACCGTCGATGTTAAGAATGAAATCGAGGCGCTGGCTTGGAAACACAATGCGCTCCGGCACACCTACATTTCCGCCCGCGTGGCTGAATGTGGCGACGTGCCGCGCGTGGCCGATGAGGCGGGCAACAGCCCGCAGGTTATCCGCACAAATTATCTGAAACGGCTGCGGCCGACGGCGGCGGCGGAGTGGTTCGGAATAATGCCGGCTGAATCCAGTCCAGCATCTAAGTGATGGACGCCTATTTCTTATTTTTGGATTTTGGTTTTAAATTAATTGGCTTTGATTGAGATAAACGGTTCACGATTAACTGGCCGTTATCATCGAGATAAACACTTTGAATATTTTGTTCCTTCAGTTCCGCCTCGGAATACAGTTTTAACCCCCTTGCGGCGATCTTCTTTTTTTCTTCCAGGTCCAAAACATCGTAAAACCCTGAAATACATTCGATCCAAGAAAGGGGGTTGTCCTTTTTCGCATCAGCCTCAAGATTCGGACGTTTGTTGAGATAAATCGCATTGCGGTCGGCCTCGGTGACGTGGAATTGTTTTTCCAATTCGTCAAAAACTTTGGAAAGTTTGTAGACACAAAGATCCGTGTCGTCGTTGATATAGGCTCGGATGAGGAGGGCGTGAAGCCGCTCAATAAATTTTTCCTGATAATATATTGCCACTTCATTTTCCATTGTCGGTGTTTGTCTAATATGATTAACGGCTTGAAATTCCTCAAACGTTTCCTTGGTGTAGGCCTTCCCCTTAATATCAATCGGCGGTTGGTTGACATCGTTTTTTAAAAGCCAGGCGAGGTTGATGCCGGTCTGGAGGGACACCAAACCCGCCAGTTTCTCACTCAAATTCAATTTACCCAATTCGATTGCCTGTATGGTCGGGGCCGAACAATGTAGGATGGCCGCCATTTCTTTTTGTGTTAAACCGACCAGGATGCGCAAGACGGCCAGCGTATGCTTTAAGGGTGAAACTCTCATATTTTTTAAAGCATAACATATATGCATTAAATATCAATATACTTATTGGACTGTATATGCATTGCGGATATGCTTTACACATGACGATGCAAGCAGAACAAATAAACAACGATTGGCTGGCTGGCATGGTGGACGGGCCGCGTTTGCTGGAAACCTTATTCCCTAATCCGGCGTGCCGGCCCTCGCTGCGCTGGCTCCGCTCCAACCAGCAGAACTTGCCCCACGTGCGGATTGGCCGGTTGATTTGGTTTAACCCGCGACTGATCAAGTCCCACCTTGATGCCCGTGCGATGAGCAAGGTGAAGGGCCAATGAATCTGAAAGCTCCCGAGCCGATCGAACTGGCGCGGAAATATCTGCGCCTGTGTCCACCCGCCATCAGCGGTCAGGGCGGCCATACGGCAACTTTCCGGGTGGCCGTGGCACTAGTGCGCCGGTTTGGATTGAGCGACGCTGACGCTCTGGCGGTGATGCAAGATTGGAATCGGACGTGCCAGCCACCCTGGTCGGAGGCTGATTTGCAGCACAAGCTCACGTCGGCCACCCACGCAACCGCGAGGACAGCGGCGGCGAGCAAAGCCACCCGAGCGCCAGGCGCGCGGATTGTCACGCCGCGCCGTCCCAAATTAAAGTTCAAGCCGGAAACTCTGGCGCGGATCGCAGCAAAGCAGCCGGTGGTCGATTTTGATTTTGTGCGGGCGCGTTCGCGGCTCTGCCCCGCGAGCCAGACACCGGCGACATTTCTGCATCACCTGTATCGGCCCGGCGAGGCGGTAATCGTGTTCGATATTTTTAAATCACAGGGCCGGCATGTGTGCTCGTATGTCGAGCCCCCTTTCGATGCGGGCGGGCTGAATCATCTCCAAAACGGTTGTCGGGACGGCGTGTGGTTTCTCTGCAATCCGGTGGACGGGGAGTTTCATCCGAATCCGCGCCTCGGCGGGCGGCGTTCCCGTCGCAGCGAGGAGTCGGTGACGGCGTGGCGATACTTGGTGGTCGAATCGGACGAAGCCGATGAACGCCTTTGGCTGGCGGCGTTGGTGCAGATGCCCCTGCGCATTGCGGCCATATACACCTCAGGCGGGCGGAGCATTCACACGCTGGTGCGGATTGATGCGACTAGCAAGCCGGATTGGGATGCGAAGGTGGCCAAGCTCAAGCCACTGTTGACGGTGCTGGGAGCCGATGTGGCGGCGATGACGGCGGTGCGCTTGACGCGGCTACCGGGATGTCATCGCGGGCAGGACGGCCCACCGGCGCCGAAGCTGCCGCCGACACGCAAGCGCTGGGTGGATGAACCAATGAAGTACGCGGCGAACGGAAATCCGATCTGGACGCCGGATGAGCCGCTGGCCAAACCAGCGAATTTGTGGACGGGCGGAAAATTGCAGGAGCTCCTTTATCTGAATCCAGAGCCAGCGCTGGAGTCAATCTGCCAAAAACCGACCCGGGCCGAGATTCATCAAAAATGGCTGGCGAATGTCAGCTACCAGAACCAAGGAATTTGCGAATGCCCCTAGATACTTCAACCATCGCAGAAGTTGCGCCCGACTTGCAGGCGGAAGCATTTTGCCAGTGGTCCGCCGAAAATCGAATTGAGGGAACTACGGAGCAGTTGCGCGAGGCGGTGGCCGCCAAATTGCCACATGTGGTTTTGCCCAGCGGCGACGTCACAATCTCCAACACGGCCGAAGATTTATTCAAGCTGATTGGCCCAAGCCATCAGGTGTTCCTGCGCGGCGGCGCGGTGGTGACGCTGGTACAGCGGGACGACGGGCTGCTGGCGCTGGATATTCTGCGGCCAGCGGCAGCGCGCTCCTTGTTTGAGAAACATGCCCGGCTGTTTGCCTGGCGTACCGGACAGAAAGGGGAACTGGTGCTGAAGCCAATCACCTGCGCGCATGACATGGCGGAGGCACTCTTGTTGAGCGCGGAGGCGGCAAACTATCTATCGCGCGTGCAGGGGTTGATCAACTGCCCGGTGTTGCGCGAAATTGACGGCGATCTGGTGGCCGCCGGACCGGGTTACGACGAAGTGACCCGACTGCTCATCACCGGTGGCAAACTGCCGCCGGTGATCCCCTTGCCAGAAGCGATTACACACCTAAACGCTTTGTTTACCGACTTCGATTTCCAGACACCGGGTGATCTGGCGCGGGCGATGGCCAGTTTGATTTCGCCGGCATTGCAAATGGGTGGGTTTCTTAAAAGCCGCGTACCGGCGGATGTCGCCGAAGCCGACCAGTCGCAGTCGGGCAAGACTTACCGCCAGAAAATTAACGCGGCCGTTTACAACGAGAAGGTGTCACTGGTTACGAGTCGCCAGGGTGGCGTGGGATCGGTGGACGAAAGTTTAAACCAGCAATTGGTGGCGGGCCGGCCGTTCATCCAGTTCGACAATTTTCGTGGCCGCTTTGACAGCGCGCATCTGGAGGCATTCCTAACAGCCGATGGGACCTTTCCCTGCCGGGTGCCACATCGCGGCGACGTCGGGGTGTCGCCGGAGAGATTCTTCATCCTCTTGAGTTCGAACGGCGTGAACACGACGCAGGATTTTGCCAACCGGAGCAACATCATCCGCATCCGCAAACAGCCGCCCGGCTATCAATTCCATAAATATGAAGAAGGCGACTTGTTGAGCCATGTGCGGCACTGGCAGCCGTATTATCTGGGCTGCGTGTTCGCGGTGATTCGCGCATGGCACGCGCAAGGCCGGTCGCGCACGACCGAGACCCGGCATGATTTCCGGGATTGGGCGGAGATATTGGATTGGATCATGCAGAATCTCTTCCAGACGGTGCCGGTTATGGATGGTCACCAGCAAGCGCAGGCGCGGGTGAGCAACCCCGCGCTGGTGTGGTTGCGCTCCGTGGTGCTGGCGGTCAAAGAATCAGGCGAACTGGATTGCCCGCAGACCGCCACGGATCTTTTCGGTCTCTGCGATGGCGCCAACATCACCGTGCCTGGCCTGCGACCCGATGCCGATGAGGATAAAGGCAAGAAAGTCATCGGCACGATCATGGCCAAGCTATTTAAGGAAACCAATCCGCTGGAAGTGGATGGTTTCAACGTGACACGCGAAGAAACGTATTTGAACCGCGATGATGCCAACGACGGGGGCGGATTCAAATCCAAGACCTACACCGTGACCAAACTATGAACACCCTGCCTGCCAGCCAGCGCCACCCCGCGCCGCAGCCACCGCAGCCACCGCAGCAACACCTACAACTTTCTGGAAAACGATATGATTCTATAGAAAGTATACCCCCTTGCTGCGGTGGCTGCGTGGCTGCGAAGAAAAGCATGGAGCCGGAAGTGGCGTGTGTGGAAAGCACTAGCAAACCGTTGCGCGTGCCGTATCTGACGCTTGGCGGTACATTGGTGATCCCGTTCGACTCAGATCCGAAGTATCACTGGTGGAAGACGGGCCAAAGTGTGGAGCAAACGCGGGCCGAGGTGCTGGCGGGGATAAAGGCCGAGGGCGCAGACCGGTCGCTTGGGTCAGACCTTACAGCCGTGCAGTAGTCAGTAAGTAGACAGAAAGTATACCATTCTGGCCGGAGCGGTTAGGTAAGAGTGGGGTATTTTACCGGCCCGGGTGTATTTAACGGTTATACAAGAGTGGCACAGAAGTGTGAAGGTTTGGCTGAAAGGATGGGCGGAACTGTGGTAAAGATTCGGTATTACAGAAAGCGGTGTTCAGGGGACGAGTTTGCTAGGAGTTCCTCAACAGTATACAAAGAGTGCATGTTTTACAAATGGCGACCCCGATAAGATGACGCCACCGCCGCCCGCCACAGTAACTCGCTTTAATTTCCCGAAAATTGGGGGCGTTTTCCAGAGTTGATAGCCCGTGGCTGCGGTAACTGCGTTATCTAGTGGCGACGAAGGCGCGGGCGATTACGATGCGGAAGTTAAGGGGGGTGTGACTTAAAACAAAAATCTTTTAGGTTTTGCCTATCCAAAAAAGAAGTCATCAGATGACTTGAAACCCGGTTGGCTCATACGCGTAGAAATGCCAAGTGACGACATCATCTGCGACACTGCCAAAAATGACAAGTTGGCGTCGCAGGGTAGCAATATCGCTAAAAATATCCGCTCCTTGGATAATCTTTGTATAGCGATCTAGATAAAAACTGCGAATCGAATCATTTTGCGCGTATGTGATGAGTACCTTGAGTGGCGCGTTGAAAAGTTGCAATTTGTTGACCTCTACTGCCGTGCCTCTAATGTCATGTTCATGCTCCATCGCTATGGAAATGCACTTCGCATAAGTATTTGTTGAATTAAAATGTTCGAGGTCTTTTTCGGCATAGAAGATTGAATCTAAATAATAATAATTAGCGTTATACACCGAAAGACCCAGTTGCTTGGCAACCTCGGGGAAAATAATATCCAAAACAAGCGCGGTGTAATCGCGCTTCTCGTCCCATAGCTCTACAACCTGCGATTCTACCAAAGATACCGCTTTGAGAAAGGCATCCTTAAATTGGTTAGGGGTAATGTGTACCATATAAATTATAGTTTGCTCCATTGATGCATCCCGCCTGATGGACAATTATATACGCTTGGTTGAGACTTCGATTGTACCAGCAGTGCACATTTTTTGCATTGGTAGTTTATTCCGCCAACATCTCCCAGGTTATTCCATTGATGCATACCACCTCCGGGACAGTTGTAAACGCTGGGTTGAGAATCGTTCTGTAGATGAGTTTTACATTTTGTACATTGATAGTTTTTCATTTTAGTTATGTGTTTTTCAAATTTTTAATTTACGAAGTCGATAGTCTGCCTCAATTAAAGAAATTGAAAGAAAAAAGACTTTGGAGAATTACCGAAGACAAAAAATCGTTGAACTTTGCTTTGGCGCAGTCTGGTTGCGCGAAACGACCAGCCAATGGCGTTTCGCAGATTTTTATAGCCGCCACTATAGTGGCGGGGTTGCAAGGATGCTTGCCTTGACTTCGGGCGCCCCCCCCCTTGGGGATGGAAGGGGGGCGAGCACTGGGGGATGGGTGGGGGCTTTGGGGTTAGACGCCCCGACCCAACTTCTCAAACTGCGCAGCGGCGGAGTTGGCGGGCAGAATGCCTGCCAGCTGGCGCGGTGACTGCCCGCACGAGCGCGAAGGTGCGGATTCGC
Organism: uncultured Verrucomicrobia subdivision 3 bacterium; assembly: GCA_903865745.1. Lineage (GTDB taxonomy): Bacteria > Verrucomicrobiota > Verrucomicrobiia > Limisphaerales > UBA11358 > UBA11358. Next base: position 77,184 of record CAIPKV010000032.1, on the reverse strand, counting down.
AGTTACCGTGACAGCGCAGCAGCGGGATAGCACACAACGGCATATTGTGCGTCATTTACTTCCAGCACAGGGTCTCGGGGTTCCTTGTGCGTCCGGAATAAATGACCGGAGGGTCACGCACAATATGTGTTGTGTACTGTCCCGGTAGCATTCCTGCATGACAACGGAGCCGTGAAGCTCTCGCGATTTTGTCGGGGCGTCTGGACTCGTTGCCCGGCAGCGGCGCGTTAGTGCGATGCCAATTTATCTGACTCCCCGACGCTGGAACGTAGCGGAATGATGGCCGGCGAATGGGGAACAGGGGCGCCGAGCTAGCAGGCCGCGCAGTCCAGCGCCGGGGTGTCTGACTATTCAAGTACGCGCAGTGACGCCGGACAGTTTTGCGCAGTGCAGCGCTCTGGAACGAAGTCGGCGGAGTGGAGGATTAGCGAAACGCAGCCATGCTGGCCGGTGTCACGGTTAATGCCGTTGCTTGCCCGGGCGCAGCCTCGCGGGCTATTACCGATTGCCTGGCCGGACGCAGTCGCGCGGCCTATTGCTGTCCTGGCCGATATGCGGAGCATCGCGGCTTCGGGAATCTTTGGGCAACGCGGTTGGTGACGGTCTCGGCCGTTTTGCGACCGTCGGAATGCAATGGAGTGGAATTGGAGTCTGCGAAAATGAAACGGATTGGAATGGAGCGGGTGCAAACGGTTGAGTCCGGCCAGCGGTGCGCCGGAACCGTGCCGAGCCAGCCCGAGCGAGGGGCGGAGCCTTCGTAGTCCCTGAGCGAAGGACTGGTGAGGCTCGGTGACACCGCGACTGAAACATTTTCTGTTAAACTGAGGTTTTCCGAAAACCATTGTCCATCAGAAAACTTTTTTTCAACCAGGCGAACGCAAGTGATAGCGAGCGTTCGCCGCCGCGAGCCGCGCAGCGGCAAGGAATCGTCCCACCATCATTTCCCTGCCTGACCTCGCGCCTGAATGCATCCGCGAACCTGAATGATTGGCAGGTAAAATAAACATTCGATAACCTGTGACCATCGTCGCGTGCGCGAGGTAGCGAAAGGCACGCCGAGTGTGACTTTCAGAAACCTAAGCAGGCGTGCCGGTGCTGGCGTAGGGCTGCGTCAGCAGCACCGCCAGCATGAGCGTCAGGCAACGCGCACGCGCCAATTGCCATTCGTGAGTGGCAAGCGTGCCCCTTGCGGTGAGCCACCGCTGGCGCGTTCGTTATTATTGAGCCCATAGTGAAAAATGAACGGAGGGCGAGCCAATTTATCGATTGAGCTGTGCGAACTAACTTTGATTTTCAAGGGCGTCCAAATTAATGAGGGCATTCAAATTGAAATGGGATGTGAATTTGCTTGGTTGCGGGTGTCGAATTGCCGACGACACACTGCGGATTCTGGACGATCCGGCCGCTGCCAACGGGCAGCCAGCAGGCGAGTTAGTCTCAGCTACCAACCGGGGCGGTGAATAGACGGCTTATTCACCGCATATAATGCGGAGAATATACTTGCTAGATGCGGTGAATCGGGTGTATAAACACCGCAAGCCTTGCGGCGAATCTATGTATATTCATGAACGTAAAGAGTGGCCGGAGTTTCGCTGGAACCAGGCGGCCCTGACCGGTCGGCTGGCCGAAGTGCGGCATTGGCAAGGTCGCCTGCTCGGCAGCATGGAGTCCCTGGGCTTTCAGTTACGCGAAGAAGCCACGCTGCAAACCCTCACGCAGGATGTGGTCAAGACCAGTGAGATTGAAGGTGAAAAGCTGGACGCCGGTCAGGTGCGTTCTTCACTGGCTCGGCGCATGGGTCTGGACATCGGTGCGTTGCCGTCCATTGACCGCAACGTGGAAGGCATCGTCGAGGTCATGCTGGACGCTACCCGCAAATACGATGAGCCATTGACGCCGGAACGATTATTCGACTGGCATGCCGCATTGTTTCCGACTGGCCGAACCGGGATGCGGCGCATCACGGTCGGCGGTTGGCGCACCCAGCAAAGCGGGCCAATGCAAGTTGTCTCCGGCCCGATTGGGCGCGAGCAAGTCCATTACGAAGCACCCGACGCTGACCGCTTGAATAAGGAAATGACCCGCTTTCTCAAATGGTGCAACACCTCGCCGTCGGTGGATCCGGTGATTCAATCGGCACTGGCACATTTCTGGTTTGTCACCATCCATCCGTTTGAGGATGGCAATGGCCGCATCGCGCGCGCGATCGCGGACCTGATGCTGGCACGGTCAGAAAAAACCGCGCAGCGATTTTACAGCATGTCCGCGCAGATCCAACATGAGCGCAAAGCCTATTACGAGGTGCTGGAACGCTGCCAGAAAGGGACGCTGGACATCACGGAGTGGATCGAATGGTTTCTAAACTGTTTGCAGCGCGCCATCGCCACCTCGGAGCAAACTCTGGAAGCCGTGCTGACGAAAGCAGGCTTTTGGAAAACCCACGCGGGTGAGTCGTTCAACGAACGGCAGCGCAAGGTCATCAACCGACTGCTTGACGGATTCGAGGGAAAACTTACCAGTTCCAAATGGGCGAAGCTGACGAAATGCTCGCAAGACACCGCGCTGCGCGACATCAGCGATCTGGTAAGCCGGAAGATATTAGCGAAAGACCAAGCTGGCGGTCGCAGTACCGGCTATACTTTGAGTCGGCCGTAAAAAGAAGCTGGGATTAGAGACTGATTTTCAAGACCGGGATTCTGCAGGGAGGAGACGGTGTCCAGCCTGCCAGCAATGGTTCCAGCCACACCCCCGCACTAGGCAACGGCAGCGGTATTGCTCAAAACGCCGCTGTCGCCTCGCCAGCAAGAGAAATAGCCAGCGGCGGTGGCTGGCGAAGCCGGAAAATCTTCATTACTGGAGCGGCCCAGTTCATGTGGAGCGAGTTCGTCAATGGCGAGCGGCGAAACCAATATACAGGCGGCGGTGAGCACCGGCTGGGCGAGCTTAACGCTGGGAGAGGGACAAGGGCTATCCGAGTGCAATAATTATTTTGACCACCGAACGACATGAGTCAGAAAATCTGTGTTGCTGGGGTTTGTGGCGGGCAGCGAATGTGGGATGCGGCACGTGGAAAAAGTCAGGTTTGAATAGGGCGTTTTTTTCTATCTTTTTCTATCATCCGAAAAGGGTTTTGCTGCATTTTGGTGCATCTTAACGAAAATGCGAAAACCTACTTAACGCATTAAATCTGTTAAACATCCTTTGTTTTCAATGGGGTCGTGAAAAGTGCCAATCCGGATTCAATTCCCGCCCGCCCCGACCATTTCTCCAGAGTTTGCCGCACTGATAGTACCTATTATTGCGCCGGCCAGCCGGTTTGCTACATTGCTCCCATGAAGATGTCGCCAGACCTATCCCGGGCCAATGGACACGATTTTATTATTGGTTTTGGCCGTGCTGACACAGCAGGCACGTCGTGCTTATTGGAATTCAAGCGCCGTGCGGTAGCGTTTCTCTGCATTTTACTCCTCTTCGGCAGCGGAGCAATGAATCTGCAGGCTCAATCCGATAGCGCGGCCGATGCCGTCACCGTTAAAGATGGAAAAATCTATACGGTGCAAGGCGACCAATTCGATCTCCTCACTGAAAATCTTAAATTTCCCTTCAACATCAACATCAGCACCAATGGCACCTTCAAAATCGCCGGTGGCAAAGAGCGTCGGCTCGAAGCGGGCCAAATCCTGCGCCGTGATGGCTGGCTTTTGAATCCCAATGGCTCCATCGAACCTGTGTTTAATCATGTGGCCATGCAAGCAGGACGCGTTATCGTGGTGCGTGACGGTCAGGCCGCCTCACTTATGAGCACAATGACCTTTCCCAATAATCTGAGGGTCGCCCCGGACGGTTTGTGCGTCTATCCCGATGGCGGCAGTTCCCGTCTGATTGACGGCCAACTGTTCCAACTCGATGGCACCGCCATCGCCCCCAAAGATACAATCACTTTGAAGAATGGCCGGGTGGTGGTGCAAAAGGATGGCTCGCTAATTACCCTCGCACCGGTGCAAATCTTAGGCATGAACGACGGAACGCGAGTGTCTGGCTCCGGCAGTATCCAAAGAAGGGATGGTTCGCCGACCCAATTGCGCGAGGGCGAAACCATTCTTGTCGATGGCGTGATCGTAAGACGCTAATTGACACTCCCTAACAACCCTTGAATCTCCTTCCGGGCTATTTCTAATAACGTTCAGGCTACCCTTGCAGATCTCGGCATGGAAAAACAATACGAACTCCTTATCCAGCTCCGCACCATCGTCGAGCCGCTGGATCTCACCGCGCAATTTCCGCAACCGAAGCCGCTGGAAGTCGAGCTTGGCTGCGGTGACGCCTCGTTTCTAGTCGAATACGCCCGGCGTAATCCCGCTATCAATTTTCTGGGCGTCGAACGTCTGCTCGGCCGCATCCAAAAATTGCATCGCAAGGGCGAACGGCTTGGTCTGACCAACCTGCGCGGCGTGCGCATCGAGTCCGCTTACTTTGTGCAATACCTCCTCCCGCCGCATAGCGCCACCGCGGTACACATTTATTTCCCCGATCCGTGGCCGAAGAAGAAGCATCGCCGGCATCGGCTTATCAACGAAGGCTTTCCCACGCTTGCCCGGCAGGCGCTGGCTCCCGACGGCACGGTTTTTCTGCGCACGGACGACGTGGATTATTTCCAACAGATGAACGAAGTGTTCGACGCCGCGAAGGAATACGAAAAAGTGGCAACGCCCGTCGCTCTGGCGGAAATCACAACGGACTTCGAGCGGGATTTTAATGCGCAAGGCATCCCCACCTTACGTGCCGCGTATCAACTGAAGTCGTAGGAAGCTGATTTCGGAGTTGCGGTCTAAGATTGCCGCGGCGGACTTGGCTTTGGCATCGATTCGTAAATCGAAAATCGCCAATCGCAAATTCTTTCAGACGTCAATCACCGGGCCATCGCCGCCGCCGGGACCTTTCGGCGCGCCGGGTGGCGGGCGGCGCTGCACGGCGACGCGGGCATTACCGGTCAGCACATTGAGCGCGATGGAAATGATGCTGATAATGAGCGCGCCCAGGAAAGCGTGCCGAAAACTATCCACCTGAAAGCTCGGCTGGAGCAACTGACTGACGAGCATCAGCAACAGCGCGTTGATGACCAGGGTGAACAAGCCCAACGAGAAAATCAGCAGCGGCAGCGCGATGAGCAACAAGATGGGGCGGACGAAAGCGTTCAGGATGCCCAGCAGCAGCGACGCAATCAGCAGGTTTTGCAGCTTGTTTTCGTAAGTAATGTGATTGTGCAAGATGGCGGCTGCCACCAGCACCGCCGCAGTGTTAATGACCCAGCTCTGCAGGAACCGCACCGCCTTTTGCGTTTGGGGACTCATCTTAATTTAAACGCAAGATGGGGCACCGGCAGCCTAAAAACAAGGAACGATTTTATTGGCTTCTCGTGCGAATTCCCGCCAGATTTTTCCACCACGCATGAAAACCATTTTGTCCATCAGCATACTTTGGGCGATGCTCGCCTCCAGCCAAGCCTCCGTCATCGCGCCCGGTGCAAAATTGGCGAAACTCGCCGGCAATTTCGCCTTCACCGAAGGCGCGACTTGCGATCCCCAGGGCAATGTCTTCTTCGTGGACCAGCCAAACAACCGCATCATGGAGTGGAACGTAGCCGGTAAACTCTCCACCTTCATGCAACCCTCCGGTCACGCGAATGGCATGATGTTTGACGCGCACGGCAACCTCATCGCCTGCGCTGACGAGCACAATGAGCTCTGGTCCATCGCGCCGGACAAGACCGTGACCGTGCTGGTCACGAATTACGAAGGCAAATATCTCAATGGCCCCAACGATGTCTGGATTGCGCCGAACGGTGGCATGTATCTGACCGACCCTTTTTACCGGCGCGCCTGGTGGGATCACACCACGATGGCGCTGACCAACCAGCCCGTGTTTTATTTGTCGCCTGACTGCAAAGAACTGTTCCCCGTCGCCAATGATTTGAAGAAACCCAACGGCATCACCGGCACGCCCGATGGCAAAACCCTCTACGTCGCCGACATTCAAGGCGACCGGACGTGGCGCTACGACATTTTATCCGACGGCACGCTCACGAACAAAACGCTCGCCGTCGCCAAAGGGTCGGACGGCATGACCATCGATGAAAATGGCGACCTCGTGCTGTGCGCGACTGGCCGAACCAACGGCGTTTCCATCTTTAATCCGGCGGGCAAATTGATTGATCACATCGACGTGCCGGAGAGTTGGTCGGCCAACGTCTGTTTTGGCGGCCCCGACCGCCGGACCCTCTTCATCACCGCGAGCAAGTCGCTTTATTCAATCAAGATGAGCGTCAAAGGCGCGAATTTGACGAAGTAACCGACACTCAACGCGATAAAATTCACAACCGGACTCACCAAAAAGAGGATGAGTCGATGGAAAACGATGATAAATCCCTGCAAAAGCATGAAGCCGCACCAAAACCCAGTAGGTTAAGCCGTCCTTGCGCAAACCTTGACCGGACTTTATCCACAGATGACGCAGATTTCGCGGTTTAAAAATAAAAAACTGCTTTAATTTGTGAAATCTGCGGGCAACTTTGTCCGGTTTATAACCCCGTAACATATGGCGCTTGCTATTACTCCACCGGAGGCGCCTAGCCGAACCCCGGCCTGCCATTGAATTCGTGCGGGCCATAATTCATTTGTTTAAAGCGGGCTTTAACTGTAAACCCGTACATGACTAAAACCCCGACTGACGCTGACGACATCTCCCAGCTCCGCCAAGAACTCGCCGCGCTCCGCAAGGAATTTCAAGAACTAAGCCGGTTCTTACGCGTTGAGCAGCCGGAGGAAGCCGGAGAGGTGGCCACCCTCAACATCATGTGCAACATCATTTCGCTCTGCAATCCGCAGGGGCAAATGCGCGGCCGGCTGATGGCGTCCGATGACGCGACCTTTCTCGCCTTCGACGGCGCCGATGGACAGCAGCGCGTTTTCTTCGGCGTTGAAAACGACGAACCCAAGCTGGTATTTCAGACCGCCGCGCGGGAAACGACGCTGCTCGCACACGCCGTTCCGGAAACGGGTTGCGGTGAGATTGCCGTATTTGAAAAAGGCAAGCCGCGCGCCGTCATGAAAGCCTTTGGCGACGCCAGCGGCTCCGTGGCGGTCACGCACGATGACGGCACACCCTACGTGGGCATGATCAGCCAGAAAACCGGCGGGCAAATGATGCTGGTGACCCCGGAAAAGAAAGTCGCCATCAAGCTGGTCAGCGACACCGAAATCGCGCCCGCCGGCGGCTTGATGATTGTGAGCCGCCCAGACGGTCGGCCGGTCGTCACCCTGAACGCCACCCTCCAAGGCGGCGCGGTGATGGTCATGCACGAAGGTGAGGTTTCCGCCGCGATGCTGAACGGCGCGGAGGGCGGCAACATCATGGTAAAGGCGGCGGATAAAAAATCATCCATCTGGCTGCAATCCATCGCCAAAAGCCAGAGCGGCATTACCATCAACGACGCCAAAGACCGCACTGTGGCACAATTAACCGGAGAAGCCCACGGCGGCGCACTGATCATTCACGACCAGGAAAACCGCGAGCGCGCCGTCATTCGCATGATTAAGGAAGGTCCCTTTTTGCAATTAAATTCCGTTGACGAGAAAAAGCATCCCGTGCTTTTGACCGCCTTCCAAGACCGGGGCGCGCTGTTCTTGGGAAACCCGCGCGGCGACCTCGCCTCATTTAACATGGCGGAACAAGGTGGCAGCCTGACGCTTATGAACGAACAAAAGGTGGTCCAGCTTTATCTGGGGTTCGATGATAAAAGCGCCGGCCTGCATCTCAAACCGCAGACTAATTTGAATTCCGCCGCCGCCCTCATCACCCAGGAACAATGCGGAATCCTCTCGGTCAGCGCGCCGGACGGTTACCGGCGCGGTATCCTGTCCGCGTCAAACGATGGCGGCCAGCTGGGCCTGTTCAGCGACCTGGGCATCGAGCGCGTCGTGCTGGGCTCGGTCAAGGATGGTGGCGCGTTGACGCTGAAATGGGGCGGCACACCAGGCATCCACGCCGTGGCCACCGACAAGGGTGGCTACGTGGTCGCCAATGATGAGCAGGGGCAGATTGCCGCCACGCTGCCGCCGCGCGAAGATGAGCCGGACGAAATTTAGGGGTTAGGCAAAACGGGCCATGGAAAAACAAATTGAAACTAAATTTGTTTCCGCGCCCGTTTTGATTTCCGATAACTCGCCGGCTTCGCCTCGGGCTTCGTGCCGTCGATCATACGCTTCAATTCTTTGATCTGGTCGCGGAGCAGCGCGGCCTTCTCAAACTGCAACTCTTCGGCGGCCTTGAGCATTTCACCTTCGAGTTCGCGGATGGTCTCCGTGGCATCGAGATCAGTGGTCGTCTCGCGCAAGAGCCCCATCGCCGCCGCATGCTGGTCTTCCTGCACCGCGAGACTTTCCTCGACCGCGCGCACCACGCTGCGCGGGGTGATATTATGTTCGAGGTTGTAGGCAATCTGCCGGGCGCGGCGCTGCTCGGTGACCGCCATAAATTTTTTGATGCTGTCGGTCATCACATCGGCATACAAAATGACTTCGCCATTCAAATGGCGGGCGGCGCGACCAGCTGTCTGGATTAAACTGGTTTCGCTGCGCAGAAAACCTTCCTTATCCGCATCCAGAATCGCCACCAGCGAAACCTCCGGCAAATCCAAACCTTCGCGCAAAAGATTGATGCCGATGAGCACGTCGAATTCACCTTTGCGCAGCGAGCGTAAGATTTCTACGCGCTGAATCGCGTCAATATCGCTGTGCAGGTATTGCACGCGGATGCCAATCTCGCGCAAGTAATCGGCCAACTCTTCCGCCGTGCGTTTAGTTAGGGTGGTGACGAGGGTGCGTTCTTTTTTGTCGCTGCGCCGGCGAACTTCTTCCATCAAATCGTCAATCTGACCTTTGAGCGGTTTTACCGTGACCTTGGGATCAATCAGGCCCGTCGGGCGCACGACGAGTTCCACCACCCGGCCCTGCGACCAGCCGATCTCACGGGCTGCGGGGGTGGCGCTGACGTAAATGGTCTGGTTCTGCATCGCTTGAAATTCCAGGAAGTTGACCGGCCGATTGTCCAGCGCGCTGGGCAGGCGAAAACCGTAGTTCACCAAAACCGTCTTGCGCGAGCGGTCGCCTTCAAACATGCCGCCAATCTGCGAAACGGTGACGTGCGATTCGTCAATCACGAGCAGATAATCGTCGGGTAAAAAATCGAAGAGGGTATGCGGCCGTGAGCCGGCCGGGCGATTCCCGATGTGGCGTGAATAGTTTTCGATGCCGGAACAGAAACCCATTTCTTCCATCATCTCCAAATCAAATTCTGTCCGCATCTTGATGCGTTGCGCTTCAATCAGCTTCCCGTCGCGCTCAAACTCCGCGATGCGGTAACCGAGTTCCTCGCGGATGGCGAGAATGGCGCGCTTCATTTTATCACCGGTGGTGACGAATTGCTTCGCGGGGAAGATCATATTGGCCTGGAGCGCTTCGATTTTCTTACCGGTGAGCGGCTCAAAGCGGGTGAGCTTCTCGATGGTTTCGCCAAAGAATTCGATGCGCAAACCGTCCTCGCGGCCGGCCGGCCAGACTTCGACGGTGTCGCCGCGCACGCGGAAATTGCCGCGCTCGAAGGCAATGTCGTTCCGCGAATATTGCATATCCACCATGCGCGAAAGCAGCTGTTCCCGGGTGAGATCCTGACCCACGCGGATGGGGATGACCATCGCCTGGTAATCTTCCTTGCTACCGATGCCGTAAATGCACGAAACGCTCGCAACGACAATGACATCGCGCCGCGTGAAGAGTGACGCCATGGTGGAGAGCCGCATCCGCTCGATGTCATCGTTCACACTGGAATCTTTTTCGATGAACGTGTCCGTGCGCGGGATGTAAGCCTCGGGCTGATAAAAATCGAAGTAGCTCACGAAGTATTCGACGGCGTTGTGCGGAAAAAAACTTTTGAACTCGGCGTAAAGCTGCGCCGCGAGCGTCTTGTTGTGCGAAATGATGAGCGTGGGCTTATTGACGTTCTTGATGACATTCGCCACGGTAAAAGTTTTCCCCGAACCGGTAACGCCCAGCAAGGTCTGGTGCGGCGCACCGGACAAAATGCCAGCGGTCAGCTTTTCAATGGCCTGCGGCTGATCGCCGGCGGGCGCATAATCGGAAACAAGTTCGAACACGCGCTGAAATTAAGACTATAAACCGACAGCGTCAAACGCGCGCTTCGGAGTTGAAACTGTAACCACGACCGCTAAACTGCGTTGAATAGCATGAAAACGTTTTTCGCCGCGGCCATCTTGTTGTTATCACTCAGCCTGTCCCGCGCTCAAATGCAAACCTCCATTGCCCTCTGGCCCTCGGGCGCACCCGGTGCGCTCGGCACTTCATCCAACGACATTCCCACCATCACGCCCTATTTGTGCGGCTCAAACGCCACGGGTGCGGCCATGGTGATATGTCCCGGCGGCGGTTACGCCCATCTCGCACCGCACGAAGGTAATGATTACGCACTGTGGCTAAACCAGCATGGCATCACCTGCTTCGTATTGAAATACCGGCTGGGCTTAGACGGTTACCGGCATCCCGCGATGCTGAACGATGCGGCACGTGCGGTGCGCTGGGTACGCGCACACGCGGCTGATTACAAAATCGACATAAAGCGCGTCGGCATCATGGGCTCGTCGGCGGGCGGACATCTGGCGTCCACGCTGTTGACCCATTTTGATGCGGGCGATACGAATTCTGCCGACGTGGTTGAACTGCAAAGTTCCCGACCGGATTTGGGAATTCTTTGTTATGCGGTCATTTCGATGGGCGAGTTCACCCACCAAGGTTCAAAGAATAATCTGTTTGGCAAAAATCCTTCGCCCGAGCTGGTGAAACTGCTTTCAAACGAATTACAGGTGACGCCCAATACGCCACCATGCTTTTTGTGGACAACCTTCGAAGACAAAACTGTGCCGATGGAGAACACGCTGCAATTCGCCGAGGCGTTGCGAAAAAATCATGTGCCCTTTGACCTGCACATCTACGAAAAGGGCGGACACGGCATGGGCTTGAAAGCTAAGCCGCCCTTCACCAATCCGCATCCGTGGGCCGCTGACTGCCTTTTCTGGTTGAAGGCGCGCGGTTTTGTGGATTAAATCTGCCCTCGCTATCCGGCCAACCATTTTCTCGACAGCCACGCCTGAAAAATTAAAATAACCACGCATGACAAAACCAACTTTGCTCGTTCTGGCCGCAGGCATGGGTAGCCGCTATGGCGGGCTCAAACAGATTGACCCCGTCGGCCCCGCTGGCGAAACCATCATCGATTACTCAATCTACGACGCCCTGCGCGCCGGGTTTGGCAAGCTCGTGTTTGTGATCCGTAAAGACATCGAGCAACAATTCCGCGAGATTGTCGGTGCCCGGTTCGAGAAGCATGCGCCCGTGGAATACGTTTTTCAGGAACTCGACAAACTGCCGGCGCCGTACACCTTGCCCGCCGGTCGCACCAAACCCTGGGGTACGACCCACGCCATTTTAATGGCCGAAGGCGTGATCAAAGAAAATTTCGCCGCCATTAACGCCGATGATTTTTACGGTCAGCAAGCTTACAAAGTCTTGGCGCAACATCTCACCGCCGGCACACCTGACTATGCGATGGTCGGCTTCATTTTGAAAAATACGCTGTCCGCCCATGGCAGCGTCGCGCGCGGCGTCTCGCGGGTGGATGCCAATAATTACCTGACCCACATCGTAGAGATGATGAAGATTGAGCCGGATGGCAGCGGCGCGAAGAACACTGAGGCCGACGGCAAAATTACCAAGCTTACCGGCGACGAAGCGGTCTCGATGAATTTCTGGGGCTTCACTCCAGCGCTATTTCCGCAGCTCCGGGTGGAGTTTGAAAAATTCCTGAAGCGCGCGGGCGGCGAGCAGAAATCCGAGTGCTACATTCCCGCGACCGTGGGCGATTTGGTTACCAGCGGCCAAGCCAAATGCAAAGTGTTGCGCTCCGGCGATTCATGGTTTGGGGTTACCTACCGCGAAGACCGGCCGCAAGTTGTCGAAAGCATTCGCCAGCTTGTCGCGCAGGGAAAATATCCAGAAAAACTCTGGGTTTGATTGCCCGGCCGGCGGTTTAATTGGCGTCACCAGTTCTGTTGATGGCATCGGGAAGGGAAGGGAGGTACATTATGCCACATTCCATGAATTTTCTCCGCTGCTTTTTTTTGCCACCCACCGCGTGGTCGCTGATGCTGAGCTTGGTTTTAGTTGCGAATACCGGGCTAGCCAATAATCCCGGCGGCTTCACCACCTTAGTGACCACGACGGTTACGACGGGTACGGAAACTGTCAACGGCCACGCCGACCGCTATTTGGATAACGGCATTCTTCATGTTTCCATCCAGAACAGCGGGAGTATCGACTCCATCAAATATCTCAAACCCGGCAGTGCGGGCACGCCGGCGGCGAATGGGACGGAAATGGTCAGTCAATCCGGCGTGAATTTCGGCAACCATACGGCGATTTATTATTACTGGTATCCCGACGGCAACGGCGATGCAACGTACATAAGTACGACGACTGGGAGCACGAACATTGATATTGCCTATCTGCGCACTTACAACCCAGCGGTGGATAGCGTGGTTGGGGATGTGGAATTGCATTACGTTCTAGGTCAGGGTAATACCGGACTTTACTGTTACTTGATTATCCGGCATCCGCCAAGTTACGCGACTTACGCGAAAGATTTGAACATCTCGTTCATTCAGTCCATCTGGCCGACGGCGCACGACAACACGAATTTCCTGTGCGAAAACCAGTATCTTGACAACTACACCAAATACGGACTGTTCCTGGGCGGAGTGCAGCAGAAGCGCAACGGCCTGCAACCGAATTTTTACGACTGCTGGCACACCATTGGCGTGACGAACATGCCGAAGGAAATCATCCAATACACCACCGGCCAGTTCACGGGCAGCACGAACTCGAAATATTCCTTCACAATAGATTATCCCAAGGTGGACACGTTTGGCATGGCCAGCGACACGAACAAGCTGGGCATGTGGTATGTCGCCGGCGGCCACGAGTATCAGAACAACGGCCCGACCGCCTGCGAATATGCCGGCGGCATCGGCGGCTTGATTCTTTACGAACCGCTCATCGCGCATTACAACAACACCGGACTAACCGTGAGCAGTAATGCGAACTGGACGAAGATTTATGGCCCGTGGCTGCTCTATTTCAACAGCCAGTCCAACGGCGCGGCGTGCTGGGCGGATTCACAGAATCAGGCGCTCGCGGAAAAATCCGTATGGCCTTACGCGTGGCTCACTAACTCGGTTTATCAGGCGCGTAATCAACGCGCGCTCATCAGCGGCAAACTTATCATCAGCGATCCGCTGCGCCCGCAGGCGAATGCGGCAGGCGCGTGGATTGGCGTGGCCGCGCCGGATGCCGGTTTGGAGAATGATCCGAACAACTGGCAATATCAATCCGACGGTTACCAGTTTTGGACGCAATGCGCGGCGGACGGCAGTTTCACCTTGCCGCCGGTCACGACATTTTCGCCTTACGGCGGTTCGCAGACTTACACGCTTTATGCCTATTGCGCCGGCACGAACGGCTCCGTCGGGGAATTTCAAACCGGGCCATTCACTTTTGCCCCTGGCACGGTGACGAACCTTGGCACGTTGACTTGGAAAGTGCCGCATCCTGGCAGCCAGATGCTTTGGGAGATCGGGTATCCCGACCGTACCGCCGCTAAATATCGTCACGGCGACGAATATGGACGGCCTTCGATGTGGCTCAACTTCGGCAATGAATTCAACAGCCCGCTTGAATATTACATCGCCAGCAACAACTGGGCGACGGCATTGAATTACGCGCACACCGTGGATTACACGACCAGCACGCCGTGGAAATGGCATTTGAATTTTAACCTCTCGTCAGTCAAAGCCGGCACCTACTGGCTCAACATCGCCTACGCCACTGCGGATTCTTATCAAATTGTGCGCGTTAACAACGACAGTTCGTCCATCGCCGATTTCATTCCTCAGAATGGCACGCCCGGCACGACCACGATGATTCGTGAAGGCATCCACAGCAAATACATCGTCGCGCATGTGCCCATTCCGTCCACTTCACTCGTCGTCGGCGCGAATGTCATCACGCTCGATCACGAATATCACACTGACCACGGGAACGACAATTTCATGTATGACTACCTCAACCTCGAAGCACCGTTGCCGCAATTGACATGGCGCGGCGACGGCACCTCGAATGTTTGGGACATCGGCCTCTCGACGAACTGGTTTGACGGTAGCAGCCTGGTGTCCTACGACGATTTAAGCCCGGTGATTTTCGACGACACCGGCTCCGCGTCGCCCGCCGTCAATCTCACCGCCGCCGCCCAACCGGCGTCCGTGACCGTGGTGGCCAACAAGGATTACACCTTCACCAACAATTCGCTTTACGGAACGATGACGCTCGCCAAATCCGGCACCGGTGCGCTCTCGCTCAACAACACCAATGCTTACACCGGCAACACGACGGTCAGCAATGGCACGTTGCTCGTCAACGGGCTCATCACCAGTCCCGTCAATGTGATTGGCGGCACGCTCGGCGGCAGCGGCGTGGTCGCGGGGAACGTCACCTTGCAGACCGGCGCGACGCTTGCGCCCGGCAAATCAAACTTGCCCGGCACGTTCACCATCGCGAACACGCTGCTCTCGACCAATTACACCGATACCAACGACAACATCATCACGGTCTATTATTCCCTCACGAACAACCTTACGCTGACGAACAACAATTTTTATTTCCACCTCGCCAGCAGCACGAACATCGGCGGCGGCGTGAATGACTTGGTTCAACTCGCCGGCGGCACGCTGACGCTCGGCGGCACCAGCACCGTCTGGCCGCTGTTGACGGGCGGCTTGCCCGCTGCCGGCACTTACACGTTGATTACCGGCGGCAGTTCAACCATTGGCACTGCGGCCAATTTCGCGTGGGGCGGCAGCACCGGCAGCACGCGGCAAAATTACACGTTCGACACTTCCGTGCCCGGCACCGTGCTCTTGCGCGTGACCAATAATGTCGGCATTGCGCCGCTCACCAACACGCTCGTCTGGCGCGGCACGAATGGCAATGTCTGGGATTTGGCGACCACGACCAACTGGCTGAACGGCACCAGCGCGGACGAGTTTTATGATTTCGACGCGGTGACGTTCAATGACACTGCCACCAACGGCAACGTCACGATTGCCGGCACCGTCCAACCGGCGTGGCTACTGGTCACCAACGCCACGCGCACTTATGTCATTGGCGGCGGAACCATCGGTGGCACGGCCACGTTGATCAAGAGCGGAACTGGCACATTGCAGATCACCAACACTCACACCTACATCGGCGGAACCGTTCTCAACGCGGGCACGTTGCAGGTGAATGACCTGTCCGGCCTCGGCGGCGGAACCATCACGCTCAACGGCGGCCTGCTGAAATCCACCGCCAGTTCGGCCAACACCTTTTCGCCGACGAATGACATAATCGTTCCCGCCGGCGCGGCCGCCACCATCACCACCGCCAACCGTTTCTCGCCGGGCGGCCGATTGTTTGGCAGCGGCATGCTCACCATCACCAACACCTCCTCCCAAAACCGGTGCGACCTGCGGGGCATCTGGAACAGTTTCGCCGGCACGCTCCGCTTCATCGGCTCGACCGGCAACAATGGACTACGCTTCGTCAACCAGGGCGGCTCGTTCAGCGGGTTCGACAACGCCAGCGTTTATTTCGACGGCGTGGTCACCGACCCGGTGCTTTACTCCGGCGGCCTCATCATCAACATCGGCGCGCTCTCCGGCACGGCCACGGCGGTGCTGCGCGGCGCCTCGCTCGGTGGCACCAGCGGAAGTTTCACCACCTACACCATCGGTGCGCTCGACTTAAACACCACCTTTGCCGGAAGTTTTCAAGACGGCACGGCCAAAGCCCTCCTCACCAAGGTCGGCACCGGCACGCTCACGCTGACCGGCAATAATTCTTATTCCGGCGTGACTGCCATCAATGCCGGCACGCTGCAAATCGGCAACGGCGGCACCACCGGCAACCTCGGCACCAATATCGTGGCCGATTCCGGCACGCTGGCCTTCAACCGCAGCGACTCCGTCAGCGACGCAGGCTTTGGCCTGATTAGCGGCGGCGGCGGCTTCGCGCAGAACGGCACTGGCACCTTCACCTTCACGCAAGCGCAGCCTTACACCGGTTCGACATGGGTGAACGTCGGCAAGCTGGCATTGACCGGCAGTGGCGCGATTGCCAACTCCGCCAACATCATCGTCGCGAATGGCGCCTTGTTCGATGTCAGCGGCACGACGGCAGGAAATCTCACGCTCGCTGGCGGCCAAACCCTGTCCGGCAACGGCGCGGTCAAGGGCAATTTGATTGTCGGCGGCGGCGCAATGCTTGCGCCTGGGACAGGTGTTACCGACGGCACGGTGCTCGGTACGCTCACGTTCAGCAACGCGCTTACGCTTGTAAACGGCAGCACGTCACTCATGGCCGTGAGCCATGCACCCCTCACCAACGCCGCCGTGAAAATATTAGGCACACTCACCAATGGCGGCACGCTCCTGATTTCCAATATAAGCCTGACTGCGCTCGCGGCTGGAGATTCATTTAAGCTCTTCACCGCCGCAAGTTATAACAGCGCTTTTACCGGCGTCAGTTTGCCGGCGCTCACGGCTGGCCTCGCGTGGAATACGAATACACTAAACTCCGCCGGCGTGGCCACGGTCATCAGTATCGTGCCCCAATTCACCACGATAACATTCTTTAGCACAAATCTGGTGATGCGCGGCAGCGGCGGCCTACCCAATGGAAGTTACTACATTCTTAGCTCCACGAATATCTCAGTGCCACTTGCCAGCTGGCCGCGCATCGCGACTAATACTTATGATGCCAGCGGCAATTTTAATTTCACCAATGCGGTCGCGCACGACTCTCTACAAAAGTATTATCTGATCCAATTGCCCTAAGCCCCTTCAAGGCGCCCGCCGCACCACGCTGTCGCGCTGCGCCCATTCGGGATTGGGGTTCGGAAAATCTAGGTTGTAATTCAGCCCGCGGCTTTCCGGCCGTACCAGCGCACACCGCACAATTAGTTCTGCGACCGTGGCAATGTTGCGCAGTTCCAGCAGGTCCGCCGTGACGATGAAATTCCAATAGTATTCGTGAATCTCTTCCTGGAGGTTGGCAATGCGCTTTTGCGCGCGCTGCAATCTTTTATTCGTCCGCACGATGCCAACGTAATCCCACATCAATCGCCGAATCTCGTCCCAATTATGTGCGACGACGACGAGTTCATCCGCATTGGTGGCCTGGCCCGATTGCCAGAGTGGAATCTTTAATTCTGATTTATCCGGCGGGCTGGCCATGATGTTGGCCGCCGCCCGGTGCGCGCACACCAAGGCTTCCAAAAGTGAATTGCTCGCCAGTCGGTTCGCGCCATGCAAACCCGTGCATGCGGCCTCGCCGACCGCGAACAGTCCGGCGATGTCCGTCGCGCCGTCCACATTCGTCACTACGCCCCCACATTGATAATGCGCCGCCGGCACCACGGGAATCGGCTCTTTGGTGATATCAATGCCGTAACGTAGGCACGTCGAATAAATATTCGGAAACCGCTCAATGATGAATTTCGCCGATTTGTGTGTGATATCCAGATGCACACAGTCCGCGCCGGATTTTTTCATTTCGCTGTCAATCGCCCGCGCCACGATGTCGCGGGGCGCCAGCGATTTCATCGGATGTACGGCGTCCATGAATTCCTGGCCATTGAGCGTTTTCAAAACACCGCCCTCGCCGCGCACGGCTTCGCTGATGAGAAACGATTTCGCATTGGGATGGTATAGGCACGTCGGATGAAACTGGACAAACTCCATGTTCGCGATGCTCGCACCAGCGCGATATGCCATCGCCACGCCGTCGCCCGTTGCGATGTCGGGATTCGTCGTGTAGAGATAAACCTTGCCGCAGCCGCCCGTCGCCAAAACCGTCACCGGCGCAGAAAAAGTGGTGACACAATTATTTTTTTTATCAAAAACGTAGGCCCCAAGGCAGCGGTTCGCACCAACGTAACCAAGCTTCTGACTCGTAATCAAATCAATCGCGATGTGGTTTTCAAAAATCTCGATATTCGGCTGATGCGATACAGCATCGAGCAGTGCGCGTTCGATTTCGCGCCCCGTCACATCCTTCGCGTGAAGAATCCGCCGCTTGGAGTGGCCACCTTCCTTACCGAGGTCAAGCTCAAGCGCGCCCGGGGTTGCCGGAATTTCGCGCTCGGAAAATTTCATGCCTAACTCGATTAGTTCCGCAATGCACGCCGGCCCTTCTTCCACAATCGTGCGCACGACCTTTTCCTTACACAAGCCCGCGCCAGCCGCAAGCGTGTCGCGCACATGCGACTCGAACGAATCCTCCTGACTGGTCACCGACGCGATGCCACCCTGCGCGTAATTAGTATTGGACTCCGCCCGGTCCTTTTTTGTGACGATGGCCACGCGGCCCTGTGGCGCGACCTTTAGCGCGAATGTCAGTCCCGCGATACCGCTGCCGAGAACGAGATAATCAAATTGTTTCATTTCAAAGCCGCGCGTTATCAATCAATCGAGTCCGGCCAATGTAAACCGCCAGCGCCATATGCGTGCCAGGTTTGACCGACGCTACGGGCAGCAAGGTTTTCGGATCAAAAAATTCAACGTAATCCAATTTTGCATCCGGCTCGATTTGAATTAGTTTCTTCAAATCTGATTTCAAGTCTGCTGCGGGAACAGATTTCGATTTATCGACAATAGTTTTTGCAATTTTAAGCGCACACCAAAGCACGGTCGCCTGCCGTCGCAAATCACCCAAGAGATACTTATTACGCGAACTCATCGCCAAACCGTCGCGTTCACGCAAGGTTGGCGCAACAATGATTTTTACCGGGAAATTTAAGTCACACACCATGCGCCGGATGATGGCCGCCTGCTGAAAATCTTTTTGCCCAAATACCGCCACATCCGGCAATACTAAATTGAATAATTTCGCTACAACCGTTGTTACTCCCCGAAAATGAACCGGCCGAGCGGTGCCTTCCATCGTCTGCGATAATTTTTCTTCGACGACGTAAGTACTATAATTTCTTTCCGCCTTACCCGGATACATGTCCGAGTCGCCCGGTGTGAACACTAGGTCTACACCCGTTTCGCGACATAATTCTAAATCGCGTTTTAAATCACGCGGGTATTTGGCAAGGTCTTCCGTCGGCCCAAACTGCGTTGGGTTGACATAAATGCTGACGACTACTTTTCCCTTTTTACCGATGTGCCGGCGTGCTGTACGGACGAGACTCAAATGTCCCTCGTGCAGATATCCCATGGTCGGAACAAAACCAACTTTGATGCCGGCCCGTTTCCAACGCAAGGAGAGGGCCTGCACGGCGGGGGCGCGGGAGATTATTCGCATAGAAATGGTTTAACCGAATTACGCCACAATTTCACGAAAGAAAAAGCCGCGCTGGATTTTATCCAGCACGGCGTTTATTCCCCACCCAAACTTTTTAGGCCTGTGCGAACAGATGCGTGTGCTTGCTGCACGACTGGTTGGTCGGCGCTTCCGGCACGCGGTCATTCGGAGTCACTATTTGATTCGCGAGCATCCAAGCCTCAACCTCGTCGCCGCTGATGTCGGGCAGCATGTGGCCATTTAATTCGACGCAGGGACTCAACATCTGCCCGCTCTTCTCAATCATTTCCGCGCGCTGCGCCGGGTCGTTGATGATGTCACGATCTTCGAAGGGCAGATCGTATTTCTTGAGAATGGCCCGGACGCCATTGCTCCAGCCGCAGGTAGGTTTCAAATAGGCAATGATTTTCGGTTTGCTCATAGTTTTACAAAAATTGTTGTTTCGACGACAAAATAATGCCACATGAAAGCATTTTAAGCAAATTCTTTAACTGCCGAGGGTACTCTCATTCCTTGACCGGATGTTTTTTCCGGTGAGCCAAGATTTTTTCCGAAGGCTTGAAGTTTGCAATAAATTCTCGGTAAAACTCCGCAAAGGTCCCAGCGGCGAGATGCGCCCGCGCATCAGCCATTACCTTCAAATACATATGCGAGTTGTGGACGCTCAGCATTCGTAAGCCAAGAATTTCGTTCGCCTTCAGCAGATGCCGTAGATAGGCGCGCGTAAAATATTTGCAAGCGAAACAGTCACAATCTTCCTCGATGGGACGGAAGTCTGCCTTGTAGCCACCACCTTTGATACCGATGGCGCCACGCCTCGTATACGCAGTGCCATTTCGCGCAACCCGTGTGGGCAGCACACAGTCAAACATATCTACGCCACGTGCGATAAGTTCGAGCATCTGCGCGGGTGTACCAAGACCCATGGCGTAGCGCGCCTTGTGCGCCGGCAGATGCGGCACGGACATCTCAATGGCCTGCAACATCTCGGGCTCCGGTTCACCTACACTCACACCGCCGATGGCATAACCATCAAATTCCATTTCAACCAGAGCCTTGGCACATTGCTCGCGCAAAGCTGGATTGTTACCGCCTTGGACTATACCGAAAACTTTCTGACCGTCGGCACGCGGCTGTTCACGGCACTCGCGTGCCCAGCGGATAGTTCGCTCGACAGCGAGACGCTGCTCTTTTGCCGGCGCATCGTGGGGCGGGCATTCGTCGAAAACCATCGCGATATCCGAGCCAAGCTCGCGCTGAATTTCCATAGATTCCTTCGGGCCAATAAATAAAAGCGAGCCGTCAAGATGGGAACGGAATTCCACGCCGTGTTCTTTTACTTTCCGAATTTTCGCAAGACTGAACACCTGAAAGCCGCCGCTATCAGTCAGAATTGGCTTATGCCAATTCATAAACTGGTGCAAGCCGCCAGCGGCGCGCATAACCTCAAGTCCAGGTCGTAGATTGAGGTGATAGGTGTTGCCGAGGATAATCTGCGTGCCAATCTCGTTAAGTTCTCGCGGGTCGAGTGCCTTAACACTGGCCTGTGTCCCAACGGGCATATAAACCGGTGTGTCTACGACCCCGTGCGCGGTAGTCAGTTTTCCCAGACGCGCTTGCGTGGCCGAGTCGGTTTTTAGGAGTTCAAACATCAGGCGAAGAATAAATTAAAAGTCAGACAATTGCCACAGAGACACGCCACTCCCAAATCCAAAACTTAAATCCCATTTTAATTTTGCGGCCGAGGAAAACTACCTTCCAGAAAACTCTGCCAGCGAAACGTCGACTAGTAGATCCGCAGCGATCTTTTCAAGATTCTTTTTCAGCGCGGCCAAGTCACAGTGTTCGGGTAATTGCAACCGTGCGCCAGCCTTGAATAACGTCTCCCCAGACATGGGCGCACTTGAAACTTCGCTGGAAAATTCTTCAACATTCACTTTGGCTAGAGCTAGCGCACTCGTAATTTCGTGGACGATACCCGGTCGGTCGCTGCCAACAATTTCTAGTCTAATCTGCCGGCCTGAGGCATAAACTGCCACTGTCTGACCAGGCTGCACCACAACATTGAGACCGGAAATATTTTGCAGGCCGGCGAGCAGCGCAGATTTTTTCACCGTTGGTATTTCAATCCGTAAAATGCCTGCGAACTCGCCACCGAGTCGGCACATCCGGCTTTCCAACCAGTTGCCACCGTGCTCGGCCACGACTCGCGCTACGGATTCCACGAGTCCGGTGCGGTCCGCACCAACGAGCGTTATGACCAATGGAATCGGCATGATTTAGAAGATGGATTAAGCTTGGCTGGTAATCTTGCGCCAGTCCACACCTTGTTTGCCTGCGTAGATGGCGAAGGCCTTTTCGTTCTGGATTAGCACGGCGCGCACGACACTAGAATCATCGGCTCGACCAAGGTCCAAAATACTCTCAGGAATGATGCCCATTTTTTTGTGGGCATAGACTAGCGCAAAAACCGCCTGTGCGACCGCGACAAATGGCAGTTCCTTGTAGGCACCCTCCATCGCGTCTTCGACGGCGTCGGCGAGAAATTCAAGCTGATCTACGAGGTGAGGAAATTTGGGCGCGTTTATCTGCGTGAATTCCAACTTCCACTGAGGCAGATGGCGTAAAACATTTTCTGCGAGCGCGGGTGTGATGGCGGCGGCACCGTTGTTGACGAATTTTGCAATCTCAGGCATGACGGCAATCTAGTCTAAGCAGCGCTAGTGTAAATTGCAAAAACACCCGATATGCCAGGCAAGCCGTACACTATTTTGTACGTCAGCTAAAAAGCTGCTGGCTCAAAGCTTGTAATACTGCTCCCAATCCGGACGCGACGGCACTCCGTTGAGCATTTCGTTGGCAACCTTGTGGTTGGTGATTTGTTTCGTGTCGCGGTTAAATTCCAGCTTGGCGTTCACATGCTGGGCGACGACGCCGAGCGACATCGTCTGGCACAGCGGCCCGGCAATAGCAAAGGATGACCGGCACTTTTCTTCTCCGCGGCAGGCCAGCAGAAAGTTCTTCCAATGATTGGAGGGACTCTTGGGCACCAACGGAAGTTTGGAAGCCATCTCCTGTGCCTTCGCTTCGGGAATGATTTTTAACGTCGAACCATGCGAGCCTCCCTTAAAGGTTAGCCCTTCGCCAAAAATAACCTTACCCGGCGGATTCACCTTCGTGTCCAGCGAACCCTTGGACGGCGGCGGGATATTTTCATCGACCACGGGTAGGCCAAAATCGTCTGGGAGCGGCGGCAGGTTATGCAGGCCGTCATACCAAGTGAGATCCAGCGGCGGCTGCGAACCACGAGCAGGAAACCGAAACGCCAGCGTCGAAGCCTGCGGAAAAATAAATGGGCTCCAGCCGTCCAGCTTCACCGCCTCAACCTCGGTTGGCAGACCGAGATCAAGGAACTCATGTGCCGTATCAAAGATATGCGCACCCCAATCTCCAAGCGCGCCGTTGCCAAAATCAAACCATGAACGCCACTCGCCGTTCACATAGCCTTTGTTGTAGTCATGAAATTTAGCCATCGTCAGCCAGGTTTCCCAATCGAGCGAAGCCGGAATCGGCTGGGCCGGCAAATAGTCCGACACCTTCATGCCGTGCCAGCGCCGGTGACCGTTCATATAGGCGGTAATCTTAGTAACGTTCTTGATGATGCCCGCCTCAGTCCACGCCTTGAATTGGAAATAATTCCCCTCGGAATGGCCTTGGTTGCCCATCTGCGCAGCGACGTTGTACTTCTTTTCCGCCGCCATCATTAGCTCGATTTGCCGAAAGCTCTGTCCCATTGGCTTCTCACAATACACATGCTTACCCAGCGACATCGCCAGCATTGCTACTGGAAAATGCGAGAAGTCAGGAATCCCCACACACACGGCCTCAATGTCCTTGCCCATCTTATCGAACATCTGCCGGAAATCCTGGAAGCGCGGCACGTTCGGGAACTTCTTAAGCACCGCCTGCGTGTGCGGCGCGCCCATGTCGGTGTCGCAGAAGGCCACAAAGTTCACCATGCCCGTGGCGTGGAATGCCATGACGTCCTCCGCACCGCGGTTGCCAATCCCAATGCAGGCGAGGTTCACCTTGTTAGTGCCGGCGGCCGCAACTGAACCGTCGGCGGCAAACAGCGAGCGGGGTGTCAAAACAGATACGGCGCCCGTCGCCAGCATGCCCTTGAGGAAGGCCCGGCGGCGCAGCGGTGTCCCAGCCAGTTTTTGTAGATTTTTTGTTTTCATGTCAGCAAAGTGTTTCAAAATTCAGTTCGCAGGCAACTCGCGGATTTTGACGTTACGAAATGAAGCTTCGCTGCCGTGCTCCTGCAACAAGATGTGCCCGTCCGCCCATTCGCCGAAATCAGGGATGTTCTTGAACTTACTCGCCGCCACCGCGGCGCGAAACTCCGGCGAGCCGCGCTCAATCGCCACCGTCTTCTCGCCGTTCAGCCAGAACTCGACGTGCTTGCCCTGCGACAAAATCCGCGCGTGATTCCATTCGCCGAGCGGCATAACCTTTTTGTCCTTCGGCGCAGCAAATAAATCATAGAGCGAGCCGATGGTGCGGTCGCCATCGCGGCCAAGTTTGGCGTCCGGATGATGTGCGTCGTCAAGAATTTGAAACTCCATGCCGATGGCCGAGCCTTTGGCGGTGGGTTTACCGGTGACTTTGTCAATCGGCGAGATGTTCGGCTGCACAAATATTTTGATACCGCTGTTACAACCATAACTACACTTGAAATCAGCGACCAATTCGAAGTTCGCATACCGCTGGCGCGTGATAATATCCCCGCCGGACTGCGCCTCCGCCTCGCCGTTGGTCCACCCGGCGTCCACGGTCAGCACCCCATCGTGAATGGTCCAGCCCGCCTTCGGAAATTCCTCCGCCTTCGCGCTGCGCCAGCCATCCGTATTTCTGCCGTTCCACAACAATTTCCAGCCGTCGGCCTTTTCCTGCGCGGTCAACGTATTCAGCCCCGCGGCGGCGCTCTTCGACTTGGGCTCGGGATAAAGCGGATTCGTATAGGCGCCGGGCGCGGCGGTCTGGATGTTCGGCGTCACGTCGGCGGACACTTCGCCGAGCGCCCATTTGATGCCGCCCACGAGGATTTGTTGGAACGTCGGGTTCGTCCACACGTCCTCGCGATGGCCGAGCGCCGTGTACCACACGCGACCCTTGCCTTCCCTGCGCGCCCACGTGTTCGGATACGGCGGGCGCTCATACATCAGGCCTTTCATGTGCGGCGCATCGATCACGGTCAGGCAATGATCGTCCGGGGCGAAATCCTTGAGCGAATACCACTCCTCCTGAAACGCAAAACTGTCGCCCACATTTTCAAAACCGGGAAAGCTCGGATCCACGACGCGGTTCGTCGCCACCTGTTGCGCGCCGTGAATGATAAATTCGCCGCCCAAGAAGCAACAATACGGGTCTGCATTCGTGCCGTGGTTCAGATAGCGGTCCGGACCTTTCTTCGATTCATTGCCGGTGTGGAACGTATCCGACGCGGCGTGCGTCCCGATAAAACCTTTGCCGCCGCGCACATAATCAAACAGCGCCTGCTTGCCCGCGGGCGTCATCGGCGGCTGTTTGTCCGTGCCCTCGCTGCACAAATCGCCCGTGGTATAGAAGAAGACCGCGTCGAACTGCGACAGATACTCCGGGCTGAACTTCGAACCGTCCTTCGAGAAGGTAAACTCCCAGCCGTTCTTCGCGCCGAGGTCGAGCAGAATCTTCTCGGCGAAGCTCGGCCGCCCCTGCTTCCACGAAATAACCGAATGTTCAAAGCCGCTCGACTTGGTGAAGAACAGAATCTTCTTCGGCGCAGCCGAGGCAGTGAAGGCGGTTAGGAGAATTGCGAGCAGGGACACGAACACGCCGAATTTGAATGCTTTCATTTGGTAATGGAATTGGACGGATTATCGCCAGAATCGGTTACGACTCAAATCTTTCTTTGGCTTTTGCTGAACTCACCACTTCCGCCGCGGCCCACTGGCCTTCCGGCGCACCCCGTCGCCCCGCGCCTTGCGTTCACCGCTAAAAAATCCGCTGAATCTTTGCGTTTACATTTGCGCGGCGCGGCGGGTCTGTGGCTAAATCTTCCCCCAACAATGCAAGACCTGATTGCCAAAGCCGCTACGCTCCTTGAAGCGCTACCGTACATCCAGAAATTCAGCGGCGAAACCTTCGTCGTCAAATACGGCGGCAGCTTCATGGACTCGCCCGACGCCTCTATTCGCAACGGCGTCGCGCGCGACATCGTCTTTCTCGAGGCCGTCGAGATCAATCCCGTCGTCGTGCACGGCGGCGGCAAGGCCATCACGCGCGCCATGGAGAAAGCCGGCCTCGTCGCGAAATTCATCCAGGGCCAACGCGTCACCGACGAAGCCACCGCCCAAATTGTCGACGACGTTTTGTCGCGCGAGATCAACCCCGAAGTCGTCAAGACCATCAATGCGCTCGGCGGTCAGGCCGTCGGGTTCGCCGGCCCGGACATTTTCAAGTGCAAGAAGCTTTACCTCGACGACAAAGAAAACCCCGGCCAGAAAATCGACATCGGCTACGTTGGCGAAGTCACCGAAGTCAATGTGCAACCGCTCAAAGAGTGCATCTGGTGCGGCCACACGCCTGTCATCAGCCCCACCGCGCGGGGTGAAGATGGCAAAATCTATAACTGCAACGCCGACGTCGCTGCCGCCATGTGCGCCATCGCGCTGAACGCCAAACGCCTCGTCTTCATGTCCGACGTACCCGGGCTGATGCGCGACCCCAAAGATCCGGCCACGCTCATCGCCCATCTGCACACCGCCGAAGTCCCCGCGCTCAAGGCCGCTGGCATTGTGGACAAAGGCATGATTCCGAAAGTCGATAGCGCTGTCGCCGCCATTAAATCCGGCGTCGAGAAAGTCTCGTTCGTCGACGGGCGCACGCCGCACTCCGTCATGCTCGAAATCTTCACCGACCAGGGCGTCGGCACCGAAGTCGTTTTGTGATTGAGTCCTGACGCCATTGCGATTTAATCCGCACCCATGAAAGATATCGTTCCTGCGCCGCCCGCGATCGTTCACAACGACTACGCGTCCATTCGCGAGCTGTTTGCGAAAAATGTGGTGCCGAGCTACGGCCGGTTCGAAATTGTCCTCAGTCACGGCGTCGGCAGCTATCTGTTTGACGTCGGCGGCAAGCGGTATCTCGACCTCGGCAGCGGGATTGCCGTCTGCTCGCTGGGGCACGCGCACCCGGCCATCACGGAGGCGCTCACGGAGCAATCAAAACGGCTCATCCACGTCTCGAATTTGTACTTCACCGAGCCGCAGGGCCGTCTCGCCGGCGAGATTGCCCGCCGCATTGGCCCGGGCAAAGTTTTTTTCAGCAACAGCGGTGCCGAAGCCAACGAAGGCCTCTACAAACTCGCGCGCAAGTTCGGCCACGACGAAGGCCGTTACGAAATCATCACGGCGACCAATTCCTTTCACGGCCGCACCCTCGCGGGCATCGCCGCCACCGGCCAGGACAAAGTCAAAAAGGGTTTCGAGCCCGCCGTCCCCGGCTTCCGCCACATCCCTTACAATGATCTCGCCGCCGCGCGCGCGGCGATTTCGCCCGCCACCGTTGCCATTTTGATTGAAGGCGTGCAGGGCGAAGGCGGCGTCACGCCCGCCACGCCCGAATATCTGCTGGGTCTGCGCGCGTTGTGCGATGAAAAAAAACTGCTGCTCCTCATGGACGGCGTGCAATGCGGCCATTATCGGACGGGCAAATTCCAAAGCTTTCAGCGCATCCTCGAAGGGGTGCCGGGCGGCGAAACCTTCCTGCCGGACGCGCTCTCGATGGCGAAGTCGCTTGGCGGCGGGTTTCCCATCGGCGCCTTCTGGGTGCGCGAACCGTACCAGGATTTGCTGGGGCCCGGCACGCATGCGACGACCTTCGGCGGCACGCCGCTCGCGTGCGCCGTCGCGCTGAAGATCCTTGAAGTCATTGATAAGGAAAAGCTCGCTGACCAGGCGCGCAAGCTCGGCGACTGGATGAAGCACGAATTGGAGCGGCTCGTGAACACTTATCCCGGCGTCGTCAAAAACGCGCGCGGTCTCGGCTTCATGCTCGGACTGGAGCTCGCCGAAAATATTCCGGCATTCTCTGGCAGCGACAAGTCGGCCGCCATCCAGTTTGTGAACCGACTCCACACCGCCGGCGTGCTGACCATCCCGGCGGGGACGCAAGTCATCCGGCTGCTACCGGCGCTCAATCTCAAGGCGCATGAAGCCGCCGAAGGCATTCACAAAATCGAGGCGCTGGTGAAGTCCCTCGCGTGACCGCCGCCGCGCACAAACACTTATCCGCTGCCGACCCCATCATGGCGCAGCTCATCCGCGAGCTCGGGCCGTGCCGGTTGCAACCTGAACCGTGGCGTTCCCCGTTTCAATCGCTCGTCCAAGCGGTCGCGCATCAGCAGCTCAATGGCACGGCGGCCAACACCATTCTCACGCGGTTCAAAAAATTATTCCCGAAACGCCGCTTCCCCAAACCGGCGGACCTCGCAGCCGTCACGGATGAACAGCTCCGCGCCTGCGGTTTCTCTTTCGCCAAGATTGCGGCCATCCGCGATATCGCGGCGAAAACTCTGGACGGCACGATTCCATCGTCACGGCAAATTGATCAACTCGACGACGAAGAAATCATCACGCGTCTGACCGAGGCGCGCGGCGTCGGACGCTGGACGGTCGAGATGCTGCTGATATTTCAACTCGGGCGCAAAGATGTGTTGCCCGTGGACGACTTTGGCGTGCGCAACGGCTTCCGGATTGCCTACAAAAAGCGGGAAATGCCCAAGCCTAAGGCGCTGCTCGCGTTCGGCAAACGCTGGCGGCCGCATGGCACCACGGCGGCGTGGTATCTCTGGCGCGCGGCGGACGCCGCCAGGCGGCCGGCGAAAACCCCCAAGAAAAAGAAGTGACGCGGGCTTCAGATTTGGTTATACAATTTCCTTTGGACGAAAATTCCCAGAAGCACCAACACCATGAAACACCTGTTGTCATTGGAAAAACTGCCGCGCGCGGACTTTGAAACCATCCTGCGCGACGCCGCCACGTGCAAGCGCCAGCGCGGCGCGCATCCGGCCCAGCCGCTCGCCGGCCAGACGTGGGCGCTCATTTTCTCGAAGTCCTCCACGCGCACGCGGGTCTCCTTCGAGACCGGCATTCGCGAGCTCGGCGCCGGCGTGATGTTTCTCAATGCCAACGATATTCAGCTCGGCCGCGGCGAACCCATCCGCGACACCGCGCGGGTGCTCGGCCGCATGATTCATGGCGCGGTCATCCGCACTTACGCGCAGAGCGATGTCGAGGAGTTTGCGGAATTTTCCAAGATTCCCACCATCAATGCGCTGACCGATGACGAGCATCCGTGCCAGATTCTCACCGACATCTTTACGTTTGAAGAAACGCACGGACCGATTGCCGGCAAAGTCGTCACGTTCATCGGCGACGGCGCGTGTAACGTCCCCATCTCCTGGATCTTTGCCGCCGCCAAGCTCGGGTTCGAACTCCGCATCGCCGCGCCGAAAGCTTTTCAGCCCTCGGCGGACATCTTAAAACGTGCGGGCGGAAAAATCATTGTCACGGACGACCTCAACGCCGCCGCGACGGGTGCGGATATGCTGTACACTGACGTTTGGGTTTCGATGGGTAAAGAGGCGGAAGCGGCCGAACGCATTAAAGTTTTGGGCGGATATCAGATTAATGCGGCGCTCGTAAAGCGGGCCAAGCCCGGCGCGCTGGTGATGCATTGTCTCCCCGCGTATCGGGGTAAAGAGATTGATGCGGAAACGTTCGAAGCCCATGCCGACACCATCTTCACCCAAGCCGAGAACCGGCTCCACGTCCAAAAAGCCATCCTCAACTGGGCCGTGAGTTAAGACCGCGGGGCAAACCCGAATTATTACCGCGAAATACGCGAAATACGCGAACGGGGGAGAAGCCGGATTCCCTGTTCGCGTATTTCGCGTATTTCGCGGTAAACACTCCTGCCCAGCGGTTATAAAATCTGCAGCGGTTTTTGGTAGCGTCCGCGTTCGGCTACGATCCGTTCCACCTGCGCTCGCGGGTGATGGCCAAAGTTCACGAGCAGCCCCAGCTTCAAGCCCGTTGCCTTGAGATAATTTTGCAATTGCGCCCGATGTTCATCCGTCAGTCCGGCCACGGCCTTCAATTCCAGCACCACCTTATCGAGACAGATTAAATCCGGCACATAAGTCTGCTTCAACGGACAGCCCTTATACTCCAACGCGAGCGGAAGCTGCGGCACAAAAGCGATACCCTGCAACCGCAATTCAATCTCCAGGCACTCTTGATAGACCGCCTCCAGAAAACCGCAGCCCTTCTCCCGATACACCTCGAAGCACGCCCCTACAATCCGGTAACTCTCCTCCTTATAAAGAATCTCCATCGTCATAAATCAGTAAAGTTCCCCCGCAAAAACCCGCGACAACCGTTCAAACCGCAAACTCCGCAAAGCTTGTTTAAAGATTTGTCCCCGTTCGCGTATTTCGCGTATTTCGCGGTAATAATTCCCCGCCCCTGCCCGTGGGCGGTTCAAGTCACCTGAATCACGGTGACGGCGCTTTCGGCGCCGGGGCCGCCGGAATTGATGCCGACGAACTTAAAACTATTCGCGCCGGGCTTAAATCCGCCTTGCTCCCAGAAATTCGCCGTGAGTTTTTCCATCACCACCGCGAAGACGGTCTCGCCCGGGCCTTGATGTTGGATTTGAATCCAGCCGGACGCCGGCGGCGTGAAATCGATGTGCACCTTGCCACCACCGATGGCCAGCGCCTCGATGACGACGGGCGGCGCGGGCGGCTTGACCGCGTGCGTGGTGGTGGGGACGTTCTGCCGGATCATCGCGCCGTTCGGCGTATCCGGGCCGTACTTCTTCGTGGCGTCCGCGTACCACGTCGTATTGGTATCTTCCACCCCGACAGCTTGGGCGGAGGTCTGCGCATCGGAGTTGCCCCAGGCAACTTCCGTCGTGGTGACCGCCCCGAACGCGGCGGTGGCCGTGACGCCGGCGGCTTCGAACGTGGTCAACGTCCAGCCGAGGTCCGGCACGTAGGTGATGTCGAGTTGCGCCCAAATTTTGGCGAACTGCGCGCCTTCGTCCAAAATATTTTGCGCGCTCTTGCCCAGCGCTTGCACGGTCATCAACGTGGCGAGCGCGGCGGGCTGGTTGCGATAATGCCGCTTGGACATGCCGAGCAGCAGACTGGTCGTTTCATGATAACTCTGCAGCACCGTGTTCTTCTGGTTGGTAGCGGTGAGCATGGCGATGCCCGCCTTGTCCGAAAGCCCGGCCTGCGTGATGAGCGCCTGCGTGTCCAGACCCATCTGGGTCACGGATTTTTCTGACCACTGCCAATCCACGAGGATGGCGGCGGCCGCGGCGTTGGTGGCGAGGGCGCGGTCGATGACGAATTGAATGTTTTTGTTCATAGTTTTCTAATTTTTTGAGACTGACTGACGTTCAGGCCGTCAAGTCTTCCGCTCACGCAATATCTACATTGCCGCAAAGGGCTGGCTGCAACCTGCGCTAAGGACTGTCTGCCTCGCAGAGTCGCATTGATATAAAATAGTGCGGATATATTTCGCTCCAAGTCGGTCGGGTGGCACGGCGAGTGTATTCCGGCGGGCTTCGACTATTCCGCGAGGCAACGCCGTGAGGGTTCGGAGCAGCGCCGCGCGTCTTCGGAGTCACGCCGCGCACCTTCGGAGCAGCGCCGTGACCCTTCGGAGCGACGCCGGATGTCTTTCGAGTCGCGCCGCGCGGGTTCGGGGCCACGTCGGGAAGGTTCGGAGCGACGCCGGGCGTCTTCGGGGCCACGCCGGGGAGGTTCGGAAGCGCGCCGCGCGACTTCGGAAGCACGCCGCGCCACTTCGGAGTCGCGCCGGATGGGTTCGGAAGGGCGGAGCGGGGAATGATTACCGCGAAATACGCGAAATACGCGAACAAGGAACCAGCCGGAATCGGTTTTAACGCGTTTTGCGGGATTCCGTTAATTAACGGCGGGGATTTGGAGCTTCGCTGACTATGCTCGTGTTAGGTATCAGCAACGTCATCCTCTCTCGACATCTGTAATTTCTGAAACTGAAAAACCTAAATCCGACTCCGACTTGATAAGTCTCTGCCCAATCTTACAAATTGCATCCGCACCGATGATGACATCGTGAATTCGCCTGCCATCTCTCAAAACTAGCGTCACACGAACCGCACCATACGAACACTCTGGCAACGCCGCGACCTTCGGGCCGAATTTATCGGGCAACCTCGGATAAGTATCTTGTGTATTTGGAGTTTTCACGGTGCGATGCGACCTACCCGCTGACCTCCGTCCGGGTTTGGAGCGGGGGCTGGGGCAGTTGGCGTTGCATCGGTCAACGCTAGGACGGCGGCGGGCGGTTGTCCAGTCCGTTACTTTCCCGCCGGAGTCGGTCGGTTCACGTCGGGCGGGGCGGGGGCGGGAAGTTTAACCGCGAACTACGCGAAATACGCGAACGAGGAAGAAGCCGGAGTCCCCGTTCGCGTATTTCGCGTATTTCGCGGTAATAAATCGGGTTCGCCTATTCCTCGGTGAACTCCGGTTCGTCGTCCTGGAGGCCGCGTCGGCTGGGGCCGAGAGCGTATTGACGGAGATATTTCACGGCCACGCGGAAATCTTTCGGCCATTCGCTCTGGATGACGAGCGGTTCGCCGGTGACGGGGTGCGGCAGGCTCAATTCTTCGGCATGCAGGGCGGCGCGGGAGATGAGCGGGCGTTCTTCGCGACCCGGTTTGAGCCGGAAATCGCGTTTCATCCGCGAGAGCCAGAGCTTTTTGCCACCGTAAAGTTCATCCGCCACCACGGGGTAGCCCGCATGCTTGAGGTGGACGCGAATCTGATGCGGGCGGTCGGTGAACGGCGCGGCGCGGAGCAAAGCCCAATCGGAAAATTGTTCGAGCACGGTGAATTCGGTGCGCGATTTTTTGCCTTCGAGCGGGTTCACGCCCATCTGGCCGGGCTTCACGGGATGCGGGGCGAGCTTGGCATCCACCTCGAAGTTCGCTTCGAGCGGGCGGCCCCACGCGAGCACGAGGTAGTGGCGCAGCGGCTTTTCGGCTCCGAAGAAATCGGCGAGGGTGATGAGCGCCGCCTTGGTTTTGGCGAGCAGCAGGACGCCGCTGGTCTCGTAATCGAGCCGGTGGGCGTTGCTAATATAAGTAAGGTTGCGTTCCCGCGCCCAGGGTTTGCCCGCCGCCAAGCCGTCGAGCAACAGTTTCATGAGGCTGGGCCGCGCCTCGTCATGACGGTCGGGCGCGACGAGGAGGCCAGCGGGTTTGTCGAGCGCGAGGAGATGTTCGTCCTCGAACAGGACGGGGATTTCCCAAAATTCCTTGGTCGCGGGCGACGAGAGCTTGATGACCGCGCTCACGGCTAATGCGCCGCGGCGGCGGCGGCTTGCTTCTGGAAGAAGGGCGTGTTGCGCAGTTCGCGGTTGGCTTCGCCCTGGAGCCAGAGGTTGAACGCCTCGCTCTGGCGGCCGCGCCGAACTTGGGCGAGGAATTGCGGCATATCCGCATTCTTCTGCGTCGCATCAATGGGGAGCAATTTCGCGACGTAGAGGACGAACCCGCCGTCGGGGGTGGCGGTGAAATTGGCGAGGTGGCCGGGCGCCGTGGTGAAGGCGGCCTGCTTCACGGCGCGCAGGTCGGTGTGATCGCCAAGTTCGGGGAGGTCCTGCGTGCTGAGGGAGAACGGCGAGAGCAACACGGGCGCATGACCGGCGGCGACGGCAGCGTTCGCAAAGGATTTGCCCACCGCCATCTGGATGGTGGCGGTGTAATAGAAGTTGGTGCCCGCCGACTGCGCGAGGGCGATGGCCGACCGCTCAGAATAATCCTGCGTCACGCGGGCGCTGATCTCATCAAACGACGGAATGGCGCTCGGAATCTGGGCGGCGAGCGAGAGCACGTAGATGCCATCGGGCGCGGGGATGGGGCCGGCGAACGGTTGGTCGGCATTGAGCTGGAACGCGGCTTTGGTGAAGGCCGCCGGGGCGTTGAATTCTTCCGGACCGTAATTGGCGGAGAACGGCGCGGTGGTGGGGACGGCCAGACCTTTTTGTTTGGCGTAGGTAATCAGGTTTTCGGGCTTGGCCGGTTCGAGGGCGAAGACCGCCGTGGCAAAGTCGTTGGCGGCATTATGCGCATCGCGCAGGGCGCGTTCGCGGATGAGGAGCTCGCTGATCTTGGCCTTGGCCGCCTCGGGCTTGAGGTCGGGGAACTGGCTGGCGCCGTACTGCGCATAGATGGAATTGACGTACGCCGCGAAGTCGTTGGTCTTGTTCAGCTCGGCTTTGGCTTGCGCAAAGTAGTTGGTGACGTTGAAGAAGACG
This sequence comes from uncultured Verrucomicrobia subdivision 3 bacterium, assembly GCA_903865745.1. Taxonomy (GTDB): domain Bacteria; phylum Verrucomicrobiota; class Verrucomicrobiia; order Limisphaerales; family UBA11358; genus UBA11358. The sequence goes on along the minus strand of CAIPKV010000032.1, from coordinate 43,235 downwards.
TAGTTGACCTGCACGCGATCCGGCTGGCGATACGCCGCCATGTAATTGGTGTAAAACTGGCCGACGGCCGCGGGCGTGGCGACGACTTGGGCGAGGTAATTCGAGGCGGCGAAGAAGACCGCCTGCGCGGAGACTTGCTGATGTTCGCGGTCGTAGAGCTGACTGGCTTCCTGGGGGGTGACCAGCGCGCCGGAGAGGCCGAGCACCTGGATCATCTGCTGCACCACGAGTTCATCGCGCAGGAAATTTTCCAAATCGGCTACGCCGAGACCTTTCGGAGCGAGGACTTGTTCCGCAAATTTGTCCAACGGCACCGACTGGCCATTACGACCAAGGGAGCGAAGGAACTCGTTCGCGGCGGTGACCAGTGAGTCCTGACCGATATGGATGCCGAGCTGCTGGGCCTTCGCACTGAGTAGCAGCCGAATGTAAATGCCTTGCTCGGTCTCATCGGCGCTGACGCCCGGCGTGTGGTCGGGCCACTGCTGATTGCGCATCCAGAAGTAGAGAAAGTATTCGGCCTTGGCTTTCTGGAAATCGGCGGCGGTCAGCGTGTGTCCGTAGATCGTGCCGAAGTTGCCGGCCGCGGAACCCCCGGCGCCGTTGCGATTCGGGGCCGAGCCCATGAACATGACGAAGGAAATGATGGTGAGGCCGGCGATGACCCACCAGAGCCAGCCCGAATGTTTGCGAATTGATCCGATCATAGTGAAAAAAGTGAACGCGAAGGCTAGCTTGCCCGCAGAGACAAGGCAAACGCAAAAGCGGATTGAAGCAGGATTACTGCAACCAGCGGGCCACGTCGGGCGCCGCGTAGGTGATGAGGATGTCCGCACCGGCGCGGCGCATGGCCAGAAGGCTTTCGAGCGTGACCGCGCGCTCGTCAATCCAGCCCTTTGCGGCGGCGGCCTTGATCATGGCGTGTTCGCCGCTGACCGCGTAGGCCGCGGTGGGGAGACCAAACTCTTTTTTCACGCGCTGGATGATGTCGAGGTACGCCAGCGCGGGTTTGACCATGACCATATCCGCACCTTCTTGAATATCCAAGGCGACTTCGCGAATCGCTTCGTTGCCGTTGGCCGCATCCATCTGGTAGCTGCGCCGGTCGCCAAAGGACGGTGCGGATTCGGCGACTTCGCGGAAGGGACCGTAAAACGCGGAGGCAAACTTCGCGGCGTAGCTCATGATCGGCGTGTCGCTGAAGCCCTCATTGTCTAGTTCAGCGCGAATCGCGCGGACGCGGCCGTCCATCATGTCGCTTGGGGCTACGATATCCGCGCCCGCAGCGGCATGACTGGCGGCGGTGCGCGCAAGCAACGCGAGCGTGGGGTCGTTCAAGATCTTTCCGCCGTGCACAATGCCGCAATGGCCGTGCGCCATGTATTCGCAGAGGCAAACGTCGGTGATGACGAGCAGCGTCGGCAGCTCTTTTTTCAACAGCCGCGTGACTTGCTGGACGATCCCGTTCCTGGCGTAGGCGCCACTGGCCTTCGCATCCTTCTGATCAGGAATCCCGAACAACAACACGGCAGGGATGCCGAGCGCATGCGCCGCCGTGGCCTCGCGCAGGATCTCGTCGGGCGACAATTGGAACACGCCGGGCATGGCATTGACGGGGCGGCGCAGCTGCTTGCCGCTGCGGGCGAACAACGGTAGGACGAGCTGGGAAACATTCAGCGAGGTTTCGGCGACCAGGCGGCGCAACGCGGGAGACGTGCGCAAGCGGCGCGGGCGAACGACAGGAAATCCGGGCGAATTCATGGTGGCAGTGTAGGTTTTGCGCGGCGCGGGCAAAAGCGGAAAGTGCGTTAGGCCGATCGCCGGCCAACCGCGGGCAAGTTAAAAAAGAAGTTTGGAGTGACTGGGAAGATTGCTTAGGATAGTTGCACGGTCATACGAGAATTTCCCATGAGCGCGCCACTTCCTAAGAACGAAAAGAAACGCATCCAGGTGCTCTGGCAATACGATGTGCTGGACACGGTGCCGGAGGAGCTGTTTGATGACCTGACGGAACTCGCCGCGTGCATTTGCGAGACGCCCATCGCTCTCATCTCGCTCGTGGACGAGGACCGGCAATGGTTCAAATCCAAAATCGGGCTAACTCTAAAGGAGACTTCGCGCGATATATCCTTTTGCGCTCATGCAATTCTGCATAAAGGCTTGCTCATCGTGCCAGACACGACGAAGGATGAACGTTTTAAAAACAATCCGCTGGTCACCGGCAAACCAAAAATCCGCTTCTATGCTGGCGCGCCGCTGACGACTTCCACCGGCCACGGGCTGGGTACGCTCTGCGTGCTCGATCAGAAGCCGCACCAGCTCCGTCCGGAACAGAAAAGTGCTCTCACGATTCTCGCTCGGCATATCATGTCACAACTAGAACTGCGGCGCCGCATCCGCGAACTCACCGGCGGTAACGTTAAGAAGTAGAGAGTTTCTGGCAGGCGAGCAACGCGCCAGACATCCAGACGCCACGCAACAAATCTGGCCATAACCTGGGGCAATAAAAAACCCCTGTATTTACAGGGGTTTTTACTATTAAATGGTTGCGGGGGCTGGATTTGAACCAACGACCTTCAGGTTATGAGCCTGATTTCACCGCTCCTGCTGAATTTCAATTTTATCTCAGAACATTGATTTTAATGGGGTATTTACTGGCTTTTTTCGCTTCCAAGCAAAAATTGGAACCGACTGAAACACCCTGCAATTTCTCGCACAAAAACCAACAAAACCACCAACAAGATTCGACGTGATTTTTGCCACCAAATGCGAAAATGTCCACAAAAATTCATAGCTGTTTGAGGGGTTGATTTCTGTTGGCAATCGCTTCAAGATCATCACGCCGAAGTCGAAAGCTGCCGGGTAAGACTTCAACCCTTTTGAGTTGTGTGCGAGAAAACCTGCTTTGAGTGTCACCGAGATTTCTAAAGTGGTTTTGTTTTCAGAAACGAGACACACCAACCCTCCATCAACGCCAAACGGGTGGTCATTTCGCCTGACTATATTTCCGCCGGTTGCTGCGTCCAGTCCACCTGCATTTCCTCCCGGATGAAACGGGCAAAGGGTTCAATCCGCAGTTCCGTGGATGCCGCTTCCAAAGCGTTGAGATATTCCTTCCGCCGACGGTTGCGCACAATGGTCCACCGATAGCCTCCAGATGCCAGCATCAGATTCATGAGAAAACGGGCCACCCGTCCGTTCCCGTCCCGGTAGGGGTGGATGAACCCGAACAACCAGTGCCCCAGAACGGCCCTTACGATGGGTTCCTGTTCTGCCTGCAATCCGTCAAAAAACGCCTTCATGGCGTCATCGACTGCCGTGGGCGGCGGGGGAACGTGGCGGGACATACGAATGAAAACATTGCCGTCCCGATGTCCGGCCAGATGATATGCCTCCATCAAGCCTGCGCGCACCGACTCGCTGAAAAATGCTCGATACCAAAGCTGATAGTCATGTGCCGCAACGCCCGACGCCGGCTTTCCCTGCAACACTTGCCTCACGCTCTCCTTAACAAGCCGGAAGGCCTCCAAATATCCTTTGGCCGCCATGGCCGCGACTTGCTGTTGATCCTGCAAGTTGTTCTCGGGATGCCATGACCCTTGCCGGATTTGGGCGATCAGTTCCGGCGTCACCCGGTAGCCTTCAATTGAAAGCGAATTGTAGGCGTCATGTTCATAAACCACCTCCACCTGCTTCAGATAGCTGGCGGGATTTGCCACGCGCCGTGGCGGCAGGTCGGCAAATACTTTCAGCACCGCCTCACGGCTGGTTTGAAACAGCGATTCAATCCTACCGGCATACGGTGAAACCAGCCGCGCCCGCCCTCGGAATATCGGAGCTGGTTTTTCAAACGGGTTCGCCGGTTCACAAAGCAGCCCAGCGGCCTGGGCGGCATTGAGAATTTCCCGCGATTTCTGCCGATCACCCAAAAACGCATAGGCTCCGGACAGCCGCCCGGCCAGCACCGGCGATTCCAATTCCAGCACGACGCGGATCAGGTCGCTGACGGATTTCACCGAACGCAGCGCGATCTCGGCATCCGTCGCCGAGTTCTGGAAAAAACTGGCCGGCATCCGGGCCAGTGCCAGCGGGAGCGGCATCACCCGCAGACCGTTCATCATTTCCACCGTTGCCGGCAGGTTCTTCCGGTCTTGATAAACCAAAATGGAGGTGCCGTGGGGCAGCTTGAGCACCATCGCCCCGCCCCGCGCGGCGATGACCGTCACCTGCTGCGGAATGAGGCACTGGCCAACGTGCAAGTCCATGGAAGAAACGGCCGATAGGCAATAGTCTTGTCCAAACCGGTCATCCAGATAAACCGACAGAAAAACCCAGAATGACGCATACCAAGCCGTGCTCTCGCCGGGCTTCTGGCCGGGACGCGTCAGCAGATACCAGCCTTTGCAGATTTCCTGCAGATACCCCAGCTTCAGCAGCAGTTCCTTGTCGGCCCGTTTGAGGGTGGCAGCCTTGACCACCGCTTTTGCAGCCTGCGCACGGACGCGCTCCAGAGCATCCGCTAGCCGGGTTTGTAGTTTGGTGGCCATATTGGGTTTCGACTATGCAACACTGTATAATTCAACTCTGTTATTATGTCAATAAAGACTCTGTTATTATGCTTAATCGAAGCTAAATTTTCTGTCTGGAGAGCTTAATTATTATTGGCAATCGCTTCGAGATCAGCGCGCCGAAGTCGAAAGCTGCCAGGCAAGACCTCAACCCTTTTGAGGCGACCATCAATAACCATTCGCCATAGGGTTGTGCGGCTGACACCGAGAAATTTTGCCGCCACCTTCATTCCCATCAAAAGCGGCCCGACTGTTTCCACAGTCGTTGTTTGAAATTTTCCTTCAAGAATTTTACAAACAACGGCGAGTTGTTCCGGCGAGGCATCGAAAAGCCGCTTCAATCTCTCTTCCGTGCTCATTGCAGATTTAGCCGGGTGATTTTTCCGTAGCAGAACTTGAATCCCCTAAAACCCGCACCATCAAGTTAGTGACAAACGGCCGGTCGCTAACCATTCGCCACATGGTTGTGCGGTTGACACCGAGAAATTTTGCCGCTGCCTTCATTCCCATTAAAAGTGGCCAACCGTTTCCGCCGCCTTCGTTTGGTTTTTCCCTTCGAGAATGCCATCAATAGCGCCAAGTTGGTCTGGCGAAGCTTCAAATAAACGCTTCAATCTTTCTTCTGTGCTCATTGCTGCTTTAGTCAGATGGCTTTTGAGCTGCGGAAGCGGGTTGTTCCAAAACGCGTATCACCAAATTCGTGATGAACGGGCGGTCGGAATCTTTGACACGGAATTTTTCGGGTCGGGCGCATAGCCAAGACAGGTCCCGATTAACAATCGCATTTTCAATCCGGCGCAATAGATGACCAGTGAGCACAACTTCGTGCGTCACGAAAATCAGCTTGAGCAAATCAATCTGGTCATCCGCCGCGAACTTGGCATAGACAAAATGTTCGTGGGGCAACACGACTGACTTTTGCGGCGAAATGACAACCCGCACGCCGCGTGCCCGTGGATCACAGGCAAAACATTCAGGTGGTTTGTTGTCCATAAACTTGATCTTGGATTGGAGGTTTCTTTGTCGTTTGCCAGGCGCGAATGAACAAAGATTGTGCTCTTGCGCTCCAAGCTTTCAACCAGCGCCCCCAGCGTTTGTTGCCCGCACACTGGCTCAATAGTTCGCGCACACGGCCAGCTACTAAATCCAGTGCGGGTGGCTGATCGCCGGAGCGAATGACGTTTTCACGTAGTTGCTCCTTGTCTGGTGTGAAGATGCCGATGCCCCGCCGACCGGGCGAAATGGTCACATACCACTGCCGGCGATCCGTCGCCGCGCGCACGGCGGAATCGGAAAACAAAACGAAATCCACCGTCTTGCCCTTCGATCCGTAGGAAGTTATGGCATAGCCGGGAAGAAATTCGCGGAAGCCGGCGTCCAGTGTCCGGCCATCCGATTGCGCCGCGCCCGTATGCCAGAGCAGCACGTAAAAATCCCGCCGCTCCGCGTTCTGTTCCCGTTGGATGACGGCCGTGTGTTCTTCCGCCGTGATCGCCCGCTTGCCCGTGACGGGCGCGCGACGGATAGTGAACGGGAGCTGAAACCGTTGAAGATTTCGTTGAAGATTTTCCAAAAACTCTAATAAAACCTTGTATTCACAAGCATTTTATATGGAGGCGAGGGTGCGGAATCGCACAGGGGGTGTGCTTATTCCAAAACCCGCCTAAACCGTCGGCAGCGGTTACTTCTTTAAGTGCTGCACTGAGAAGGAGTTTATCAATCATGAGGGCTTTAATCAAGCGAAATGTCCCCTGCTGAAACCAACATTTTTCAACTCATCTGAACACTTTTAGTGCCCGTTTTAGTGCCCGTTTAAGGTGCGGAAATCTGGCCTGCCGGATGCCAGGACAGGACGAAAATCCGCAGGAATAATTTTCGGTTGGACAGTCGTTGTCCGGGGCGTGTGATAATCCAGTTTCCTCTTGGTTGGTCAGTCATTTCAGATTTGACAAGAAAGCGGAATTGCCTCATTCAAGGTTTTGACATAGTTGGAATGGTCGCCGCCATGACCGAAGGCGAACTGGGTGCGCAGAGTGAAACAAACTCCCACCGCATTCTTGGTTGACCGGGACAGCGCCCCGAGGCGGGTAAGGCGTTTGGCGGTTCAGCTTGATGTAGGCGAGCTTTCACTTGGTTCGTAGCCGAGAAGCCATTCCAGCGTCTATTTTCCCTGGCACCACGCGTGCTATTGGTTGGCGTGTAAAGTTCATTTTTATTTTCAACCTTTCCCCTAAAACCCCCTTAACTTCCGTTGCGTAATGGTTCGCGCCTTCGTCGCCACCAGATACCGCAGCGCATCCGGACAATCTTCCCCGCCGACACCATCCTCGTCGGCATCCATTTTTAGCTCAGTTTAGCAGACTGTTGGGATCAATTGTTGCGGAATCCGGCGGGAATGATTCCGGCGAAGCGCCCAGCGAGAGGTTTGGCGAATCGCCCATTTCCAGTTCCAGCGTGCCGCCGTTGGCGATGTCGGCGTGGCGAAACCAGACTTGATTCAGCGGCTTGCCATTCAACTTCACGCTTTGGATGTATTTATTGTTTGCCGAATTGTTCCTGGCGACGAGGTTGATGGACTTGCCGTTCTCCAGCCGGATGGTCACGCGGTTGAACACGGGGCTGCCGAGATCGTAAACCGGCACGCCGGCGGTCACCGGATAAAAGCCCATCATCGTGAACACCACCCACGCCGTCATGCCGCCGCCATCCTCATCGCCGGGGATGCCGAAATAATTGTCCGTGTAAAATGCGTCCAGCAAGGTGCGCAGCCGCTTCTGCGTTTTCCACGGAGCGCCCAGGCGATTGTAAAGGTAGGGAATGCTGAAGCTCGGTTCGTTCGCCATTACAAACTGGCCAACCTGCCCGGTGGAGTCCGGGAACTTCGCATAAAATTCAAATTTGCTGCGGCCGTTCCCTTCGCGGAAAAGCTGGTCGAGCTTTTTCTCCGCCGCGGCGCGCCCGCCCATCAACTGGAACAAGCCGGCGTAGTCGTGCATCACGTCCCAAGTGTAAGTGTAGCCGTTGTTCTCGTCATAGATTTCGCGCCCGCCCTGACCGCCGCCAAACTTCGGATCAAACGGTTCAATCCATTTTCCCCTGGCGTCCTTGCCCCACATGAATCCTTCCTGCGCGTCCCAGACATTTTCGTAGTTGAGCGCGCGCTTCATGAACAGGTCGTAGTCCGCATTGTTTTTTGTGGCCTTCGCGAGTTGAGCGATGCACCAGTCGTCGAAACTGTTGCCGAGCGTGACGGCCACGGGCTGACGTTTCTCGCGTTCGTGAACGAGCGGTTCGGTCTCCGGTGCGTCGGGCGGCAGCGCGGGCATGTAGCCGTGCTCGTTGTAAAAATCGTCGAGCGCGCATTTCGGACCTTTGCGCCATGGAAGCAGCGTCGCGTCCAAGGAATTTTTGCGCAGCCCGGCAAACGCCTGGTTGACATCGAAGTCACGCACGCCTTTGGCCCACGCATCGGCGAACCACGCGGCGGCGTGGTTGGCGTTCATGCACGGGTAATTGCCCCACAGCACGGCGAACGACGGCATCCAGCCGCTTTGCTGATACATGCGGACGTAGGATTGGAGCTGGTCGGCCTGCATCGTGGGATTGAGCAGGACTTGCAGCGGTTGGAGCGCGTGGAACATGTCCCAAATCCAGCAGTCCACATAGAACGGCCGCACATCCTCATGCACCTGATGGTCAAAGGCGCTGTAGTAACGACCGTCTTCCGAGATGTTGACCATGCGCTCATAGCAGCGGTAGAGCGAGGTGTAAAAGACGCGGCGTTGCGCGTCGGTGCCGCCCTCGACCTGGATTTTGCCCAGGGCCTCGTTCCAGCGGTCTTTGGCAGCGGCCTTGATTTTTTCAAAATCCCAGGCGGGGATTTCCTCCTGCAGATTTTTCTTCGCCTGTTCCACGCTGATGAACGAAATGCCGTAACGGAATTCCAGCGTTTTGGCGTCCGCCGTCACCACGAGCCGTTTTTTTGCGCTGCCGGAGACGGTCGCCTTCACGGGCACGCTGAACTCGCCGTAGAAAAACGCCTTCATGTCGTTGAAGTCCTCTTCACCCGAAACGGCGTTTGCGCCTTCCGCCTGCAAATTTCCGGGATAAAGGTTGCCAAAGTGCAGCGTCGCCTTGCCGTCGGGGAAGGTGAACCGGAAATAACCGGCGCGGGCGGCGGGCGTGAATTCGGTGCGGATGAGCGATTCGTCAAAGCGCGTGGAGTAATAGTAGGGCGTGGTGACTTCCTGATCCCAGGCGGCCGGCGCGGCGCTTGCGCCGGGCATGACGGAAAACAATTCGCCGAGCCGGTGCGAGATGATGGTCAGCGGGAACGAATGAATCTGGTCATCCAACTGGTCTTTGCGGACGGGATAAACCCGCACCATGCTGTTGGGCAGATGCACGGTCGGGCGGGTTGGCTCGAGCAGGACGCCGACGCCGCCGATGGTCGGGTCAACATATTCGACTTGCGCACGCAACGGCGAGACAGCGGCAAGCATGATCAGGAGGAAGGCGGTTTTCATTTTCATAAATGTTTTGGCGCCGCATTAAGCAGGTTAATTGTGAGCAACAAAATGCACGCCGTTAATCTGTTGCCGACGACTGCGGTTCAGGAATAATCCGATTACCCGAGCAGCGTCAAGTAAATGAAAGCGCAGGAAAAGCCATTTCCGATCAGCCTCTGGAATGGAGATTGGATTCGTTGGAACAAAACCGAATCCATACCCCTACCGCTAGATGTGCTGAATAATAATCCATGGTCTGCGGCAACAATCCGTGTTTCACGCGTGGCTTGCCAAGCCAAATGAAATGGGGTCGTCAACCTCATCAGGAACCAGTATCCATGTAGCAAGCCGGTCGTCGAATTCAAACACGGCTTGCTGCCTGGCAGCGTCCACTGATTCATGCCACGTGTCACCAACACAACAGCGATCTGCCATAAAACGAAAGAGAAACGCTCCGTCTGGCTTCTGTTCGATTACCAATAAAGCTGGTGACTCCATCGGTTGCCGAGAATCCATGCCCCCGGGCGGTAAGCCTTGATCATGTTTCGTCTTCGGTTCTTTCGGGGCATAAATAACTCCAGCAGAGTATCGAGCTTTCATAGTCAGGGATTAGTTATTCCACCATGTGAGCTCTCAGTTATCTCTTTACCATCCGGTCCAATTGTCTCAAAATAGGCATACGCTCCCTGATTTGAAACGGTTAATTCGCTGGGGGGGGGGGTCATTTTAAATTGGCGTTAACCGCGCAGCGTCAAGTAGATGAAAGTGCATGAAAAGCAATTTCTTATCAGTAAGGTGCAGGGCAATTCGCCCATCGAGAACGTCCTCGCGAGGTTCAAGGCTATCAACGATAGCAGACGGTGAAATTTTCATAAACCAACCAAAATGAAAACTAAAATGAAAACATTGTCCCTGGCCTGCGTGGCAGCCTTTGCCTTTGCCGTCGGGCTTCAGGCAAAAGAATTCCACGTCGCCATCAACGGCAGCAACACGAATCCCGGGACAAAAGAATCTCCGTTCCGCACCATCCAACACGCGGCGGACGTGGCGCTGCCTGGTGACACGATTACCGTTCACGCCGGTGTGTATCGCGAACGTGTCAATCCACCGCGTGGCGGAACCTCGGACCGAAAGCGCATCACCTATCAGGCCGCGCCGGACGAAATGGTTGTCATCACCGGTTCAGAGCCGATGAAAGGCTGGGTGAGGGTGACGAACGACACCTGGAAGGTGACCATGCCCAACTCGTACTTTGGCTCGTTTAATCCCTACAGCGACATCATCCACGGCGACTGGTGCAGCAATCCGCACGGTTATCACACCGGCGCGATCTATCTTAACGGCGACTGGTTGACTGAAGCGGCCGGGCTTGACGCCGTGCTGCAGCCGGTGGAAAACACGCCACGCTGGTTTGGCCGGGTGACCCTGAATTGGACGACGGTTCCCGTAGTGGTAGGGCGGCAGGAAGATTTGGAGGCGCCGGACAGCTGGCCGTTGCGGGACGGCGCAGCTGAATTGACGCATTTCACCGACCACGGCAGCCCTGCCATCCGTGTGGCCCTTGCCGGCACGACGAACGCCCCGATGGGTTCGCGGTTTATCCACAAGGATGAAATCAATCTGGATCAGCAGCCGGTGATGGCCTTCCAGCTTAAAACCACAACTCAAGAAGCGGTTGCCCTCATGTTTCAGATTGATGGTAACGATAACTGGTTTGAGGTGGATATTGTTGGGACGCAAAATTACCAACAAACTGGGCGCATCAACCCAGCCGTTGAGATTAACGACGGCCAGTGGCATCAGGTCGTTTTGGACTTGCGGAAGCTGGTGGCCCTGCGAATTGATCCGAAGTTCAAGTCCATCCATAATCTGATGATTGGCACCTGGGCGAACCCCCGAGAACCGGTGGTGGTGGAATTCAAGGATGTCTGCTTTGGCAGCCTTGGAGAACCCCTGGCGGAGTCGGACCACGACGACCCGGTGATGGTGGAATTCAAGGGTGAAAGCACCAACTGCACCACCATCTGGGCGCAATTCCCGGGGATCAATCCCAATGACGCCAACGCCGAGATCAACGTCCGCCAGACGGTGTTCACGCCGTCGCGCACCGGCATCAATTACCTCACCGTGCGGGGCTTCACGCTGTGCGACGCGGCCGCAATGTGGGCACCGCCGACCGCCGCGCAAATCGGCATCATTTCCGCCTACTGGTGCAAGGGCTGGATCATCGAGAGCAACCATGTCTGCTATTCGCCCTGCTGCGGCATTGCCCTGGGCAAATACGGCGATGAATGGGACAACAAGTCTGCGAATTCCGCCGACGGCTATGTCGACACGATCCATCGCGCGCTGACCAATGGCTGGAACAAAGCGACGGTTGGGAGCCACCTTGTCCGCAACAATACGATTGCGCACTGCGAGCAGACGGGCATCGTGGGCAGTCTCGGCTGCTCGTTCAGCACCATCACAGGCAACGAAATTCACGACATTCATGTTCGTAATCTCTACGACGGGGCGGAGATGGCCGGCATCAAGTTCCACGGCGCAATTGACGTGACGATCAGCCACAATCACATTTATAAGACCTGTGACGCGATTTGGCTGGACTGGATGGGCCAAGGCAGTCAGATCACCGCCAATCTGATCCATGGTGGGGGCTTGTTCCTGGAGATGCAGCACGGCCCGATCCTCGTCGCGAACAATCTGTTTCTGTCGGGGGATCCGATTGCGGTGAACTCACAAGGCATCGCTTTCGTCCACAATCTCATGACCAACACACTCAGCAGTTGTCCTGGCGACACGCGCGTCACGCCTTTCCACGGGCCACACACCACGATGCTTGCCGGGATGTATCCGGCTGCCGACGGCGAGAGTGGCGATGACCGGTTCTACAACAACCTGGTTGTGGGGCCATCCAGTCTTCAGGCGTTCGACAACTGCGTGCTGCCGTGTTTCGCCGCGGGCAACGTTTTGGTCAAGGGCGCGCATCCCTCAAAGTTTGACACTGATGCGCTGATCGAACCAGATTTCGATCCCGGACTGAAGCTGACGCAAAAATCCGACGGCTGGTATCTCGAAATCACCGAGGCTCCGGCGTGGCGCGACGGGCAAAAACGCCAGCTTGTGACAACGGCGCTTCTCGGCAAGACGAAGGTTTCCCATTGCGTTTACGACAATGGCGACGGTTCGCCGGTCAACATTGACACCGATTATTTCGGCAAGAAGCGCGACAAAAAAAATCCGTTCCCCGGCCCGTTTGAAAACGCCTTGAAAGGCGAGGAGGTCAAAGTCTGGCCTGTCAGCTCAAGGCCATGACCTTTTGAATTGTTGGCAGCGGCCGGCATTGCAAACTGAATCCCATGAACCGCTCCACCCCTCAAACCAACTGGCGTTACTCCTGCCTGTCGGCCTCGTGGCGACCCCCGGCGGCCAGCTGTTCGGCCCAGGGTCAACTCCGGCGCGATCGAACGCCTTACCGCCTGCTCCCTTTTGGGCGACTTCATGAGGGCTGGGCATCCGGCTGTGTGCTCGTTGGTTGCGCGCTGGGCGTGCTGCTTACCCGCGCAGCGTCGAGAAATTAAAGCGCAGGAAAAGCAATTTCCTATCAGTTTTCAATTAACCATGAAATCGATTTATTATTTAATGATTGCCGCCGTGTTGATGGTTGGCTTGGCGCTGGCTGCGCCGGCGGCGCCGGCCCAGTCAGGCGGAACTTCCCGGACAGAAATCACCATCGAATCATTATTGAACGAAATGATTGACCGGGAGGCGGTGGCGCAATGGCCGGCGCCGGCGTTTGTGTTGAAGCAAGCCAGCAGCCACGACCGGAGCAAGAATGATCCCGGCAACGCCGTCACCTGGCACTCGAACAATGACCACGAGCAATTCCTGCATACTGAGTTGAACGAAGGTCGGCGGGAATGGGTTATCATGGAAGACACCGGCCCCGGCGCCATTACGCGATTCTGGATCCCGCTGGACCCCGGAAAGGACAACCAGACCATCCGCTTTTACTTTGATGGCTCGGCGACTCCGGCCATCACCGCCAAAATCAACGAGTTGCTCAGCGGAACGGCCTTCGTGCGACCGCCACTGGCCTTTGTCGGCTGGAATGAGACCGACCTGCGGAATCAACTGAAGCCGGATTTCAAAGCCCCGCGCCACGTGTCCGGCGATTTGTATCTGCCCATCCCGTTTGCGAAGAGTTGCAAGATCACGCTGGACTCGGTGCCGTTTTACTATGTGATCAACTACCGGCAATACGAAGCCGACACGCCCGTGCAAACCTTTTCCCAATCCGGTTACCATTCGGCGCAAACGACGCTCACCCGTGTAGGCAAGGCACTGCTGGCAGACCCGGATTTGACCATTGCCAGCCCGTCGAAGGAAGCCACGCTTGCGCCGGGACAGGAAGTGGCGCTGGACTTGCCGGCCGGTGCGGCCGCGGTTCGCTCGCTGCAGGTGAAGGTTGATCCGCAGGCTGCGCCGGAGGTGTTGCACTCCATAATTCTTCAGGCCGGCTTCGACGATGAGCCGACGATCTGGTGTCCGCTGGGTGAATTCTTCGGCAGCGGTGCGCGGCTAAATCCCGTTCAAGACTGGTGGCGGACGGTCGGCGCGGACGGCACGCTGACGGCGCGCTGGGTCATGCCGTATCAACATGCCGCGCGGGTATCACTAAAAAACGTCGGCGACAAAACCGTCTCCGTGAAACTCTCCGTCACGACCGGTCCGTGGAAATGGAACGAACGGTCGCTGCATTTCCACGCCAACTGGCATTGCCAACCCGACCTGAAGACGCAGCCCCGGTCCGACTGGAACTATCTCGAAGTTCTAGGCCGGGGCCGTTATGTCGGCGACACGCTGACGGTTTTCAGCCCTGTAAAAGCCTGGTATGGCGAAGGCGACGAGCGCATCTATTACGACGGGGCAACCTTTCCGCAGCACATTGGCACCGGCACGGAGGATTATTACGGCTACGCCTGGGGCATGCCTGATTATTTCAGTTCCCCCTTCATCTCCGCGCCCAAACGCGACCACTTAGATGACCGCGAGGACTGGCGCGGCTACACCACCACCTCCCGCCTGCGCCTGCTGGATTCCATTCCTTTTCAGACCGCCCTGCGGCACGACATGGAAATCTGGAACTGGGCCGACACGCAGGTGGATTATGCGGTGGGCACGTTCTGGTATGCGCGCCCGGGCGCACGCCACAATCGTGAACCGCAACCCTCTGAGGCTGCCCGACCCATCCGCGAAAACCCCGGTGAGCACTAGAGCGGCGCCATCGAAGGTGAAAACCTCCCGCTCGCCTCGCATTCGCCGGGTTTGCGGATCGAGACCCAGGATGCCGGATTAAGCGAAGTCCAGCGGAGCGGCAGCAAGCAACTTATACCAGTTGCAGTTTGAAAGTTCACCATTTTGAAGATTGAGATTATCTCGCCCTCACCCCAGCCCTCTCCCCCTGGAGAGGGAGAAACTTCCGCCACCGTAAAAAAACCAACGGGCGAGCTGAATTAGAATAGTGCAGTTAGATGATAGAAAAGGTATTACCCGCGCAGCGTCGAGAAATGAAAGCGCAGGAAGAGCAATTTCCCATCAGTGCGAATGGCGAGGTTCGATTGTATCAAGCGCGTTATAAATGATTCGTTTTGCCGCGACCGGTTGGAATCCCTTTGGGTTGCCATCAATGAATGCGGCGTTAAGGCCGGGAATGCCGAGAAAAACAATCTGTCCCTGACCTAATGGAACAACCGCCGCACCAAGACCAAGACCGGGACCGGGATTTTTGCCATAGCCGACAACCGCTTCCATGCCGGGCGCGTCCATGACCAGACCATCACCTCCGGCTGCCTGATATTGCCAGTCGAACACGCAATCCGAAGGCAAGCCATCCAGCAGCCAATGCTTCCTGCCAAAAAACCAGTGGCCAATCCAGGGCGTGTCGTCAAAGCCAGCGGTTCCCGAATAGGTCAGAATATTCTGCTGCGCCAGCACCTTCGCCGCCGAACCCAGGTCTTGGGCATCCACGCCTAAAAGGACCAGCCGGCTGCCTGCGCGAACGCGGTCGAGCACGGTCGGCAGAAATTTTTCCCAATTAAAATCCAGCGGATTTTCTTTGGAACGGAGCGCGCTGCTGGAACTAACAAGAATCGTATCAACCTTGTCGGGAGCCGTGGCGAGCGGCACGGCGGTGATGCCAAACTGCTGCTGGAGCGCTGGAATCAATTTCCCATCTGTATCCACGCAGGCAATCGTACCGGCAAGCGGCGCCGGATTCGGGTCAATGACATGGAGTGGCTCGGTTCGCGTCAAGACGGGTTGATCACCACCCGACGCTGTAAGGAAAGCGTTTAGCGTAACCGGCCCCGCCGCCGGTGTGGCGAAAGTAATGTTGTCTTTGAGCAATTCGCCAAAAACTTCTCCGCCGGTGAGGTTGACGGGAAATGAAGTTTCGTAGAACGGTTTATTTTTGGCGGCGTCCATTGCAGCGCTGAAATGAAGCACATAAGCGCCGTGAAGATTCAGTTCGTTGACGACGTACGTATCAACGATGGCCGTATCGCCTTTGGCCAGCACATAGTGACGCGGACGAACGACCAGCAATTCTGGAGCATTTGCCTGACGTATCAACGCCGGGTCGTCTTTCAGATGGCGCAGGGCATCAACGAGGCCGGAATTATTATCAATGGTGGTGGATTCCCAGCCAGTGAGCGCGATATAATCGTTGGCGTCCGAGATGCGTGCATTTTCAATGATGTGGGAGGCGGCAAAATAATGCCGCGCGCCCACGGCGCGAAAGAGCGCTTCCGGCGTCGGGAAGGCGGCCCGAAATTGATACTTGTCCAAAAACGCGTTATAGGCGGCAAGACGCGCCCCGGCCGCCGTGTGGTTGTAACCGGGCACGTTGTGGTCTTGATACCATTTTACCGTAGCGGCGTCATCGTCAGGAGAATTTGCGGTGCCCAATTCCCCCCACATGGCAATGCCATTGGTGTCTGTGGAGTAACATTTATAGTCGGTCGGATTTTTGTAAAGGCTGTCCTGATAAACTCCCGCGTCATCTTCATTATGGTTATCATGCCAGCCGGAATCATGGCGACCGGGATTATCGCCGTAGTCGCCATAAGCCAGTTCGGTGGTGTATGGACGCCCCATGATTTCTCCTTCCGGGCCGAAACCGGATTTGAGCACGATGATGCGCGAAGGATCAAGCTCATGGGCTTTCTGGATCGCGTAAAAGATTTTTGGATTGCGGCTGTCGCCGCCGGTTTCATTATTGAGCGACCAAAGAATGACCGACGGATGCGAACGATACGCCTTGATCATCGCCAATAATTTGGCCAGTTCATAACGATTGGCGAAAGTGACCGGCTCACCGCCGACGCCGGACGGAACAATCGGCCCTTGATATTTGGCATTGGCGCCGCCGGAACATTCGTCCCAAATGTCGGAACCTCCGCCCGGCTCGCAATAGCGCAGCAATCCCGCCTGATCAAAACCATCCAGCACGGCGGCTTTCGGAAAATGGCGGTGATTCTGGACGCAATTCATTCCCAGCGCACGGACGGCATCGACCTCCCGTTGGACGGCCGCCTGGTCAGGAAACAATCCATTGGGCGCCCAATAGCCCCAGGAGATTGCGGAACTGACAAAAATGCGGCGGCCATTCAAAACCAATCGAGGATTGGTTCCGATGCCTTCGGCATTGAACCAGCGGAAACCAAAATCCGTCACGCGACCGGAGTGCGGAATGGATTTGATGCCGACGCCTGCCTGATACAACACCGGCTGGGCAATGTCCCAAAGTTCCGCGTCCGGCACGGTAACTTGCTTGGAAGCGACGGTTTCTCCTCCAGCGGAAACAGTGACATCCATTTTGCCGCTCCAAACTTTCTTTCCATCGCGCGAAATGGTGAATAGCAGCGGGCCTTTATAGGCGCGGCCGGTTGAAGCCACCGTGGCATTCAACGTGACGGTGCGCGGATCGGGATTATTGGCGACATATAAATCTTCAACCGCAACCGCTGCATGAACCGACATCGTCACGCCGCCGTCAATGCCGCCGAAACCGTGGGAAACCGGATACTGGTAGTCTCCCCATTTATACAATTCAAAATCGCCCCAAGTGAACGTGCCACCGGGATTGGTAATGCGCACGGCAAGTTGGTTTGACTGTCCCGGCATCAAGGCATCAGTGACGTCCGCCGTGAAGGGGACTTCTGAAATGAGGTTGTAGCCAACCAACTTTTGATTGACATAAATTTCCGCGCGCAGACGCGCGCCGGGAAAAGAAAGGATCAGCTTTTCACCCGACTTCAACACGGGCGGAATAAAATTCCGATACCACCATGAAACGCCGACGTAAGGGCTACACAGATTTACCACGTCTTCAGGCCTCGAAGGATTGGCGGTCGGCAATGGACGCTTGCCCCAATAGTATTCTTCCACCGTGCCGGGCAAAGTAACGGGAATTCCGGCTTGACCGCTTAATACTTTCCAACCGCCGGTGGGCGGATTGGCGGGCAATTTTGCCAGATCAACTTCGTCCGGCAAATAAAGCTTGTCGTTTTTCCATTCTGCCCTTTCATCCAACCAAAGCCGCCAGCCATGATCGAGTCCGATGGATTCAGGCGAACCAGTTCCATTGGGTAATTTGACTTGTTGGGCGAAAAGAATGCCCGTGTGGCAGCAGACAATCAGGATTGCGATGATATATTTAAACATAAAGCTATTGCAGGCGGTTGAGTGTGACGGAATACTTATGCCCGGCAAGTCCACAGGGAATATGAAGCCGAATGCAGCGTGATGCTTGCATTCTTGCTGGCTGAAAAATATGCATTTTTCATAAGTTGTTACGCTGATGTTCCACTTTATCTACCTAGCCTGCAAAAAAAAGCAAGCGCACTATTCCTGCTAATACCGATCGCGCTCGCTGGTCATGCCCCGGTATCCAGTCATTGGAGGTTTCGCTGAAACCAGCGCTGCGCATTCATTCCTGCATTATGTGCCCAGCACACGGACATCCGTAGTCCAAGCCAGATTTCCACTTTGTGCCTTCGGTTTTCATTTTTCCGGGCCGGGCTTGTATTCTTAGCAAACGCAGATTGTTGGTAAAAACCAATTTTTATCGGGTTGAAAGCAGTATTTTTGGCGGGGTTATTAGGCAGCTGTTTTGGGAAGTGACTAGAGCGTTTACAGTAATGACGTAGGGCAGGCTTTGCAACCTGCGGGTTGGGGACGACTTTCCAGTCGTCATTTCAATCCGAAGAGAAGCTGTCCGGCGGAAGACGGGGAAGCGCCGGACAGCGGACGGCGCGGCGCACCGTCCCTACCGCAGCGGAGGCACAGCGCACCATGAAAAAATGGAAATGCCCTGTCCACTTTGCGTCCTGGCTTCTTTGCAGTGCTATCTCCCAACATCGTCACATTCTGCAAAGATTTTTTATGAGGAAGCCAGAGCATTTGCCGTAATGGTGTAGCGCAGGCTTTCCAACCTGCGGGTTGGGGCGACTTTCCAGTCGCCATTTCAATCCGAAGAGAAGCTGTCCGGCGGAAGACAGGGAAGCGCCGGACAGTGGACGGCACAGCGCACCATGAAAATGGAAATGCTCTAAGCGCGAATGATGCAGCATTCTCAGCACCGCAAACAGAGAAGTTACCTTTGGGCATTGGTCCGATGCGTTTGTTAACTATACAAGCCCGTTTCCGGGCTGTCCCCAGCACTGGTGACATGCGAAAAAACCGGCATCTGGTATTGTATTTTTGTTGGGAGTTTTGCCCCGACCAAAAAATTTAAAAGTGTGTTAAAAAGGCCCGGAGTAGTGTCCGGGCTTTTTAGTTTCTTGGCGTCCTCAGCGCCCTGGCGGTTTATTTCTTTCGCGCGCAGCATCAAGTAAATGAAAGCGCAGGAAAGCAATTTCCTATCAGTTGAAGCCGGTGGTGCCGCGTCCGGCGATTGTTGCGCCCTGGTTACATGGCCCCCAAAAGGCGCAATTCACAAAACGCACCACGCCCGCACCGATCAATAGTGCAATAATAAGTTTCTTTATAATTGAAATCAAAAGGAAGAGGGGTCAGGAGTTTCTCATGTTCCTCTTTCATCATTTGATTTGTGCTTCGAAGGCTGTGCGCAGCGTCACCGGACCGAAGAGTCCCGACGGCAGTAAACCGTCCTTTTCCGCTCCGGCGCGGTACGATTCAATCGCGCCAAAGGCCAAAATATGGCGTTTCTCCTCCGGCAGGGCGAAATCGCCGGTAATGCGGTTGACCAGCAGATTGGTAATCCGTACCACCAGTTCATTGTCACCGGATTTCAATACCGAGGTAATTTCCAACTGGAAAGGGGGTATCCAAAGCAATCCGATTGGTTTGCCATTCAAGGAGACTTCCGCGATGTTTTTTAATTGACCCAGATCGAGCTCCACCCGGGCAGCGGAGCCGTTCCAAGTGAAATGTTTCCGATAAGTCACGGCGCCGGAGTAGCACTTGAGCTCCTCCTCGGGAAGTGTGGTCCAGGAAACCAGTTTCTCCATGGCCAGACTGCGCCCCAGACTCTCGAACGTCAGCTCCCAGCCGACGGAAAGGTCCTGCGGCGCAGGCACGGCAGGGATTTTCACGGTTTCGGTCTTGCCGGAGAGGTATTGAAATATGAATTCACCCGGTGTCCAACTAATCAAGCGGGTTTTCTCTTCAATCTTTTCCACCCGGTATTCTGGGAAGGGGGCCTGAATTTCGATGGTTTGCCCATCGGACGCGGTGGCGGAAAGCTCTTTCCCACCCAGCGTGTATTTCACTGACAGGGTCTTTACAATCCCGGGTGCCGGGTCGGCGACGCCCAAATCAGAAAACCATGCCCGGATACTGAGCGCCCCATTGGAAACTGCGGCGGCGACTTTTTCGGTCACCATGCAGTTCCGGGCTGCGTCCCCGGGGACGCCATAGGTGGCGCTCTGTATCTCCAAGTTATTGATATTCTTATCGTCTGCGGCTTGACTGAGGTATTGGAGGGCGACGGGATGGATACCCTCCTTGCCTGGGCGCAGCACCACGAACACCGAACCCCGCGGATCCAGTTGCATGGGCATTTCAACTACTCCAGCATGGTTGCGATATACCGCCACGGCCGTGCTGTGGCCTGCGGCTGGATCCCATAATTCGGGAACCGTTCCGTCGGGTGCCCGAAATTTGCCGGTGAAATTCACTTCCTTTTTGGCCTGGTTGGAGAGGAAGAAAAGGTTGCCATCCTTCGTGCGCCGCTGGATGAACAGTATGGGGGCTCCATCGGCTGTAAATGCCGGCGGGCAAGACACGGCGGTCAGCACCTCGGCGAGGGGTTTGCCCCAGAACACACGGCCGCGGCCATACGCATGCTCGCCAGAGGCCGTTTCCGCCTGGCCCCAGATTTCGTTGGCCAGATTTTGAACTTCACGATCCGCGTGTTCATGGTCGGCCAGGGACGGGCTGTATTGTGGTTTTGGCCCTGACAGAGTTGCCCCGGCGCGCACTAAATCACGCAGATGCCGAAGCAGGGCCGGTATCATGGCGCGTTGTCTCGGCGGCAGGGTCAACACCGCATAGCTGCCGCCCCCCGGCAGGAACACGCGACCATCCCTCACTTTGGCTTTCAAGAGAGACTCGGCATTGCAGGCATCAAAGTCATAGTTGTCGGGAATTTTGGGTTCCATGAATTCACGCTGGGGGACGAGGGCGGGGGCGCCTTCGCCGATAAAACAACAGATGTCCGCCACCGGCCAGCCTTGCTGGAGCATGGCGGAACAGCGCGCGAGATAATCGGTCCAGAACCGTGATTTCTCAAACCATGTGGTACGGCGATTGTAGTCGAAGGCGTGCAGGCGAACGACCACGGGCTCGCCGTTGATCTCCTCGATCGGCTGGGTCATGCACAGATGAATCACATTGCGGTTGAGCCCGTCGCAGTAAGCGCGGTCGCCGAACGCCTTGATGTCGAATGGATCCAGCACGAATGGCCGGCTGAAACCGGTGAAGGACTCGGCAGCCACAATCGGGCGGCCGTAGATGTGCGCGGCTGAGGCGGTTTGCCGTATCGTTTCACAGACGGTTCCCGGCCAGCAGCCGCGTCCCTGATCATCAACCGGCACGCCCGGCTGGTATATGCCAGACCAGAATTCTCCCATCGGAACATCAACCTGTCCGAGCTGCGCCAGTGCGTCGAAGCAATAAGCGGAAGGCCCGGCGGCTTCGCTTTCAAATTTCAGGCCACGTTCGTGACAGAGTTCCCGGGCCATTGCCCAGTGCGTGATATAAAGGTCGGCAATGGTGCGGCGGTAGTCCCAGAGAAAACGTTCGCTGGCACCCTGGCTTTCCACCACGCGTCCCGTCAGCACCGGAAGCCAGGGCAGCAAGTCGTAGCCGCGACGTTTTTTAAATTCCTCCGGAAAAGCGGCGGTCCACCTATTATAAGGCATTTCAAAACTGTCCTCGTGCAGGCCGGTCAGGGCGACATCATGGGCTTGTCCAATGGCCTTCAGAACCGGGTCGACATCCTTGGTGAAATGCCTTCTGATGGCCTCGGAATTCAAATAATCGGCGTGACGATTTCCGCTGCCATTGTTTCCGGCTAGTGACCTCCAGCCGATACTGGTCCGGCCGAAACGCAGGATTTCCCATTCTCCGTCCGGGGCATTCCAAGTCAACTTGCCCGTGTCGTCCATGCAGGAAGTCAGATCGAGTACTTTTGCGGTGTCTGCAAGGTCAGGTGGGGCACCTTCGTGCAGATTTCCCGCCTCGGCCATGGCCAGCAAGCCATCTTTGCTGTGAGGAAAGTTGCCGATCTGCTCGGCAAAATGTTTGAATGGCGACACCGCCCCCTGCTCATTCTCGCCGGGAGCCAGCAGGCGAAATTCCGCCAAGCCAACGCGACCATCCTTCGATTGTGAGGTGGGGAACCCGATGCGGAACCAGCGACTGGTGGTTGCGGGGACCGGGAGAGTCACGGGCTTGTCTGGAGGCACGTCCAGTTTGGCCACGCTGCGGTAGGTCATTCCATCATCCGACACCTGCACGTCCACCACGCTTGGCGTCCAGCCATTGCGGGGGATCATAAACACCCCTGTCGTGGTGAACGGTTCAGGAAAGGTCAGATCAATATACTCTCCGCCCGGTTTTCCGGCGTTCGAGGTCCAGATGGTGTTGATATCGCCATCAAAAAGGTATTCCGTTTCGAAATAGTAAAAGTCCTCCATGCTTGAGACTTTCACTGTGGCGGCATTCATCATCCGTTTTGGCTTTTGCTCCAGGCTGCTTTGAACTGGATAAGCAATCACGGCCACGTCGCGATAAAAACCCTCACGGATTTCCGGTTGTGGAAGCTGGACCTCGATGCGAGAGCCGCCTTTGACGCGGATGCCGGAATTGGCGATAATCTGTCCGGAGTTCTCCAGGTCGATTGAAGGGCCGCTGCAACCTGTCGAGCCGTCGGCGCAATTGACAATGAAATCCAACCCCAGTCGTCTGGCTTCAGAGCTGGCAAAACGCACCATTTCGGTCCATTCCGGACTCCACACCCGTTTGGATTTTCCAAAGATCGCATCGGGCAATATGCCGTCGTCACATTGAAAGAGCACCATGCCGCCAATGCCCTTTGCCTTGAGCGCTTCCAGATCGCGGGTGATGCTTTCTTTTGACACCCGCCCCAACCACCACCAATACACCCTAGGCCGGGCTGCGGCGGGTGGATTTTGAAACGCTTCGACCAGCGGATCGTTTGCAACCGGCGCCGCAGGTGAACTCACCGCAGCCAGCATCAGCAACAAAGTCGCGAAGAATAACTTATTTTTCATGGAAGGAGGGATATAATCCTGCTCGAATGGGAAATTCAAGCCTACTATGCGGTTAAAAAATGGTGGCAAGCGCAAAGAGCACTCGCTTGATGCCGATTGTCAGGAAAGATCAGTTTACCCGCGCAGCGTCATGTAAATGAAAACAAATCAAAAGCAATTTTCGGTTCCCCGCTGTTTTCGGTGGAATAGAATGGGACCCGTGGGACGGTGAATTGCCAATCATCCATTGGAGTGCCGATTTTAATACCTCCCCTAAAATACACAACCAAACATGGCGGCGGGTTGCTTCGGGACGCGGACGTTCATGGTTCTAAATGGTTTGACGCCCACCCTCACCTGTTTCCTCTCCCCCGGGGAGAGGATTTCACCTGGCACAGTCTCAGTCATTTGTAGACGGGTTAACCCATCCAGCGTTGGGTAAATGGCTCCGCAAATAACAAGATTGTTAATGAATTCCACTGAAAACAGCGAAGAACCCAATTTTCTATCAGTTGGTTATGGAAGGTCTCGCGATTGAGCGCGCCGCACATGATCGCTATGCGCTTCGCGCCGGAATCCATGGAATGAAATCGAATGCGGCGACCATTATTCGCGCAGCTTGGCCAGCTACGGCGTGTATCTCGCCGCATGCGGTTTTGAAAATCACGGCCCGAATAGACATATCGGGTTCGCGCCGAAGCTGACGCGGGAGGCTGGGGCAGCTTTGGCCAAACGGCAGAAGAAGGAAGGCAGAAGGCAGAAATTATTTTGCTTGGGGCAAATTGAATTTGCCGACCATCGCGCTGGCGAGCGACACTGTCCATCCGGCAACAGTTTGGCACGCCGGAAAACCGGTGGTGGTTCACTCGAATCGAGAGGGAAATCGAGTTTTGCCGACCTTCAAAAATTTTGCGAACATTTTTGCCGACGAAAAACCGGAAAACAGCCTTGCATAAAAATCACATTTTTCAAAATATGAATAAAACCAAGGGAACCGTCGCCTGTTTCAATTTGGAACAACTCGTTTATTGGACTAAACCACCAGCCATCAAATATGAAACAAGAATCCAATTTTTCTTCAAACGACTGGGCGCGGCGTGATTTTCTGAAAACTTCCGCGGCCACCATCCTCGGGCTGGCCTTCTCCCGCCTGCCCGCCATGGCCGGACCGTTCTCGCGCGAGGATTTCGACCATCTGGTTCCCGCTGATAAAAAGCTGTCGCCGGACTGGGTGAAATCTTTGTTTGCGCGCGGCACACCGGAAGTCTTGCGCGGCAGCGAACTCAAATATGTCGGCATGCCCATCGGCGGGATTGGCGCGGGCCAGTTGTATCTCGGCGGCGACGGGCGGCTTTGGCATTGGGATATTTTCAACCGATCCATCAGCACCGGCGCAGCGCACTACGCCAAACCGGTGACTCCCAGTTCGCCGATCTCGCAAAAGTTTTCGCTCAAGCTCGGCGACAAAGGGGTGTCGCTTGACCGCAACGGTTTTTCCGACGTGAGTTTTCGCGGCGAATATCCGATTGGCGTAGTGAACTACGCCGACGCCAACGTGCCGGTGACAGTCAAGTTGGAGGCATTTTCGCCATTCATCCCGCTGAACACCGATGACTCCAGCCTGCCCGCGACCCTCCTGCAATTCACGCTTCGCAACACGTCCGCCGGGCCGTTGGAAGCGACCCTGACCGGTGAACTCGAAAACGGCGTTTGCCTGTATCACCGCAAACGCAGCGGCGTTTTAAAAAATAGCTTCGTAAAATCCAGCGGCGCGACGATGCTGGTTTGCGCTGCGGAAGCGGAAGAGAATTCCAGCCAGCCGGCGCGGCCCGACATTGTTTTTGAAGACTGGAATCACGAGAACTACGACGGCTGGACGGTGGAAGGGACGGCGTTCGGCAGCGGGCCGGTCAAGAAAAGCGCGATACCGTCGTATCAAGGCGACGTGGGCGGCGACACCGCGCGCGTGGTGAATTCGCACGCCACCGCGCCCGGCGATTCCATCGAGGCCAAGGACGGCGCGACGGGAAAGCTCGTGAGCCACGAATTTATCATTGAAAGAAATTTCATCGCAGCCTGGATCGGCGGCGGCAAGGCCAAAGGAGATTCCAAACTTGGCCTTTCGCTGGTGGTGGATGGCAAGCCGGTGTTCACCGCTTCGGGCAAGGATGAAAACAGCATGGCGCTGCAATCCTTTGAAGTCGCCGCCTACGCCGGAAAAACGGCGCACCTCGAAATCATTGACGACGCCACCAGCAGTTGGGGCAACGTTGGCGTCGGCAAAATCACCTTCACCGACTCGCGCGGCAATGCCGAGTCGATTGAAAAACTTTCCGACTTCGGCACGATGTCGCTCGCGTTGATCGGCGACGCGGATGAAACGAGCGGGGAAAAATCCGCCGCGTTTAGCGAAAGACTCACCGGCTCGCTCGGTCAAAAATTGACGCTCGCCGCCGGCGAGTCGAAGACGGTGACGTTTGTGCTCGCGTGGCATTTTCCGAATCTTTCCATCAAGAATTCGTTCACGGACTGCGGCCGGTATTACGCCACGAAATTTACCTCGGCGCAGGCCGTGGCGGCCTATGTGGCCGGAGATTTTTCGCGCCTCGAAGGCCAGACGAAGTTGTGGCGGGACACCTGGTATGACTCCACACTGCCGTTTTGGTTTCTCGACCGGACTTTTTTGAATGCATCCATTCTCGCCACCTCCACGAGCCACCGGTTCGCGAACGGCCGGTTTTACGGCTGGGAAGGGGTTGGCTGTTGCGCCGGAACTTGCACACACGTCTGGCAGTATGAGCAGGCCATGGGCCGGCTGTTTCCTGAGCTCGACATCTTGCTGCGCGAACGGGCCGATTTTAATCCGGCCGTTTCCTTCAAGCCTGACGGCATGATTGATCATCGCGGAGAATTCCAAGCCGGCCAGGCCGTTGACGGTCAGGCAGGCACGCTGCTACGGGCCTATCGTGATCACCAAATGTCGCCGGACAATGCTTTTCTCAAGCGCAATTACGACAGCATCAAAAAAGCAATGCAATGGCTGATCAAGCAGGATGACAATGCCGATGGCATTCTGGAGGGCGCACAACATAACACGCTGGATGCGGAATGGTACGGACCGGTGGCATGGTTGAGCGGCTTATATCTGGCCAGTCTGCGGGCGGTGGCTGAAATGGCGGCGGACATGGGAGATGATTCCTTCGCAGCCGAATGTCGCACGATTGCCGAGGCGGGTTCAAAAAACATGGTGGCCCGGCTTTTCGATGGAGAATACTTTATCAACCTGCCCGACCCCAAACATCTGGATGCAATCAATTCGGGGACGGGCTGCGAGATAGATCAAGTGATGGGGCAGAGCTGGGCATTTCAAGCGGGCCTTGGCCGCGTGCTGCCGGCAAAGGAGACTTTGTCCGCGCTGAAATCCCTTTGGCGATACAATTTTTCGCCGGATGTCGGGCCGTACCGCGCAGTCTATAAACCGGGGCGTTGGTATGCGATGCCGGGCGAGGCCGGCCTGCTGATGTGCACCTTTCCGCGCCGCGACTGGGATTACGCGCAGGCCAAGGGCAAGGGCGCGGACTGGGCGGCAGGTTATTTTGATGAGTGCATGAACGGCTTCGAGCATCAGGTCGCCGGTCATATGATTTGGGAGGGAATGCTGCTCGAAGGACTCGCCATCGAACGCGCCGTGCATGACCGCTACAACCCCGCGCGCCGCAATCCGTGGAATGAAGTCGAGTGCGGCGATCATTATGCCCGCAGCATGGCCAGCTTCGGCGTTTTTCTGGCGGCGTGCGGCTTCGAGTATCACGGTCCGAAGCAGCACATCGGTTTCGCGCCGAAACTGACGCCGGACAATTTCAAGTGCGCCTTCACCAGCGCCGAAGGCTGGGGCAGCTTTGGCCAGAAGGTGAAAAGTGGACGTCAGAAGGTGGAAATTATTTTGCGCTGGGGCAGCTTGAAGTTGAAAACCATCGCGCTAGAGAGTGAATCGGCAAATTCGGCACAGGTTTTACAGACCGGAAAATCCGTCGCGGCGGAATTGAAACGTGAAGGGAAACGCGTTTTAATCACTTTGGAAAATTCCGCGCAGATTTCTGCCGGAGAAAAACTGGAAATCGTCCTCACCTAGAACTGATAAAAATTATGCAAGCAATCACGATGACCAAACTAGAACGCATTCTATGCTCAATGGGAGCGATTTTGTTGCCGGGCAGTCCGGCTCACGCCGACGTCACATTGCCCGGGATCTTTTTCGATCACATGGGGTTTACCCGCGCAGCGTCGAGTAAATGAAAGCGCAGGAAAAGCAATTTCCTATCAGTAACCTTGCAAGGCCGTTTCATGCATGGAAAAAGCAAATGATGGATTTCAAACGCCTGAATTTTGATGACATTTAAAGGAATTTTAAAAGAACTAAGTCATGAATAGTCGATTCTACGTCTCCATGCGAGTCGTAATATTCCGCTTTACCGTCATCGTCTCGCTGACCGTTATGCGTGCCGCCATGGCGGGACCGTCTGCGGAGGAACTCAAGGTGTCCGTCAGCGAAGTCGCTCCCGGCGTTTATCGTCTGCGCGCCGGTGAACCTGAGAGGATTGTGCCCTCGATGGTGAAACTGCCCGCCTTGACCGACTCCCTGGCTGCGATGCCAAAAGTGGAAGATCTTCCGCTGCCGCTTGCCGCCATCCATGTAGTTCGAATGGCACGCGGGTGCCGCATCGAACTTCCGCTTGCCAACAGCGAAGTGATTTACGGGCTGGGATTGCAATGCAAGCACCTGGAACAAAACGGCTGGCGGCGCACGCTTTTTGCAATGAGCGGTGACAATGACGGGAAGGGAATGAGTCACGCTCCAGTGCCGTTCTATGTCAGCACGGCCGGCTATGGCGTGCTGGTGGATAGCGCCCGCTATCTGACCTTTTCCATCGGCGAGAAACAGCGGCTGGCGGATGTGTCTTCCCTCCAAAGCAATGCCGGCGAGCGTAAAATCATCACGGATGTCTCCGCTCTTTACGGCCCGGAAAAGCTTGACATTGCCTCGGTTTATGTGGGGGTCCCCGCCGCCCCGGGAGTGGATATTTATCTTTTTGCCGGGCCTGCAATGGGCGATGCCATTGCCAGATACAACCTCTATTCCGGCGGCGGCTGCCTGCCGTCGCTGGCCGGAATCGGGCCGCGTTATATCTTCGGGGCGATGCTAAATGGCGATTCGGTTTTAAAAATGTGCGACCAGTTCAAGCAGGATCAGATTCCCGTCACCACCACGAGCTTGGAGCCGGGGTGGCATACTCATGCCTATTCCAGTTCATACCTTTGGGATACCAACAAATTCAACGACCATTTTGGCTGGCAGGTGCTGCAGAAGGGATATGACATGGGGTTGTGGTGCCAGTTATACCTTGACCCCTCTTCTCCCCTCGTGCCGATTCTGGGCAACCGCTTTGGTGATTTTGAAGTGTGGCGCGGGGTTGTCCCGGATCTGGCTGATCGGATGGTGCGCAGCGACTACCGTGATTTTTTGGTGAAGAATTTCCTGCGCAAGGGTATTAGAAGTTTCAAACTCGACGAGGTTGACGGCTCCGGAAACATCCAGGGGGCGAACCAGGAATGGCAGTTCCCTGAATTCACCACCTTTCCCAGCGGAGCGGATGGCGAGCTGATGCACAATCTCCTTGGCCGTTTGGGCCTTTCTGCCATTGACGAGGCGTTCCGCCAGGAAAACCGGCGCACATTCGGCTTGGTCAGGGCAAACCAGGCGTTTGCCGCCCCGCTGCCGGCGGTGCTCTACAGCGATGAATACGACTTTCCCGATTATCTGCGCTATAATCTTAGCGCCGGGGTGCAGGGGCTTCTGTGGGAACCGGAAGTCCGTGACGCCCGCGACTTTCGCGATTATGCCTTACGACTGGGATCATCCACGTTTTCCGCAATGATGGTCATCGACGGCTGGCAATTCCCCAATTTGATTTGGCGTCAACCGGATTTGGGTGCCAATGAGCGCAACCAATTATTGCCGGCCGATAATCCTTATGCGGCATTGACCCGCCGATTTGCTGATTTGCGCATGATGCTGATGCCTTATCTGTATCAGGCCTATGGCGTCTATCATCGCAAGGGAATTTCACCAGTGCATCCGCTGGTGGCAGATTGGCCGGAGGATGCCAACACCCGTTTGTTGGATGATGAATGGATGCTTGGATCTGACATCCTGATCGCACCTATCACGGATAAGAACGCATTCACCGAGATGTATCGGGTTGAACTGACCGAGGCGTCTCAATTCAAAGCCGATCCTGGTGTCCTTATGAAATTTCAGGGCGGCGTTGTCAGTTTGGATATAGCCAGTGCTGCTGACGGGTTGCCAGGCGGTTCCATGGAATTCGACCTGAAGGCCGGTCCCTGCGTGGCCCGGTTCTCCACCCGTGGTGACCTTGGCCAGATGAGTCTGCGCCTCAGGCGGGTCGAGAATGGGCAAGAGACGGACGTCGGCGATTTATACAAAAATAACATCAGGATGAATGCCACCAACTGGAGTGAGCAAGCCTACCAGTTCAACGTGGAAAAACCCGGGCACTATCGCTTGTTGGTCGGTAAGGGATATACTTTGCGATTGCCTGAGCCAAAACGCCTTGAATTGCGGGACGTGGAGTTCGAGCAAAAACAGGGCGGTTCGCGTCAATCGTGGCAGCGTCAAATTTATTTTCCTGCCGGCAATTGGCGCGACTTTTGGACCGGGGCGGTCTTGTCCGGGGGTGGCCGGCATGTGCTGACCGCCAGTGCCGAAAACCCGCCCGTTTTCGTGCGGGACGGCACGCTGCTGCCGCTGGCTGAACCGCTGTTGACAATCAGCGACCAGACTGTTTTCAAAGTTCATCTGGCGGCCTATGGCGACAACCTGCGTCCTTGCAAACTGCTTGAAGATGACGGCGCGACCTTTGATTACGAAAGAGGCAAATGGGCTACTATCACCGTGCATCCAAACGGCACGGTTGACCGCCCCGAGCATGGTCAACCGCAACGCTATCACATCGCTGGCCAAGCGGAAGCGCCAGCCGGATTGCTGAACGCGCTGCTGGCGGAAAAAGTTCCTCCTTTGGCTCAAGCCATTCAACCCGGTGAAATCTGGCCGGATAACCGGGGCCAGCGGATTGATGCGCACGGTGGCGGAATTACCCGCGCAGCGTCAAGTAAATGAAAGCGCAGGAAAAGCAATTTCCTTCCAGTAAAATGGCAAAGTGCCAGTTTTCAAGGTCACCATATTAATAATGTGGCTGATCACCCGGATATGGCTGGTGACCCAAATAACATTGAGTTTCTAACACCCGCAGAACACTTTGAGGCGCACGAAAACAATTGGCAAAACGCCACAAGCGGCCCACTTGTAAATCGTGGTTCAGAATGAACATCATCGATCAATATTTATTTCTGGCGAGCCAGAGATGATTTGCCGAGGGCTTGCCAATAATTGAGGAGCTAGTGCGACGCAACCCAGATATGGCTACATGCCAATTTAATTATGGTATCTGTCTTGCCAAAGTGGGACGCCACCGAGACGCCGCGCGAGCTTTTTTGCGTGCATATTCGCTCAACCCCGAAGATGGTAAGGCCCTCTATCGCAGCTGTCTCGCCCTTGCATCTGATGATGATGCTTCGGGGTTGCTTGCACTATTCCGACAGGAATGTGTTAGTGATCCAGAAATGATTCAAAATTTTATAGGAGAGAACCGATTTGCTAAGTTTTGGGAGTTGCCAAGCTTCAAAAGTCTTAAAGCTGAATATGTCGTCTGAAACATAGTGACTATAATAATAGAAAAGGGAGTGAGATTTATGTGGTCAATCACATGGCGGGAACAAAGTCTATCTGTTTGATAAAAAATATTTTGCGGGTTAAAAATCCTGTTGTATTTTCAATCCTTAACCGCCAGCACGCCTTTTAACGCCTGAAAAATCCCAGCTTATGAGCCAGACGATAGCTCCCGATTACAGCCTCACCGGCGCGAGTGCCGCACTCGCGGTGGAAAAAGGCCTGGCCGAGGCCGAGTGGTACACCACCCCGGTTCCGAAGGCGGAATTGCGCCAACTCCTCGAACGCCGGGACGGGCCGGCGATCCGCGATACGGCCCTCCTGTTTCTTCTGCTGTTGGCAACCGGCTCTGCCACGGTTGCCCTCTTGGGCACCTGGTGGGTGGCGATTCCCTACCTTATTTATGCCGTCCTTTACGGCACGAGTTCCGATTCCCGATGACATGAGTGCGGTCACGGAACCGCGTTTAAGACCGACTGGATGAACTCTGCGTTGTATGAAATTGCCTCCTTCATGGTCATGCGGGAATCCGTGGTCTGGCGCTGGAGTCACAACCGTCATCACAGCGACACCATCATCGTCGGCCGCGACCCGGAGATTCAGATTCCCCGTCCGCCCGACCTTCGCGCGCTGATCCTGAGCCTTTTCAACGTGAGCGGTTACGGCACGTATTACCCAAGTCTGTTCCGCCATGCGTTGGGCCGCATGTCGGCGGCCGAGCGCACGTTCATTCCAGCTAGCGAATTTTCCAAGGTCTATCGGAATGCGCGGTTATGTGTCGCGCTTTACGGGTTGGTCATTGCCTCCGCCCTTGTCTGGCAGAGCTGGATTCCGATTTTCCTGTTTGTGCTGCCGCAATTTTTCGGCACTTGGCTCATGATCATCCACAACACGCCGCAACACGCCGGTCTGGCCGAGAACGTCCTTGACCATCGCCTCAACTGCCGCACGGTTTACATGAACCCCATCAGCCGCTTCATCTATTGGAACATGAACTACCACGTCGAGCATCACATGTTCCCGCTCGTGCCTTATCATGCGCTGCCCAAATTACATGCCGTCATTAAATCCGACTGTCCGGCACCGTATCCCTCGATTCTTTCCGCGTGGCGGGAACTTCTGCCCACCGTTCTCCGGCAGGTCAAAGATCCCGCCTATCACGTCAAACGTCAGTTGCCGGCGGCGTCCGCGCGGGCGGCGGCAGGCATACGCGCTTCGACCAACGCAACGGATGCTGAGGGCTGGATTGAAATTTGCGCGGCGGCGGATCTGGGCAAGTCGGAGGTCATCCGCTTCGACCATGGCCGGAAAACCTACGCGCTCTGCCGGGACGAGATCGGCTCGCTCTTCGCCACGGACGGCATTTGCACCCACGGCAACAACCATCTGGCTGACGGCGTCATCATCGGCGGTACGATCGAGTGTCCGAAACACAACGGACGTTTCCACCTTGCCGATGGCTCACCCGCGCGCACGCCGATTTGCCGCGGTTTGCGCACCTATCCGCTGAAAACCCGCAACGGCCGGCTGTTCCTAAATGTCAATCGCCCGGGCGGCGCGGGCGCGCGCGCAACCAGAACGGTCAACCTTCGCGTCGTCAGCAATCGCAACGTCTCCACCTTCATCAAGGAACTGGTCCTTGAACCGATCGCGCCTGGCGACGCTGTCGCCTTCACGCCCGGAGACTATTTGCAATTCGAAATCCCGACCTACGGGAGGATTTGCTTCCGTGATTTTGACATCCCCGAGCCGTATGCCACCGTGTGGCGTGCACATCACCTGTTTGATCTCGTTGCCAAACATCCCGGCGACTCACGGCGCAACAATTATTCACTCGCCAGCAACGCCCGCACCGAGTCCGCGTTGCGCTTCAATGTCCGCATCGCCACGCCACCGCCGTGGCAAGATTGCCCGCCCGGCGTCGGCTCGGCCTATATGTTCAACCTCAAACCTGGTGACATCGTCAGCGCCATCGGGCCATTCGGTGACTTTCACCTCAAGCCCACGCAAAAGGAAATGGTGTATATCGGTGGCGGCGCAGGCATGTCGCCGTTGCGGGCGCACTTGTCGCACCTGTTTGAAACCGAAGCCACGGCACGCCGGGTGAGTTTCTGGTATGGAGCGCGTTCCCGGCAGGAGATTTTTTATCAGGATTACTTCGCGGGCATCGCCGCGAAATTTCCGAATTTCCGTTTCCACCTCGCGCTGTCCGCCCCGCTGCCGGCGGATAATTGGACTGGACATCGCGGTCTTATCCACGAAGTCGTCTTGGAGCAATACCTCAAATCCCACGCAAACCTTCGGGCCGTCGAGTTTTATCTCTGCGGTCCGCCGCAAATGATCGCCGCCTGCCGAAAAATGCTGGCCGCCTTGGGCGTTTCCGAATCACAAATCGCGTTCGACGAATTTTAAGCATGCGCCACTATCTCAACGACGGTTCTGCCGACGCGCCGAAGCTGCGCGTATATCTCAACTTGGACAACCTAAGCGACCTGCGTGCCGACAGCCGCTGGCCGGGACTGGAAGGTAACGAAGGCATGGCCCGCTTGCGCGCTGACGGCTTTGACGGTGTGCAAGTCACCGGCGGCGAACCGCCCTCCGCGGGCGTGATGCCTTTTTGCGGTCTCGACCGCATCAACACGCCGGCGGAGGCGCTGCCCATCGCCACCCAGCACGCGGATCGCGGCGACCAATGTTTGACCGTCCACGCCGGCTGGGGCATCGAGGAGGAGGACGAGGTTTATCGTCTGGTGGAGTCCATCTTGAACGCCTCGGCAAAGACCCGGCTGCCAATTTTCATTGAAACCCATCGCGCCACAATCACGCAAGACATGTGGCGAACGGTACAAATCACCAAGCGATTCCCCGAGGTGCTCTTCAACGGCGACTTCAGCCACTATTATTGCGGCCAGGAAATGGTTTACGGCGGTCTCGATATGAAAATGAAATTCATGTCGCCGATTTTTGATCGCGTCGGATTCATGCACGGACGCATCGCCAGCCCCGGCCACATGCAGATGCCGGTGGACGACGAGACATCACGCCCGGTCGCGGCGAGCGGGGTGACGGACTACTTTGCCGACTTCCGCACGATATGGACACGCGCCATGCGGGGGTTCCTCGCCCACGCCAAAGCGGGCGATGTTCTCATCTTCGCGCCCGAACTGTTATCGGGTACGTATGATTACGCCCGCCTGTTTCCCAATGCGCGCGGGAAACTGGTTGAGGAAACCGACCGCTACCAGCAGGCGCTGCTTTACCAGCGAATTATTTTGGAATGTTTTGCCGAGGCTCGCCACCGCAAATAAATCAAAATCTTGGCACCGCAAACAGGCTCGAAGCCCCGCGGGTTCGCGATGAATTAATTACCGCAACGCCGTAATCGCGATAAGCGCCAGCAACGGCCCCGCTACCGGATCCACCCGCACTTGGAGGTTGATGACTTCGTCATTTAGTCGCGGATTGATCCATTCCAATGTATAGAGGCAGCGCTCGTATGACAGCGGGTCGGATGGGTTGTTAACGATGACATGCTTGGCATTTGGAAAATCCCGGTTTATACCGTGTATAGAACACTCAACAGGTTGGCTTGGCTGACATTTCCATTCACGGCGGCGTAATCCGGGTAGACCGGGAGCGCTTTTACCCGTGCAGCGTCAAGCAAATGAAAGCGCATAAAAAGCAATTTCCGATCAATTTTTTCAGGGCGGACTTGCTATTTCCTGCCGGTCGGATAGTAAAAGAAGCAGTCCAACCAAATATGAAAACCTTCCGCTTTCCTCACTGCATTGTTGCCTGGCTGTTGCTCATCAGCGTGACCGCTGGCGCCGCCGGGGAAACCAAGGCCCAGCACGACGCCCGCATGGCGTGGTGGCGCGAGGCCAAATTCGGCATGTTCATCCACTGGGGAGTCTATTCCGTGCCGGCGGGATATTATCACGGCCAGCCCGTGGGCGGCATCGGCGAATGGATCATGAACTCTGGAAAAATACCCATGGCCGAATATCAAACCTACGCGAAGGTTTTTAATCCCGTTAAATTCAACGCCGAGGACTGGGTGAAGCTCGCGAAGGCGGCCGGCCAGAAATACATCATCATCACCAGCAAGCATCACGATGGATTCGCCATGTTTGACACGCAGGTCAGTCCGTGGGGCATCACGCACGCTTCGCCGTTCGGCCGGGACCCCCTCCAGGAACTCGCCACCGCCTGCCAGAAGGAAGGCATTCAGCTCGGCTTTTATTATTCGCAGGCGCAGGACTGGAACAATGGCGGCGCGGCTGCCGGCGGCAAGTGGGACCCGGCACAGCAGCACGACATGGATGACTACATCGACCACATCGCCGTGCCGCAGGTGAAGGAAATCCTGTCGCACTATGGCCGGTTCCCCGTCGTGCTGTGGTGGGACACGCCGGAAAACATGAACCCTGACCGGGCGAAAAAAATTTACGATGCGGTCATTTCGCTCAAGCCCGACATCATCATGAACAACCGGCTCGGCGGGGGCATCGGTGGCGACACCGAGACGCCGGAGCAATACGTCCCCTCGCAAGGCTATCCCGGCCGCGATTGGGAAACGTGCATGACGATGAACGAAACCTGGGGCTACAAGCGCGACGACCAGAATTTCAAGTCCACCGCCACGCTCATCCGCAACCTGTGTGACATCGCCAGCAAAGGCGGCAACTATCTCCTCAACGTCGGCCCGACCAGCGAGGGGGAAATCCCGCCGCCCGAAGTAGAACGGCTCAAAGCCGTTGGCGCGTGGATGAAAGTAAACGGCGGGGCGATTTACGGCACGACCGCCAGCCCATTCGTAAAGCTGTCGTGGGGACGTTGCACCAAGAAAATCGCCCCCGACGGTAAAACCACCACCCTCTACCTGCACGTCTTTAGCTGGCCAACGAATGGCATCCTGCTGGTGCCGGGCTTGAAGAATGCCGTGGAGTCCGCACGCCTGCTCGCGACGGGCAGGAAATTGAAGTTCACCCGCACGGTGGATGACGTGGCAGTCAAAGTCCCCGTGACGGCACCAGACGACATTTCCTCGACGATTGTTTTGAAAATCAAGGGCCCGCCGGAAACCATTTCTCCACCCATTTTCCAGGCCGCGGACGGCGCGGTGCGGTTGCCGGCCAGCGAGGCGAAATTGCAGGGCAGCCTGCAATACGAATCCGATGGCGGCAAGGACAACATCGGCTATTGGTATAATCCAGAGGATACAGTGAACTGGACTTTGAAAGTGGAACATCCCGGCAAATTCAAAGTGTCGGCGGAGATCGCGGCGCCGGCGGGAGGTAACTTTGAAATCCTGGCAGGCGAACAGAAAGTTTCCGGCACCGCGCCGGTCGCTCCGGATTACTACACCTTCACGCGTATCGACCTATCCGGCACACTCGATCTCGGCGCCGGCCGGGCCACCCTGACCATGAAACCGGTCGCCGAAGGCTGGCACCCGATGAATTTGCGGAGCGTGCAACTGGTGCCGGCGGAATGAAGGCTAACCATAGGAAATCACAACAACATTGGAGCATTGGGGGGTGGTAGGTCAGCCCTGCGGTTTTGTCAGGACGCCAATGTTGATGAAAACCGTTATAGCGACTTCATAATTCTGCGGTCAACTCCCGCAGCGGAGGTCACAGGTCATTCACCACGCCCAAGAACGAACAAACTCGCTCCGCGCGACTACAATGGCGAATAGAAATGGCAGGTCCACAATCAGCTCAAAAGGCTTTTGCGGATTCATTATTATTCCACAAGCTTCAACTCCAACCGACGTCACCGCCACCGCTTTGGTGCCTTCTATACCCAGTCTCTCATCTGATTTACTGCACCAATTGCACGCGGTAAAAAAGCTGCTGGCCGACACCGGGGAGGTCGGACGTGGAGATGGAGTTGCTGATGGCGGTGATCGGGCTGCCGAGACTCTGCCAGACTGGCGCATCCAAGTTCGTGGTGGATTGCAACTGGTAAGTAAAATTCGATCACCCGCGCAGCGTCAAGTCAATGAAAGCGCAGGAAAAGCAATATTCAATCACTTTAATCGGGGTTCAAAATCGAGGACAAATCGCGTCTCTGGATTTGAATCAGACGGTTTACACTTAATTTAAATATTTGGGATTATGCACATCACAAACTTAATTTGATATAAGCCTTTGAACCTGATAGAACAGGCGAAGAAATCAAAGAATATGACTGGACCGCATACCCATAAAAGAAGCGAGATTTTCAGGATTAACGGGCATAGAATCCTGATTCACGTCTTGGCTTATAAGGAGATTGATGATGCCTTTTTTGAAATGACGGTTAAGGCTTGGACGAATAGCGGAGGCAAAGCACCCAGAACAGATATGGAGGTCAATTTGGAGACTGAATATGGGATTTAAGCAGGACTAGAACACCCTGCCACTGTGACCGGGAAAGGGTAATTTTACGCTTTCTTCCCTTTTTGAGTACCAAGGTTGTCTTTCCGCCGATAACACTTTCCATCCAAATACGCATACCTATCCGCAAAACTGTCAACTTTTACGCCTTTTCGACTTCAAAGCCTTTTTCCAGCTTTTGGCGGGTTTAGCATAGGCTCCCTGGCCTAAGGCTTCATCTGGCGGGACGGTAAAATCTAGTGGGTCTTTGGCCCATTCTGGCATTTGGCGCGGTGTGGTAGCCTTGGCTTTACTCATAGTGCTTTTGTCAGATGCATAATCCCAAGTTTTGACTTACATCAATTGGCATGAAGTCAGGTCTAGTAACTGAAATCACCGGCAGCTTTCATCCGTTCCCGCAAGATATGCCCGGCGAATGCATTCCGTGTATTACCATCGATCAGCAAATTTCCAGCCTTAGTCCAAATAATGAAGGCATCAAAATCCACTTCGACTTCGTGAACATCCCCATCCCCTTGCGCTTTAAATTTCTTCACCATTGCATTATGGTTTTGAAGCCACTCATCGAATGTCCAGAGCATGGCAGATTTAGTGCCGTGGAATAAATCCTGCCAACGCGTCCACTGATCCCGTTTATAAAGAGGCGTAATATACCTTAGTTTTGGGGCCATGAGTGAATTTTAAGCCGTTTTATAAATCAGACGCTTTCCCGCCGCCTTGGTCAAGGCAATATCCGTGCGCTGCCCGTCTGTCTCATTCCGTAGGCTGTGTCGAAAGTCAAATTCAGCCAAATAAAGCGGTAAATGCTTCTCGCTGATATGGTGAAATGTACCCACTACCCCGCGCTTTAGGAGGCTGAAATAGGACTCCACATTGGCCGTGGTGACATGAACCGGCCCTTCGTGACGGCTGAATTCACCGGCCCCATGCTTCACTGAGCGGTGGTCGTAGTCAGAGCGCAAACCCACATATCCTTGCAGTTTATCCGTATGCACCTGTGATTGCTTCTCTACGTTCGCCATGACCGCTTCTTTCAGGTTTATTGCGCTAACGGTTTTCATCACCTGACTACGGACAGCCCCGCCCCGTTGCACCATTGCCACTACAGCCACTTTGACACCAAACTCCCGGCCATCACCAGCCCGTGACTTGATGCTCGCCTCATCCACTTCCACGGTGCCCGACAGCTTTTCGGCAAAAGTGGTTTGCTGCAAGGCATAACGGATGCGGTGCGTCATAAACAGGGCTGTCCGATAGCTGCCCAATTCCAACAGCCTTTGCAGGGCGAGGGATGCAATCCCCTTCTTTGAACTGCAAAGCAAATACCATGCAATCAGCCATTTGCGGAGCGGGATATGGCTATCCTCGAAAATAGTGCCGATTGTTACCGTGAATTGCTTCTGGCAATTGGAGCAAAACCGCAAACCGGGGCGGATTTTCTTATCCTTATTCGCCGCACGTTCGGCAATCTTGGCTTGGTCATTGCATTTGCAATGAGGGCAGACCGGGCCATTAGGCCAAAGAATCAATTCAAGGTGCTTGCGGGCCTTCTCATCGGTGTCGAAACGGTCAAAAAGCTGAATCAAGGTAAGGCTTTTGGCAGGTGCTTTCGCTTTCATGTCGTTAGCCTAAACCGCCCCATAAGTTTGTCAAGTGCATAATCCCATAAATATTGCCAATCCGCTACTCCCTGCTACGATTAGATTGTATAAACCAAAGCCAAATCGCTTATCGCCTAAGTATATTATGAAAAACCTGTTCACTCGCTTTTCACTCTTGAGTCTTTTTTTTGTCCTCAACATTGCCGGCCTACCTTTGCTGGCAGCGGAGAGTGAATTAAAGGACGATCTCTCAACGCTGCAGGGCAACTGGCAGGCGTCCGTGACCACGGAGAAAGGCAGCTCGGTTTGGAAGTTAGAAGTGAAAGGGAATAAATCGACCATCATCATTGAAAACAAAAACGGGGAGACCTTTTTTAAAGGTGAGTGTGATTTCAAACTCGAGTCGCATGGTTCGTTCAAGGCTTTCACCTATTCCAACTTGAAAAACCTGACCGAGGGCAGCGATGGCCGGATTCAGTCGACCTCAAAATCGTCCGTTTACAAGCTGGAATCAGACACTTTTATCACCGTCAGTGGACTGCGGGTGGACGATTCTGACCCCAAACCTCTTCTTATCAAATGGGAAAAAGTTGTGGGACCAGCCAAGTAAGGGTGGCATGACCCGGTTAAGTCCCCAGGTTCCTTTTTACCTGAAAAAAAATGAACTTTTGCACGCCAACCAATAGCACGCGTGGTGCCAATGAAATGAAAAATATTCGCGGGGTTGTATTATCGGCCCTCATCCGACTAAACATCCCGCAACTTGCCCGCCTCGCAGTGTAGTCCCGGTTCACCAAGCGTGGCTTGGGAGTATGTGGCCAATCTGGAGCGGGGCGAGGCGACGTTCGAACAGACGGCCTTGCTTTGCGCCCAGCCGGCGGACACGGGTAACGTGTTTGACGATTTGAAGAAACAGTGGGGCTTCCGGGGCTATTGCTCCGGGAAAGCGGTGGTGACCGAACTGGCCGCCCGGCTGGTGCTGCTGACTTACAACTTGTGGAGTCTGTTCACGCGACTCATGGGGCTCAATCCGGGCCATCACACCGAAGCCATCAAATCGCGGCGGAACTTTTTGTTCATGGCGGCGCAAGTGGTCAAAGCGGTCGGCAACGCACGCTCAAACTGGCGGTAAAATCCGACAGGTGGATGGTGTTAAAAGGCTTTTACGAAAGGCTGCGCACGTGGTTGGCGGCAGCTGCGCCGCAGTTGGAATTCCAAGGCAACTTTCTGCGCCTGCACTCACGCCAGACCACGGATGATCCCCTCGAATGGCTAGCTCAAGGCAAACCAAACTCGACCAGTTGAAACTCAACTGCGATTTCTAGGTTCAATGACAGCTTGTGCGCAGCCAACTTTCATTCTTCCCCTTGAACTTTTCGACCAATCCGATGCCCCACCGCTCCGTAGAACGCGATGTAGGCGTAGGCGATGAGCGGCACGATGAAGGACAGTTGCAGGCTCCTCGTCACGTCCGCAATCCAGCCTTGCACCGGCGGCAGAATCGCGCCGCCGAGAACCGCCATCACCAGCAGCGATGAAACCTGGCTCTTGTGAACACCCATGCCGTCGAGCGCGAGCGAAAAAATATTCGGCCAGCCAATCGAGGTGAACAATCCAACGCCGATGACACACCACATCGCCGTCTTACCGCCAACGAGAATCGCCACGAGCAGCAGCGCCACGATGGTCAGAGCAAAAATCATCAGCGTGCGACCGGCAAGAGCCTTACCGAATTGGAACAGCACCCAGCACAGCACCAGAAACGGCAGGTAGCATTGCACCACATTCCAGCTGCGGGTCGCCCACAAGATCAGAAAGCCGACCAGCGGAATGGCCCCGAGGAGAAGTTGCTTGTTGAGAGTTTTAATTTCGCTTAATTCAACGGCACCCATGAAGCGTCCGATGAGCATCCCGCCCCAGAACAGAGAGACATATTTGCTTGCCTCCACCGGGCCTAGAGCGGCGACATTTTTTTGCCCGAGAAAATTGATTATGGAGCTGCCAACGGAAACTTCGCCGCCGACGTACATGAAAATTGCCAACACGCCGAGGACTACGTGCGGATGTTTCAACGCGCCCGCGCCGC
The DNA here is from genome assembly GCA_903865745.1 of uncultured Verrucomicrobia subdivision 3 bacterium. GTDB lineage: Bacteria > Verrucomicrobiota > Verrucomicrobiia > Limisphaerales > UBA11358 > UBA11358. The sequence continues at coordinate 2,480 of CAIPKV010000032.1, read as the reverse complement.
GTTCAATTTTGCCTTCGCCGACGTGCGGCAAGTGGATGAAAAAGAAAATCACCGCTAGGACTACGAACACAATGCTGAAGGCGAGATACGGCACTTTCACTGAATCCGCGCCGTGGGCATTGGTCTTGGCGAAGTATTGAAAAATCAGCCAGCCACCAATCAGCGGTCCGATGGTCGTGCCGACGGAATTAAATGCCTGCGCCAGATTCAATCGGGACGACGCGGTTTTTTCCGGGCCCAGAATGGTGACATAGGGATTGGCGGCGATTTGAAGCATCGCAAAGCCAAGACCGACGACGAACAAGCCCGCGAGAAACATCGGATAGGAAGCCGCGCTGGCAGCTGGCCAGAAGATTCCCGCACCAGTCGCCGCAATGAGTAGACCGAAGACAACGCCGTTTTTATATCCAATTTTCGCAATCGGATCCCCGGTCGTGATCGAGATGATAAAATAAATCAGCGAACCGATGAAGTAAGCGCCGAAGAACGCGAACTGCACGAGCATCGCCTGAAAGTAACTCAACGTGAACGCCTCTTTGAATCGCGGGATGAGGATGTCGTTGAATACGGTCATGAAGCCCCACAGGAAAAAAAGCGAGGTCATGATAGCGAAAGAACCGCGATAGTTCAAGCCGTTGTGGTTGCAAGCTTGCGTCGTGGGATTGCTGGTGATAGCGGCCATATTTTATTGGGTGGTTATCTGCTGGGATTGCTGGTTCTGCATGATCAATGCAACGCCCGATAAAACAACGTTCCCTGCGGGTGGGTGGTGTTTATAATGCACCCGCCGGAAAGCGCAGCATTCTCCCTTTCGTATTTTGCCATCAAATTGTCAGCGGCGAAGGCGGCGGTGGTCAAAAGCGTCATGAGTGGTAAGAGGGTGACAAGTTTCTGATTTAGGGATTTATTTATGGTTTTGATTTTTATTACATTCCCCATAGGATTGCTTGCCTGCGTCTGGCGTGAACACTTTCTGAAATATTAGTCATTTTCATTTTTGCTCCATAGTTTTGCAACTCATTTTTTTACTTCGCCAACGTATTTCCCCCGGTGCAGGAGATGGTTCGACGGCGTTTTGGGATTCAATGCCCGGTTTTCCCGGATGTGAAGACACCACGTCCCTAGCGATTAATAGGAAATTTGGAAGTTTTGAGCCCTTGAGGTTAATTGAAGTTACCAAAGGTTACCTAAATTCGATTTTTTACCGTTTTTTGTGACATTTTGGCACACCTGTTTCTAAATTTACGATTTACCATTGGCATTAAACCTGAAAGCGCAGTTGAACAACAAAGTTACAAAGGCCGAAGTGTTGAATCGTTAAATTGTCGAGGCTCCAATCTAAATTCAGAATCAAATACGAAAACCGAGAATGAGCCTCCTTACGTCGGCTGCTACGAGGCGCGGCAACTCATCCGGCATAGAACCACCTTCTCACCAAAGCAGAGAAGGCTCTCCCCCCTCCCGGTGCGCCGCACGCGCCATCCGTGCCGGAGAGGGAGGAGAGTTTTGGACTTTCGGAAAAGGCTGCCCTGATGGCCTAATCCGGAGTCAAATGCGACGGTCTGCCTACCCGCCGCTACAACAATATCAGTTGTCAAAGAACAGTGCTCATTAACGGGATGCAGCCTAGCGCAAAATCGGTAAAGCGGTCGAGTGTTATTATGTATTTTATAGTTTAATACGCTGGCTGTTTACATAAGAAAATATGTTATCTGCGGCCTAAGCGCGGATTTGAACCGAGGAGGCGCGGAGCGGTAAATGGGGTTGGTCGTCCCACCATAGTCCGCCAGATGCGGCTGGCCCAGGCGCAACGCCAATTCCGCCACCATCTCCACCACAGTCAGCTTGCCTCTGCTAGCCTTGTTTTCACTTATGCCACTAACAGACGAACCTCACTAATAAAAGGTTTCTATGAAGCAGGTTACAGGTTCAAGGGATGGGCCAGAATAAAATCGGTCGGCAGCACCAACCCAATAGCGCCACCGCCCGACCCAAACGGGAACCCATGATCCGGTTTTGCTGACGGGAATCCAAGCCCGTCACGAATATTCATTCCACTTTACGGACATACCAGGGGGTAATACGAGTTTGTCACGCCAGCCTTGATGATCGTGATGTTCGTCGCAGTGATGCTGGCCGAGTTCGTCACCACCTCGAGTCGCTGAAGTTCTCGCTCACACCCTTGTTCAGGTTGTTCGTCTGCACCAGTAGCAGGAATACCATAGGCCGTCAGCACCTTCACGCCCATCCTGGTGCCGCTGGCATGATCAGCCGGCCCTGGAAACGCGAAGCAGATCGCCACGCCAGGCTCCATGCCAGTGCAAGGCCAAGCAAATAGACCGGGATTTCCCATTTGAGTTGATGTTCATGATTCAAATTGAGCTTTACCGGTCGTGTTCGTGATTATCCTCTCGTCCCCTGGCATTTCAAGCCATTTTTCAACACCCAAAGCAGGTTTTTCAGAGCCGCAGGCGTGTTCG